>JBNAAJ010000020.1:0-38452 GCA_049631145.1 Porticoccaceae bacterium
ATGGCTATTGTCACCTCCTACAACGATATGCTCTCTGCCCATCAACCCTATGCGACCTATCCGGATAAACTCAAGCAGGCTATGCGCGAAATTGGCTGTACGGCGCAAGTGGCTGGTGGTGTGCCGGCAATGTGCGACGGGGTCACTCAAGGGCAGGACGGCATGGAGTTAAGTTTGCTCAGTCGTGACTTGATTGCGCAATGTACGGCGATGTCACTGTCCCATCAGATGTTCGATGGTGTATTGGCCTTGGGTATCTGCGATAAAATTGTGCCCGGTTTAATGATGGGAGTGCTAAGTTTTGGTTATTTGCCCGCACTATTTGTTCCCGCAGGTCCCATGGAGTCGGGTTTACCCAATAAAGAGAAGCAGCGTATTCGTCAACTCTACGCTGAGGGAAAAATTGGTCGCGATGAGCTTCTGCAGGCAGAGTCTGACTCCTACCACAGCCATGGCACCTGTACTTTTTATGGTACCGCCAACAGTAACCAAATGGTCCTTGAAGCAATGGGGCTGCAGATGCCGGGTAGCTCTTTTGTTAATCCAGATAACCCTCTGCGTGACAAATTAACTGCCGAAGCGGGGTACCAGCTGGCGCGGATAACTGCGTTAGGTAATGACTATCGGCCTGTTGGAGAGATTGTTGATGCGCGTGCCGTAGTCAATGGCACGGTTGCTCTCTTGGCGTCGGGTGGTTCAACTAATCACACCATGCATTTGGTGGCCATTGCACGAGCGGCGGGCATTATTCTTAATTGGGATGATATTTCAGAACTCAGCGCTGCAGTGCCGTTGTTGGCGAGGGTATACCCCAATGGTCAGGCCGATGTGAATCATTTCCACGCGGCGGGCGGCACAAGCTGTCTTTTCCGGCAATTACTTGATGGTGGCTTTATGCATGCCGACGCCAAGACTTCATGGGGCGATAGTTTCGCAGATTTTACTCAGGAGCCGCGATTAGATGCGGACAATAAGGTCGTTTGGCATGAATCTCCACAGCAACCACTGGATATGGAGGTGTTGACTACCGTTGATAAGGCCTTTTCTAACGAAGGTGGATTGCGCCTAATGAGCGGCAATCTCGGTCGCGGTGTTATCAAGGTGTCGGCAGTCGCCTTGGAAAATCAAATTGTTGAGGCGCCTGCCGTGGTAATCGATGCACAGGATGATCTGGAGCCATTATTTAAGTCGGGCTCGCTGGATAGGGACTGCGTAGTTGTGGTCCGTTATCAGGGACCCAAGGCACTGGGTATGCCCGAATTGCACAAATTAATGCCATTTTTGGGAACGTTGCAGGATAAGGGACATAAGGTCGCGCTGGTCACTGATGGTCGCATGTCCGGCGCCTCCGGTAAGGTACCTGCGGCTATCCATATCGTTCCAGAGGCGGCCAGTGGCGGTTTGCTGAGTAAAGTGTGTGAGGGCGATCTATTGCGCGTGAATGCGGTAACCGGTGAGCTTATGTTTGTTGGTGATGAGGCGGAACTCAACGCTCGAGAGCCAGCTCCCCAGCCCAACGCCGGTCAGCAAGGCTGTGGTCGAGAGTTGTTCGCGATCAATCGCGACAATATTAGCAATGCTGAACAGGGTGCGTCATTCCTGTTTCCTGGAGTATAAGCAATGGCTAATAAGTGGAATCTGGTTGCAGATATTGGCGGTACTAATGCGCGGTTTTCCGCGTTACCAGATGATGGTAGCCTGGAGAGTGACTATGAATTTCATCATTCTGTTGAAGAGTACCCGCAATTTGCCGATTTGATTGACGGTTTGTTAGCAGAGATTGCCGCGGCAACGGGTTGGAGCAATGCACCTACTAATGTCTGCTTTGCCGTCGCCTGCCCAGCTGACAGTGAAGAGATAACCTTTACCAATAGTCATTGGCAATTCACCAAGACCCAGCTGCGACAACTGCTTGGCTGTAAAAAATTATCGGTCATTAATGATTTCGAAGCGGTAGCCCATGGTATTACTGAGCTGGATGGTACTGATCTAGTGAAAGTTGGCGGTGCTGATGCCGTTCAGACTAAGCCCATTGGTATTTTAGGTGCTGGGACAGGTCTGGGTGTGGCCGGCCTAGTACAGCATGCTGATGGCTATCATGTTATTGATACCGAGGGTGGCCATGCTGATTATGCGCCGATTGATGATGTTCAGAGTGCCGTGGTTAATTGTTTGCGCGAACGTTATGGCCGTGTATCTCTCGAACGATTGCTGTCCGGCAAAGGCATTTTGAATATTTACACCGCACTTTGTTCCATAGAGTCAGTCGAGGCTGAATTTACAACGCCGGCTGATGTGGTCGCAGCGGCACTGGCTGGAACCGACAGTAGAGCATTGCAGACCTTGGAAATGTTTTGCGAAGGCATGGGCTCTGCGGCAGGTAATCTGGCTCTGACGCTCGGTGCTAAAGGTGGTATTTATATTGCGGGCGGTGTTATCCCGCGCTTTCAAGAATTTTTTATCAATAGTGGTTTTCGCAGCAAATTTGAGGACAAAGGTCGTTTTGTCAGTTATTTGCAGCCAATACCCGTCTTTATAGTGGTTCGCAGTAATCTCGGTCTTCTGGGTGCGGCGAAGAAGCTACAGCAAATTTAAGGAGTTGTAAGTGCGAAATTTATTGACCGGTCATTCGGTGATTCCCGTAATTACTTTGGATCGAGTGGAAGATGCTGTTCCACTGGCCGAGGCGTTAGTGGCCGGCGGGCTTAAGGTACTTGAGGTGACATTGCGCACCGAGGCCGCTGTTGAGGGTATTCGTCAAATTGTAAAGCATGTACCAGATGCAATCGTCGGTACAGGAACGGTTTGTACCGAGCAGCAAATAAAATTATCAGAGGACTTGGGCTGTCAGTTTATGATTTCTCCCGGTGCTACTGAGAGTCTTCTTCAGGCGGGCGAACGATCGGATATTCCATTTTTGCCCGGCATCTCGTCGGTGAGTGAGTTAATGCGTGGTATGGAATTTGGTTATCGCAACTTCAAGTTTTTCCCCGCAGAGGCGGCTGGTGGTCCACCCGTATTGAAGGCCATGGCTGGTCCTTTTGGTGATATTGGATTCTGCCCGACGGGTGGCGTCGGCTTGCACAACGCCATGGAATATTTAGCACTTCCAAATGTATTATGTGTGGGTGGTTCTTGGATTGCTCAAGCAAAATTAATTAATGAGCAACGCTGGTCAGAGATAGAGA
Source organism: Porticoccaceae bacterium (assembly GCA_049631145.1). Lineage (GTDB taxonomy): Bacteria > Pseudomonadota > Gammaproteobacteria > Pseudomonadales > Porticoccaceae > HTCC2207. The sequence goes on from JBNAAJ010000020.1 coordinate 3,189, forward strand.
AATTGGCACGCGAAGCCTGTGAGCTTGCTAACTAGTTTGCGCGCAGTATGAACATAGTAGAAAACTACTGAGGTTTACAATGAGCAGTAATATTGATTTGGTTATTTTCGGCGCCCGTGGCGACCTTTCCAAACGCAAGCTTTTCCCAGCACTTTATCATTTGGATAAGGCCGGTTTATTGGCTGACAGTGTGCGTATTGCCGGTGTGGCTCGCGAGGATATTGATACTGTTGCTTTTATAGAGCAGACCCATGCGCTGATGCAAACCTATGTCGATAAGGCTGATTGGGATGAAGCCGTATGGAATAGATTCAGTCACCGTTTGCAATATATCCGTATTGATTTTGCTCAGAAAAAACAGTTTTCAGCCTTAAAAGACTGGTCTTTGGCTAAGCGTACCATGGTGTTTTACATGGCGACGCCACCGAGTATTTTTGGTTCTATCTGCAAGCATTTGGACGACGCGGGCTGTGTTGATAAGACGGCGCGCATTGTTCTTGAGAAACCGATCGGCCATGACTTAAAAAGTTCGCAGGAAGTCAACGACACGGTTGGGCGTTATTTCCCTGAGCGCAATATCTATCGCATTGATCACTATCTAGGTAAAGAAACGGTTCAGAATCTGTTGGCACTGCGTTTTGCTAATCGCATGATTAATTCGCAGTGGGACAATAGCTGTATTGATCATGTGCAGATTACTGCCGCGGAAACCGTGGGTATTGAGGGTCGGTGGTCCTATTATGACAAGGTTGGGCAATTGCGGGATATGGTGCAAAACCACCTGTTACAGCTTCTTTGTATGGTGGCTATGGAACCACCTAACTCCCTTGAGGCGGACGAAATTCGTGCTGAGAAAGTGAAGCTACTCAGAGCTTTGAGTCCCATAGCGCCTGAAAATGTGGTTGATCAGGCAGTGCGTGGGCAATATGCCGCAGGCTGGATTGCCGGTGAACCTGTTGTAGGCTATATGCAAGAAGAAGGTTGTTCTGGTGACAGCAGTAATAACGAAACCTTTGTTGCGTTAAAGGTCTATGTTGATAACTGGCGCTGGACCGGCGTGCCATTTTATCTTCGTACAGGTAAGCGTATGAAGGATAAAGTGACGCAAGTCGTGATTACCTATAAAGATAATCCTCATTCTCTGTTTCCTGAGACTAATGATGAGGCCAATAATCGACTGATTATCAACTTGCAGCCCAATGAAGGTATTCAGCTTGAGATGGTATCTAAGAAACAGAGTCTCAAGGAACGGATGGGCGTAGAAAAGCGTACGCTGAATCTAGATTTCTATGATGCTGCGGGCGACTCAAGGATTCCGGATGCTTATGAGCGTTTGCTGCTCGAGGTGATTAAAGGTGATCAGTGGTTATTTGTTAGCCGTGATGAAATTGAAGCCTCTTGGCGCTGGTGTGATGCACTGCTGGATGCATGGGCCGATAAAAAGGTTGGCACTAAGTCTTATAGCGCTGGATCTTGGGGGCCATCAAAAGCCGAGATTTTGATTGAAAGTGATAACCGCAGTTGGCATGAGGAATAAGCGTGGAAATTCTTGAGTTTGAAAATACGTCCGCACTGGATATTGCTTTGGCGGAACAGATAACGGCTATGTTGGCAGCAGATATCAATGCTACAGGCTCAGCATCTCTAGTCGTCTCCGGTGGCCGCACACCGATGGGCTTTTTCCATCTGCTGTCACAGCAGGATTTGAATTGGAGCGCGGTGACGGTCACGCTTGCTGATGAGCGCTGGGTTGACCATCAGCATCAGGACAGCAATGAAAAACTCGTGCGTGAGAACCTGCTTATAAATAATGCCGTGCAGGCTAATTTTGTCTCTGCTAAAAATGCCGCTAGTGATGCCGTCGATGGTGAAGCAGATTTAGAGCAGTCGTTGGCCGCCATTGGGCGGTTTACGGTAGTTATTTTGGGTATGGGTGACGATGGCCACACGGCATCATTATTTCCCGACGCGGAGGCGTTGGCACTGGGGTTGGATATGAACTCTGGCAGAACAGCCATTGCGGTAACGCCGCCGGTAGCTCCCCATCAGCGTATTAGCATGACATTGCCGCGCCTGCTGGATGCTCAGCAAGTTGTTATCCATATTAGCGGTGCTGGTAAGCAAGCGGTTCTTCAGGCTGCTCAAGAGGGCGATGATATTGCCGAATTGCCTATTCGTGCGATTTTACATCAGCAGATTGCGCCGCTTAAGATTTATTGGGCTAAATGAATATTTCTATAGAGTCTAAGTCGGCCATCCTTGGCCTGGGAAGAGACGGTTTTTCAAGTTAGCGGATAACGTCGCCCACTCGAACAATCTTTAATGTATTGGTACCACCATGTACGTTGACGAAATCACCTTTGGTGATCAGTACAAGATCGCCATGGGTAACGGCACCATATTCTCGTAATTTCTCGACAGCACAGTGATTGACGTCCGATGGGTCCAGATCAGAGGTGTCAAATGGCACTGGAACTACGCCTTTATATAATGCAGTAATTTCGCAAGTGCCCAGTTTTTGCGCCATGGCGTAGATGGGCAGGGAAGAGGTAATTCTAGACATCAGTAATGGCGTAAAGCCAGTTTCAGTCATACAGATAACAGCCTTAACACCTTGCAGATGATTGGCTACATACATCGCTGACAGTGCCAGAGACTCATCAATACGTTGAAACGTCTGATGCATTCTATGTTTAGAGCGCTGGGCTAGAGGATGTTTTTCTGCACCTTCAATCACTCGAGCCATCGCCTTAACCGTTTCCACTGGGTATTTTCCGACGGCAGTTTCTGCCGACAGCATCACCGCATCTGTGCCATCAAGCACCGCATTAGCTACATCAAATACTTCAGCGCGAGTAGGGGTCGGAGCGCTAATCATTGACTCCATCATTTGAGTTGCTGTGATAACAACTTTATTCGCTGTATTCGCCGCTTCAATCAGTTGCTTTTGAACAGCGACTAGATTGGCATCGCCAATCTCGACGCCGAGATCACCGCGGGCGACCATCACGCCATCGGCAGTTTCGATAATGCCCGGCAAAAAGTCTGCTGTAATGGCTTCGGCACGTTCGATTTTGGCGATAATATGGGCACTGCTGCCAGCGTCATTTAAAAGGCGCCTTGTTTCTTCAATATCTTCCTTTGATCGTACAAAGGAAATCGCCAGATAGTCTGTATTCAGTGCTGCTGCGGTTTTAATATCAGCTTTATCTTTATCGGTTAGGGCATTTGCTGAAAGGCCGCCACCAAATTTGTTGACGCCTTTTTTACTCGATAGAACACCGCCTTGAGTGACAATACAGTCCACAGCATTATGAGTCTTAACGCTAACTTGCAGAGTCAGTCGGCCATCATCAAGCAGTAATATATCGTTCTGATCAATATCTTCGAGGAGTTCTGCGGCAATAAACACCGCTTTTTCATCGCCTTTGTCAGGATCGAGTTGGCTATCGAGCGTGAATTTATCACCTTCTTTAAGGTCGATCTTTTTATCATCGGTAAAACTGCCAATACGAATTTTGGGTCCCTGCATATCACATAGAATACCCACCGGCGTTTTAAGTGTTTTGCCAATATCACGAATAGTATGTGCACGCTGGCTATGCTCTTCAGCACTGCCATGGGAGAAGTTAAGTCGGAATACATTAACGCCTGCGACTATGAGCCGTCTTATGCTTTCAGCATCACTACTGCCAGGACCTAATGTTGCCAGAATTTTGGTTCTTCTCGGCATGCAATTAAGACTCGGCAGCCAACAGAGCGATACTGTTATCTAGCATACGGTTGGAAAAACCCCATTCATTGTCGTACCAAGCCATTACCTTGACCAATGAACCATTGACCCTCGTTTGCAGTGAGTCAAAGTTACTGGAGTAAGGGATATGATTGTAATCTGCAGACACTAAGGGTTGATCCGAGTAACTTAGTACTTCGCTGAGTTCATTATCTGCAGCCTGTTTCAACACTTGATTAACTTCGTCAACTGAAGTCTCACGGCCAGCATTAAAGGTCAGATCTACTAATGACACATTGATAGTGGGTACGCGCACAGCGAGACCATCAAGTTTGCCTGCCAATTCCGGCAGCACATCGGCAATAGCGGCGGCAGCCCCTGTTTTTGTTGGGATCATTGACTGTGTTGCAGAGCGCGCGCGATAGACATCAGAATGATATACATCGCTTAACTGTTGGTCGTTAGTATAGGCATGAACTGTCGTCATATAGCCCGAGATTATGCTCATGGACTCGTGTAGAGGTTTTACTAGCGGCGCTAGACAATTTGTGGTGCACGAGGCATTGGATACTATTTGGTGCTCTTGGGTGAGAATATTGTCGTTGATGCCATAAACGATAGTGGCATCAACATTAGAACCAGGCGCAGAAATAAGGACTTTTTTTGCTCCGCCAGCAATATGTAGCGCAGCTTTATCTCGGCTTGTAAACACGCCCGTGCACTCACACACTAAATCAACATCCAAGTCTCCCCAAGGAATATTGGCGGGGTCGCGTTCGCAGAACCATTGGATAGTATCATTATTAATCTTGAGAGAGTTTTCATTGACCTCAACCTGTTGATTGAAGCGGCCATGAACGGTATCGAATTGCAACAGATGGGCACTAATCTTCACATCGCCAAGATCATTGATGGCGACGATTTGAATTTTGTCTTGGAGGTCAGGGCGCTCATAGAGAGCTCTTACTATATTACGCCCAATACGACCGAAGCCATTTATCGCGATCTTGTACATATGTCTGCGCCTTTCTAAATGTAGTAAAATTACGTAAATTATAAGATTATATTGGCCTTATGGCAAAATAAATGGCCATAAATTACGTAAATTTACCTATTAAGCTTGTTTTCTTTGGTTTTGTGGCGCCATGATGAAATAATCTTACCAATCTTTAGTTTTTGCAGATTTTTTTGAGTGAAAAAACTAAAATAAAACAAATATTTAGGATAGTTTCGTAAGTTACTTCCAATTTGAGGGTTTAGGGTTTTATGCAAAGTCAAAATTTGATCAATGTGATCACCGATGCGTTACCGGGCTTAAATAAGTCAGAGACGAAGGTTGCGCAGGTTATTCTCTCTGATCCCGATGCCGCTACTCAATCCAGCATCGCTACCTTGGCAAGGAAAGCAAATGTCAGTGAACCCAGCGTTAACAGGTTTTGTAAGCGTTTTAATGCCGCAGGCTTTCCCGACTTTAAATTGAAACTGGCAAAATCTCTGGCAAGTGGTATTCGCTTTGTCAATCGCAATGTGGATCCGGATGATGATGTAAGCAGTTATACGCCAAAGATTATTGACAGCACCATCAATACCTTAGCATTGGTACGCGACAAAATAAGCCATACAAGGGTAAATCAGGTTGTAGATAAACTGATACAGGCGAAAAGAATCTACTTTTTCGGGCTGGGTGCCTCAGGCTCGGTCGCTCGCGATGCAGAAAATAAATTTTTTCGCTTTAATCTGCCGGTATCCAGTCATGATGATGTGCTTATGCAACGTATGCTTGCCTCTACCGGTGGTACTGGCGATGTTTTCTTCGTTATCTCTCATACTGGCCGCACCAAAGAGGTGGTAGAAGTTGCGGAAATCGCCCGTGGTAATGGGTCTACAGTCATAGGCCTTACTGTAGTAGACTCGCCGCTTGCCGAGATGTGTACAGTGACCCTTGATGTTGATGTGCCCGAAAACACCGATGAATATATGCCGATGGCCTCGCGGATAGTTCATCTAGTAATTCTCGATGTATTGGCAACAGGGGTCACCTTAAGACGGGGACCTGATTTTCTTCCGCATTTAGAAAAAATAAAAAATAGTCTTAAGCCTACTCGTTACAAAAACGATAATTAGGAATGATGCTAGCTATTACCGATCCCAGCTTGTCACGGGTAGAAAAAGCTTGAGAAACTGTGGTTAAACGAAATAGTCTTGTTTACTTCGTTATATCGCATTAGCAACCATAGTAAGAAGGTGTATTGTTATGTCTGAATTCTCCTCCCGCCCCGTTCCTTCACACTGGCAGGAAAATGCTTGGATCAATAAAGAAAAATATCAACAAATGTATCAGCAGTCCATTGATCAGCCTGATCGTTTTTGGGCTGAACAGGCAAGTGAGTTTTTGACCTGGGAGACGCCTTGGCAGACTGTGTGCCATTATGACTTTGCCGCAGGCGAAGCAGCTTGGTTTGGCGGTGGGAAACTCAATGTTGCAGTGAACTGTATTGACCGCCATCTAGCCAGTCGGGCAGATCAAATTGCGCTGATATGGGAGGGGGATGAGCCCAGCGACGATAAAAAAATTACCTATGCAGAATTACACGATAATGTCTGTCGATTAGGCAACGTGCTACGCGATCGCGGTGTGGGAAAAGGTGATCGAGTTTGTATCTATATGCCGATGATTCCTGAAGCGGCCTATGCGATGTTAGCCTGTGCGCGTATTGGTGCTGTTCATTCAGTGGTATTTGGTGGTTTTTCGCCCGACGCACTAAAAGACCGTATTCTCGATTCAGATTGTCAGCTGGTTATTACTGCCGATGAGGGAGTACGTGGTGGTAAGACTATTCCATTAAAGGCCAATGTAGATAAGGCGCTGGAAAGTTGTCCCGATGTTCATAGTTGCTTAGTGGTGGAGCGCACTGGTGCATCGGTTGACTGGATAAGTGGCCGAGATATCTGGTATCAGCAGGCGACGGAATCCACGTCGCCGGATTGTGTGGCTGAAATAATGGACAGTGAGGATCCTCTGTTTATTCTTTATACCTCAGGGTCCACTGGTAAACCGAAGGGTGTGTTGCATACCACTGGTGGTTACCTGTTGATGGCTGCGATGAGTCATAAATATACTTTTGATTATAAAGAAGGCGATATTTACTGGTGTACTGCAGATGTGGGTTGGATTACAGGACACAGTTATATTCTTTACGGCCCTCTTTGCAATGGTGGTATTTCCTTGATGTTTGAGGGGGTGCCTACGTATCCGGATGCCTCACGTTTTTGGCAAGTTATTGATAAGCATCAAGTTAATCAGTTTTATACAGCTCCCACGGCTATTCGCGCCCTGATGGGCGCCGGTAAAGAAGCGGTTGAGAAAACCTCACGTAGTTCTTTAAAGTTATTGGGCACGGTGGGCGAACCTATCAATCCTGAGGCTTGGGAATGGTATTACCAAGTAGTAGGTGATTCCCGTTGCCCCATCGTTGACACCTGGTGGCAGACTGAAACGGGTGCCCATATGTTGACGCCATTGCCCGGTGCAACTGAGTTAAAGCCGGGCTCAGCATCGCAGCCATTTTTTGGAGTGCAGCCGGTGTTATTAGACCCGCAGGGTGATGAGATTGAGGGCGCTGGCGAGGGTTTGCTGATGATCAAGGCTTCTTGGCCTAGTCAGATTCGCAGTGTCTATGGAGATCATAAACGTTGTATTGATACTTATTTTAGCGCTTACCCAGGGTACTACTTTACGGGCGATGGCGCGCGTCGCGATGAGGACGGTTACTACTGGATTACTGGGCGCGTTGATGATGTTCTCAATGTCTCTGGGCATCGTATGGGCACAGCTGAGGTAGAGAGTGCGCTGGTATTACACGCCAAGATTGCCGAGGCAGCCGTGGTAGGATTTCCTCATGATATTAAAGGGCAGGGTATCTATTGTTATGTCACGCCCATGACTGGTATCGAGCCAGATGAAGCACTGCGTAAAGAATTGGTGGCGCTCTGTGTAAAGGAGATCGGTCCTATTGCTAAACCTGATTTAATCCAATGGGCACCAGGTCTGCCGAAGACTAGGTCTGGGAAGATAATGCGTCGCATTTTACGTAAGGTTGCGGCCAATGAATTAGACAGTTTGGGGGATACCTCCACCCTAGCCGACCCAGCGGTAGTAGATGACCTAATTAAGCACCGTCATAACCGGTAGGATAAATCACTGAATCGACTAGGCTGATGGACGTTTTAATTAGTATGGTGGGTTATGAGAGCATTCTTAGTCACAGTATTTGCGCTGTCAGCGGCTTACAGTTATTTGCTGACTTTGCCGCCTGCGGCGCGTCCGCAGGCTGTTAGCTTCTATCAACCAGACCGGTTTGCTGTCATCGCCCATGGTAATGGCCGTGCTTTAATGCCCGGAAACACCTTAGAGGCTGGCATACACGCGCTAAAAGTCGGTGCTGATATTCTAGAGTTGGATATCCATTTAACCGCAGATAAGCATCTAGTAGTCCGGCATGATGATATTATCGATACCACTACAAATGGCGCTGGTGTGATTGCGGAAATGACGCTGGCAAATATACAGCAATTTGATGTTGGTTTTCATGAAATTGATTATCCGCAATTAATTGGCCCAGGTGGAATAGTTGTACCGACACTGGAGTCTTTGTTTCAACAGTTACCCACAAGTCGCTTTCTCATTGAGCTCAAACCAGAGGGGAGGGAGGCGGCAGATCATCTGTGCTCACTTATTACTCAATACGCGCTAGCCGAGCAGATTGTGGTAGGCTCTTTTCATAGCTCCGTACTACGCTATTTTAGGACTATTTGTCCTACTGTGCCGACGTCACTGGGTCAAACAGAGGTGATTTCTTTGTTGGTGCTGTCTCTGTTAGGGTTGGGTCACTTATATGAAAGTTCTGGTGTTTCGGTGCAGTTGCCTTGGCGATATGGCGGTGTTACGTATCTATCTGACCGTCTTGTTGATATACTTCATCACCTAAATTTAAAAGTTGAAGTCTGGACGGTCAATGATCCAGTGATAATGGGTCGATTGATAAAAATGGGGGTAGATGGCGTTATAACCGACAGGCCTGACATACTCTATGAGCTAACAGTTAGGTAGGATGTTGCGATATTACGAAGTATCCTATTTTTATACTGTGCCGTTTTTAGGGTAAAAATAGATAAAAAAATACAAAAGCGGATAGAGATGGGTAGCATAATAGTGCCATGGCGACTAGATTAGACATCAGCAAACAGTTGGCAAAACTTATGAGGGATCAGGGCCTCTCTCAAAGCGCGCTGTCGCGTGCAACTGGGGTGCCTCAGCCAACCATTAATCGAATCCTCAGTGAGGTCACTAGAGAGCCCCGTCGTGACTCAGTTGTCCGGATTGCAAACTATTTTAATGTTACACCCGAAAGCCTTTACCAAGCGCCTAACAACCCTGCAGCGTCGCGGAAGAAAGAGTCAATAGAAGACCTATTTGACCTTATTTCCAATCTTGATGACGCTGATCGCAATGCACTTTTTGAAAAAGTGGCCAAAGAAATCACTTAGTGTCTGTGTGAAATAACTCTAACAGCCGTTGCTGTTTTTTCTCGGGTAAACTCTCTATATAGCTGACGAAATCTTCAAACCCTCGGTTAAAAGCTTCCCTTAGAGGTTGTGGCCCTAGATTTGATATTGACCCTTGTTGTCGATCGGAATTTGTCTGAATGTCCATCATTTGCCCATAGTTAAAGTAACGTTATAGTCGCTAACGAGGCGATTATCTAAACTTAGTCTGAGCATCCTTACCGTATTCGTATCCCGTGATGTTGAGATCAAACTATTTTTCGTTAAATCATCGATCACAGCTTCTACCTTGATGACTCAAAGTTTAATGATTGACCCTAAAGATTATATAGCCCATGAGCACTAATACTTTAGTATTATCCAGCAAGGCTTTTCAGCGGTTATTAGACGGTAAATTTCACTTGTTTTATCTCTTCAACCCTGTATAACAGAGATATGGATATCACGTTCCTCCAACAACCTAGCCTCCTCTATTGGGGATCGGTCACCATGGCCTGTCTTTTGGGTGCAATGTCCCCTGGGCCAAGTTTAGCCATTGTAGTTAATCATTCTCTTTCTCAGGGACGAGTCGAGGGTGTATGCGCAGCTTTGGCGCATGGATTGGGTATAGGTATATTTGCATTTTTGACGGCATTTGGTTTGGTGGTCGCCGTAGATAAAAATCCTTTAATGTTCGATGTCATTCAAATCCTCGGGAGCTTGTTTCTCCTATATATGGCAATAAAGTTGTTGTTTGCCCCGCTTAATAAAACCACCGACATTGTGGTGGCGATAAAATCTTCACCATTACGAGCTGCACGGGATGGTTTTTTAATCGCGTTGGTCAATCCAAAAATACTGATCTTTTTTACCGCCTTATTCAGCCAGTTTGTGCATGTGGACAGTGAGCCTTGGGAGAAAATGGTACTTACTCTGATAGCCGGAGGCGTTGATGCGCTGTGGTATATCTTAGTTGCTCTTTTAATTTCCCAGACAGGGTCGCTTGTTGCCTTTCAAAAAAATAGTTGGTGGCTAGATAAAATTTTTAGTCTAGTGCTATTCAGTCTAGCTGCGTACTTTATTCTGGAGATTACACAGAGTACTGATTTTGCGGCAATATCAAGCTGGTTATTTTAATACAGCGTTTTGTGGTGCGAAAAAACAAGAGGGTATTACTCTGTGACTTCATTCGAAGCGCTATATTATTTAGCTGCCGCCAATCGAGGTGGAGTCGATGCCCTTGAACATTTCTTACCGCAGCCTAAAACAGGCGCACAACTAAAACAACAATCCGATGACCGCTATCTATCGATGATGGCGAGATGCATTTTCCGCGCAGGCTTTGTGTGGCGGGTAATTGACAGTAAATGGCCAGGCTTTGAGGATGCTTTTGCGCAATTTAACCCTTTGGCCGTCGCCCACTTTAGCGATGAAAAGTTGGAAGAGTTGTCTCAAGATCGCCGTATCGTACGTAACTTTACCAAGATTGTGGCGGTGCGCAATAATGCCGTATACGTGCTTGATCGACAGCGTAGTCATGGAAGCTTTGCTAAATTTATAGCCGATTGGCCTGAGAACAATATTACTGGACTGTGGTTGGAAATGAAGAAGCAGGGCTGTAGATTGGGGGGTAACTCGGGTCCCATGATGCTTCGTAGTATGGGTAAAGATACGTTTTTATTGACTAAGGATGTCTGCGATGCCCTGATTAATCAGGGTTTTATAAAAAAGATTAGTCCAAGCTCCCAACGTGATTTAACGTTAGTCGAGCAGGTCTTCAACCATTTGCGTGAAGAGTCAGGGCGGCCTCTATGCCAGATTAGCCGTATCCTAGCCTGTACAGTTTAACTCCCCGACATTCAGTCAAACATCCCTTGCGTTGGCAAACAGGCGGGTGATACTATTGCCGCGTTTCCTAAGGGGCGGCCTTCGTGGCCTGAGAAGCACCCTTTGAACCTGATCCGGATTATGCCGGCGTAGGAATAGGACTAATCGTACTTGCCCTTCATACCGTGTTTTGATTCCGGGTCTCCTTAACTCTTTGTTACTGAGGCTCTTACTATGAAAACCTTCAACGATGTTTATTTGCGGCTGCTATTGACCCTTGTAGCTAGTTGCTCCTATATATCCTCATCCAGTGCTGATAGCGCGATTAACGAAATAGTGATTAGCGCAGACTTTCGTGATGTGAAGCTATTGGAATCGGCCGTGAGTGTAACCGTTCTTGATAGCCAGGCTATCGCCAAGCGACAGGCGCGACATTTGGAGCAGCTTCTCAATTTAGCGCCCAACGTGAACTTTTCCAGTGGCGCGTCAAGAGGTCGCTTTATTCAAATTCGCGGCATCGGTGAACGTAGTCAGTTTATTGAACCATTAAACCCTTCGGTGGGTATTTTGATCGATGGGATTGATTTTACTGGTATTGCTGGGGCAGCCACTACCATGGATATTCAGCAAGTAGAGATATTGCGTGGTCCTCAGGGTACCTTGCATGGTGCCAATGCGTTGGCTGGATTGATTAACTTGCAGGCGGTACAGCCATCAAATGAAACTATGGGTAACGTAATGGTTTCTCTTGCAGACTATGATAGCCAAACACTTAGTGCCGGTGTAGGGGGCCCAGTCAATGAAAAATTAGCCTATCGCTTGGCCGTGCAAAAAAATACAACTGATGGCTATGTACAGAATGATTTTTTAAATCGCAGCGACACAGACAATATTGATGAGTTAAGTTTACGCTCTATTGTTGATTGGCAGGCTAACGCAGATACAAGCCTTAAGTTAACGGTATTCCATGTTGATGCTGATAATGGCTATGATGCCTTTTCACTGGATAATACGCGCAGTACATTATCGGATAACCCCGGCCATGATCGCCATAAAGCTACTGGTATATCATTACTGGGTAACTGGGATGGCAATAAAAATTTCGATATAGAGGCTGTATTGAGTTACGGCGAAAATAATCTTGAGTATGGTTATGATGAAGACTGGACTTATGCAGATGTCTGCGAAGATTATGAATGTATTTATGATGGTTATGCGTCGACCGATAACTATATCCGCGAAAGTAAAAATACTAGTTCTGATATAAGGGTCTTATCCAAAGCAGGGCAGCGGATATTTTCTGATACCACTGATTGGGTTATAGGATGGTACTGGCGTGACCAAGACGAGCAATTGTTGCGACACTGGACCTATGCGACGAATGTGTTCACTAGTGATTATAAAACGAAAAATCAGGCTATATATGGGCAAACTGATAGTCACCTAGCCGATGACTTAACTCTGATAGTTGGTGTGCGGTTGGAAAACCGTCAAGCCAGTTACAGAGATAGTGAATTGGTTGCTCACACCGTCGATGAGAATCTGTGGGGTGGTCGTGTAGCATTACAGTATAAGCTTGCTGATAATGCGATGATTTATGGTCTGGCTTCACGCGGTTACAAGGCGGGTGGTGTTAATAGCGACCCTAGTCTGACTGCCGATGATCGGCAATTTGATACTGAGAAAATGTGGAATATTGAGGCCGGTATTAAGGGTACTTGGTTGGAGGGCACTATTCAGGCGCAAATAGCATCATTCTACCAACTCCGCGATGATATTCAGATTAAACAGTCTCTAGTGCAATCAATAGAGGACAGCGAGGCGACAAGTTTTACTGACTATTTCGGTAATGCTGCACAGGGGAAAAACTATGGTATCGAAGCAGAGTTCAATTGGTTGCTCAGTGATGCGGTAACGTTTTTTGGTACTCTGGGTTGGTTAAAGACTGAGTATGATATACCGATGTCAGATGCGCTAGATCGTCGAGAGCAGGCCCATGCGCCGAGTTACCAGTTTTCTGTTGGTAGTAGCGTTAGGGTCAGCAATGATTTGTCTTTTACTGTTGATATAGAGGGCAAAGATGAATTTTTTCTCTCCTCTCGTCACAGTAGCAGAACGCGGTCCTATGAATTATTTAATGCATCTATAGACTATAACCGTAACCATTGGACGTTATCCTTTTGGGGGCGAAACCTAACTGATAAGGATGTAGTGGTGCGAGGCTTTGGTAGTTTTGGTAACGACCCTCGCAAAGGCTATGTTACGGAACCTTATTATCAATTTGGTGCGCCTAGAGTATTAGGCGTGACTGTAAAATATGAATTTTAGTCAGCATTAATCGTAGGGAGATCATTATGCAAGTCACTATTGATATAAGTATGTACCCCAATCGAGAAGATTTCATTCCTCCGATAAAAGGCTTTATCGAACGGATTAATCAATTTGATCAACTCAAGATAACAACTTTTCCTACCAGTACGGTGGTGCAGGGTGATTATGCTTATGCAATGAAAGCGGTTCAGGATACGATCGCGGACTGCTATAAGAAATTTAATATGGCGATTTATGTGGTCAAAATTATTCCCGGGTACGAGGCACTTTAAATAGTGTTACACGGTTTTAATTTGGAAACAGTCGCCGTAGCTCTCGCAATTGCCTACTTGGTTTTGGCGATGAGACAAAATAGCTTTTGTTGGTACTGTGCATTTTTCAGCACAGCCATCTACGTGTATATATTTGGCGATGTCAGCCTGTATATGGAGTCTGCGCTAAATGTCTATTATATGCTGATGGCAGTGTATGGTTGGTATCAGTGGCGTCGCGGTGGTGATCATGGAACAGGCATAGTCATCTGTCGTTGGCATATTAAACAGCATTGTTTAGCGCTACTGATAATCATGTTAGCGACAATGCTGTCCGGCTATATTCTGGCGGCTAATACCGATGCCAAATTGCCTTACCTTGATTCGTTTACTACTTGGGCCAGTATTATGACGACATTGATGGTGGCTCGAAAAGTACTTGAGAATTGGTTGTATTGGATAGTTATTAATAGCCTCTCTATGTATATGTTTTTTGATCGAGAGTTGTATCAAACTGCAGCAATGCTTGCGGTATACTTGGGTCTTTCGTTTATTGGCTACTTTGCTTGGAGAAAAGCGTATCTCGATCAGCGTGCAACAGCGTCTACAACAAGCCCTGTGTAATTGGCAGCAATGGCAAACGCCTTTTCAGTTGGAAAATCAGCCTAGGGTAGTTAAGGAATTTTGCCACGGCCTTACAAATAGAACTTTTTTAGTTGCCGCTGATAAATCACAGATCGTAGTGAGAATTAACTCGGTAGATAGCTTAAAATTTGGTATTGATCGGCGGAGAGAGGCCGAAATTTTATGTTGTCTACAAGCTACGGGTTTGGTACCCGATATTTATTATAATGATCGATACGTTATGGTCAGTGAGTTTATTGAGGGTAATTGTCTCAGTGAGCAAAGCTTGCAAAATGCACAGATAAGAGACTCTCTTTCTAAGGCCTTAAATCAAATTCAATCGATTAAAGTGGCCGGAGAAAAACCTCGTAATTACTTTCAATATTGCCGACATTATCTAGACCAGGTGGATGAAAAAGCGCTATCAAACTCCGAAATCCAGCAGATAGAAGCTATAGCATTAGCGGTCGATAACGATGACTGGGAAGCTGTTATCTGTCATCACGATTTGGTGCCGGAAAATATTATTGCTAATGATCGCGGTATATTTATTGTTGATTGGGAATATGCTGCATTAGGTCATCCGCGATTGGATTATCTGATGTTGGATAAAAAGGCAATTCCATCATCATTACTTGAGCTTAAGCAGGCAATGGATACACTGTGGTTGGCAGTACAGCAATAGGATCAATAAGTATGCAAGATAAAAATTACAATCAATTAACAGAAGAAGAACGCTACGTCATTTTACAAAAAGGCACAGAGGCGCCTTTTGTGGGTCAGTATACCGATCATAAAGCGGTGGGCACCTATCATTGTAAACAGTGCAATGCTCCGTTGTATCGTTCCGAACATAAATTCCCCTCGCACTGTGGTTGGCCAAGCTTTGATGATGAGATTGCAGGTGCTGTGCAACGTGCGGTAGATGCAGATGGCAGGCGTACTGAAATCATTTGTGCCAATTGTGGCGGGCATTTAGGCCATGTATTTGAAGGTGAGGGTTTTACCGCCAAAAATATCCGTCACTGTGTTAACAGTATTTCGATGACATTTTCAGCTGCCGACTGAGCGATGGGTCTAGTCCCTAAAGTTTTTAAACTGAAAGGGTTGCCCTAGGTCTGTTTCGCGTACCATTGCCATTACTGTCTGCAGATCATCACGCTTTTTGCCGGTCACACGTATCTGATCACCTTGAATAGCCGCTTGTACCTTAAGCTTTTGCTCTTTGATTAATTTAACGATTTTTTTACATAGCTCCGAACTAATCCCTTGCTTAAATCGCACCTCCAGTGAAAATGCTTTGCCTCGATGGATAGATTGGTCGTCGCACTCAATGACACGAGGATCTATCTTGCGCTTAACTAGTTGGGCACGGAAAATATCCAGTAACTGCTGGCATTGGAAGTCAGCCTCAGTTTTAATCGTGACGACATCATTGGCTAATTCGATACTGGCATCAACACCACGAAAATCAAATCGGGTTGATAGTTCTCTACTGGCGTTATCTGTTGCATTCAGTATCTCGGCAGTATCGATTTCTGAAACAATATCTACGCTAGGCATACTCTGACTTCCCTAAAAATATAAGCTATGATTCTAAACCAGTCTGTGCAGTTTGGGCTACTTTAAATAATGTAATGGGTGAGCAAAATGATCCTGAAAAATTGTGTGTGCGGAAGCGACAAGCAGTTTGGACAGTGCTGTCAGCCTTTGCTTGATGATATTCGTTCAGCAGCTACGCCAGAAGAACTTATGCGCTCTAGATACAGTGCCTACGCACTGGGAGGCTATGGTAAATACTTGCTGAGCACCTGGTTTGCACCCATGGCCAGAGATATATCTAGTGCAGAATTATCTCGATCGGATACCGAATGGATTAAATTACAGATCATCGACACAGGGGTCGAGGCCAATAGCGGCTGGGTGGAATTTAAGGCCAGTTACAAGGACAATAATCATATTATTGAAATGCATGAAAAATCCGTTTTCACTCGCCAAGGATCGCGGTGGTTTTACATCGGCGGAGAGGTGTCTCACAGAACGCAGTAAATCTAGTTGATTGGCCTAACGCATTTTTAGTCTGGTTTAATCAGACGGCCAAATAAAATACCAATTTCGAAAAGCAGCCACATAGGTATGGCCAGTAAGGTCTGTGAAATGATATCGGGCGGTGTAAGTAGCATACCCAGTACGAAGCACAGTACAAAAACATAGGGGCGCTTCTTGGCCAAGTTATCCGGATCTACAACGCCCATCCAAGATAGAATCACCACGGCGATCGGAATTTCAAAGCTTAAACCAAAGGCAAAAAACAGTTTTAATACAAAGTCTAAATAACTGCGGATATCGGGCATTACGCTAATGCCCTCTGGCGCGATACTGGTAAAGAAAAGAAATACTAACGGAAATACGACGTAGTAAGCGAAGGCCATGCCGGCATAAAATAATATAACGCTAGAGCAAAATAGCGGTACGACAATCTTTTTTTCTCGCTGATAGAGTCCGGGTGCTACGAAAGCCCATACTTGATAAAGAATGTAGGGCATGGCGGCAAAAAAGGACAGTACCAATGTCAGTTTAAAAGGCGTTAGAAAGGGTGATGCAACCTCGGTAGCTATCATGCTTGAGGTGGCCGGTAGATACTCTCGAATTGGCTCGGAGATATACAAATACAGTTGCTGACTAAAAGAAAACAGTCCGGCAAAGATAATCAGCACAGCGATAAAGGCTCTTAGCACGCGATCGCGGAACTCGATTAGATGAGCCATAAAGGGTTGAGTGACTAGGTCTTCAGGTTCATCTGTCATGTTTTGCTATCTGTTGCGCCGTCAATTGTCTGTTTAATCTCTGTGGTCGTTTTCTCTAGGTCAGTTTTGCCTTGTTTTATAGTTTTTTCGAACTCAGACTTGCTGCTTTCAAGATCGCTCAAAATCTTTTCATTATGCAACTGGCGACGAACTTCATCCATGCCGACCTCATCCTCCAATTCTTTACGGGCATTGATAAACATCTGTTTCAGACGACCTATCCACAACCCGATAGTGCGCACTGTTTCCGGTAAGCGCTCAGGCCCCATGACAATCAAGGTGATAATGGCAATAACCAGTAATTCTGAGAAACCTACGTCAAACATGATTTATTCTGTAGTGTCTTTTTTCTCAACGGTTTCTGATGTTTCATCAGATGCGGTTGCCTCAGCGTCTGATGATACGCTCTCTTTAAAGCCCTTCACTGCACCGCCGAGATCAGAGCCGATATTGCGCAGTTTTTTTGTGCCAAAAATAAGCGCCACAATAACCAATATAATTAATAATTCCTGCCAGCCAAAACCCATTTTATGTCTCCTTGTTATTTGTTCGTTGTGCCTTTTCTTCGAGGCCAGATAGTTCAAAACGTTGCGCTAATTCGGCCAATACAGATTCAGCATTCTCACCGAGGTGGGACAGCATTACCAAGCTGTGAAACCATAAATCAGCGGTTTCGTAGATGAGTTTTTCATTGTTGCCACTCTGTTCTGCGTCCCGCGCGGCAAGAATGGTTTCAACCGCCTCTTCGCCAACTTTTTCGAGAATTTTATTTAACCCTTGTGCATGCAAGCTTGCAACATAGGATTCTTCGACACTCGCCTGTTTACGCGCCTGCAGAACTTCCGTTAGCTGGCTGAGTACTGATTGGCTCATTGATAGATTTCCTTGGGATCTTTAATAACGTCATCTACTATGCGCCAACTGCCATTACGCAATACTGAGTAAAAGCATGAGGTTCTACCGGTATGGCAGGCAATCCCTCCTAGTTGTTCAACTTGCATGGTAATAACATCATTATCGCAGTCTAAACGCAGCTCTTTCAGTCGCTGCACATTGCCTGACTCTTCGCCTTTACGCCATAACTTTTGTCGTGATCGCGACCAGTAGACGGCGCGATTCTCGTTAACTGTAAGCTCTAGTGCTTCACGGTTCATCCAGGCCACCATCAGAATCCGTCCGGTCTCGGCATCCTGCGCAATGGCAGGTACTAGGCCGTCAGTATTCCAGGCTATTTGATCAAGATAATTAGACATTGCAACATTATAGCGGAACTGCAACTAACGTAATAGCAAGAACAGTAATCCAAGGCCAATCAGTAACAAGCTACTATGGGGTGGCAGATATAAGGATTCGAGCCAGTGTGGTGCGGCTAGGCCAACTCCAATACCTGCTAGCGCAGCTCCAAGGCGATTGAATACTTTGAAGGTGAGATTTTCCTCAGTTTGCGGTTTTACAGTAGGGGTTTGCGCTGGTTGTTGCATAGACTGTAGCGCCTGATAGATCAGCGGTGGTATCTGCGGAAGATGTTCTAGCCAATCGGGTACATGGCGCTTAAACTGATTATATACAGCTTTTGGTGAATAGCGCTGTTTTAACCATTTTTCAAGAAATGGTTGGGCGGTAGTCCATAGATCAAGCTGCGGGTACATCTGACGACCAAGCCCTTCAATGTTAAGCAGTGTTTTTTGTAGCAGCACTAGTGAGGGTTGCACCTCCATATTGAAGCGTCGGGCGGTATTAAACAAACTAATCAGCATATGGCCGAGGGAAATTTCACTTAACGGACGCTCAAAAATAGGCTCGCAGACTGAGCGAATGGCCCCAGTAAACTCATTAACGGGCGTGTCCGCTGGTACCCAGCCGGAGCGAATATGTAACTCAGCAACTTGACGATAATCGCGTTTGAATATCGCCAGCAAATTGCGTGCTAGATAAAATTGGTCATCATTAGACAGTGAGCCCATGATGGCACAATCAATCGCTAAGTAACTTGGCATTTTGGGCTTACTGGCATCGACGAAAATATTGCCCGGATGCATATCGGCATGAAAAAAATTATGCTCAAAAACTTGCGTAAAGAAGATCTCAACGCCGCGTTCAGCCAAGACTTTCATATCGACACCAGCAGCTTCCAAGTCCGTCATATTGGTGACGGGAATACCGTAGATGCGCTCCATAACCAACACATCTTCATTAGAATAGGGCCAATATATCTCCGGTACATAGAGCAGTGGTGAATCATTAAAATTATGACGCAACAATGAAGCATTGGCACCTTCACTCTGCAAATTCAACTCATCCAGAATTACCACCTCGTAATCTGAAACCACCTCAATGGGTCGTAGGCGTCGTCCGTCATCGCTGTATTTAGCAAGTAGGCGAGCGAGGGTATAAAGCAGGGCGATATCTTTGCGTATGATTTTTTCAATGCCGGGCCGCACAGCTTTAACCACCACTTCGCGACCATCTGACAGCACTGCTGCATGTACTTGTGCGACAGAAGCTGAGGCTAATGGGTCAGACTCAAAGCTGAGAAATAGGTCCTCTAGGCTACCTTGTAAAGTGGCTTCTATATGCTGTTTAAATACTGCGGAGCTAAAGGGTGGTACATTATCTTGCAACTGTGCCAATTCGGTACAGATATCACTGGGTACCAGATCAGGTCGAGTCGATAATAGCTGACCGAATTTAATAAATATGGGCCCCAACTCTTCCAATGCTCTTCGCAGCCGTTCACCGCGTGTGGCTTTAGGTCGACCGAACAGTGTAGCTGGTGCTAATAAAGCGCGCACAGTTAAGGGTAGCTGATCTTTTGTGATTAACTGATCAAGACGATATTTGCTGACCACATAGGCTATTTTGGCAAAGCGGCGGAGACGCATCACGTAAGCATATCCCTCTGTTGGATAAGCAGACCAATTTTGTTGGCTCGAGCGAGAAGACGGTCGGTATCAGTTGCAAGATTACGCACGGACTGGGCAAATTGTTGGTATTCATGTCGGCTGGGAGTGAGGCGTAATTCTTCCTGAGAAACCTCAACTACAGCCGATTGTGCACGGTTGTACATATCAGCTCTAAAACTGGCCGATTTGCGCACACTGTTTGCGACCATATGGGCAGGCACATCACCAATTAACTGTGCAAGCGCAGCTTCCCAATCAATATCTAGGTCGGCCATTATATGATTGAGTTGACGCAACATATCAAGATTGCCACTGACGTTGACACCGCTACCTGACAATGAAACTGCCTGTTCAGATTGGATCGCCATAGCGGCAATGGATACCAAAGTGCCACTGATACAGATGTCGGCTTTGTCCTGCCAATTATGGTGCAACATAACGCCATTTGGCGTCAGTTCAAGTGCTATACATAGCGCCGGCATGGTACTGTCAATCAGCACGATACGGCCCGCCATTGACGCTAATTTTTGTGCCGATGACGGGTCATGCATAAGCGCGGCGTTAATAATCTTTTCAACACCTTCAAGTGCCGCTGAGTGCAGGGCAGCAAAAATCACTAGGGTTTGACTCCTCGGTGCAAGGCAACAACACCGCCTGTCATATTGTGAAAATCAGTGTTGGCAAAGCCAGCACTGTCCATCATATCTTGCAAGGTGCTTTGATCTGGGTGCATTCGTATCGATTCGGCCAGATATTGATAACTGTCGGCATCGCTGGCGAAGAGTTTGCCGAGCTTGGGCAAAATACTAAAGGAGTAGGTATCGTAGACTTTGGATAATAAGGGATTTTCTGGTTTAGAAAACTCCAGTACTAACAGTCGACCACCGGGCTTTAACACGCGTAACATCGAGCGCAACGCCATGTCTTTGTCGGTGACGTTGCGAAGGCCAAAGGCAATGGTTATCACATCAAAGGTATTGTCAGGGAAGGGAAGATGCTGAGCATCAGCCTGAGAGAATGTAATATTATCGACGATACCGCGATCCATTAATCGGTCGCGTCCAACTTTGAGCATCGAATCGTTGATATCCGCGAGAACCACGGTTCCCTCGGGTCCAACAATACGCGAGAACTTGGCCGTTAAATCTCCCGTACCTCCTGCAATATCTAGTACTGAATGACCGCGTCGCGCACCTGACATTTCAATAGTCATACGCTTCCATAGACGATGAATACCGGCAGACATCAAGTCATTCATAAGGTCATATTTGCCGGCGACAGAATGAAATACTTCCGCGACTTTCTCGGCTTTTTCTTCAACATTCACGGTCTTGTAGCCGAAATGGGTAGTTTTATCAGACATTGGCACAACTATCTCTCAAAGGTCAGAGCCCATTGTAGCGGTTGTTGGGGGGATCAGGAAAGGTTCACGACTTGAGTATCTGGGTCACGGGACTGATTGGCCTTGTGCAGACGCTGCAAATAATTGGCCCAGTTGTCAGTGTGATTGGAGCCCAGTTCAAATAAATAGTCCCAGGTAAAAATACCAGAGTCATGACCATCATCAAAACTAATTTGGATTGCGTAATTGCCGGACTGCTGAAGCCCTGCGATTAATACATGCCGCTTACCAACCTGCAATACTTCCTGCCCAGTGCCATGACCGCGGACCTCCGCACTTGGAGAAAAAGCCCGAAGGTACTCGGCGGATAAGCTGAACCGTACATCACCCTGATATTCTAAAAACAGAGTATCTTTCTGCTCGCTTACGACGATACGGGTTGGCGCCGGCATTACAAAATAAACCGTGTTAAATCTTCATTACTGGCTAGTTCACCAAGGTTTTTCTCTACATAGGCGGCATCAATGCTGATTTTTTCGCCTTTTCTACCCAGATCAGATGCCTCAAACGAAATTTCTTCCAGCAGTCGCTCAAGAATAGTATGCAAGCGACGCGCCCCGATATTTTCCGTACCTTCATTGACCTCAAAAGCAATTTCGGCAATGCGCTTAACGCCATCCGGTGTGAAGTCAATGGTCAAACCTTCGGTAGCCATTAATTCGCCGTACTGCTTGGTCAATGAGGCATTGGGTTCGGTGAGAATGCGCTCGAGATCATTAATCTCTAGGGAATTCAGTTCAACACGGATGGGGAGACGACCTTGCAGTTCGGGAATAAGGTCAGATGGCTTGGATAGGTGAAAAGCCCCTGAGGCAATAAACAAAATATGATCCGTTTTGATCATTCCGTACTTGGTTGATACGGTGCTGCCTTCAATTAGAGGTAATAGATCGCGCTGCACACCTTCACGTGATACATCGGCACCACCGCTCCCTTCACTGCGGCGACAGACCTTATCAATTTCATCTAAAAACACTATGCCGTTCTGCTCTGCAGCCTCTACTGCGGAAGCTTTTATTTTTTCTTCGTTAACCAGTTTGCTCGCTTCTTCATCTTGCAACTGTTTTAACGCTTCAATAACGGTGACCTTGCGTGTGGAGGTTTTGCCTTGACCCATACTGCTAAACATACTTTGCAGTTGATTAGTCATTTCTTCCATACCAGGGGGTGCCATAATTTCCACGCCAGCTGGCATTTGTCTTAGTTCAATTTCAATTTCTTTATCGTTGAGTGCTCCCTCACGCAGTTTTTTGCGAAAAATTTGTCTTGTTGAGCTATCCCTGTCTGTTGCCGCATCAGCACTGCGCGCGGGTGGCAGTAGCGCATCTAATACCCGCTCTTCTGCGGCATCCATTGCGCGCTGTGCTACTTTCTCCATTTCCTGCTCACGGCGCTGTTTCACCGATGTTTCCACTAGGTCACGAATAATAGATTCAACATCTTTGCCGACATAGCCAACCTCAGTAAATTTGGTTGCTTCCACTTTGACAAAAGGGGCGTTGGCAAGGCGCGCCAAACGGCGGGCTATCTCTGTTTTACCCACGCCAGTAGGGCCTATCATCAGGATATTTTTTGGCGTGACTTCATTGCGCATTTCATCATTTAACTGGGATCGACGCCAACGATTGCGCAGGGCAATGGCGACGGCTCTTTTGGCGTCGTCTTGACCAATAATATGACGATTGAGTTCGTGAACAATTTCACGGGGAGTCATTTGTGACATAAAAATTCCTAGCTACTCTATGTTGGCCAGACTCTTAAGTATTGGAGTCCAACTCTTCGATAGTTCTGTTGTGATTAGTATAGATACAGATATCACCAGCGATTTTCAGCCCTTGCTCAACAATATCTCTGGCATCCAATTCTGTGTTATCTAACAGTGCACGGGCGGCAGACTGAGCAAAAGGACCTCCGGAGCCGATGGCGATAAGATCATCCTCGGGCTGAATAACGTCACCATTACCAGTGATAATCAGTGAAGCCTCGCTATCAGCGACAGCAAGTAGCGCCTCAAGTTTGCGTAAAATACGATCGGTGCGCCAGTCTTTGGCGAGTTCAACAGCGGCTTTGGTGAGGTTGCCCTGATGCTGCTCAAGTTTAGCTTCAAAGCGTTCAAATAGCGTAAAGGCGTCAGCGGTGCCACCCGCAAAACCGGC
This sequence comes from Porticoccaceae bacterium, assembly GCA_049631145.1. GTDB lineage: Bacteria > Pseudomonadota > Gammaproteobacteria > Pseudomonadales > Porticoccaceae > HTCC2207. The sequence continues at coordinate 26,767 of JBNAAJ010000020.1, forward strand.
AATTACCTGCTCTTTATACAAGCGTCGGACCTTGCGCGCATTGCCTTTCATAATAGTGTTGCCAAGGCTTACTTGGCCGTCGCCACCAATGACTACTTTGCCATTGCGTCGCACGGACAAAATAGTTGTTCCACGATATTGTTCCATCTCTTTCACTACCTATTATCTACTGTCAGGTAAGAGATGGGGTCGGTCGATTAAATATCAATAGCTGTTGGATAATTAATCGCTTAGAGGTGCCCCTGTTGCCGCAAATCATCGATACAAGCGAGAATACTGTGGCGTAAGGTGTTAACTATAAAGTCCACCTGCTCACGATTAATAATCAGTGGTGGCGACATTACATTAAGGTTAACAATGGGCCGTACAATTAAGCCCCGACTGTCCGCCTGATTGGATATCCACTTGCCAATATCCAGTGTTTCATCAAAACGCTGTTTACTGGCTTTGTCTTTGACAAATTCAACGCATGCCATCAAGCCAACACCACGCACATCACCAACAATAGGTAAATCAATCAGGGTTTTTAATTGTGCTTGGAAATAGGGGCCAATATCCTGCACATGGGCAAGCAGTTTCTCACGCGCCATGATTTCGATATTTTTCAGCGCAGCGGCACAGGCTACGGGATGACCAGAATAGGTAAAACCATGGGCAAAACAGCGGCCATGCCCCGGTTCACTGATAACATTATGAATAGCGCTAGAATAAATAGTCGCGCCCAGTGGTTGATAGCCTGAGGTTAGACCTTTGGCGGAGCAAATAATATCAGGTTGGAAATCAAATACTTCTTTTGAAGCAAACCAATGGCCCAGCCGGCCAAAGGCAGTAACCACCTCGTCAGATACATAGAGAACATCATACTTTTGGCAGATCTCCCAAGTTCCACGATGATACCCTTTGGGAGGTACGATCACTCCTCCCGCTCCAAACACAGGTTCGGCAAAAAACGCGGCAACTTTGTGTGCACCGATATCGAGTATCTTGTCCTCTAATTCTTGTAGCTTTGCCGCCAAAAAATCTGATTCGCTGATATCTGCATGCTCGCCAGATTCCTCCGGCCGGTAATAATTGGGGCACGAGATATGATGGATTTTATCCTCAATATAATCAAATTCCGGCGGATGATCGCCAGGCTTGCCACCAATGGACATAGACGCATAGGTAGAGCCGTGGTAAGAATTGACACGAGAGATAATATGCTTCTTATCTTCTTTACCACGACAATTTTGATAAAAGTGGATCAGGCGATAAGCGGTGTCGATGGCAGTGGATCCACCGCAAGAAAGTGCCACATGATTTAGTTCACCCGGTGCTAGCTCAGCCAGTTTTGTAGCGAGCGTCGCGGCGGGAATATTAGTCATATCGACAAAGGGGCTGGCATAAGCCATGTTGCGAACTTGATCAGCAATAGCGTCGGCCATCTCATCGCGGCCCAAGCCTATGTTAGTGCACCACAATCCTCCTACCGCATCTAAGTAACGTTTACCATCGCTATCGCAGATATAAGCGCCCTCGGCAGCCGCTATGGGCAGAGCACCGGTTTCGGCGAAGCTATCAAATACTTGCCAAGGGTGCAGAAAATGCGCCTTGTCATTGCTATTAATGTGTTGCGTATCATATTGGTTAAAGTCATGGTTATTGGCAAACATATCGAACCCTGAGTGAAAATATATTCCGTAGGGTACTGACTGACTAAATCCAACAATAATACCCCGTTGGGGATAGCCTTAAGCAATCCCGCCATTTAGGGTCTATAATTGATCTAGCTCAGGTTCATCTGTACAGTATTTGAGCGATCATTTGTAGTTAATGATGGGGTATATGTGATGCTTTCGATAAAGATAAGACTATTTACATTAATCCTCCTCGGTGCTGGCATCATGCCAACAGCTGTTTTTGCTGAGAGGTATATGGGTTTGGCGGTTGGCCAAACTGACACCAACGTAGCACCAGATGGCAATGACGTCACTGAAAATGGTACATCTTCAGAGATAAGAGCGGGTCGCACCCTCTATGATATTTTTGCGCTTGAAGTCGGTTATGTTGATTTTGGTGATATGAAATTTGCGCAGGGTTTGGCAGAAGGTGAAATAAGTGGTGATGCTTTCGAGCTGACTATTGTTGCTCATTACCCTTTAAATGAAACCTTTAATCTTCTTGCTTCTGTGGGCGTCAGCGATTGGGATACCTCGTTGGCTGGTGAGGGTTACGAGTCTACCTATGAAGATAATGGAACAGACTTGGTGTTGGGGGTCGGTGTAAATTATATGCTCAACAACAGATTTAGCCTCGATCTCAAGTACAAAGATTATGATATTGGCGTTTTGGACACAGATTTGGGTATGGATTGCATTTCTTTAGGTATTAAAGTGAGTTTTTAATACCAACTGCGTCAGCAGTTAATCACCGGCGAGAAGCCATTTTTTCGTACACTGCGCTCGACTTGGCCCGGTAAAAAATTAAACATTGGTATCAAATCGAGGCCTGCGCGGCTTAAGCCACGAGATGTCCAGTTGTTGCAGGTATTGAGCAGTAAATAAATACCATGTGACTTGAAAAATTGCGTACCGCAATGCCTATCTCGAACCTTAGTTGGCTGCAGGCTTTTGTCGAGTTTAAAATACCGTTGCACAAAGAGTGCCACTGATTCCACCAGTGCTTTATTCACCGATAGGCTGTATAGCGTCGCCGAGTCGCTAAGTGCCTCACGCAGATCATTGGTGCCAAGTAGACCAACAACAGAGGAAGTGGGCACAAATAGCGCGCGAAGCCCTAGCCATAGGGGTTGATGCTCGGCGCCATAGTAGCGATAGTCACCCCAACCTACCCTTATCCATTGACAATCCTCAATATACTGCCGCAATTCTGGTATTACACTGAACAATGTCTCTGCAGGTAGCGCTAGATGAGTATGGATGCCATCACGAGTAAAATGTAAGGTTGAATTAGACATTACCGGACCTCCCAAGGCGATAGATTACAGGTTTATCCACCACCTACATAGCACCTTATAGCGTTAATAGCATGGGTACCTACCTAATCATGGGTATTGCTGCCGTTAACCGTCTAATACATGATTCTGACCAACGTATGTTAGGTTGTGAATGCCTATTTATGCTTTGCCACTATTGACCATTAAAATGACGGAAAATCTCATGACATTGATGCTAAAAGATAAGTCTCTCATTAAAACTCAAGCCTATATTGATGGCCAATGGATCAGTGCTGATTCCGGCGAGACAGTGCCAGTCATTAATCCAGCGACCAGTGAAATAATCGTCGAGGTGCCTAAGTGCGGCACTGCAGAGACTCGCCGTATGATTGAGGCAGCCTCAGTGGCACAGAAAGCTTGGGCTAAAACTACAGCTAAAGAACGCGCCGCGCTGTTGCGTAAATGGTTCAATCTGATAGTAGAGAATCAGGAAGATTTGGCGCAGTTATTAACGGCTGAGCAAGGCAAACCATTGGCCGAGGCACGGGGTGAAATTGCCTATGGGGCCAACTATGTCGAATGGTTTAGTGAAGAGTCGAAACGCGTTTATGGCGATATTATTGCGCCACCATCGGCGGATAAACGCATTATGGTGATTAAGCAACCGGTGGGTGTAGTGGCCTGTATTACACCGTGGAATTTTCCCAATGCCATGCTGACCCGCAAAATTGCGCCAGCAATCGCTGCGGGCTGTGCTGTGGTGTGCAAGCCAGCTAACGCGACTCCGTTATCGGCGATGGCGCTTATGGCGCTTGCCGAACGAGCCGGTTTCCCCAAGGGGTTGGTCAACCTGGTCACCGGCCGCACCGCCGAGATCGGCGCTGAAATTACGGGTAATCCCAAGGTGCGTAAGGTCACTTTTACTGGTTCTACACCGGTAGGCAAGCAGCTGATAGCTGAGTGTGCCGAGACAGTTAAGCGTACCTCCATGGAGCTGGGAGGCAATGCGCCTTTTATTGTCTTCGATGATGCAGATATTGATGCCGCTGTGCAGGGTGCATTGGTATCAAAATATCGCAATGCTGGACAGACCTGTGTCTGTTCCAACCGTTTGATTATTCAGGCGGGGATTTACGATGAGTTTGCATCTAGATTGGCCGAAGCGGTAAAAAAATTGACTTTGGGCAATGGTGCGGATGAGGGTGTGACAGTTGGGCCGCTAATTGATGAACAAGCGGCTACCGGTGTATGCGAGTTTATTGATGATGCTGTCGCTAAAGGCGCCAAGGTGACCCTGGGTGGTGGGCGCAGTTCATTGGGAGGCAGTTTTATTGAGCCAACCGTACTGACCAATGTCAATCAGAGCATGCGCGTGTTCTCAGAGGAAATTTTTGGGCCAGTAGCGCCATTATTTAAATTTGAAACAGAAGAGCAAGTGGTGCAGATGGCCAACGACACTGAATTTGGTTTAGCGGCTTATTTTTATTCTAGAGATATAGGTCGAGTTTACCGCGTTGCCGAGCAATTAGAGTACGGCATTGTAGGTGTTAATGAGGGCATTATTTCCAATGAGATGGCACCTTTCGGAGGTATAAAGGAATCGGGTAGTGGACGCGAGGGTTCCAAGTACGGCATGGACGACTATATGGATATCAAATATATCTGTATGGGCGGTATTGATTAATACCGCGTAACCTTAGTTGAGGAATCACAATGACTCATTTAATTTATCCAACCACTAACTTTAAAGCGATTGAGCAGATCAGTATCGAGCGTGGTGAGGGTTGCTACGTATGGGACAAACAGGGCAATAAATATCTCGAGGGATTGGCAGGTTTGTGGTGTACAGCACTGGGTTATGGCAATCAGGAGCTAATTGACACTACGACCGCACAAATGAGTAAGCTTAACTTCAGTCATATGTTTGGTGGTAAAACTCATCAAGTGGCGATTGATCTGGCAGATAAACTCGCCGCTATGATTCCCATGCAAAACGCAGTGTTATCTTTTGGCAACTCTGGTAGCGATGCCAATGACACCCATATCAAACTATTGCGCTATTATCATGAAGCCATAGGCAAACCTGAACGACGTAAAATCATTGCTCGGGAGCGCTCTTATCACGGCGTCACTGTAGCCTCCGCCTCATTGACAGGTCTGCCAGTCACACAAAATCATTTTGATCTGCCGGTAGATGCACTGGGCATCTTGCGCACAGACCACCCGCATTACTATCGTGGCAAGCAGGGAGATGAATCGGAAGAAGAGTTTGTCGATAGAATCGTCGCCAATCTTGAGGCATTGATTATTCGAGAAGAGCCAGAAACTATTGCCGCCTTTATTGCCGAGCCTATCACCGGTGCCAGCGGCGTGATTGTGCCACCGCCGGGCTATTATCAGAAGGTTCAAGCCGTTCTAAACAAGTACGATATTATGTTCTGGGCTGATGAGGTGATTACGGGCTTTGGGCGCACGGGCAATGATTTTGGTTGCACCACCATGGCCATTGATAGCCCTGATATGATGACATTTGCTAAACAGCTGTCCTCAGCTTACATGCCGATCAGTGCCTCAGCTATTCGTCGCGATATGTATGATGCGATGATAGAGCAAAGCGCTAATGCAGGCGCTTTTGGTCATGGTTATACCTATTCTGGTCATCCGGTGGCCTGTGCCGTAGCACTTAAAACGCTGGAGATTTATCAGCGAGATCAGATATTTGCCAGTGCTGCAGTCACGGGAGAATACCTGCAGCAACGTTTAGCTGAATTTAGCGATCATCCATTAGTCGGAGAGGTACGTGGTAGTGGTCTTATTGGCGCACTGGAGTTAGTGGCTAATAAAGAAACTGCTGAGCCCTTTGTCGGCGGCGTGGTAGGAGGTTACGCGCAGAAGATGGCGCAGGACCAGGGATTACTCATACGTGCAGTCGCTGGGTCAAGCCTAGGGTTTTGTCCGCCATTAATTATCACCAACGAACAAATTGATGAAATGATGGACAAGGTGAGCTTGGCATTACAGGCGACGTTAGACTACTGCCACAAAGAGAGGCTATTGCGCTAAGTAACGTTAGATCTCGACTTCATCTCATTCTACTGGAGAGCGCTAAAAGCGATGTTCACATCGTTGGCGCTAACGCCCAGTAATGGCTTGAATCGCCTGATAACTCGGTTTCAGTTGGCCATACATGGTTTTATAAACCTTGTTGTACAGCTGGTTGTAGAGTTGCTGATTGGCAGATATTGGTTCAAAGCGATCCGAGACATGGGTCATCAGTGCAACAGCGGTGGCAAAATCCGGATGGGCGCCAGTGCCAACAGCAGTGGCTATGGCGGCACCCAAGCCTGAAGCTTCATAGGTGTGGGGGCGCTCGACGGGCATACCGAAAATATCTGCGGTAATTTGCATAATTTGATCACTCTGGGATCCGCCCCCAGAGACCACCAAACGACGCAGTGTTTTACCACTGCGCTTTTCCAATAGTTCTTTTCCCTCGCGAAGCGCATAGGTAAGCCCCTCTATCATGGCACGATAGATATGCGCTCTGGTGTGGTTGTCACTAAAGCCAATAATCGCGCCTTTGGCTTCTGTGCCGGCGCTATTGGTGCCCGTACCCCAATAGGGCTGCAGTGTCAGGCCCATTGAACCGGCTGGAACTGCACTGAGCAGGTCGTCGAACAATGTTTCTGCCGCCACACCGCGCTGTTCGGCAATGGTCTGTTCATGCAGGCCAAATTGCTGTTTAAACCAGTTGATCATCCAATAACCGCGTTCCACCATCACCTCAACATTGTAGGTGCCTGGTATCACGCCAGGGTAGGCGGGATGATAGGAGATAGCTTCCAAATATTGGTCACTAGTGATATTGAGCGTAGCCATGGTGCCATAACTGAGGCTGCCGGTTTCAGGATCTAGACAACCGGTTCCCAGTACTTCGCAGGCTTTATCAGAACCACTGGAAATCAGCGGTAAACCCACAGGTATACCCGTTTGTTCAGCGGCCTCTGGGCTTATGTAGCCGAGTACATCCCCCGCAGGTTTTAAATCGGGGAGCATATCAGCAGTGATAGGGACTGCGCGCCATTTCCAGTCGCGCTCTGCGGCCCACCCGAGTGCTTTGAAATCAAAGGGGACGTAGCCGACTTGGCTAGCAATGGCATCGTTATATTGGCCGGTAAGCTTGAAGGTCTGGTAGCCAGACAGCAATAAAAATTTATGCACCCGTTGCCAAAGTTCTGGCTCTTCCTGTGCCATCCAGCTAGCCTCTGCTTGCTGATGAACCCGATCGACAAACTCTTTGGCCTTGATTGCGGTCATAAGCGCCGATTCAAACAGGCCTAGTTTAGGCTTAGTATTGACTTGGCGCTGATCCATATAAGTAATGGCAGCGCGAAGGGGACTATTATTTTCATCCACAGCGACTGCCGTGGCGCGTTGGGTGGTAATAGATACACCTGAAATTTCATCGCGAGGAAAGTCGAGCATCGGCCATAGTTGCTGGCAGGCATCGCACAGCGAAGCCCAAAAGTAGTCTGCCTGCTGTTCTGCCCAACCAGGTTGAGTGGAAAAGTAAGGTTCGATATCTACTTTGCTCTTCGCTATCAGAGTGCCACATTGATCGAAGACCATAGCGCGGACACTCTGGGTACCGTTATCTATCGCGAGAAAATAGGACGATTTATTCATTACGTCTACCACTGCTTATTATTTTTTATCAAATGAGTTATTGCTATTGGGTAGCGAGTAAAAACGTTGCCAAATGGTTTGGTAACGTTTTAACTCAGCCCGCCAGCGTCTGTCGCTCCACCCAAGTTCATCACTGCAAATGGATTTCACTGCATCAAAGATTTCCGCGCCTCCATTGGCCAAGCACATACCTAGCCTTGTGCGTCGCAGTAGTAAATCATCCAAATGCAGAACCATTTCATGCCGAGCAGACCATCGACATTCGGCTAAGCAAAATTCCGTGTCGCCGATACAATCTTGTTCATCGGCTTTGGCTAACGCCAGTAGAGTCTTTGCTGCATCACCATAGCGGCCCAATAAGCGCTGCGCCCAAGGGATATTATTGGGCACTAATGTCTCGGCAGTGATGCTAGGTACGGAGAACACTCGGTCATCGGTAAAAGTCTTAGCAGGCGGCAGGTGTCGTTTAGCGGCATCAAGTGCATCAAGAGCAATTAATCTAAAGGTGGTGAGTTTACCGCCACTGACGGTAATCAACCCATTATCGGACCAGGTGGCATGATCACGGCGCTCTTTGGAGGGGTCTTTAGCATTATCTGAGCCTATCACCGGCCGCACTCCAGCCCATGTGGAGATAATATCAGTACGAGATAAGGGAGTTCGCGGGAACATGGCATTAAAGCCATCCAGTAGATACTGTGTTTCTTGCTCAGAGATACTGGCTTCGATATCCAAATCCTTATCATGGTCGAGGTCGGTGGTGCCAATAACCGTGGTTCCCTCCCAAGGATAGATATAGACACCCCGTTTATCCTCGGGGTGTAAAGAGGTGAGAACGTCCGTTACTGGGCAGAAATGTTTGGCAATAATTAAATGACTGCCGCGCAGTGGACGAACACGTTTTTCAGGGTTGAGCTGATTGCGCAGAGTATCGGCCCATGCACCGGTAGCATTAATCACCACAGAGGCATTGATTGTGAACTCATCGCCAGTTTCTTTGTCTTGCAGCAGCACACCACTGACGCTCTCGTTATGAATTAGCAGTTTGCTGACCTTACAGTAGTTTAGCGCCTGACCACCGTTGGCAATACTTTCCTGCAGTACGCGGAGCACCAGTCTTGAGTCATCGACCATCGCATCTGTGTAGTAGCAGGCACCTTTTAAGTTGCTAGTTTCGATACCTGGGAAACGCTGCATTAGTGCGCTGTTATCGCAGTAGCGATGGTCACGAATACGCGCTAAAAAATCATAGATCGTTAAAATGACTGTCAGGGCCAATCGACCAGGGAAATTACCTTTGCCTAAAGCAAAATAAAAAGCGATGCGATCTACTAAGCCTGACGCCTCTTTGAGTAATCTCTCACGTTCTTGCAACGAGTGCTTGGTCAGTTTTAAGTCGCCTGCAGCCAAATAGCGCAGACCGCCATGCACCATTTTTGATGAGCGACTGGAGGTGCCCCAAGAAAAATCCTCTTGCTCAATCAATAATGTCTTATAGCCACGGCGCACTGCCTCGCGTAGGACACCAGCACCAGTAATACCGCCGCCGACAATAATAATATCCCAATTCACAGATTGGCCGGAGGCTATATCGTTGAGTAATGTTTGGCGAGACGTGTTTTGATTCATTGTTGTGGCTGCTTCAACTCTCTATTCCTTGATTTTACGGCTGAGTTCTCTATTCAGCCTCAGGTAACAGTTTGCCTGGATTTAACTGTCCATTGGGGTCGAAGAGTTGGCAGAGACTATCGATTGCAGCAATGCCCAATTCGCCTTTTTCTGCTGGCAAATAGTTGCGATGATCGACGCCCACGCCATGCTGATGGCTAATGGTCCCTCCGCTGGCCACAATTTGTTCAGCGCCTGCCGCCTTCAGCTTACGCCAGCGGTTGAGCGCTTGCTCATAATTATCACCAAACCGATAGACATAGGTGGTATAAATGCTAGAACCCTGACCATAAACGTGACTGAGATGGGTGTAGGCATGCACCTGTTCACCTTCGTCGGCAAGACCCGTGCGTATCGCTTGTTCGATGCGCTCAACCGAATCGGATACCGCAGACCAATCAACCGCAGTTTCCATAGTATCGACGGCATAACCCGCGACGCCCAGTGGATCGCGAATATAGGGCGCTCGGAAACGACCATGAGCCCAGTTATCGCCCAGCCCCGATTGATCTACAACACCGCCATGGGAGGTGCAGAGGTCAATCGCGCTATCTTTGTTGTACGCGCAATGTTTGCTACTGCCAGTGACGCCAAAAGTCATCATTACTTTGCCGGAGCCAATACCTTGTTTGGCCAAAGCAGCCTCAAGCGTAACCACCGACTCGGTCTCTTCGCCAGCGCCCATATATAGCAGACTAGTGGTCTCTAAGGGATTGCTCAGACGCACCATAGATAAAGCTATCCGTTGTTGCACTAAACCACGTGCAGCGGCTAAGCCGGCTTCCCAATTGGGAAAAAAGACCACTTGGAACTGTTCCATCTCCGGTATTGGAGTCACCCGCATGGCAACCTCAGTAATAATACCCAGACGGCCCTCAGAACCGAGTATCATCTCGCGTATATCTGGACCTGCTGACGAGGCGGGTATCGTAGGGATATCCATGGTGCCTTGAAGGGTTTCCATCTTGCCACCAGCAAAGAGGGCTTCGATACGGCCATAATGCAATGACTGCTGGCCACTTGAGCGACTGGCAACCCAGCCACCGACAGTGGATAACTCCCAAGACTGGGGAAAATGACCCAGCGTATAACCCTGTGCCTGCAGTTGCTCTTCAATCTCTGGGCCGGCGGTGCCAGCGCCGAAGGTGGCCAATTGACTAACAGGATCAAAGTTAAGCAATTTATTCATCTTCGCCATACTAATGGTCAGTATCGGGCGATCGCTGATATTGGGATTTATATGGCCGACAACCGAGGTGCCACCGCCGTATGGAATCACCTCAATATTATGCGCCGCCGCATGCTGTAGCAGCTCGCGGACCTGTTCACTTGTTTCAGGTTGAGCAACACCATCAGGAAAGCTATCAACATCACCACTCCGCATTGCCAGCCAATCTGGAAGACTCTGACCCCGAGCGTGCCTGACTCTTGTTTCTGCATCCAGGCTTATCAGAGAATGTGCTTTAAGTCGTGATGGAGGGACCTGAGCTATAACCTCCTCTAAACTGGCCTGCGGCAGAGATACCCCTTGTCCGACAAGCGCACCAAGTAGCGTTTTCAGCCCACTACTGAGTTCCATGCTGAGTTCGCTGTTTTCATTTCCCCAGCCATTCCAGAGCCGCATAATATTTGCCTTAACCGAATATGTATAATTTTAATAAAGCCACTGTACAGATCTAGAAAAATAGATCCAGTACCCCTAAACTAATTTGCAGTGAAGTATCGATAAAGGGTTGTTGTGACCAATACTAATATAATACCGCAACAATAGACTTGGTCACTGTCGTACGGCGACAGTAAGGTCACTATTTCGGCCAGCCAAGGTAGGATGGATACTCTTATGATTGAATCTAATAGTTTGGCCTCGGTGCCAGCGATAAATCCCTACATCAAGGCGGCGCAAGCTTGCGGCATTGACCATATACCTTTGCTTAAAAAGGCGGGTATCGACCCCTTGGTGTTGGCAGATAACAATAATCATATTTCCATTGAGGCGATGGAGAGGCTCTTACTACTCCTTATTGAGGGCAGTGGCGACCCCTGTTTTGGCTTACATGCATCGCGTTTTACTGAGGCGGCGTCCTATTCGGTATTAGGCTATATCAGCATGAACTGTCCGACCCTACGTCATATTCAGGCGAAAATTCCAATTTTTGAGAAACTCGTTGGTGATATGGGCGTCACCAGCACAGAGATTACCGATGGTTTTGCTCTGCAACGCTGGCAGTGTAAGTTCAGTCATCCACTGGCGGTTCGGCATGAAGTTGAGCATGTGTTGGGTTCTTGGGTTACCTATGCGCGTAACTTTTTAAACTTCGATCCCCATGATGCGATTTGGTTTGAGCATCCCCCACCAGAGGACTCGACACTATTGGCCACTTACAAGGATATGTTTGG
>JBNAAJ010000021.1:0-37334 GCA_049631145.1 Porticoccaceae bacterium
CAAATTCATTTTGTAACCGCTCTAGGTGTCGATAATTTTAGTAATGCAATGATTGATTATTTCCAAAGTGAAGGAATTAGATGTGACAAAATTCGACGGCTTCCTGAAAGGCAACCGGGCTTATACTACATAAACATAGATAGCGCAGGTGAGCGCTCTTTTCAGTATTGGCGGAATCAATCTGCTGCTCGATATTTATTTAGTGGCCATGAGTATAACCATGAACTACATTCCCTTGTGAACATGGACTATCTCTATTGCTCCGGTATTTCCCTAGCAATTCTGTCAGATCCTGATCGACAAAAATTAATTGATCTATTAGCTCACGCCAAAACTCACGGCACTAAGATTTGTTTTGACAGTAACTATCGCCCTGTGCTCTGGGACAATGTAGATCAGGCTCATTATTGGTATCAAAAGATACTCGCAATGACCGATATCGCATTTCTAACTTATGATGATGAATGTGAATTATGGGGTGACAATAGTCCCGAGCATGTTTTTTCTCGATGCAAAATCTTTGATATAGCCGAAATAATACTTAAACGTGGCGCACAGCCTTGCTTAATTAAAACAGCTACGACAACATACACTGTTGATACTATAACTATACCCGCTGATCAGATTGTCGACACAACAGCAGCTGGAGACTCTTTTAGTGCGGGCTATTTAGCACGACGCTTGCAAGGAGAAAACTGCCCTAAAGCATGTGCGGCAATAGGACATCAGTTAGCAAGTATCGTCGTCCAGCACCAAGGCGCCATTGTTCCTCAAAATATCGTTAGCCAGAATTTTTGAGTTAGAGAAATAATGAACGCTTTTAAAAAACGCCAATTAAGCTAACAGCTTGATCACAGAGATTTCGAAATAATTTCCTGGATATCTTTGACCAAATTTGGCTGCTGAGCAATTGCCTCAAGCGCATCACGCATCAGTTGCCGATTAGGCTGTGGAAACTTTTTCCATCTTGTTAATGGTGTAACCAACCTTGCGGCAACCTGCGGATTAACTGAATTGAGCGCGCATATTTGCTGTTGTAAAAACTCGTAGCCAGAACCATCAGTGTTATGAAAGTTAACTAAATTAGCTGAACAAAATGCACCAATGAGGCTGCGTATTTTGTTGGGGTTGGTCATATTAAATGCTGAATGCTGCATGAGGCTCTGCACTCTTCGCAACCCATTACTCTGACTATTGGTCGCCTGTATCTGAAACCATAGATTCATCGCCAAGGCTTCATCCTGATACTGTCGCTCAAACAGTTGCAGTGCCTCTGCCGCGTACTCCACAGCCGCTGGGCAATTAACCAGTGCTGATAATGCCGCGGCCTGATCAGTCATATTGTCAGCCGACTGAAACTGTTGCCACGCCAACTCGGGGCCAATATTGTCGATTAGCATAAGGTAGCCTAGCGCTGCATTTTTTAGTGCCCGACGACCAATTTGCTCCGCCACTGGCGCATAGGTCTGTTGAATATTGTGGCGGTTATAGACCGTAAGCAGCTGCTCTTGAAGCGCCAGTGCAATGGCCTGCCGCGCAAAGTGACGCGCATGATATATCGCCTGCGCCTGTATCTCGGTTGCTCGTTCGTGGAGCTGCGCTTCGCTGGGAAGTTGCAACATCAGTTGCACCATGGCGGGATCTAACTGTTGATCCTCAATTAATGATGTAAATGCCTCAATAAGCTGGGGGTCCATAGTCATAGGTCGCTGGGCAATAGCGTCATCGGTTAGCTGCTGCAACACCATAAAGGACAATGTCTGACAGGCATCCCAACGGTTAAAGCCATCAGTGTCGTTGGCCATCAAAAATGCTAGCTGGTCTGGACTGTAGTTGTAATCTAACTTTACCGGTGCAGAGAAACCTCTTAACAGCGAAGGTACGGGCTCTTCCTCAATATTCTCAAATACCACCTGCTGTTTGGCTTCAGTTAGCTCGACAACAGTTTCTTTGTCACCTGCGGCATTTACTGGTAACTCACCCTGCTTGCCAAGTAGCCCAAGTTTTACAGGGATTACAAAGGGCAATTTATCTTTCTGCCCTGGGGTTGCAGGGCAACTCTGGGTAAATTCTAGTCGATAAGTTTTAGCCAGAGCATCATATTCAGCATGCACGCTGAGTGTTGGGGTACCCGCCTGCTTATACCAACGCCGGAATTGCGTAAGGTCGCGACCACTGGCATCTTCCATGGCTTTAACAAACTCTTCGATGGTCACCGCTTGGCCATCATGTCGATCAAAATACAGATCGGTTGCTTTCCGATAAAGTGTCTGCCCTAACAGTGTATGGTACATACCAATAATTTCTGCGCCTTTCTCATACACCGTTAAGGTGTAAAAATTATTGATTTCCATATAGGCGTCAGGTTGCACTGAATGAGCCATTGGCCCACCATCTTCAGTAAACTGAAAGGTGCGCAAATAGTTCACATCTTCAATGCGCTTGACCGTGGCTGAATTCATATCCGCCGAAAACTGGGCATCGCGGTAAACGGTAAAGCCTTCTTTTAGACTGAGTTGAAACCAGTCTCGCAGGTTAACTCTATTACCTGACCAGTTATGAAAATACTCGTGGGCAACTATGCCCTCGACTCTTTGGAAGGCGGCATCAGTTGTGGTTTTGGGATTGGCTAATACGGCGGAAGTATTAAAAATATTCAGCCCTTTATTTTCCATGGCGCCCATATTGAAATCATCTACAGCGACGATCATAAAGATATCTAAATCATATTCACGCCCATAGACCTGTTCATCCCAACGCATAGCATTTTTTAATGACAGCATGGCGTGATCACATTTATCCAGATCCTTTTCTTCAACAAAGATCTGTAATGGAATCTGTCGACCGGACATGGTCGTAAAGCTATCCTCCACTACCTCCAAGGTGCCTGCAACCAAAGCGAATAGGTGCGAAGGCTTTTTGAAGGGGTCATGCCAGGTAACAAAGTGACGGCCCTTATCCAGATCACCACGCGCGATAGCATTGCCATTAGACAGTAACACTGGATAAGCCGCTTTATCGGCAATAATTTGCACCGTAAATACCGACATAATATCGGGTCGATCAGGGAAGTAGGTAATACGCCGAAAGCCCTCAGCCTCGCACTGCGTACAGTACATGGTGCGAGATCGGTATAGTCCCATCATTGAGGTATTAGACTGGGGCTTAATGACCACCTGCGTTTTGACCTGAGATTGTGCTGGAAGGTTGTGTAGTTGTAACAGGCTATTGCTTAAGCTATAGGCACTCTGCGGCAAACGTTGACCGTCCACCTCAATCCAGAGTAACTCTACTTCCCCTTTGCTATTAAGTTCAAATGCACCGGTTTGGTCTTCGCTGTCACTATTGCGCCTAACCGCCATGGTATTGGTCACAATAGTCTGCTCATCATCAAGATCAAACACCAGTTCTGTGGTATCAACTAAAAATGGAGAGACTTTGTAGTCATGCAAATAAACGGTTTGTGGTACTGCATCTTTCACGTTTACGTTCCTTTATTAATCCGCAGAAAAGTCAATGTTGTAGCCAGTGTATTTACGAATATTAATCACACCTGTATCAAGAATAAGATATTGCCCTTTGATGCCTTGAAGTTCTCCCTCAACCAAAGGTGCCTTATCGAGATTAAAACTTTTTACTTTTTCTGGAAATCGAGTAATGGGAAATTGGATTTCAGTAATGCTTTCATTGTACAGACGCTGTAGCGCCTGTAGACCAAACTCTTGCTCAAGCAACTCAAGGCCCGACTCTGATTTGACCAATAAATCGTCACGGATCGCCTCTAGATCTGCCGGTTCAGCATTGCCTTTGAGCATTTTTTGCCAGCTGGTTTTATCGGCTATATGTTCGCGAATACAGTCCTCAATTAAACCGGCCTGATAGCGAGTCTGCACTCTGAAAATCGGCAGGCCCTGAGTCGCTCCCTGATCAATCCAGCGCGTTGGCAACTGAGTGCCGCGTGTAATACCCACTTTAACCCCAGAGCTATTAGCCAAATAAACAAAATGGTCAGTAAAGCAGTACTTCTCTCCCCACTGCGGATCGCGGCAGGTACCATGATGAAAGTGGCATTTTTCGGGACTCATAATGCAGATGTCACATTGTGGCAATTTAGTAAAACAGGGATAACAATAGCCCTGACTAAAACTTTTTTTCGATCGACGACCGCAGTGAATACAATGAATATCACCCCTGTATTCTAATCTGATGCTGTGGCCAATAAGGTCATTTAAGGCAATGCGCTGATCATCGAGGGGGAGTTGGTACTGCACTGTATTGGCCAATTGCACATCCATTTTGGCTAAATGACCCGAGGCTTGTATTGACATTATTCCTTCCACTTAAGCGGTTGTGGTTGCTTATCTAACATTGATGGCGATTCACAGGCTGTGGTTTTTGGTGGCACATAACCGGTGCGTTGCTCCGGCGGTTTGCGGGCATCATAGGCAATGACGGCCTGAATACAGAGCTCTTTTTGACCCTCAGCAAGGTGGCGACCATCTGGCCACTTTCCTATCTCGATGGCCCGTTTTAAGCTCTCATATACCTCTGGTGTAATGCTATCCAATAACTCGCGTAAATCCATAAAAACCCTTCAAGTTAAGCCTAATAGTTTATTTAGCGTCTTTTAGCGGCCGCCAATAAACCAAATACTAATCCCAATAATAGGCCGATAACAAAGCCGCCAACATGGGCACCATTGGCCACACCAACACCCAGCACTAACTCTAATACTCCTGACATACCTATCAGTAACCAGATGAGCATAAAACCCAAAATTCCCGGAGGGAGCTGTAACGAGGGGTCGGCGACGAATCTACCTTTAATCCAGATATAACCTAACAGCGCATAGATCACACCAGACATACCACCAAACAGTGGCGAGCCGCTCCAACCCACCTGAATCATATTGGAGAATACACCTGTGGCAATCACCAATAGCAGCAGATGCATTGAGCCAAACAGTTGTTCAATACGCGATCCTAGGATAGCCAGCCAGAGCAGATTAAAGGCTAAATGCACTAAACCAAAATGCAAAAAAATGGGTGTTAACAGACGCCAATATTGATTTTCCGATATGCCACCAAACAGCAGTGAACTCAGCAGGGGTCCTCCCATACTGGCGATAGCGGCACCAATAATGCTGGCAATCACCAGCATTGATACCACAGGGTGGCGCTTAGCCGCAGCCCGCCAATTAAAATCTTGCGCCATAATGCTTAGGTTTCCTTATCAGCATCCTTTTTTACGCCCAAACGGCTACCCCAGCCCAGTTTGGAGCGACACACCTGATAGAAATTATTATCCTTGGGGTGAATCAACAAAATATCATTGGGGTGTTTTTTAATACTAATGATATCGCCCGGCTCGGTGCTTACATCATTATGACCGTCACAGGTGATCAGCGGGTGTAATTCATTTCTTGAACTTACCCTAACTTCAATCTGGGCATCGCCATGTAAAACAATTGGTCGACTGCTTAACGTATGTGGATTTAGGGGTACCACTACCATAGCGTCAAGCTCCGGGAATAGCAGCGGCCCGCCAGCTGATAGCGCATAAGCCGTCGACCCTGTGGGTGTCGCCACAATCAAACCATCAGATCGCTGGCTGTAGACAAACTCGCCATCGACATAGAGTTCAAAAGTCATCATACGCACAGACATGCCCGGATGCAGGACAATATCATTAACCGCGGTGCCCTTGCCTATTTCCACGCCATTGCGAGTAACGGATGTTTCCAATAGAAAACGTTTAGTCTGTTTGTACTGCCCCTGCAACACTGGCCATACGCGCTGCTCAATCTCATCTGGAGAGATATCGGTGAGAAACCCTAGACGACCGCGGTTAATTCCCAACAGTGGGATACCACAGTCGGCCATTTGTCGGCAGGCGCCGAGCATACTGCCATCTCCCCCCACCACAATGCCCAAATCAACTCTTTCCGAGAAGGCCTCTATGGGCAATGTGTTGTCAGGTGCCCAATCGACCAATGACGCGGCTTGTTGCTCATAAATCACTTCACGACCCTGCGCCTTAAGAAATGATTCCAACTTGTGTAATGACTCGACAACCTCGGGGACTTCAAGGCTGGCAAGCAATCCAATACGCTGAAAATGAGACATATCTGTTATCTTGTAAAAGTGAGCTAGTAATTATACAGACTGTGGCGTGAATTCATCTAATTTCAGGCATAATAGTGCTTGGACTTACCCTTTCCACATTAATAGTTGCTACCGAGTTAAGGAGAAAGCCATTAATAAGCACAGCGTGGTACTTATCGGAATGCCTGGCGCCGGAAAAAGCACCATCGGTATTCTATTGGCTAAAGCGTTAGGCCTGGACTTCCTCGATACTGATATCAGCATTCAGGTACAGCACAATCAAACCCTGCAACAGATTAGTGACCAATCTGGTTACCTGGTATTGCGCGATTATGAGGAACAGGTGTTACTAAACGAAGATATTGCGTGCAAGGTTGTCTCTACCGGCGGCAGTGCAGTGTATTCTGAACTGGGCATGGCACGTCTTAAAGCGAGTGCCGTTGTGGTCTTTCTCGATGTCACATTAGAGCAATTAGAAAAGCGGGTAAAAAACTTCGCCGAGCGCGGTATTGCGCGCAGACCAGACCAGAGCTTCGCCGACCTATTTGTTGAGCGCCGCGCTTTGTACCAACAATATGCCGATATCAGCATTGATTGTAGCGACCTCAATATTGATGAGGCGCTGCAATCAGTAATCAGGGCACTAGGGTAATAATCTATCCTAATACAGAGACAATAGAGTCGCTGAGATAATCTATATTGCCCGAGTTAATACCGGCAAGATTTACTCGGCTAGAAGACACAATATAAATACCATGATCCTCTCTCAGCAGGTCTAACTGCTCAGTGTTTAAGCCTAGGAATGAGAACATACCCTTCTGCTGCTTAATATGGCTAAAGTCTATTGCCGCTGCATTATGTTGAATTTTATCGGCCAATAAACTGCGCATAGATTGAATTCTTGTGCGCACCTCGGTCAATTCGGCCTGCCAATTAGCACGTAGCTGATGATCACCCAAAATAAGTGACACCAGCAGTGCACCATGGGCCGGTGGCATGGAATAGGTTTGTCGCGCCACAGACATAGCCTGCGCGGCAACAATATCGGCTTGCTCAGAAGTCTCGGTAATAAAGGTAATCGAGCCGGTACGTTCGCGGTAGAGACCAAAGTTTTTTGAACAGGACGAGGCAATCACTAATTCAGGCAACCGATCAGCCATCATCCGTACACCGTAGGCGTCTTCATCAAGGCCATCACCCAGCCCCTGATAGGCGGTATCAATAAAGGGGATAAAGCCGCGCTCTAAAGCCAAATCAGCAATCTGATCCCATTGCTGATGGGTTAAATCAGCGCCCGTGGGGTTATGGCAACAACCATGCAACAGCACCATATCGCCAGCGGGCACCTGCGCTAAGGTGGCCATCATCGACTCGATATCGATCTGGTGATTACTTAAGTTGTAATAAGGATACTCTTTGATGGTAACCCCAGCGCTACCGAGCAAAGGTATATGATTGGGCCAGGTTGGCACACCAACCCAGAGTTTAGCGTCGGGACGTGCCCGCACAATGACCTCTGCCCCCACTCTCAATGCACCGGAGCCCCCGGGCGCTTGAATGGTTTTAATGCGGCCGGAATTCAAAATACTGTGCTCGTCGCCGAATAACAGTTGCAGAATACGCTGATTATAGTCTGGATCACCGGCGATACCCTGATAGGACTTAGTCGTCTCCAGAGTCATTAACTGTGCTTCCGCCTCTTTAACTGACGCCATTACCGGTGTGCGACCGCGATCATCCTGATAAACACCAACACCTAAGTCGATTTTATTGGCGCGATCATCCGCTCTAAATGCCGCCATTAACCCTAAGATGGGATCCATACCAACGGGCTTTAAACTCTCAAACATGTTAACTTCCTGACAATAAATTAGATTAGCTTACAACTGAGATCGGGATTCTACTACGGATTAGTCAAATTGTTCAGCGATTTGCGCCGAGAAAGTCAATTACAAGATGATTGAACTCCTCTGGCTTCTCGGCGTGTAACCAATGGCCGGCACCCTCAATCACCTGAAACTCAGCGTCGGGAAAGAGATCAGTGATTATCGGCCTATGCTTGTCCTGAATGTAGGCTGAGGTTTGGCCTTTTATAAATAGAACAGGTCCTCGGTAGGATTGACCGGCGGGAGCATCAACCAGACTATTACTGTAATTGGCAACAATGGACTTAACGTTGAGTTTCAACTTGAAATGGCCTGTTGCATTCCGCTGTAGACTTTTAAGAATAAACGCTCTGGTAGTTTTATCAGTAATCCACTCCGCCATCAACTGATCGGCCTCTTGACGACTAGCAATGGTTTGATCGTCTAACTTGGCCAGTGCCTTGACCACATCATTATTGCTTTGTGGGTAATGGACGGGGGCGATGTCGGCGACCACCAAACGATCGACGCGATCAGGAAACTGCAAAACTAGTTGCATACCCAGCTTTCCGCCGAGGGAATGACCGACCAAATGCGAATGCTCTATCGCCAAGTCATCCATTAGCTCAATAATATCTGCCGCCATTAGGGGGATAGACATCGCCTGCTCATGGGGTGAATCACCATGGTTGCGCAAATCCACCGCAATCACACGGTAGTTTTGTTGTAATAGCTGTCGCCCCAGATTACCCAAGTTGCTCAAAGAGCCAAACATGCCGTGCATTAAAATAACAGCGGGACCCGAACCCTGATCAGTAAAATTAAGTTTCATTGCAATGAATAAATCCTAGTCTGCTAACTGAGCGGCGCGACTGCGATACTTATCTTTATTTTTGCGCCCCATCTCATACAGCTTAGAGCGTAAGCCACGCCGAAGCGAGGGAAATAGATAACTCAATGTTGTCAGCTTGCCGCTAATGGCCGGCATAGAGATTTCGACCCGGTTACCTGCGGCGATATCCAGCACTGCATCCGCTACCTGCGCAGCCGAACTCATGGGTTGAGAGAAGACGATATCTTCTACTTGATCAATTTCATCCATAATAAAGCCAGTATCGATGGGGCCGGGAGATACCACACCGACGTTAATATTGGCATCTCTCAGCTCATCAGCGAGACCATAAGCAAAGGCTCGCAGACCCGCTTTGGTTCCTGAATAGGTCACCGCGCCTTGCAAGGGTGCCCGTCCTGCCAACGAGCCGACCATTACAATAGCCCCCGATCCTGCCCGGTGTAAGAATGGAATCGCCGCACAAGACAGCACCATAGGAGCGCGCAAATTAATATCGACCATCGCCGCCACTTCGCTCGGATCAACGGTACTTAAATCACCGCGGGAATGCATACCTGCATTGTTAATCAACACATCAACGCTACCAAACTTTGCTTCAGCTTTGTTCAGTAGCTTTAAACACTGACCAGTATCGGCTACATCCATTGCCACGGTGAGCACCTCGGTTTTTTGGCGTAACTCTTTAGCTATAGAGTTAAGTCCAGCGCGACCACGAGCCACCAGTACTAGGTTAGCATTATGAGCAGCAAACGCCCGAGCACAGGCAGCACCGACACCCGCCGACGCCCCTGTAATGATAACGGTCTTACCTGAGAAGCTGAGATTCATATCTATACCTATTAGTTTTATTTTGTTGTCAGCACATCAATCAATGCTGATTTAAGAAAAGGATACTGGAAGTTAAATCCGCTGTCTTGGACTTTACGCGGAATAACCTTTTTGCCCTGCAATAATAACTCATCGCCCATTTGTCCAAACAATAGCCTAACCACAAAACTAGGCATAGGTATAAACGCAGGACGGCGCAGAGTAGCCGCTAAAGTGCTAGCAAATTCTTTGTTTTGCACAGGATTAGGCGCGGTGGCATTTACAGCACCGATTATGGCGTTATTGCTAAGACAATACAGGATTAATGCGACCATATCGTCGATATGAATCCACGACATCCACTGTCGACCATCGCCCATAGAACCACCCAATGCATATTTAAATGCCAGCAACATCTTGGCTAAGGCACCTTCCTGCCCTAGCACAATGCCCGTACGCAGGTACACAACACGACTGCCCATTGCTTCAAACTTGGAAGCGCTTTGCTCCCATTGATTGCAGAGCTGATAAGAAAAATTATCGTCACTGCCCGCCGTCTCATCTATAGCAATATCTCCACTGCCTGCACCGTAAAAACCAATAGCTGAGCCAGTAATCAAAACTTTTGGTAGCTGTGCTCGGGCAACAAAAAACTGATGCAACTGCTCCGTTGTGCCGATCCGACTGGCGTAAAACAGGGCCTTTCTTGCGGCAGTCCAGCGACCCTCACCCAAAGGTTCTCCGGCGAGATTAATCACCACATCAATCATCAGGTCTTGGGGTAATTCATCCAGACTTTCGATCAGCATTAAATCATTGCCTAACCGAGTCTTGGCGGCGTCGGCATTTCGCGTTAGAACAATCACTCGCCGACCATCAGCGCAAAGCTGTCGGCATAGGTGGCGACCGATAAAACCACTTCCGCCGGTTATAAGAATTGTTGACATAGGCCTGTGCTCCTTAGACTGGGTACGTGCAAATACGGTTTTTTGGTCACAATATTTATTTTGCCCCGCGATTACTGTCTTGATATTATATCGCTCTTCTTAGGCGACATTTTTCTTTTCAAACTGATTAAACTGGACATGCACTATGAGTCTTGCTGACAAAGTATTGGCGGTCAATAATGACCTTCCTATTCGCACTGACAACCCCGTTCACAGCGGTAAAGTCCGCTCTGTTTATTGGCTGACTGAGGCCGATAGCCGTCGCTTAATTGCTGAAAATAACTATGATGTTGCCCCAGATGCACCGCTGGCGATTATGGTGATTAGCGACCGTATCTCAGCATTTGAGTGTATCTGGCACGGTGAGGGTGGCATGAATGGTGTGCCCGGCAAAGGGGCGGCTCTGAATGCGATTTCCAATCACTGGTTTAAGCTTTTTCGAGAACAAGGGCTGGCAGACAGCCATATTTTGGATGTACCACACCCCCTAGTATGGATCGTTCAAAAAGCCCGCCCAGTAATGATCGAGGCGATCTGCCGACAGTATATTACCGGTTCGATGTGGCGCTCTTACACTAAGGGCGAGCGAGATTTCTGTGGTATCCAAATTGCTGAGGGTCTGGAGCGAGATCAAAAACTCCCCGAACTGCTTATAACCCCATCAACCAAGGGAGTTCTAACCGGTATACCTGGAGTACCCGAAGTGGATGATGTCAATGTTTCTCGTACTGATATTGAAACCAACTATGAGGCCTTCCAGTTCAAATCAACGCAGGATATCGATACTTACGAAAGGCTACTCGGTGAAGGTTTTGATGTAATCAGCGATGAATTGGCCAAGCTGGACCAAATTTTTGTCGATACCAAATTTGAATTTGGCTATGTCACTGACAGAAATGGCAATGAAAAGCTGATCTATATGGACGAGGTCGGGACACCTGATTCGTCGCGTATCTGGGATGGCCCAAGCTACAGAGATGGAAAAGTGGTGGAAAACTCAAAGGAAGGCTTCCGTCAATTACTGCTCAATCACTTCCCTGACGCAGATATACTGCTGGATAAGAATCGTATGCCAGAGCGCCTTGCGCTAGCTGCAGACAATGCCCTACCTGAATCTGTGATGATGGCAGTATCAGACACCTATGTTAGCCTCGCTGAGAAAATTACTGGGCAACCACTCGTTATATCAGATAATCCCAAGGCAGAGATTTTGGCTATCTTAAAAGACCAATACGGCCTTATTGACTAGCATTCAATAATATTGACTGGCACCTCTAAGACCTGAGTTGCCAGTCCACCACGAGCTGTTTCCTTATAGCGCTTATGCATATCCTCACCGGTTTTGCGCATGGTGAGGATAACTTTGTCCAAAGAAACAAAATGAGATCCATCGCCACGCAGTGCCATGCGCGCCGCATGAATAGCCTTGACTGCAGCCATTGCATTGCGCTCGATGCAGGGCACCTGAACCAGTCCACCCACAGGATCACAGGTCAAACCGAGATTGTGCTCCATGCCAATTTCCGCCGCATTTTCTACCTGGCTTGGCGTGCCCCCCAACACCTCAGCCAGAGCACCCGCCGCCATGGAACAGGCTGAACCTACCTCGCCTTGGCAACCCACTTCAGCACCACTAATAGAGGCATTTTTTTTGTACAAGATACCAATCGCGGCGGCGGTCAGCAAAAACCGTACGACCATGTCGTCCGAAGCGCCAGAGATAAAACGCATATAGTAATGCAGCACGGCTGGAATAATACCCGCTGCACCATTAGTGGGCGCTGTAACGACTCGCCCGCCGGCAGCATTTTCTTCATTAACCGCTAATGCATATAAAGCAACCCAATCTAACACCGATAGCGGATCAGACAGTGCAGCCTCAGGTCTGTCCAATAACTGTTGATGTAAATCCCGAGCGCGACGGGGCACATTAAGTCCACCGGGCAATATGCCAGCATTGGCCATACCATTACTGACACAGTCCTGCATTACCGACCATAAATTCAACATGCCTGCGCGGGTTGCCTGCTTTGATCGCCAAGCAGTTTCATTTTCTAGCATTAGCTCTGAAATGCTCAAATTATGCTCATTGCATAGCCGCAACAGTTGATTTGCCGAATCAAATGGATAGGTAAGACTGAGGTTGTCTTCAACAATATAGTCATTTGTATCGGCAGAATCGTCTACTACAAATCCTCCACCAACGGAGAAAAAAGTACGCTCGCTCAAACGGATACCCATTTTATCAAATGCCTGAAAAACCATGCCATTGGGATGAAACGGCAATGCTTTGCGACGGTGCAATGTAAAATCTGCATCATGGTGATAATCAATAGTATGCTCACCGCCAAGACAGAGACGATGATGTTCACGAATAGTAGCTACACGCTCCGCGATGGACGCTACATCTACTGTATCTGGCAACTCCCCCTCAAGACCAAGCAACACAGCTTTAGGCGTGCCATGGCCTTTACCGGTGGCACCCAATGATCCATACATCTGCGCCGTAACACGATGCACCTTGGACAGCACATTCTGAGCCTTCATTCCTTGCACAAACTGATAGCCCGCTATCATGGGACCCACTGTATGCGAGCTAGAGGGACCAATACCTACCTTAAATAAATCAAACGCGCTAATTGCCATGGCATCAAACTCTGTGATTGTTTACTGTAATAATCGATATCTTGTTACAAGCGCA
Source organism: Porticoccaceae bacterium (assembly GCA_049631145.1). Lineage (GTDB taxonomy): Bacteria > Pseudomonadota > Gammaproteobacteria > Pseudomonadales > Porticoccaceae > HTCC2207. The sequence goes on from JBNAAJ010000021.1 coordinate 13,278, forward strand.
TAGTATTCCTCCAACCCAGATGCAGTGATAACAGAACCGACATAGGAATGGCTGAACCCGCCACCAAGGATAAAAACTCTGCACAGCTATTACATTTACCGAGTGATTGGGTTAGAGTCCTGTTTTTAATTTAACAATGTGATTTCCAATGACAGAACAACAAAGTATCGATATTGATACCCGCAAATTATTTAATATGGGCGCGAATTTGCTAGTTGCGGGATTTATAAATCAGAAGCCAGAAGCAGCAAAAAAACTCTTCAAAGAACTCAAGCAAGGCATCAGTGTGAAATCGGGGCAGTTGACCTCAGAAAAAAATAATATGGTTATCCCCGTTAAACTTGAGCTTGACCGCAGTGAGTATCGCGGTCAATTTAATTACCCTAATTTCGATATTGCCCTCAGAGCACTGTTACAAAAATTTGAGACTGAAGCACGTAAAGACAAAGAGCTAAAAGACTTGCGCACATTGACCAATGAAGCCACTGGTGGGGTGCTATTTAATCTGCCCAGCGGTGTGCGGATTGACGATGACCTCAATGTTCTAATGATGGCCGTTGAACCCAAAGATGACTGCCTTATTGTTCGACTGATGTTTATGGAACCCGAGCAGTTCCAAGCCTGATTAATCTGACCTAGGATCATTAGCATGAGTAGTCCGCTGCAGGAGTTTAGCCAAAATCTGGCCGCCATACTGCCAGAACTGCACAGTGAGCGTCTGCCAGCACTACTTTTGAGTATGCTGAAAAGTCTGGTGCCGTTTGATAATGCAGTGATCCTAAGCTACACAAAAGGTGAAACGCCGCAAGTCCATTACAACGACATCCCTCCGTTAGAACGGGAGACACAGATTGACGCATTTGTTACTGGCCCATTTGTTTTAGACCCTTTTTATCGCGCAGCAGTGGATCACGGCGAAACTGGACTACATCGCCTGTGTGATTTGGCGCCCGAGGGGTTTGAAAAATCCGAATACTATCGATGCTATTTTAAATACACGGATATTAAAGATGAGGTGGGTTACATTATTCACCTCTCTGATGATAAGTTTCTCAATATATCCCTGAGTCGCCTGTCACTTTCCCAACGCTTCAATCAACCACAGATTACAGTGTTAAAAGATATTAATGCGGTGATAGAGACCCTATGCAAGAAACATTGGAACTCACAACCTACAACCAAAACTGACAGCCCGCTGCCAATGCAACTAGACAGCGCACTCAAGCATTTTGGCACTGCCTATTTAACTGAGCGAGAGTCTCAGGTGGTGCATCTGTTTCTGCATGGTCATTCTACGAAATCCATCGCTGAGCGCCTCGGCATCTCACCAGAGACGGTGAAACTGCACCGCAAAAACAGCTATGCCAAGCTGGATGTCTCTTCACAAGCAGAACTCTTTTATCTGTTTATTGATTCACTCGCCAGTTTGACTAACTACTCAGGAGGAGATCCTCTGGTCGGCTACCTCTAGCAGACTACCAGCCACGACCATCGCGACTACGTAAAGATAACCTTGTCTCCCTCAAGATCTCCAGAGATACGATCACCAAGTACAAATTTACCTGCCAAAATACTCTCTGCTAATGGGTTTTCAATTAATTGCTGAATGGTCCGTTTCAGCGGCCGCGCGCCATAAACTGGATCAAAACCAACATCTAATAACTTATCCACCACGGCATCAGTCACCACTAAACTCAAATCATGCTCGGCCAGCCTACTATTGAGCAATGCAATCTGAATATCGGCGATACCGCGCAACTCCTCCATCGCCAGAGGATGGAAGACCACGGTTTCATCGACGCGATTGATAAACTCAGGACGAAAATGTGCACCCACAACATCCATAACTGCGGACTTCATGGTCTCATAATTCTCCTCACCCGCTAGCATCTGAATAACATCAGAACCAAGGTTAGAGGTCATCACAATCACCGTGTTTTTAAAATCAACAGTGCGCCCCTGACCGTCGGTCAAGCGACCATCATCCAATACCTGTAACAAAATATTAAATACATCGGGATGTGCTTTCTCAACTTCATCTAAAAGTAATACTGAATAAGGGCGCCGTCGCACGGCTTCGGTAATATAGCCGCCCTCCTCGTAGCCGACATATCCAGGAGGAGCACCGATAAGCCTTGCTACCGAATGCTTTTCCATAAATTCCGACATATCAATGCGCACCATCGCTTCTTCACTGTCGAATAAAAATTCAGCTAACGATTTACACAATTCGGTTTTACCCACACCCGTGGGTCCCAAAAACAAAAAAGACCCATTAGGACGATTGGCATCGGCCAAACCAGCGCGAGACCGCCTAACCGCATTAGAGACAGCCACTACCGCTTCATTCTGTCCCATCACGCGACCATGCAAAGACTCCTCCATGCGCAATAATTTATCCCGCTCACCCTCAAGCATTTTAGCTACTGGGATGCCGGTCCATTTCGACACGACCTCTGCAATCTCTTCTTCAGTCACTTTGTTGCGCAACAGCTGCTTTTCTACTTGCTCTTCGGCTCCGGCATTGGCGAGTTGCTTCTCTAACTCAGGAATGATGCTGTACTGAATCTGTGCCATTTGCTCCAAGTCACCAACGCGATGAGCAGCCTCTAGGTTTACTCTAGCCTGTTCGAGCTCTGCCTTAATATGCGTTGCACCTTGCACAGAGGCTTTTTCTGCCTTCCAGATCTCTTCCAGATCAGCGTATTCTCGCTCTAGCTCAGCGATATCACTCTCAAGCTTTTGTTGACGTTTTTTAGCTGCAGCATCACTGTCTTTTTTCAATGCCTGACGCTCAATCTTAAGTTGAATTAAACGTCGCTCTAGCCTATCCATTTCTTCAGGTTTGGAATCAATCTCCATGCGAATACGACTGCCCGCTTCATCAATAAGATCAATTGCTTTATCCGGTAATTGGCGGTCAGTAATATAACGTTGAGACAACTTAGCCGCAGAGACAATGGCACTATCCGTGATTTCCACACCATGGTGAACTTCATATCGTTCCTTGAGGCCACGTAAAATAGCGATGGTATCTTCCTCAGTTGGCTCATCCACCAATACCTTTTGAAAGCGACGTTCTAGGGCAGCGTCTTTCTCGATAAATTGACGGTACTCATCTAGGGTTGTTGCACCAACGCAGTGGAGCTCGCCGCGGGCTAAAGCTGGCTTCAGCATATTGCCGGCATCCATAGCACCCTCGGCTTTACCCGCGCCCACCATGGTATGAATCTCATCAATAAATAGAATAATCTGGCCATCCTGTTTTGCCAGATCTTTTAATACCGCTTTCAAGCGCTCTTCAAAATCACCGCGAAACTTAGCGCCCGCCAACAGCGCACCTAAATCGAGAGTTAACACCCTTTTATTTTTGAGTCCTTCCGGCACTTCCCCATTAATAATGCGTTGCGCCAGTCCCTCGACAATCGCAGTCTTACCCACACCGGGCTCGCCAATAAGGACTGGATTATTTTTCGTACGTCGCTGTAACACCTGAATGGTGCGACGGATCTCATCATCACGACCAATCACAGGGTCTAATTTACCCTGCTCTGCCCGCGCAGTAAGATCAATGGTGTATTTATCCAGAGCCTCACGCTGAGACTCCGCATCGGGATCATTGACAGTATCACCGCCTCGAACTGCTTCAATACTAGCTTTTGCTTTATCGCTATCGCCAAATTTAGCCAACGTCTTGCCCAAAAGACTTTTATCTTCCAATACGGCGAGGAGTAGCATCTCACTGGACACATATTGATCGCCCTTTTTCTGAGCCGCTCGATCAGCCATATTGAGCAAGCGAGCCAAATCTTGAGAAAGGTTTGCCTCACCTGTTGGGTTGCTGATACTGGGAAGTTTATCCAATTGACCGTTGATCGCGTCCTGCAGACCATTGACATCATAACCTGCACGATTAAGTATCGGCCGCACTGAACCGCCCTGCTGATTAAGCAGCGCTAGTAGCAGGTGGCTAGGTTCTATTGCCGCATGGTCATTCCCCATGGCAATTGACTGAGCCTCCGCAAGTGCATTTTGCAACTGATTGGTTAACTTATCGATTCGCATTTGATGCCCCAAACATAATAACGAGTTTCTTGTTGTATTATTTGGGGATGCAAAACAGTATTTTCAATGGCTTTGGCAAATCCAGCGGACTAAAACTGATAGGCAAAAAAAACCACAACGATCAGGTTGTGGTTTTTTAGGAGCGAGAAAGTTATTTCTTTGGCATCCAGATAGAACCCAACTGCATAGCTAACAGAGACACAATAAAAACGCCTTGTGCCAAATCAGGCTTGATATTGAAATCAGCACCTGGGTTCATATTGGCAACAAATTTTTCGGCCACAGGACTTATAGCAACATCCATCGACTGAAGCTGCGCTAATCCAGCCGCTATACTATTGCTATTCCACTCATACCAACCGGTATTAAAGGCAATAAAATAGGCCACTGAGAGACAAAAACCAGTACCGGCTACCTTTAATAACAGATTAGCCTCATCATTATTGCGAATATTAAGCGACACCCGAAGTGCCACCCAAGCTAAGAAAGCAACACCAATAAAATGTGCACCTGCTGCCGCTTGACCCATATTGAATGTTTGCCAAATATCTAATTCAGTCATGTCGTACCCCTTAGTATTAATGGTTATTTTTGTGGTTTGATTGCACCACAGCGACCATAAAAAAACCACCAAAAAGTCGCCTTTTCGGTGGTTTCTTGATCATCAGCGTGGCGATAGACTAAGCCTGATTAAGCGCCGTCGTCATATCAATAACAGCCTTCTTACCATCGCCATACACCATCAATGTGTGATCCATTGCAAATAGCGGGTTAGGCAATCCAGCAAAGCCTGGGCTCAACGAGCGTTTGATTACGACAACATTCTTGGCCTTATCCACATTAAGGATCGGCATACCGTAGATTGGGCTACCCTCTGATTCCCGCGCCATGGGGTTGGTCACATCATTGGCACCAATAATAATTACCACGTCGGTATCTTCAAAGGTAGGATTGATTCTATCCATCTCGACTAGCTTGTCGTACGGAACCTCAGCTTCTGCTAGCAGAACATTCATATGGCCCGGCATACGGCCTGCGACTGGATGAATACCATACTCCACCTCTGTGCCTCTGGCTTCCATAGCATCAGCCAACTCCCGCACCGCATGTTGAGCCTGGGCCATCGCCATACCATAGCCGGGAACAATAACCACGCGCTCGGCCATCTCCAACATCATTGCCACTTCATCAGGCTGGGCGCTGGTGACCTTACCAGCATAGATTTCATCGGCATCGACGGTCTCACCACCCTCCGCCATTTTGCCAAACAGCACATTGGCGAGGGAGCGATTCATCGCCACACACATAATCTGAGTCAGAATTAAACCCGAGGTACCGACAAGAGAACCAGCAACAATCAAAACGGTGTTGCCCAAAATAAAACCGGCCAATGCCGCGGCAATACCGGAATAGGAATTGAGTAGTGCAATAACTACCGGCATATCAGCGCCACCAATGGGCATTACAAGGAATAAGCCCAGGAGCAAGGCTAAACCGACAATACTCACCATCGCCACGGTATTACCGGGGTTAAGCACTAGGGCAACCACAGCAGCGAGCGCTGCCAACAAGAAAATTGCATTGCCTACGGGGCCACCAGGTAAGCCATAGCTCTTTTTCATCAGCTCTTGCAATTTAGCAAAAGCGACAAAGCTACCGGTCAGCGTCACCGCACCGATCAGTACGGTCAGACCAATGGATATCAAGGCGATGGTTCCTTCAGGCCCCTGACCGAAGTTAGCCGCAGTTGCCGCCACCGGCGTAAGAAGATCGGTAAAGGATGCTGGTGCTGAGCCTAATTTAGAATAGTATTCTGCCAGAGCGATGGTTAGCGATGCACCACCACCGAAGCCATTAAGCAGTGCAACCATTTGTGGCATCGAGGTCATTTGAATTTTCAGTGCCATGGTGGCACCAATAATGCCACCCAATAGGACGCCGGCGATGATTAAGTGGTAATTCATAATGCTGCTATCGAGTAATGTGACCACAACCGCCATCAACATACCCAATGCGGATAAGGTATTTCCTCTTACCGCAGTCTTGGGCTTAGTCATCCCCTTGATGCCGAGAATAAATAAAATACCGGCAACTAAATAAACAAAACTTACAATTGTAGGATTCATCGCTTACTTCCTTTTAAACATGGCCAGCATGCGGTTGGTAACAAGGTAGCCTCCAACCAAGTTGATAGTCGCCAGAGTCACGGCAATAAAGCCGAGACCATTGACCAGTAATGGAGAGCTATCTGATCCTGCCGCAAGAAGCGCACCAACCAGAGTAATTCCCGATACCGCATTGGTACCTGACATCAACGGTGTATGTAACGTTGGCGGTACTTTGGTAATCAGCTCAACACCGAGAAATAGCGACAGAACAAAGAGCGCTAATAATAGAATCAAAATTTCCATGGTTTATGCTCCTTCTGATGTCAGTTCTGGGAGATTGAGTAGCTTACGCATATGCGGATGAGGGACATCGCCGTCGTGGGCAACTACTGTTCCGGCAACAATCTCATCATTAAAATCGAGGTTAAGATTACCTGCGTCATCAATAATCAGATCGAGTAGAGTCTGCATATTCTTACCTAGCATTTGGCTAGCGTGATAGGCCAGCTCTGAGGGCACATTCTCTGGCCCGATAATAATCACATCATGAGCGGTTACTGTTTTACCCTGCTCGGTAAGATCACAGTTGCCGCCGCGCTCTGCGGCTAAATCCACTATAACGGCACCGGGCTTCATTGCTTTGACCATATCCTCGGTTACCAGAATCGGTGACTTGGCACCGGGAATCGCGGCAGTGGTGATAATAATATCTTGCTGAGCGACCACTTCGGTCATTAGTTCGCGCTGACGACGCAAGAAGTCTTCGCCCTGCTCCTTGGCATAACCACCAGCACCTTCCGATTCGCCGGTATCCAAGTCCAGTTCGACAGGTTTAGCGCCCACCGACAATATCTGCTCTCGCGCAGCTGGGCGCACATCATAAGCTTCCACCACGGCACCGAGACGCTTGGCGGTGGCACAGGCCTGCAAGCCGGCAACACCCACGCCCATAATCAATACACGTGCCGGCTGCAATGTCCCTGCCGCCGTCATTAACATCGGAAAGATGCGAGGCGCTGCTGATGCTCCCATTAGCACGGCCTTATAACCGGCCAATGTCGCCATGGATGACAACACATCCATACTTTGCGCACGACTGATGCGCGGGACTAACTCTAAGGCTATGGCAGTAGCGCCTTTATCGGCTACCGCTTGCGCGGCCTGCGGCGCCGCCAGTGGATCCATCATACCGATAATCAACTGACCTTGACGCACCATGGCCAAATCATCGTCACTGTTTTCGTTGTTTGAGCCAAAGCTCTGGACTTGCAAAATAATATCGGCACTGGCAAATATCTCTGCGCGGTCTGCCGTCACTGTTGCGCCAGCAGCGGTGTAATCTGTATCTGGGTAGCCTGCTGCACTACCAGCATTTGCCTGAATCAATACCTTTACGCTTTTGTCCGTCAAGCTCTGGACATTGGCAGGGGACATGGCGACACGTTTCTCACCGGTTTTAATTTCCGAAGGGATACCGATTATCACTCAATTCTCCTAATTGTAAGATGTGAAAATAAAATCGTTTCTAATGGTAACAAATCGACACTCAATTGATAGATTCTAATGTGGAATATTCATTATTCCTCAATAGCCGACATCGCGTCGATAACTCCATGTGCAAGATTGTTTGCAGATTATGTAGTTCCCTCACCAAATCCACGCTCGTAATTGATTTGCAGAAAAAGGTACAAGACGACCTATGGGCTACATATCAAACATTGTGCGAGCATTTAGGGGTCGACTTCGATCCGCTCACCTTTCTCGTAGCCATTGGGTGTTCGTTTGATACCAATTGACAGGCAGTACCTTGTTTCCATAATTTCGCAATAAACAATGCGCGCAGATGGTACTATGCAACCGTGTGCAAAGCCAAGCGAAAATATAGATAAATCCCATGAATTTTCGCATTAAAATAATATTCTCCGCTAGATTAGTCTCGAAATAGCAAAATCAGCCAACTCAATCATCTTTGCTTTGTGATCGCTGTCGTCGAACCCTGCGAGAGCTGATTTGGCCAAATCTACTTCTTTTTGCGCTTTTTGCATGCTGTAGTCTATACCGCCAGAACGTTGCACAATCTCGACGATCTCAGCAAATTGCCCTGAGTTTTTTCTGGTGATCGCATCGCAGATTATATCGCGCTGCTCGGCATTGCCTTTGTCTCGGGCGTAGATAAGCGGTAATGTCATCTTGCCCTCCGCAAGATCATCTCCAACATTTTTGCCAGTTAGCGCGATATCACCTTGGTAATCCAGAACATCATCGGCAATTTGGAACGCCATACCAAGATGTTTACCATAATTGGCCATAGCAGATCGTCCGCTACTCGCCAGCATAGCTCCAGCTTCCGCAGCGGCCTCGAATAATTTTGCAGTTTTGCGGTAAATCACCTGAAGATAAATCTCTTCACTGATATCGGCATTACCAGCATTGGCTAATTGCTGAACCTCACCCTCTGAAATAACATTCGTCGCGTCGGCCATCAGACCCATAATGGTTAGATCATTTATAGCGACTAACATTTGAAAGGCGCGAGAGTAAATAAAATCGCCCACCAGTACACTGGGCGCATTGCCCCACTGAGCATTCGCTGTAACGCGGCCACGGCGAAGCTTTGACACATCGACAACATCATCATGCAACAGCGTTGCCGTGTGAATAAACTCAATCACCGCCGCAAGTTGTATATGCTTAGACCCAGAATAGCCGTTGGCTAGAGCGCTCAGTAAAACCACCACCGGGCGCAGGCGTTTGCCGCCGGACTCAACGATATATTGGCCGATATTCTCCACCAGTCCGATATCGGACTGAAGCTGCTCAACAATCAATTTGTTGACAGCGGAAAAATCTTTTTCGACGACGCGATGAAAGGACAGCATGGGATCGGGAAATGTACCGGTTATTATCCACGCGGCATGCTAGGCAGAGGTTGCGCCACTGTCAACCAATAATATCGGCTAATATTAGCTAATTAGACTTTTATTACGGGCTAAAAAGTTGAAGCGAAATACATAACTGGGTACGATGCGCCCCTCAAACCTTAACCCAACAGGCAGATATGTCTTTCACACCCAAATCCTCGTATACCAGAGAAGAACTCTTAGCAAGTAGCCGCGGTGAGCTGTTTGGCCCCGGTAACGCCAAACTTCCAGCCCCTAATATGTTAATGATTGATCGTATTATTGACATTAATAATAGTGGAGGTAAGCACGGCCTGGGACAAATTGTCGCCGAAATTGATATTACCCCTGATATGTGGTTCTTCGATTGCCATTTTGAAGGCGATCCAGTAATGCCCGGCTGCCTTGGCCTCGATGCGCTATGGCAGTTGGTTGGCTTTTTCCTTGTATGGAACGGCAATTCAGGTCGCGGGCGGGCGCTTGGCGCAGGCAATGTTAAGTTTTTTGGTCAAATACTCCCCACCGCGAAGAGAGTCACTTATAAACTCGACCTTACCCGGCTTATCCAACGTAAATTGGTTATGGGTATTGCTGATGGGTCCGTTGAGGTTGACGGTCGAGAGATTTATACCGCCAAAGACTTAAAAGTAGGCTTGTTTGAAAGCACTGATAACTTTTAAAATTTACAGCACCACGACAACAAATTTAGAGGATGAGCAATGAGACGCGCAGTTATTACAGGTCTGGGAATTGTTTCCTGTCTGGGTAATGATCGACAGACTGTAACTAAGTCTTTGCAAGAGGGAATTTCGGGTATTCAACGCCGCGAAGATTTCGTTGAAATGGGGCTACGTTGTAACGTTGGTGCTGTTTTAGATATTGATCCAAAAGAGCATATTGACCGCAAAATACTCCGCTTTATGGGACCGTCCGCGTCCTATGCCTATATAGCAACCGATAGAGCGATTGCCGATGCCGGCCTAACCGAGGAAATGGTATCAAATCCACGTACAGGCTTAGTTATGGGCTCTGGTGGTGTATCTGGGGAAATGTTTACCGAAACAATCGATGTTATGCGTGAGCGAGGCATCAAGCGTGCCGGACCCTATCGCGTCACCCAGATTATGGCCAGCACAGTGTCTGCCTGCGTTGCCACACCCTTTAAAATCAAGGGCGTTAACTACAGTTTGGCCTCGGCCTGCGCTACCAGTGCGCACTGCATTGGCCATGCGCTGGAGCTTATTCAGTTAGGCAAGCAAGATATCTTACTGGCCGGTGGCTCAGAGGATATGCACTGGTCAATGGCTGGCATGTTCGATGCTATGGGCGCCCTGACAAGCAACTATAATGACCGGCCAGAAGTAGCCTCCAGAGCCTATGACGCAGATCGCGACGGCTTTGCTCCCGGATTAGGGGCTGGCACAGTGGTCGTCGAGGAACTGGAGCATGCCTTGGCACGCGGCGCCAATATTATTTGTGAAATTACCGGCTATGGTGCCACCTCAGATGGCGCCGATATGGTAGCTCCCTCGGGCGAAGGCGCTGAGCGCTGCATGAAGATGGCTATGGAAACCGCTAGCGGTCCTATCGATTACATTAATACTCATGGCACCAGTACACCGGTAGGTGATATCGCCGAACTGGGAGCAATACGCAACACTTTTGCCGATAATTGCCCAGATATCAGTTCCACTAAATCTCTCTCAGGTCATAGCCTAGGTGCCGCAGGCGTGCATGAGGCTATCTACTGTTTGCTGATGATGGAGAGTAATTTTGTCGCTGGGTCTGCCCATATCGATAATCTCGATGAACATGCCCAAGGGCTACCCATTCTTCTCGAGACCAAAGAAAAAGCGCTTAATCGAGTGATGTCTAATAGCTTCGGTTTTGGTGGCACCAACGCCACATTGGTGATGGAGCGCTACACTGGGTAACAGAAGGGAAATTAAACATAAAAAAGGCGGCAATAGCCGCCTTTTTTATTGGCCAGAGATAGCGCTCTATATCCACCCTCTTCTCAAACCGTATTTTTAACCACTACTCCTTACAATGCGGCCAAAATTGCCTCCGCACTAGAGCCTTCTAAGGCACCAGCATCAACATTTAACAGCGTCACCACACCATTATCGACAACCATAGCAAAACGCTGACTGCGTGCGCCCATACCGAACCCGGAGCCATCCAACACCAGACCCAATGCTTCGGTGAATGTGCCATTGCCATCGGCAAGCATTTGGATATGTTCAGCATTAGCCGACTGACCCCAAGCGTGCATAACGAACACATCATTTACCGACATGCAGGCTACGGTATCAACCCCTTTGGCTTTGATATCATCGACATGAACTACAAAACCTGGCAGATGCGCAGCCGAACAAGTCGGTGTAAATGCCCCAGGTACCGCGAAAAGCACAACTTTCTTACCAGCAAAAAGATCCTCAGTACTCAGCCCCGTAGGCCCCTCTGCACCCATGACTGTAAACATACCTTCGGGAATCTTATCTCCTACTTGAATTGTCATATATACCTCTAATCTTGTGTTTTAGTTGTTGATAGCATTCTGTAAAAAAAACCTATTACTGCACTCTAGAAAGGAATTTCATCATCACCAAAGGATGCTGTCGGTGCCTGTTGCTGAGGTGCTTGCTGTTGTGGCGCCTGCTGCTGAGACTGCGGTGCAGATTGTTGTGAATAATCTCCCATACCAGCCGCCTGTTGCCCGCCTCGACTATCCAACATCTGCATTTCACTGGCAACAATTTCCGTAGTGTAACGATCTTGACCGTCCTGCCCCTGCCACTTGCGTGTGCGCAGGGAGCCCTCGACATACAGCTTAGAACCTTTCTTCACATATTCGCCAGCAATCTCTGCCAGACGATTAAAAAACACCACTCGATGCCATTCAGTTCGCTCCTGCTGATCACCGGTATTTTTATCCTTCCAAGACTCAGATGTCGCAATACTAAGATTGGTGACGGCACCACCAGAGGGCATAAAGCGCGTCTCCGGATCCTGACCACAATTTCCTACAATAATGACTTTATTGACTCCGCGTGCCATTTGATTCCCCTGTTTTGTGCTAATTTACGTTCAGTTAAAATACGGTTGTAAGCTGGCCATATCAACAACGCGCTTATCGACTTTGATATAGGCCAATGGCTCACCTTTAATCATGAGTATATCTTCTACGCCCTTGGTAGTTGAAATTATTTTTGCAAAATCATCCACGTCTCGGTCACCAACTTGTAACACAATGGTCTGCAGTGGTCTTGGAGCCTCTAATCCCAGCGCTAATAGCAACCATACCCCCAAGATAACGCCGACCACTAAGAACAGGCCATCAACACCAAATTGCTGCAAACTCCAACCACCCAGCGCGCCCCCGGCAAAGGCGCCGAGAAATTGACTGGTGGAATATAACCCCATAGCAGTGCCACGACTGCCGGCGGGGCAGGCTTTACTCAACCAAGAGGGCAATGAGGCCTCAAGAAGATTAAAGGCAGCGAAAAAGGCCAACAACATCAGCGGTGTTAACACCAGACTGCGCTGCCAACCCAGCACTAGAGTCGCCATTGCTAGTAACGCCACAGCCGCACAAAAACTGAGCTTCTGTCGCTGCAGCTTTTCTCCTAGCACCATCGCGGGAATCATCAATACAAAGCCGCCCCCAAGCAGCGCTAAATACACCCACCACAGATTACCACTGCCAAGACCCAGTTCCATCGCTAGAATATTAGGAATCACGACGAAAACAGCCATCAACGCGAGATGCAAAGCAAAAATACCAAAGTTTAAGCGCATCAAAGTGGGCTCTCGCAGTAGCACCGCTATTTGACTAACGTCGGCTAGCGCCTCACGATTTCGATGTACCTGAATATTATTAGGCACAAATAATACAAATATCAGTATGCCAATCAGACCCAGCAATGCCGTGAGCCAAAAAATAGCGGATAACCCCATCGCCGCCGCCACAATCGGCCCAACGATCATCGCCAGAATAAATGACAGACCAATGCTGGCGCCAATTGACGCCATCGCAACCGTGCGCTTCTCCTCTGAAGTAAGATCTGCAACCATTGCCATCAATGTACTGGCAATTGCCCCCAACCCCTGAAGAGCGCGCCCCATTATTAAACCGAGCATCGACTCTGCCATCGCCGCAACAATACTGCCGGCGATAAACAGTAGTAAACCTCCGATAATCACAGGACGGCGTCCAATTCTATCGGACAGCAGTCCCAGGGGAATCTGTAACAGTGCCTGAGTCAGGCCGTAAGCACCCAATGTTAGGCCAAGGCGTAAAGGTGAAGCATCGGCATATTGATGCTGATACACCGCCAAAACCGGCAGCACCATAAATAGCCCCAGCATTCTAAAGCCATAAAGGCTAGCGAGAGAGCCTATGGCTCGACGTTCAAGAGACGAAAAAGGCGGTGGCGACGATAGAGTAGATTCGGTCAAGATAATTTCAAATAGTTGATGACTTTATGTGGCACTTCTTTACCACTACTTTACCACTGCAACAGACTGGCGAAAATATTATTCATAATTATTTTCTAATAAGGGTCTAGGAATCAGTGTTAGCCGTATCCAAAAGATAAATTAATGGCCAGTTGGTAAATGTTTTTGCCCAAGACAAACCGCGGGCCCTATAATTGACCGTTTAACCCTAATAAAAGACGTTTTCATGGATAGCATTCAGGTTCGCGGCGCACGCACTCATAACCTCAAAAATATTGACCTCGATATTCCCCGTGATCAACTGATTGTAATCACCGGTCTATCTGGCTCCGGCAAATCTTCACTGGCGTTTGATACTCTCTATGCAGAGGGCCAGAGGCGCTATGTTGAATCACTATCCACCTATGCGCGCCAGTTCCTGTCAATGATGGAAAAGCCCGATGTCGACCACGTTGAAGGACTGTCGCCGGCCATCTCGATTGAACAGAAGTCTACCTCGCATAATCCTCGCTCTACCGTAGGCACGATTACCGAAATATACGATTATCTGCGCCTGCTGTTTGCTCGAGCTGGCGAACCGCGCTGTCCAGAGCATGGTCAAACGCTCAATGCCCAAACCGTCAGTCAAATGGTGGATCAAGTACTGGCACTGCCCGAGGGCACGAAACTGATGCTGTTGGCGCCAGTGATTAAAGATCGTAAAGGCGAACATTTGCATTTATTCGAAAGCCTGCGCCGACAAGGTTTTATTCGCGCAAGAATTGATGGCTTGGTCTGCGACCTCGACGAAGCGCCGGCACTGGATAAAAAGAAAAAACATACCATTGAAGTAGTCGTCGACCGCTTTAAGGTCAAAGCTGATATTGGTCTGCGACTGGCCGAATCCTTTGAGACAGTATTGGGCCTCGCCGAGGGCTTGGCGGTTATCAGCTATATGGAAGGTGATCAGCCTGACCAGATCTTTAGCGCCAAGTTTGCCTGTCCGATCTGTAACTACAGCCTCAACGAATTAGAGCCTCGCCTATTTTCGTTTAATAACCCTGCCGGTGCCTGCCCTACTTGCGATGGTCTCGGCGTGCATCAATTTTTTGATATTGACCGCGTTATTCAGCACCCAGAGGCCTCTATCTCTGAGGGTGCTATTCGTGGCTGGGATCGCCGCACATTGTTCTACTACAACATGCTGACCAGCTTAGCGGAACATTACGATTTCGATATTGATCAGCCATGGGAACAACTGTCGCCGATCCATCAACAAAAAATACTGTTTGGTAGTGACGACGAAGAGATCACCTTCAACTACGTCAATGACCGCGGTACAGTCTTTCGTAGGCAACATAAGTTTGAGGGGGTGATCCACAATATGGAACGGCGTTATCGTGAAACTGAGTCCAACTCAGTGCGCGAGGAATTGGCCAAATATATGACCACCTCTAACTGCCCTGAGTGCTCGGGCACGCGCCTAAGAAAATCAGCGCGCAATGTGTTTATCGATAATCGCCGTATCGAAGATATTGTGTGTATGCCGGTGGGCGACTGCTGTGACTATTTCGAAAAGCTTGATCTGCCCGGCCGCCAAGGTGAGATCGCCGAGAAAATCATTAAAGAGATTCGTCAACGATTTAACTTCCTTGTCGATGTCGGGCTTAACTACCTCTCATTAAATCGTAGCGCTGATACCCTGTCCGGCGGTGAGGCTCAGCGTATTAGACTGGCAAGCCAAATTGGTGCCGGCCTAGTTGGGGTGATGTATATCCTCGATGAACCCTCCATTGGGTTACACCAAAGGGACAATGAGCGACTACTGAAAACATTAATACGACTGCGCGATCTTGGTAACACCGTGATCGTTGTTGAGCATGATGAAGACGCGATTGCCTCAGCTGACCATATTATCGATATTGGACCCGGCGCTGGCATTCATGGCGGTGAAGTTGTCGCCGCAGGCACGGCCAAGCAAATTAAAGCTAATAAGCAGTCTATCACCGGTCAGTTTTTGTCTGGAAAACGGGGTATCCCTATCCCCGAACAGCGCAATACTGGCAACGGTAAGATGCTATCGATCACTGGCGCCTCGGGCAATAATCTGCAATCTGTTGATCTGCACATACCGCAGGGACTGTTTACTTGCATTACCGGTGTGTCCGGCTCTGGCAAATCAACGCTAATTAATGAGACTCTGTACCCCGCCGCCGCAGTCACTTTAAATAAAGCGACAACATTAAAGCCTGCTGCTCACACCGAGATAACCGGCCTCAGTCATCTCGATAAGTGCATAGATATTAACCAGAGCCCTATTGGACGCACACCGCGCTCTAACCCCGCAACCTATACGGGTATTTTTACCCCAGTGCGAGAGTTATTTGCCGCCACCCAGGAAGCGCGCTCTCGCGGATACAATCCGGGACGGTTTAGTTTTAATGTTAAAGGCGGTCGTTGCGAAGCCTGCCAAGGCGATGGCGTCACCAAAGTGGAAATGCACTTTTTGCCGGATGTCTATGTGCCCTGCGATGTCTGCAAAGGCAAACGCTATAATCGCGAAACCTTGGATATTCATTTTAAAGGCAAGAACATCCATCAAGTATTGGAAATGACCATTGAAGATGCCCGTGAGTTTTTTGATGCTATCCCCGCGATTGCGCGCAAGTTGCAAACATTAATTGATGTAGGCCTGTCCTATATCAGCTTAGGGCAATCAGCGACAACTTTGTCTGGCGGTGAAGCGCAGCGGGTTAAGTTATCCAAAGAATTGTCCAAACGCGATACAGGCAAAACTCTCTATATCCTCGATGAACCCACCACTGGTTTGCACTTCCATGATATTGAGCAGCTCTTAGCCGTGCTGCACCGCTTGCGTGACCATGGCAACACCGTGGTAGTGATTGAACACAATCTCGATGTGATTAAAACGGCCGACTGGATCGTTGACCTAGGTCCTGAAGGTGGATCCGGCGGCGGTCAGATTATTGCCGCGGGGACACCCGAAGAGGTAGCCAAGGTTAAAGGCTCCCACACTGGGCACTTCCTAAAGGGTATTTTGGCGCGCTGAGTACTCGGCAACCATATCATCAATGGCGGCTTGCTGGTATTCGCGCAAGCCACTGAGAATCAGCTTTTTTACCCCACAGCCTACGGTTCTATCGCCATCGGTTAAGCGGAATTGGAATTCCGCATCACCGCGTTTGCCATTGACCACAAGTTTCGTATCGGCCAACTCCACGCCGGGCTGGGTGAGATTTAATTGGTCAAAATGCACTGACATAGATTCATAAATTACTAGCGGTCGCTGAGGATTAATCATCACTTGATGCTCGGCCATAAGAGGCACTAGCAGGTGCGGAAAATTATGCCCCGAAAACACAACATAGTTGCGCACCAGCTGCTCTATTATCTGTTGGTCATTGATCAATTCACCACTGCGATTTACCTGAAGATAGGCTTTGTTGCGACCATCGACGATCGCAAAGCTATCACTTGGTGCCGAAGGAAAAACTAGCTCGGTGTCGCCTGCCACCATGCCAGAAAAGGTAAATGACATCGTCTGACTAAGACCATAGCGCTCAAGTACTAACGCAAACAATAAATCACCAGGCACGCAAAAACGCTTAGAATCTGGATCATGGATGGGATTAAAATCATTGCTGATGGTCTTGGCAAAACGACTGCCTTGCTCTGCGCTTATAAGGGTATTATGACCTTTGCTAGAATAAAACGGCTGTAAAAACATAACTAATATTGCTTTGGCGATTAGAGCGGCGCATAGTAATCGCTGTAGCGCTGACGTCAAGTGTAATAAAAACGTATTACCCTTATACTACAGCGCTATCAGCTGCTGACCGAGCAAAGCTGCAACACTCAACTAATCCAGACTTACTCAAACTCAGATTCGAACTCTTCAAGCAAATCCAGCGGCTCCATCTCTTGCCCCTCAAGATCCGCATTCCAATTAATCCCAGCCATTAATACATCGTTATGCATACCAGGTAACCAATCATCAAGGAACTCCTCCAAATCAATAGCTACCGGTTGATATATAGCCCAGTCATCACTGCATACCAGCGACGCAAGCGCTTGTGCCGACCAGAACGGCATAACATCGATACTACTGTTGTTAACCGATGCCACCAACGCCCAATTATCGCTATTATCTTGCAGCCCCCAAATACAGCCATGCTCAAGACTCTCCACAATCAGTCGATCGAGATTTTCTTGTGGGTCATTAGAGAGTGGTTCCATAGCAATTACTCAGTCAGATATAAACGCGATATGGTAACTGCTTTGCCGAACAGTCACCACAGACAGATTAGACTCGCCCACCATCAACAATAAGAGACTGACCAGTAATCATTGCCGAGGCTGAGGAGGCTAAAAATAATGCAGACTGAGCACAGTCCTCACCACTGATGGTAGTTTTTAATGCCTGCTGATCAAGACATTCTTGCAATGCCTGCGGTGTTACCCATAGTGCCTTTTGTCGTTCAGTCATCACCCATCCGGGTATCAGTGCATTAACGCGGATATTATCGCTACCCAGTTCTCGAGCTAGCGCTTTTGTTAATCCAACCACCGCAGCCTTGCTCGCCACATAGGCTGGATAACCGGCAAGCCCCAAATTGGCACAATTAGAACCCACATTAATAATACTGCCCATACCTTTGGCGCGCATACCAGCTACTGCGGACTGAGCAGTAAAATAATGCGGACGCAGGTTAGTGTTGATTGTATCGTCCCATTGCGCAGTATCGTATGAGGTTACAGTATGACGATCATCACGCGCGGCATTATTAATCAATACATCAATAGCGCCGCCTGCTTGAAAGTCACTGACTGCCGTTTGCAATGCCTCAACATCACGAATATCGCAGGGAAAAAACTGTGGCCGCTTTGCGCATAATTTCTCAACCCTATCGCAAAGCTGAACCGCCGGGTCCTCGCTTAATGAAACAAAGCCAACCTCAGCGCCCTGAAGAGCGAATGCAACAACAAAATAGGCACCGATGCCAGAGCCCCCGCCGGTGATAAAGACCTTTTTGCCCGCGAGATCCTTGTAGACTGGAAACTCAGTATCACTACTGCCATTAAGGAGCGCATCAGCATCGTAAATTGGTTGCTTGGTCATAACCTGGCCTTTGTTATCGTTATTAAACGGAGAGCCTGAGATAACAGACTTTTTTATCATATGATTTGTAATATAATTATAAAATCAAAACAAATCTATTACTCATTGATGACATAACCAGCTCAGCGTCGTTATTATAAATAGCTTGCGAAATATTTAGCTGCAGGACATCCTATTGACCCATTCAATAACTAATCACAACCAAGGTGCCTTCTATATCGCCGGCGACTGGGGCTCTACTCACCTGCGGCTGTGGCTTGTAGATCAAGCGACAGGGATGGTGCATGATCATTGCACTGGCCCGGGTATCAGTCTACTCACAGATGGTAGTGCTGATATTGCAGCGACGTTTTTCCAACTTACCGAGTCTTGGCGAAAGCAATTCTTTGTACAACAAGCTCTACTCTGTGGTGTCGTGGGGTCTAATATAGGTTGGCTGACTACCGACTATATCTCTTGCCCAATATCACTACTGAATGACCGTCTAGCGCCGAAAAAGGTGCCGCAAAGCAACGATCAAACAATTAATATCCAGCTTGTACCCGGATTAAAATGCCTGCGCGAAAATCATATTCCCGACAGTATGCGCGGTGAAGAAACACAATTAATCGGTGCTTTGCTTACCGATCCCGCGCTTAGCCAAGGCGAGCAACTTGTTTGCCTGCCTGGAACACACAGTAAATGGGTGTGGCTCAACCAAGGTAGCGTTGGTGAATTTATCACTGGTCTTAGCGGTGAGCTGTTCGCTGTTCTTGAGCAACACAGCGTGCTCCTCAGTCAGTCAGATGTACCTGATTATAATCACTGCCCCGAGCACTTTGCGTTAGGCATTGAGCGCACAGAGAGCGGTAGCAATTTAATCCAGTTATTATTTGAAACCCGCAGTCGTCAATTGAGTGGTCAACTATCAGCCAGCGCAGCGCGCGCCTTTTTATCAGGACTGATTATCGGCAGCGATATCCGCGGCATTATGCAACGTTCAAATACTCAGCACAGCGAAATTGCCTTTATTGGCAAGCCAGAGCTCTGCAACCATTATCAATCAGCATGTCAACAGCTCGGTTACAACGGGCGTATAATTGATGGCGAAAAGTTAGTTCTCGCCGGCCTGCATTTTTTAATGCAGCAACAGTTTTTGGGGAAACCTTAGTCATGTCGATACCACAACTTAATACCATGCCTTTAATTGCCATCCTTCGAGGAATCAGTCCAAGCGACATTAAAGGTGTGACCGATGTGCTCTATCATGCGGGACTGCGTATTATGGAAGTGCCGTTAAACTCCCCAGACCCTTATCAAAGCATTGAGCAGCTAAATAACAGCTATGGCGATCGCTGTCTCTGTGGGGCCGGCACAGTATTGACTGTTGCACAGGTAGAGCAAGTCTATAACGCCGGCGGTAAACTGATTGTATCGCCCAATACCGACAGTGCCGTTATTCAACGCACCGTTGAGCTGGGTATGATCTCTGTACCTGGTTTTCATAGCGCCACAGAGGCCTTTGCCGCCATTGATGCTGGAGCCCATGCATTAAAACTATTTCCTGCTCAAGCTATTGGTACAGAGTATCTGCAATCGTTAACTGCGGTACTTCCATCACATATCCCTATTATTGCCACTGGCGGTATTGGTGCTCACAACCTTCATCATTGGCGCAGTGTCGGCGCACAGGGCTTTGGTATTGGCAGTGATCTCTATCAACCTGATATCGCCGAAGAGACTCTTGCTGAACGCGCGGCAACATTGGTTGCAGCCTGCCAACTCTTAATAGAATAAAAAAGACAAGAGGAAGAGCTAATGGGCAACCTAGTTAAACAACTGGCGGTGGCTAATACACTGGGTGAAGGTGTCATTTGGAATAATAATACAGGCCTTTTGCACTGGACAGATATTCAAGAAAACAAACTCTACCAATGGGATGGTCAGACTGAGCATCCCACCATTATTCGTCTTCCCCATCGTCTGGGTGCATTTGGCTTCACAGATCAAGACGATATGGTGGTCGCCGCCTTTGACCGTGGTTTCGCCCTATTCAATATCGCCACGGGTACCCTGCAATGGTTAGTTCAACCAAACGAAATAGCAGCGGACTCGGGCCGCCGCCTAAATGATGGCCGAGTCGATCGTTCAGGGCGCTTCTGGTGTGGCTCTATGGTTGAGGATAACAGCCTTTGCGAAGAGTCCAGCGCTGCACTCTACTGCTTAGATAAGGATTTCTCAGCGCGCACTGCTCGTGACGATATCGCAATTTCCAACGCTATCTGTTGGAGCCCTGATGGTAGCTTCATGTATTTTGCAGATTCGCCGAAGCAAACTATTTGGCGCTATCGATTTGATCAACAAAGTGGCCAGCTAGCTGACCCCATCATGTTTGCTACTACTGCTCGCGGTGCTTATCCAGATGGCGCGGTGACCGACGCACAGGGCTACCTGTGGAATGCACAATGGGGTGCTGCGCAAGTTGTGCGCTATGCACCCGATGGCAGTATTGATCAGATTATAAACGTCCCCGCCAGTCAGCCCAGCTGTGTGGCTTTTGGCGGCACCGATATGACCCAATTATTTGTTACCTCGGCGCGAGAAAATCTCGACTCTCAGGCGCTGGCCAAAGACCCTCAAGCGGGAGATCTCTTTGTCTATCAAACGGATACGCAGGGCATACCAGAACCTATTTTTAAAATTAAACAGTAAGCTTCTAGCACGGTATTTTAGCGCGATAGTATCTGCACAATCAGGTGATCTGTATCACTTCATAGGGTATCCAGTGGCCTTGTGGCCTCCACTCTTCGAGACGCGCAGAGGCCTAACTGGCTGGCTACAAATCAACTGATAAGTGATGATTTCTGGTACCATTCAACCATGACTGAAGATGGTATTTATCAAACACATATCGCTGCTCGACAGAACCTTCGCCGCCTTAGCGTAATACGCGGCGTGGTCTTGGTCGGACAGTTGCTCGCACTAGCATTTTTCACCGCGATAAATCCCATAGGGCTACCCGCCAATGCCATTGCCGTAGTTTTGGCGATTTATGCGTCAGTGACCATGGCTGGTTGGTTGCGCAGTCGATCAACGATTCCAATAACTGAGCGTGAATTTTTTATTCATTTGCTAGCGGATATCTTTTTCTTTTCAGCGCTAATGTACTTTAGCGGTGGCGCCTCTAATCCATTTATCTCCTACTATCTGATTCCAATAAGTATTGCCGCCATTACATTGCCGCGTCACTACAGTATTGTCACCGCTGCCGCTGCACTGCTTAGCTATAGCTTATTGATTAATTATTATGTGGCCATTGCGTCGATAGCGCCGGTAGCACAAGCCGGCCATGGCCATCACGCTGAGAGCAATAATCTACATATTCTAGGTATGTGGGCTAACTTTGCTATTAGCGCCTTAATTATTACTTACTTTATTAGTCGTATGGCCAATACGCTTAAGGATCAGCAACAGCAGATTGCTGAACAGCGCGAAGCACAATTGCGCGACGAGCAATTACTGGCTGTCGGCACCTTGGCCGCCGGCACAGCCCATGAGTTAGGTACGCCGCTTAATACTATGAAATTACTGATTGATGAAATGATCGCCGATGCACAACATTCGCAAGATGACTTGCACTTGCTTAATCAGCAACTGGCACTGTGCAAAACAACATTAAAACAGCTGTTAACCACGGCGGAACAATCTCAGCATAAACAACTAGCCGCTCAGCCATTACATACATATTTTTCCGCTTTACTTGAGCGCTGGATACTTATGCGCCCAACAGTAAAAGCCAATATTGAATTGGCCGATGGTGAGCAAAATGCTTGCTTCCACCCCACGATTGATCAATCAATTATCAACCTTCTCAATAATGCCGCGGATGCTAGCCCTGATCGGGTTGATATCAATCTGAGCTGGGACAATGACCAAGCAATCATTTGCATTCGCGACTATGGCTTGGGCTTAGATGCGAGAAAAATTGATCAATTAGGCCAGGCCTTTGTGACAGATAAAGCCGATGGTGTGGGTCTAGGTCTGTTTTTATCGCGGGCAACATTAACCCGTTTTGGTGGTGAAGTGAGACTACAAAATAGTGCAGATGGCGGCACTATTACCGAGATAATATTACCTCTGCATGAATCCGACACCATTGTTGGCACCTCAGTATGAACTATTTAATTATTGATGATGACAGGAGTTTTAGCGCCGTACTGAAGCGTGCTCTCAGTCGCCTCGGCAATTCGGTCGCCATTGCTAATAATGGCGCAGAAGCAGCACAGCAGTGCGCCGATAGCACCTTTGATCGCGTGGTACTCGATTTAAAGTTAGACCAAGAGAGTGGCCTAGCTATACTCAAACAGTTAAAGCAATTACAGCCAGATATAAACGTGCTTATATTGACCGGTTACTCGAGCATCTCAACTGCCGTTGAGGCCATCAAACTTGGCGCCATTAACTATCTGTGCAAACCTGCCTCAGTCGATGACATTGTTACTGCATTTGAAAATAATGATGGCAACACAGAGGTACTAATGAAAGACTCACCGCCCTCGGTTAATCGTCTGGAATGGGAGCATATACAGCGCGTACTTAATGAAAATCAGGGTAATATCTCCGCCACAGCACGTAGTCTGGGAATGCACCGCAGAACATTGCAGAGAAAACTTCGAAAGCGACCAGTAAAAGCCTAATCTCCGTTAGTTCAGCACTCTATAACCACGGCCCTTAAGGCATTTTCTTACCACCATATCCTGCTTATGACGACTGCGTTTATTGGACTTTACCCCACCGAGCACCGCCCCAGCACCGGCACTGCGCTCAGCAGTGTCGCTATTGCCAACCACAGCACCAAGCACACCGCCGACAACAGCGCCCTCAACTGCACCCTCAACGGTGCGATTGGCGACATTAATTTGCGCGGCATATTGCTCGCAGTCAACGAGATCCACTTGATACTGAGCCAGATCAACGCCCAGCGTATCAATAATCACTTTTTCTGGCGCACCGTAGCGATAGCCACTGGCACAAGCTGAGAGAAATAACACCATGGTTAGGGTAAGGTATAATTTAAACATCGGGTTTACCTACTTGGTTAATGTATCCTTTGATGCCAACGTCTCTTGATCGGATCGGTTGACGTCTATTTAGACTTGGTATTATTCATAATGCCACGCACAGCCGCCGGCAAGTCAGCAGGCAATACCACCAACTTAGCATTGGATGAATTGGACATGGTTTTCATCGCATCAATATACTGCTCACCAAGCAAATACATCGCTGGTAGCTCTTTATCCTGAATAGCCTCATTTACCTTAGTCAAAGCCGATTTAGTTGCCTCAGCCAGTACCACTTGCGCCTCTGCATCGCGTCGCGAGGCCTCCAAACGACCATCAGCCTCCAAAATCGCCGCAGTCTTTTC
>JBNAAJ010000022.1:0-35070 GCA_049631145.1 Porticoccaceae bacterium
CGAATACGAAACACCAACCGACATTGGTGGCAATCTTATGACGGTGGCGACCGACAATCTGATTCCTGGAATTGACGCCGACTGTGGTGGTGCATGCTCATGCGCCACCTGCCACGTTTATATTAACGACCCCAAGCAATTGCAGTTGCTGGGCGAAAAAAGTGACATCGAGCAAATGTTGCTCGACTGTCTGGAAACCAAAGGGGAAAATAGTAGACTGGCCTGCCAAGTAAACCTGACAGACACGCAAGACGGTCTCGTGGTTCATGTCGCCCCGCAAAGGTAAATAAGAGTAATTTTAGCCTGAGGTTGAATTAAGAATAATGGCGCATAGTAATAAAAGATTGACCACTATCAAACTTGCCAAAGAATATATGAAGTTCTCTGCAGCGCATTTCACAATCTTTTCTGCACAGGAAAGAGAACGATTGCACGGCCATAACTTCACTGTTAAAGCGGAGATACTCACTCCCGTAAGGGAGGATGGGCTAGCCTTTAACTATCGTATTTATAAAGACAAACTTAAGGCCTGTTGCCAGCAGCTTGATGAATATGTGTTGATTCCCCGAGAATCACCCTATCTCGACATTGAGGAAGAGACCGAGCAATATCGAATTCGTTTTAATAACGAAACGTTGTTTTTTCCTAAGTCAGATACCCTCTTATTGCCTATTCGAAACTCCACCGTAGAAGAATACTCGTACTATCTTTTGAATTGTCTATTGCAATCGAGTAGCGATTTGGTCGACCTTGATATCCACAAAATCACCATTGAGGTATCATCAGGGCCAGGGCAGTCGGGTTCCAGCGAGTGGCTCAGTAACAAGTTTAAAAAGGGATAATACTCAATGCAACGAGCTTTGATTATAACCGGCGCGAGCAAAGGTATTGGCCACGCCACCGCGCGTCATTTTCTCCAGCAAGGCTATAAAGTCATCAATCTTTCTCGGACGGCACCGTCGCAGGAGGGCATTTCCCAGATTGTTACCGACCTGTCTGATCCCAACTGGCTATCAGCTTGTAGCGAGCAAATCTTGTCACTTACGGACGGTTGCGAACAGATCGCTCTGATCCACTGTGCAGCCCTCCTCCATAAAGACAGCCTGAATACCGTTTCTGTGAAATCCCTACAGGACGTGATGCAAATTGGCGTTATCGCGCCAGTACAACTCAATCAACTGTTGTTGCCGCGTATGAAGGCGGGATCATCCATCATTTATGTGGGCTCTACGCTAAGTGAAAAGGCCGTTCCCAACGCGTTCTCTTATGTAGTATCAAAGCATGCTGTGGTCGGGGCAATGCGCTCTACCTGCCAGGATTTGGCGGGCACAGGCGTGCATACGGCCTGTGTCTGTCCGGGGTTTACCGATACCGAAATGCTTCGCGCCCATGTGGGGGAGAGCGAGGAGGTACTTGCTGCGATAGCGGAAGGGGTTACTTTTAAGCGTCTCGCTGACCCGGAAGAGATAGCCAGCGCACTTTATTTTTGCAGTGCCAATCCAGTCATAAATGGGGCTATCATTCACGCCAACCTCGGACAGATCGAGTCCTAGCGATTAGCTAAGTCCATCTCCTTATCTGACTCACGGCCCAACGCTTTTTTAGACTAGCATTTTATTTTTATGGCTAGGCTAACCGCATATTTCTTCGCAGGGGTGGGTATCACAGCCTATTTGGTTAAAAACCTCACTGTTTATGTTGCGTTACCTCTAGCGGCCTCTTAGACTTGCTGAGAATCTCCGTTACAAAGACTATTATGTTGCCTGAAAGCGCCGCCAAAAATTCTATTGGCCTGGTAAAACCTCAATCTGCTGATATTACCCAGCAGCTCAAGCTCGCCTGTGGTGTAGTTTTGCCCAGTCACAAATTAGTCTTCGAAACCTATGGTGAGCTCAATGCTGAACGCAGTAACGCAATTTTAATATGCCATGCTCTCAGTGGTGATCATCATGCGGCTGGATTTCACCAAGGCGACGACAAGCCTGGGTGGTGGGACCATTATATTGGCCCAGAAAAACCCATCGACAGTAATAAATTTTTCATTGTTAGCGTCAATAATATTGGCAGTTGCTTTGGCAGTACGGGCCCCACCAGCATCAACCCTGAGACCGGTGAAGCTTGGGGTGCTGAGTTTCCCTCACTGCGAGCACGAGATTGGGTGGAGTCACAGAAATTGCTAATGGAGCACCTGCAAATTACCTGCTGGGCGGCGGTAATTGGCGCCAGTCTTGGCGGCATGCAGGCGATGCGCTGGTCCCTTGAGCACCCTGAAATGGTGCGTCATGCCGTGGTAATTGCCTCGGCCATGAAACTAACGGCGCAAAATATCGCCTTTAATGAGATTGCGCGCCGGGCTATTAAGTCAGATCCAGACTTCTGTGATGGCAATTACCTGCAGCACAATAAGGTGCCTGCGCGGGGGTTAGCGTTGGCTCGTATGATTGGCCATGTCACTTATCTGTCGGACGAATTAATGGGGCAAAAATTTGGCCGCCAATTGCGCATCGGTGATCTTATTGAGAAAAATAACAATCCAATAGAGTTTCAAGTAGAGAGCTATCTTAACTATCAGGGTGATAAGTTCTCTGACGCTTTCGACGCCAATTCTTATATTTTGATTACCAAAATGCTCGACTATTTTGATCTGTCGCGAGAATACAATAATGACCCTGTCGATGCCTTTGGCCATGCTGACTGTGATTTTCTGGTTATTTCTTTTAGCAGTGATTGGCGCTTTGCTCCAGATCGCTCCCGGGAAATCACCGATGCGCTGATAGCAGCTAATAAGTCTGTGTCCTACGCAGAGATAGAGTCAGATAAAGGACATGATGCTTTTTTACTGCCCAATGCTCGCTATGAAGCAGCTTTAGGCAATTACCTCAGTCGCGTCGCCACAGAGTTACAGAGTGCCGAATCATGAATCAGGACTATGGTTTTATTAGCGACTGGATTGCCCCCAACGCAAAAGTACTTGATCTTGGCTGTGGCGAAGGTGACCTGCTTTTGCAGCTTAAGCAGCATCATAATATTCTTGGCTACGGACTCGAGATTGATCCTCAATCCATCAGTCAGTGTATTGAGAAAGGCGTCAACGTTATCGAGCAAGATCTTAATAAAGGCCTAACAAATTTTGCAGACAGTAGTTTTGATACAGTGGTCATGACCCAAGCACTGCAAGCTATGCGCTATCCTCATTTAGTTTTAGATGAGATGCTTCGTATTGGCCGCCAATGTATTATCACATTTCCTAACTTCGGTTACTGGGGCACTAGGGCCTATCTAAATTTTCGCGGCCGTATGCCCGTAACCGAACAGCTCGCCTATCAGTGGTATGACACGCCTAATATTCACTTTTTTACCTATGCGGATTTTGAGGCCCTGTGTCATGAACGTGAAATTACTGTGCTGCATCGCAGATGCATGGCTGAAACATTTTTAGATAAACAGCTGATGAAGCTGTGGCCTAATTTATTCACCCAAACAGCGGTCTATCATTTAAGTCGATAATAACCGTAGCCTAACCATTAGGG
Source organism: Porticoccaceae bacterium (assembly GCA_049631145.1). GTDB lineage: Bacteria > Pseudomonadota > Gammaproteobacteria > Pseudomonadales > Porticoccaceae > HTCC2207. The sequence goes on from JBNAAJ010000022.1 coordinate 3,531, forward strand.
GTTCCACATGATGAGATCATTATTACTGACCATTTGCCTTATGATGGCTGGCCTTACTAATGCTATCGAAGAAAAACTCTACAAGCAGCACGGTGACTATAAAATTTTTTATAGTGCTTTCAATACCGCCTTTATTGCGCCAGAGATTGCCGTGGCCAACAACATCGTGCGTGGCAAAGATAAAGGGTTAGTGAATATCGCGGTGGTGCAAGAACTAGGCACAGGTTTACCCGCCACGATCACAGGGCGCGTATCAAATATCTTGCAGCAAACACAGACGCTTGACTTTGTTGCCGTGCGCGAACAAAAAACAGTTTATTATCTAGCGCCATTCGAATTTGATAATGAGGACTTTCTGACGTTTAAAATTAGGGTGTTGCCACAAGCCTCGGGGCCAGCGCCTGTTTATCCCTATGATTTTAAATTCCAAAAGAAAATGTATGTCGATTAGGCTAATTATTGGCCTAACCAACACGTCAATGAGAGCACAATAGTGATTAATAACAAACTTGTATTAGCTAGTGCTAATGTCGGCAAGATTAAAGAATTACAGCAAATGCTCGACAAACTGGGAATCGAAGTTATCCCTCAGTCCACGCTTAACGTCCCCGACATTGACGAGACTGGTCTGAGCTTTGTTGAAAATAGTCTGCTTAAAGCACGCAATGCAGCCGCTTTAACAAACCTGCCTGCGATTGCCGACGACAGTGGGTTAGAAGTGGACTTTTTACGCGGCGCGCCAGGCATTTACTCGGCACGATTTTCCGGAGAACATGCCACAGATGCCAGTAATCGGCAGAAGCTGTTACAGCTGATGGCTGATGTGCCGGAGGATCAGCGCACCGCGCGCTATCAAACACTGATTGTTTATATGCGCCATGCTGATGACCCTACACCAATTATTTGTCAGGGCACCTGGGAGGGCAGTATTGCCACCGACGAAAAAGGCGATGGCGGGTTTGGCTATGACTCCATATTTCAGGTTGCCGAAACCAACTGTAGAGCAGCAGAATTAGACAAGGATACCAAAAATCGTTTGAGTCACCGTGGCAAAGCCATGGCTAAGTTGCTATCAAAGCTGCAACTTAGATAACTTATGCTCAGCTTACCGCCACTATCACTCTATGTGCATATCCCATGGTGCATAAAAAAATGTCCTTACTGTGACTTTAATTCTCATCAGGCCGCCACTGCGATTCCGGAACAGGCCTATGTGCAAGCCCTAGTAAAGGATCTCGAAGCTGATCTAGCTTGGGTGCAAGGGCGCGCACTGCAATCAATCTTTTTTGGTGGCGGTACTCCTAGTCTGTTTTCGGGTGCCGCGATAGCCGAGATTTTAAACGCGGCGGAGGCGCTTATCGGCTTTGCCCCTGACATTGAAGTAACCTTAGAGGCTAATCCAGGTACCGTTGAGCAACAAAAGTTTGCCGATTTCCGTAGCGCTGGGGTAAATCGACTCTCAATTGGCGTGCAGAGTTTTAATGACCAACAGCTACAGAAGCTGGGTCGAATTCATAATGGCAAAGAAGCACTCAAAGCAATTGCTGTGGCCAAAACAGCGGGCTTCAATAACTTCAATATTGATCTAATGCACGGCTTGCCAGCCCAAACTATGACGCAGGCTCAGGCTGATATTGAGCTGGCTATTCAAAGTGGCGCCCAGCATATATCTTGGTATCAATTGACCATCGAGCCCAATACTGAGTTTTTTTCGCGCCCACCCCAACTACCGAGCGATGAGCATCTTGCCGATATCCAACAAAACGGCAACCAGATGCTTCAGCAGGCATGCTTCACTCAATATGAGGTGTCTGCGTTTGCACTGGATGGACAACGATCAAAACATAATATGAATTACTGGCAGTTTGGTGACTATCTCGGCATTGGTGCCGGTGCTCACGGCAAGGTGACAGTGCCTAGACTTAATCAAGTGTTGCGCAGCAGTAAAACTCGTCAGCCCGATCATTACTTAGCGCGCAGCAAATCCGCTGTGGCTCAGCAAAAGCCTATAGCCAATGACCAAATGGCAATTGAATTTATGATGAATGGTCTGCGCCTGCGACAAGGCATACCAATAAATTACTTTCCTCATCGCACTGGATTGCCGACCTCGACCGTGCAACCTCAAGTCGAGGCGCTTCAGCGCAGCGGCTTGATGGCGATCGATACGGACAATTATCGCGCTACCGATTTAGGCTACCAGTTTTTAAACACGCTACTGGAAAAATTCTAATTCATAAAGTGACCGTGCTTCAGAGGCGGAATTTAATTTGCTAAACTGACGTAGATAAATGCAATAGCGAAATAATCCAATCCTATGACCACACCCAGCCAGCCAGTAAGTGCTAATGCAACAGGTAACGCCAAATTACTGCGGTTGGCAACCTATGCCTCTATCTCCGTAGCAATCATTTTGATTGCAGCTAAACTTATCGCCTGGGGCTTATCTGACTCTGTAAGTCTATTAGCCACATTAATTGATTCCGTACTTGATGCTCTGGCGTCGTTAATCAACCTTATCGCCGTTCGGCATGCCTTAACGCCAGCGGACAAAGAACATCGTTTTGGCCATGGCAAAGCTGAGGCACTGGCCGGACTGAGTCAGGCTATGTTTATTGCTGGCTCAGCCGGCTTCCTTCTTCTCGAAGCAGTTCGCAGACTTATCAATCCCATCGCAGTTGAAGCCACAGGTATCGGTATCGCGGTGATGCTGTTTTCCATTGTGGCGACATTAGTGCTTTTGGGTTTTCAGCAGTATGTTATCCGTAAAACCAACTCAACGGCGATTAAAGCCGATGCATTGCACTACCGAACAGATCTCCTTGTTAATGGCAGTGTCATACTGGCCCTATGGCTTTCAGCACAAGGTTGGGCTGGATTCGATGCCTTATTTGCCTGTGCAATCGCAATCTATATTCTGCACAGTGCGTGGGAAATCATCTCAGTATCTTACGATCATCTAATGGATCGCGAACTGCCAGATGAACAGCGCGACAAAATAGCCAACATCGTGTTACAGCATAAGGATGCCAATGGCCTGCATGACTTGCGTACCAGACATTCCGGTACTATGACATTTATCCAGCTACATTTGGAAATTGACGATAACCTCTCGTTACTTGAAGCACACAAAATTTCAGACGAGGTTGAGTCTAGCCTATTACAAGCGTTTCCCGATTCGGAAATTATTATCCATATTGATCCGCAGTCTGTGGTCGGTCATGAGGCCGTGGCAGAGTTTAGCTAGGCCTGCCATTAACCCCTCAATTTCCAGCGATAATATTTCGCAACCCAACGCAATATGGTTTCGGGTAACTGTTTGCGTTTCCACTCGCCAGCAACATACTTATTGGCTTCACTCAAAGTCGGGTAACTGTGAATAGTCGTTAATAGCTTATTGAGCCCCAGGTTGTGCTTCATGGCAGTGACAAACTCTGTAATCAATTCTCCCGCCTGAGGCCCTAAAATGGTAGCGCCCAAAATACGGTCTGTTCCCGGCGCGGTAAGCACCTTGATTACGCCATTGGCATCGCCATCAATAATCGCTCGATCCAAGTCTGATAAGTCGTATGTAGTCACCTCGACCGCTATGCCCTGCCGTTCAGCCTCAAGCTCATTAAGGCCAACTCGCGCCAATGAGGGATCAGTAAAAATCACCTGGGGCATAACTCGATAATCTGCCGCGAACTTTTTAAACTGACCCACCAAGGCATTAATAGAAGCAAACCAGGCTTGCTGGCCTGAAGCATGAGTTAGCTGGTAAGGTCCAGCCACATCACCACAAGCGAAGAGCGTTGGACAACTGGTTTGCATATACTTATCAACCCTGACGGTGCCATCATCATTGAGCAACACTCCCAATTCCTCTAGACCTAAACCGTCCGTATTGGCCCGACGGCCCACAGCTATCAAGACGCGATCAAAGTCAAGAATAAGTCGATCATCAACAGCACTGGCTACTGATGCCCGATATTGCTTTTTGTCGATAGTAAAGGCACTGACTTTGCAGCCCGTAAGTATGGTTATGCCTTCGTTAATTAGCTGCTCAGTGACACGCTGCGCGATATCTGCGTCCTCTTTCGGCAGAATTTGCGGCAATTCCTCTGCCAGTGTTACCTGTGATCCGAGCCGCTGAAACGCTTGACCAAGCTCACAACCCATCACCCCACCGCCTAAAATTAGCAGTCGTTCGGGTAATACTTGTAATTCCCAAAGATTTTCAGAAGTCAGTGGTTCAACCATTTCAATACCGGGTATTGCAGGAATTATTGGACTGGCACCAGTGGCCAAGATGATTTTTTCTGCCGCTATCTCGCGGCCATCTATATCTACTTGCCATGGGCTCACAAGTCTGGCACTACCCTGGATACAGTCCACACCCAACTGAGTGAAGCGCTCAACGGAGTCATGGGGCTCAATGCTCTTAATCACCCCCTGAACTCGACTCATCACGCGCGTGAAGTCCACCAGAGGTTTCTCCGCCTTGATTCCAAATTCAGTCGCACGCTCAATTTCTTTGGCTGATTTCGCCGCCCTAATTAGCGCTTTACTGGGCACACAACCGGTATTGAGACAGTCACCGCCCATTGCGGACTGCTCAACCAGCATTACCTTGCTATGTGCTTTTGAGGCTATGTAAGCACTCACCAACCCCGCGCTTCCTGCGCCTATAACCAATAAATTTGCGTCGAATTTTGGAGGCCGCTGATATCGCCTCAGTCGTCTGTACTGTCCGACCTTAATCACCAATCGACGAGCAAAAAACGGGAAAAGCCCCAACAACACAAAAGACAAGACTAAGCTCGGGGTAAGAATTCCCTCCATTGAAAACGACTCCACAGTACCGATGCTGGATCCTGCATTAACATACACCGCTGTTCCTGCAAGCATGCCGACCTGACTCACCCAATAAAATGTTGTGGCCTTGATAGGCATAAGACCCATTACAAGATTAATCGCCCAAAATGGAAATAGCGGAATAAGTCGCAGGCTGAAAAGATAAAAGCTGCCATCCTCAGCAACACCTTGATTAATAGTCTTCAGATAGCGGGAAAATTTGGTTTGGACCCAATCTCGAAACAGATATCTCGACAACAAGAAAGCAATTGTCGCACCGATAGCACTGGCAAAAGATACCAACAATAGAGCTATCCAAAAATCAAGTATGATGCCACCAATCACAGTTAGCAGCGCAGCCCCTGGCAGCGATAAGCCGGCAACTAATATATACAGTACAAAAAAAGTTAGCGCTGTTAACTGCGGCTGTTGCTGATAAAGGCCTTGAAAAAAGTCTACAGAGAGGTATTGCTGAGCATCAAATAATACATAGCTGACCAATGCGAGCAGTAGTAGTACGGCAAACTTCTGAGCAGGCATAGCGCCCCCTAAATCAATACTAGTCAGTGAAAGCGGCGGCAATTGACCACTGCCATAGTGTAAATCTTTTAGCCTGATAGAGCATACCGTTTGTTTGGTTCGCAAAGCTAATGCTATGATGCGCGCCAACTGAGTTCACAATTTTAACTTTTTCTCTGGAGACCCATTGTAATGAGCGACAATATTGTTCATGCCACTGACGCTAGCTTTGAATCTGATGTACTGCAGTCTGATATCCCCGCTCTGGTGGACTTCTGGGCAGAGTGGTGCGGCCCTTGTAAGATGATTGCCCCCATTCTCGATGAGATTGCTGATGAATACGCTGGCAAGATCAAAATCTGTAAAGTAGACGTTGACAGTAACCCAGAGGCCGCAGCTAAATTTAATGTCCGCGGAATACCAACTCTACTGGCCTTTAAGAACGGTGCTGTTGAGGCGACTAAAGTAGGAGCGCTATCCAAAGCACAGTTAACTGAATTTGTGGATGCGTTAATCTAATAAACTGTGTGGCCCCAACTCGGGGCCACAAAAATTTTCTTGCGCTTTGTAACAGCATCGCTATACTTCATGCATTAAATCCTGTTTCGCCTGTTCTGACGCTCCAATTAAATCCCTTTGCGCCACTAGCAGCTATATACTACCCAACCAATTTCAAGCCATTTAAGTCAAACCCTTTTTAATCCTATAGCAACGTAAAACCTCTCTATGAATTTATCCGAACTCAAACAAAAACCAATCGACGAACTTTTGGAAATGACCGCAGCGGCAGGTCTCGATAATCTGGCGCGCTCGCGCAAACAAGACATTATTTTTGCTCTGCTTAAAAAACATGCCAAGGGGGGCGAAGATATTTATGGCGATGGGGTTTTAGAAATATTACCCGATGGTTTTGGTTTTCTGCGCTCTGCAGGTGCATCCTATTTAGCCGGTGCAGATGATATCTACGTCTCTCCCAGCCAGATTAGACGCTTTAACTTGCGCACTGGTGATGGCATTGCAGGCAAAATCAGACCACCCAAAGACGGTGAACGCTACTTCGCTATGCTCAAGGTAGACGAGATAAACTTTGATGCTCCGGAGAATGCTCGCAACAAAATCCTGTTTGAAAATCTCACACCACTATTCCCAGATCAGCCCCTTAAATTAGAGGCAGGCAATGGTTCTACAGAGGATTTAACTGGCCGTATTATTGATTTAGTCTCCCCGATCGGCAAGGGACAGCGTGGCCTTATCGTGGCGCCGCCAAAAGCCGGTAAAACGATTATGATGCAGAATATCGCTCAGGCGATTATTCGCAACAACCCTGAATGCTACATTATTGTTTTATTGATCGACGAGCGACCCGAAGAAGTCACTGAAATGCAGCGCACGGTGCGTGGTGAAGTGATTGCTTCAACATTTGATGAGCCACCGAATCGGCACGTTCAGGTGGCTGAAATGGTGATTGAAAAAGCTAAGCGATTAGTTGAACACAAAAAAGATGTGGTCATTTTGCTAGATTCGATTACCCGATTAGCCCGCGCCTATAACACAGTTATACCGTCGTCAGGCAAGGTGCTTACCGGTGGTGTTGACGCTCATGCGCTGGAAAAACCTAAACGCTTCTTTGGTGCTGCACGTAATATCGAGCATGGCGGCAGTCTGAGTATTATCGCTACAGCATTGGTCGACACCGGCTCTAAAATGGATGAAGTCATCTACGAAGAATTTAAGGGCACCGGTAATATGGAGTTGATTCTGGATCGCAAGATTGCAGAAAAACGTGTTTATCCGGCTATCAATGTGCGCCGCTCCGGCACTCGTCGTGAAGACTTACTGATGGATGAAGCCGAACTGCAACGAGTGTGGATTCTGCGCAAACTACTGCATGATATGGAAGATCTAGCTGCAGCTGAATTCTTAGTTGAAAAGCTTAAGGGCTTTAAAAATAATGCTGAATTCTTTGGCGCTATGAAGCGCAAATAAATTAGTGCGCCAACAGTCAGGCAGCCTGCGTATTATAGGCTCTAAAGAAGAGATCTAGGCAAAAGCGCTATGAGATATTCCGATCTTCGCGAGTTTATCACCTTCCTCGAACAGCAGGGAGAGCTCGTGCGTATATCCCAAGAGATCGATCCCAATCTAGAAATGACCGAAATTAGCGATCGTACCCTGCGTGCTAAGGGTCCTGCTCTGCTATTTGAAAACCCTAAGGGCTTTGACACACCAGTACTGTGTAATTTGTTTGGCACCCCAGAGCGTGTTGCTATGGGAATGGGCCAAGAAAATGTTTCCGCACTGCGCGATGTCGGAACCCTACTGGCGTTTTTAAAAGAGCCGGAGCCACCGAAAGGGTTGCGCGATCTCTGGGAAAAACGCCACGACTTTAAACAGGTGCTGAATATGCCTGTAAAAGTTGTTACCAAAGCCGCCTGCCAGGAAGTTATTATTGAGGGAGACCAAGTTGACCTTGACCAACTGCCTATACAAACCTGTTGGCCGGGCGATGTTGGGCCCCTTGTTACTTGGGCATTGGCGATTACGCGAGGACCAGATAAAGAGCGGCAGAATCTTGGTATCTACCGCATGCAGAAGATTGCAAAAAACAAATTGATTATGCGGTGGTTAGCACATCGCGGCGGTGCACTGGACTATCGCGACTTTCAGAAAAAATATCCGGGCAAACCCTACCCTGTTGCCATAGCCCTAGGCGCTGATCCTGCAACGACCTTAGGTGCCGTAACACCAGTACCTGATACCCTGTCTGAATATGCTTTTGCCGGCCTGCTTAGAGGCGGAAAAACTCAGGTTACTCAATGTATTGGCAATGACTTGCAAGTACCCGCCACTGCGGAATACATCCTCGAGGGATTTTTGCAGCCTGGAGAGGAAGCCCAAGAGGGACCGTTTGGTGACCATACTGGGTATTACAATGAAGTGGAAACCTTTCCTGTATTTACCATTGATAGAATTACCCATCGAAAAAACCCCATTTATCACAGCACCTATACCGGCCGCCCACCTGACGAACCAGCCATTTTAGGTGTCGCTCTCAATGAAGTTTTTGTACCTATTTTGCAAAAACAATTTCCTGAAATAGTGGATTTTTATCTTCCTCCAGAGGGCTGCTCCTACCGCATGGCTGTAGTGAGTATGAAAAAACAATATCCGGGACATGCTAAGCGAGTCATGTTGGGCGTATGGTCATTTCTGCGCCAATTTATGTATACCAAATTTGTTATCGTCACTGATGATGATGTCGATGTACGTAATTGGGACGATGTTATTTGGGCCATGACCACAAGAATGGACCCAACCAGGGATACCGTCTTAGTCGATAATACCCCCATAGACTATTTGGACTTTGCTTCACCCGTCTCCGGTCTCGGCTCAAAGATGGGTATGGATGCGACAAATAAAATGCAGGGTGAAACTGATCGTGAGTGGGGCGAGCCAATTGTAATGGATAAGGCTGTGCAACAGCGCATTGATGATCTATGGGACGACTTAGGGGTTAACCCCAAATAACTGCTTGCCACTGCTGGTTACCGCAAAGCGTAGAACCGCACTCACCTACAAAATATAGTGGATAAAACGCCAAAATTTGTCTAAGTTGAAGTTAATCGCACAAATAAGTACCTCAGCAATAACCACAGGAATGGTGATAGAGGGATGGCGAAAATTCACATACCAATACTATCGTTTATAACGCTCTCCTTAAATGCGATCCACAGTTGCAGGCGATCTTGGTCGTTGTGCCTTTCGCCAAGCAAGCTGAATAAATCATCTAATTATCGCCAAATTCCGTTTTCTGGTCCGGTGCACCGATTCATTAGCAGGAGGAATCAAAAGCTGAGATAAATTAACTGTGTCTATGTAAGCTGTACAGGGAATGTATATGGATATAATAAGCAGTAGGAAATTATGGAAGGTTTTTTGCGTACACAGCATATTGGTTGGTATTGCCTTGAACACAACGCTATATTCTGTTTATTTGAGTTTATCGACTATTAGCTTACCGCTACTTATATTGACAATCTCCGTAATGCTATTTTTATGGGTAATTTGGTCAGTATTGGTCTTTTGGCAATGCGCTCTAAGTTGTTCCTGGCTATATTGGGGATACTTCTCGCGGGAGAATATTTTTTTAGTGGCGATTTCATCCATAACGAGTACGCTTAACTTACTACTAGGCTAAGCATGCCAAGCTATACTTTCCCCTCACTGTCGCTTGCGTAATTTTGCTGAAAAATACAGTGCAAAAATGCATCACAAAGAGTATTTTACTCTGAACAGCCCGCCCTTTTCGGTCAATGGCTAATAAGCTGGATTCAATTTTTATAGGCTTGTAAATGATTATTTATCGCCAAGCATTAGCATCCGAATTAAACGAACTGAAATCTTTTTTATTTGAGCATGGCAGTAACCCATGGAATCATCTGCCAATTGATGGAGTAGATAAGGAGTTTGATTTGGTCATGGCCGGGACTGCATCGATGCTTGTCGCGGCTGATAACAGGCAAATTCTTGGCTTTGTTATTTTCTATCATCCTGACAGTCTACCTAGCCAGTATCTGCAATATGCACGCTCTCAAACAACCATTTATATCGCTGAGGCCGTAGTGCATAAAGATTACACAGGCCAGGGGATTGGACATCATTTACTCTGTGCGGTTATTGAGCAAGCAGCCAATTTTAGTGCCTCTCTACTGTTAATCGATCGCCATGAACAAAATATGGCCTCCGCCGGCATGATGCGCAAAGCAGGGTTTGAATTAATAACAATATACAAGGACCCTCAACGCCGACATTATGGAAGCTGTAATACAGCCATTTTACGTCTTCAGTTAAATGGCGACGATAAGGCTCAACAACTGTTATGATTGCTGTATCAAGTGTTACTCACTTGCATAACAATGTGGTGCCATTTATGCCGGACTTAAAAACCCATCAAGGCAGTTGCCATTGCGGTGCAATTAAATTCGAAATAGATGCACCTGCTGACTTACATGCCCATGCCTGCAACTGCTCCATTTGTGCTATGAGTGGTGGCGATCGCATTATCGTGCCGCAGTCACGATTTCGTCTTCTCTGTGGCGAGGAGGCCATTACTGCTTATCAATTTAATACCAATATTGCTCAACATACCTTTTGTCGGTATTGCGGTGTAAAACCCTTTTATACGCCGCGCTCTAATCCCGATGGCTTAAGTATCAATATCAAATGTCTAGATCAAACTTATATTAACTCTATTGTTGTTGATGTTTTTGATGGTCAAAATTGGGAGAAAAATGCCGCTTCACTAGCGCATCTATCCAAAGAAAAATAAATTAAGGTGACTATCATGCTCGAACCTCAAGGCGATCACGCTCAATCGAGAAATCTATTTCATCTCTTTGCGCAGAGACGCTTTTTACCTTTTTTTATCACTCAATTTCTCGGTGCTCTCAATGACAATCTATTTAAAAATGCACTGCTAGTCATTGTGGTGAGTAGTGCTGTCGCTGGCTCAGACAGTAATACTAACTTTATAACCAATCTTGCCGCAGGCTTATTTATTCTGCCCTACTTTTTATTTTCCACAACTGCCGGTCAGCTTGCTGATCGATACGATAAAGCGCTTCTTATAAGGCGCATTAAGTTGGCTGAAATTATTCTAATGGTTGCGGGATGCTACGCATTGTGGCGCGCCGATATTCATTTGATGCTCGGTATTCTGTTTGCCCTTGGCGTGCAATCCGCTTTTTTTGGCCCCATAAAGTACGCCATCATCCCTCAGCATCTGAGCGCCGATGAATTACTTGCCGGTAATGCACAGGTTGGTATGGGCACCTTCGTCTCCATCCTGTTGGGCACGCTTATTGGAGGCTGGCTAGTAACCACTGATCAAGGGGCCCTATATGTTGGTTTATTGGCCACAGTACTCGCCGTTATTGGTTGGCTTAGCAGTCGGCATATTCCCAATGCCCCCGCAACCTCAGCAGCTCAACAGGCAGACCTAATCATTAACCCGTTGACCGTCGCACTGAGCAATGTAAAACTGGCGCGAAAGAACCCCACCGTCTTTTACTGCATTATTGCCATTTCTTGGTTCTGGTTATATGGCGGCAGCTTCCTCACCCAAGTTCCCAATTACGCCGTTACAGTACTTAACGGGCATCCTACGTTGATTTCAATATTACTTGGCGCCTTTATTGTTGGCGTGGCTATTGGCTCACTGCTCTGTCATCGTCTGTCAAAAGGTCAGGTCGAACCTGGGTTAGTGCCGATTGGTGGGCTGGGGTTAAGCGTATTTGCCGTAGATTTGTTTTTTACTTCCGGCCTTTATCAAGAGGCCAATGCAGATTTAACCGCTGTTTTGCCATTAACATTTTTTGCCGTTACTGGCGGCATCCATATTATGTTGGATTTGATGTTTATCGGTATGTTCGGCGGCATGTTGGTGGTGCCGTTATACTCAATGATTCAGCAGCGCACTGAAAATGAGACACGCGCCCGTGTTTTATCTGTCAATAACATTATCAATGCCATCTTTATGGTAGTCGGGGCGCTTTTGGGTATGCTCTTTCTCAGTATCCTAGGCTGGTCTATACCACAATTCTTTTTGGCCGTTGCATTGATGAACGCATTATTTTTAAGCGTTATATTTGCACTTGATACAATCTTTATTCAACGCGTAATGACATGGATCGGCAAATAACTGGCTGTCTAATAATACGCAGTCGCTGAGGTTGTTAGCACCATAGGTGCGCTCACTTCCTCACGCTTTACAACGCCACAGAGTTGCTCAACCAGCTCCAAAGCAAAATCCAATGATGTGCCAGGCCCCTGGCTAGTAATGCAATTACCATCTACCACAACTCTTGATTCACTATTGAGCTCTTTGGCATCCATATTTTGTTGGAACATAGGATGACCCGTTACCGTTTTACCCTGCAATAAGCCTTTACTCGCCAACACCAGAGCCGGCGCAGCACAAATTGCCCCATACAATGCTCCCTTCGCCACCTGTGCTCGTAATAATGTCTCAAGTGCCTGATTCTCAGCCAAATGCTCTGCTCCTGGAATACCTCCAGGTAATGCAATCAGATCCCAGCTGGAGTCAATACAGGCATCAATACTGCAATCTGCGGTAATAACAATGCCATGAGCACCGGTGATTTTTTGAGCAGTAACACTGGCCACTGTGACGTCAACTCCAGCTCTGCGCAGCACATCAATAATGGTGACTGCCTCAATCTCTTCAGTGCCATCTGCAATAGCGACAAGCGCGGTCTTTGCCATATGATTTTCCTTTTTATCAGTCATAGGTATAGGTTACACTGTGCCGCAAATAAACGGAGCTGTCACGGGGTAGGAATGAAAATTTTTATACTGCAAACGCAGGATCAACGCACACTAAATAATGATTTAGAGTGGAGTTCGGAAGCAGACTGCAATGCTATTTTCCACACCCCTCATAGGGATATCGCCATCAATCAATTAATTGAATTAAACGCCAAAGATATTGGTTTACGTGCTAGCGTTGTTGAATGCGAGGCCGATAGCAAAGGGCGCCCGGTGCTCACCGTGGGGCAGCAAGCTAGCAACGCCAGTAGCTCTGATTCAGACCAATCTAACGCAGCCTGATCGAGCACTAGTCTGTGACTTTGCATAGCAAACTCGCGACCCTTGCGAGTCAAGTAAAGGCGCCCCTCCTCACAGGCATTGTTAGGGGCATCGAAAAAGAGAGCTTGCGGGTCAGCCCCGATGGCCACTTGGCTAAAACGCCTCACCCCAAGGCGCTGGGCTCTGCATTAACTCACCCCTCTATCACCACCGACTATTCTGAAGCATTACTTGAATTTATTACCTCGCCATCAGATTCCATTGATCAGGTGCTTGAAGAGCTCGACGAGATCCACCGGTTTACTTATCAATACATCGACGATGAACTGCTGTGGGTAAGCAGTATGCCCTGCCAGCTAGGCGATGATAGTAGTATTCCGGTCGGCAAGTACGGCAGTTCAAATATTGGCAAAATGAAACAGATCTATCGAGTAGGACTTGGCCACCGCTATGGCCGCTTGATGCAGACTATCGCCGGCATTCACTATAATTTTTCTATTCCAGATGCCCTATGGTTGGACTTGCAGGCTACCAGCGGCAATCAACAATCATTACAAGACTATAAGACCGATGGCTATTTCAGTGCGATTCGCAATTTCCGGCGTTATTCTTGGCTATTGCTGTATTTATTGGGAGCGGCGCCCGCAGTTTGCAGGAGCTTTGTGGGTAACCGACAACATCGCCTAGAACAGGTGGGCGAAGACAGTCATAGTCTTTATACCCCCTATGCCACCTCACTACGTATGGGTGACTTGGGTTATCAAAGCGAGGCACAGAGCTCACTGATAGTCTGCTATAACGACCTAGAACAATATATCAGTACCCTGCGTTCTGCGCTGCAACAACCCTACCCCGCCTATGACCAAATTGGCCTCAAAGACGATCAAGGTAACTATAAACAACTCAATACAGCGTTGTTGCAAATTGAAAATGAGTTTTATAGCGCAATTCGTCCCAAACGCACTACCCAGAGTGGCGAAACACCATTGCAAGCGCTCGAAGAACGCGGTGTCGAATATATTGAAGTACGCTGTGTTGATCTAAATCCACTTCTAGCGGGTGGAATTGACGCTCAGACTATTCGTTTTCTCGATACATTTTTACTATTCTGTCTGCTCAGTGATAGCCCTAAAACTAATAATCAAGAGTATAAAAATATAACAGAGAATATGCGCCGAACCGTGTATAACGGTCGCAGCCCAAACCTAGAATTATTGCAAGGTGATCAGTCGATCGCACTGCGCGACTGGGGAACCTCCTTGGTTACCGAGATGGCCAGCGTGGCTAAAAGACTTGATGAGGCACATCAATCTGCGGACTACAGCGCTGCCTTGAAGACAATGCAACAAAGGCTTGCCAATGAGCAGACAACACCATCGGCAATGTTGCTTAAAGAAATGACGGAAAACAATGAAACTTACTACGCCATGGCCATGCGCAAGGCATGTGAACAACGCGAGTATTTTCAAAATCAGAGGCCCTCTGCCGAGACGATGGCCAAATACCAGCAGTTAGCGGTTGAATCTCAGCAGCGACAAGCGACCATAGAAGCTGATGATCATATGTCATTCGATGAGTTTTTAGCTAACTACTAATGGCTTTATCATATGAACTACCTTGCCCATATTGCGCTTGCCGGTGGTAATGCAGAACATCAGGTCGGCGGTCTGTTAGGCGATTTTATCCGCGGGCCATTGGTTGGCCAGTTTTCGCCCCATATTGAAGCCGGTATCAAAGCCCACCGTCAACTCGACGCCTATGTGGATCAACAACCGGAACTGCACGCCTTTGTGCAACGTTTTAACAGTCCAATGCGCCGCTATGCCGGCATCGTTGCTGATGTTTTTTACGACCACTTACTGGCCTCCGACTGGCACAGGTACTATCGTCAATCACTAGAACATTTTTGTCAGGATTTTTATAATCACCTCGCCGCTTATAATCAACAACTACCGCAGAGGGCGCAACATTTTCTGCGGCATGCTCCGCAGATAGGCTGGTTGCAAAGTTACGCCCAGCGAGATAACTTGCCACTAATATTGCAGCGTATTGGCGAACGCTTTCGTCGCCCAGTCGCTTTACAAGAGGCCCTAGTTACTGTTGAACAGCACAGCACTGCAATCGCTGAAGAATTTCATCAGCTCTATCCGCGACTCCAAGCTTTTATGCATCACAGTTTACACGAAATTGAATTACACTAAGCCACCGGGGTATTGCCTCACTAAGGAGAAAACTCAATTGAATCTGCCCAGTTATCGAATTGTTAATCTCGCGCAAGCGTTTGCCAGTCTAATGCTGATGGTCATCGCCATCGCCTATTTTGAAAACAGCCTGAAATTGGAACCCTGCTATTTATGCATGACACAACGCGCCTTTGTTATCGCTATCGGTGTCATCTGCGCGCTGGCTGCGGTGCATAATCCACCGCAACGCGGGCAGCGAATTTATGCTGGTCTATCAATAAGCATGGCCATAGCAGGCAGTTATTTTTCTGGTAAACAGCTTTGGCTACAAAGCTTACCCGAAGATCAAGTGCCCGCCTGTGGTATTCCTGTCGATTATCTATTTGATAGCTTTTCAGTAAGCGAAGCCATTGCTATGTTACTGCGCGGTGATGGCAATTGCGCCGAAGTACAGTGGCAACTAATGGGTTTAAGTATGCCCGGCTGGGTCATGGTTAGCTTTATTGGCTTTGCCGCACTGGGAGTAGTGCAATTTTTACGCAAAGCTTAAAGTTGCTCGCGGCGTTAGTCGTGCTGGTGTTTTTTCAGTGGTTGGGTAGCAAGGTATCCGAGTTCCTATGGATAGATTTACCCGCTCCTTTGGTAGGTATGCTACTCCTGCTGGCATTGCTAACGCTGTGCCCAGCACTTTTGGTTTTTCTTGATAACGTGAGTAATCTGTTAATTCAAAACCTGTCGCTGATGTTTATTCCGCCATCCGTCGGCGCTTTTTTTCTCAGTGCAGCGGTTTATCAACAATTTCCCTCAGTGTTGGCCAGTATCGTCTTCAGCACGATGGCAACCATTTTATTTATGGCGCTACTGATAAGATATTTGCCCAGCGCGCCGCGGGATAAACCGCAGTAATGGATTGGTTAAATAGCCAATGGCACGATATCAACATCAGCTCTTGGCTGATGTTATTGTCCATTGGTGGATATATCATCGGGTTATGGGGTTATCGACGCAGTTCAAGAAACCCTTTATGCCACCCTCTGTTAATCAGCACACCTTTGGTGGCCGCTGCGCTTTATCTTAGCAATATAGACTTCAGTAGTTATTACGCTGGCAATGGTCTTCTCAATTGGTTGCTTGGTCCTACCACTGTCGCTCTTGCAGTCCCCCTAGCCCGACAAATGCCGCAGCTGCCGCCATTATTAATCACTGTGTTGACTACAGTGCTATTAGGTGGCTTGTTTGCGGTAATCTGCGCTCTAACAATTGCCGCCGGTCTCGGCGCGGATCATCAAGTGCTTCTCTCTCTGGCAGCTAAATCCGTCACTACCCCGATAGCAATTGGGATCACCGAACAAATAGGCGGCTTGGTCACGCTTATGGTGATGGTGGTACTGCTGACCGGTATTGTCGGCATTGTAGTCGCCCAGTTTATTTTTCGTTATCAACATATTGATGACGAACGCTGGCAAGGGCTTATTTTAGGTATTTCTGCTCATGCCATCGGTACCGCCAAAGCCTTTGAGAAAAGCTCTCGCTGTGGTGCTTTTGCAACATTAGGCATGGGACTCAACGGCATATGGACATCGATTTTTCTGCCATCGCTAATACCTTTTTTTATCTTCTGAATATAGTTTATCTCTGCGAAAAAAAGGTAAACTATCAACTCAATGGAAATGAACCTTGGAGATCGTTATGTTAGATAATTGCCAAACGCTGCAGGACCATTGGGGTGGCGTCAATGAAATCATCGATCGTTGGTTGGAGGAGCGCCGTGAGCTACTGGTTAAGTACTGCGAGCTCAGCGAAATTCAGACGTTTGATGGTGGTAATACCGAACACGGTAATAAATTACAGGGTTTCTGTGAACTAATGGTGGACTATGTTTCAGTCGGTCATTTTGAAGTATTTGAACAGCTCGCCAGTGAAGGAAAAGCGTTCAGCGACAACGAAGGATTGCGGGTTGGCGCAGAGCTAGTAGAGGCTATCCAGCCGTCAACGGAGGCTCTGCTCGACTTTAATGACAAGTATCTTGCCACAGACGATTTACAGGCATTGTCTGCTGATCTATCGGCAATTGGCGAGGTGCTGGCGCAGCGATTTGAGTCTGAGGATAAAATGATCGAAGTTTTACACAACGCCCATGTGCCCGCGTTACTGCAAGAATCGCAGACAGGCTAAATGCAATAATTCAATGGCCAATTCAGGCACAAAAAAGCCCCGAGTAAACGGGGCTTTTTTACGTGCGTCATGAGCAATTAACCCGCATCAGCGCCGACATTAGCTTGCAATAACTCCACCTCAAAAATCAGCGTGGCGTTAGGGCCAATAGGGCCGGTTCCACCCGGACCGTAGGCTAAATTAGCAGGAATATAAAGCTCCCATTTTGACCCCTCTGGCATTAATTGAAGAGCCTCAGTCCAGCCAGCAATCACTTGAGTGACGCCAAACTGTGCCGGCACTCCGCGCTTGATCGAGCTATCGAATTCTGTATTGTCCAATAGGCGTCCAACATAATGAACCTCAACTGTGCTATCAGCGGTTGGAATGGCACCTGAACCAGCAACCAACACCTTGTACTGCAAACCAGAGTCAGTCGTAACGACACCCTCTTTAGCACCATTTTCAGTTAAAAATGCGCTGCCTTCTGCTAAATTTGTTTCTGCCTGTGCCTGCGTCTCTTGCTGTTGCGCCTGCTGTATCTGTTCACGCTTAGCAGTCATTTGTGTCTCAAATGCTGCGATTGCCTCGGCAATTTGATCTTGTGGCAACTGTGGATCAGCATTGGTTAAGCCATCTTGAAGCCCCTGCTGAAATGCGGCAATGTCGATTTCGATACCCATAGACTGAATATTTTTACCATTATCCATACCGAGTAAATAGCTTATTTTTTGATCTTGAGTTTGCAAATCTGCCTCCTGAGGCTGGTTATTTAATTGATCACAGCCAACGAGAGTCAGTAACGCAGTCAGTGAAAGAAGTCTAAATAAAGTCATAATATTCCCTATTTTTAGCCGTTTAGGCATTTAGTTTAAGTTATTTATTGAATTTGGTTAATCGGTATTTTGATAGATAAGATCCCATACCCCGTGGCCCAACCGTTCACCACGCCTCTCAAACTTGGTCATCGGCCGGTAAGCCGGCCTGATCGCATAATTGCCAACGCCAGCAGTATTCACAAACCCCTCTGCTTGATCCAATGTTTCTAGCATCTGCTCAGCATAGGGTTGCCAGTCGGTCGCCATATGTAATACACCGTTACAGCGCAACTTGTCACGCACCAGTTGTACAAACTGCGGCTGCACTATGCGTCGTTTATTGTGCTTTTTCTTATGCCAGGGATCGGGAAAATATAACTGCAACCGATCAATACTGTTAGCCGCAATACAGTCTTCTAATACATCGGTAGCATCCGCCAAATAGACTCTTAGATTCTCAAGGCCCTGTGCTTGAGCTCCGTTGATCAGAGTCCCAACACCGGGAGGGTGAACCTCAATACCGATAAAATCCGTGCTCGGGGCAGCCGCAGCCATCTGCAGTAGCGAGTCACCCATACCAAAACCGATTTCCAACACTTTGGGACCATCGCGACCGAAAACGGCCTCAATATCGATAGCACCATCGGCCAGTTTAAGGCCATAGTGCGCCCAGCCTGTATCAAATGCTTTGCGTTGCGCCTCCGTCATTCGACCTGCGCGAACGACATAACTACGAATAGATTTTTTCCGATATTCTGGCCTGATATCCATTAACTAAGACCTTTTTGCGGCACTAAATAACAGTAACCAGCCAATAATTAATGCACAGCCGCCAATTGGCGTCACCATACCCAACAGTTTTATACCGGTAAACACCAGTAAGTAGAGAGAACCGGAAAAAAGTAACATGCCTATCAGCAATAGGTTTGCGGCCCAAGTTTGTCGCTGCTGATCCAGCAGATTATCCGGCAAAGCGATAATGCCAAGTAGAGCCAATGTATGTAGGAATTGGTAGAGTAGCGCGGTGCGCATGGCTGACATAGCCTTTACTGACAGGCTCGACTCTAAGCTATGGGCGGCGAATGCCCCCATCGCAACACAGAACATGCCGCTTAGAGCAATAACTTTTATCCACTTCAGTTTGTTCATAGCACCTTAGTTTAAGAGCAATAAAAAAGCCGCAGTGGAAAGGTACCGATCCAGTGCGGCTTTGCAATCTCTTGAGGTCAGTTAGGCTTCCATCGCGACACGGACTTTCTTCATAGCATTTTTTTCTAACTGACGAATACGTTCAGCTGACACACCGTATTCATCGGCCAGCTGATGTAACGTTGCTTTTTTATCGTCTAACCAGCGACGTTGAAGAATGGCCTGACTGCGCTCGTCTAGCAATTTTACCGCCTCAGCCAAGCGCGAGTTATTGTCGCCTTCGTAGTTTTCGCTTTCAACCAGCTGTGCCGGATCAGCACCTTTGTCTTCAAGGTACAACGCCGGAGCATAGGCAACAGCATCATCATCTTCGTCTGCTGGCGCATCAAAAGCTGAGTCCCGAGCAGTAAGACGCATCTCCATTTCCATAACGTCTTTAACTTCTACACCCAAATCCTCAGCCACTGCTTTGGCCTCGTCAGCTGTAAGCCACTGAAGCTGCTTTTTGGCACTGCGCAGATTAAAAAACAATTTACGCTGAGACTTGGTAGTGGCAATTTTTACAATTCGCCAATTACGTAAAATAAACTCATGAATCTCTGCTTTGATCCAATGCACAGCAAAAGAGACAACACGCACGCCTTTCTCGGGATTAAAACGGCGCACCGCCTTCATTAACCCCACATTACCTTCTTGAATAAGATCTGCTAAAGGCAAGCCATAGCCACTGTAAGAGCGAGCAATATGAACCACAAAGCGCAGATGCGACATAACCAAACGGCGTGCTGCATCGAGATCGTCTTCATAGTAGAGCGCTTCGCCTAATGACCTCTCTTCCTCAATACTCAGAATAGGCACAGTCGCCGTACCCTGAATATATGCATTCAGGTTAGCGCCTGGGGTCATCCACTCCATTGTTTGAAGGGCTTTCGTCATTGTTCTCTCTTTTAAACCTCGTTCGACCATTTTAACATTAAACATTTATCCATGCCTAGCCCCTGAAAGTTAGTCAATTAGAGGGGTTAAAGCAACTTTTATACTGCGCAAACGCTATTTTGGTTCGATATCTTTTAAATGTTTGCTCACCGCTAACCAAGCGCCAGCAAGTCCGAAAAAGCCACCTAGACACATAAGTAGCAAAAAACGCAAAAAACCGAACCCCGCTAAACGGTAATGGCTTTGGTAGAGATTGGCTAAATCAGCAATTGAACTACTTATCCACAGTAGACTAGAAAAAAGCATAATCGACGCAAGCAATGCACCAAATAATCCAAGCAGTACGCCATTGTAAAGAAATGGCCGCCGCACATAAGCATTGGTGCCACCAACGAGTTTCACTACAATAATTTCATCGCGGCGGCTCTGGATGGAAAGGCGAATAGTATTTCCTATCACCAACAACACCCCCAACCCCAGTATGGCGCCTAATGCCAAGACAATTTTTTGTCCCATTTCTGTCAAACTGTGCAATCGCTGTAGCCACTGCATATCAATTTGCACATCATCAACATTGGGCATCTCTTTAATCGACACCAATAATTGCTCGGCTTGCACCATATCGATGGCCTCTGAGACCACAGGTTGCACCAAAAACACCGCTGGTAACGGATTGCCCTCAAGGTGGCGCAAAGCAGAGCCAAATCCAGACAGAGCCTTAAACTCCAACAATGCCTGTTTAGCTGAAATATATGTGGTAGATTCCACTTCCGGTATAGCATCAAGAGCATCCTGCAGATTCTCAATGGCTTGCGTCTGAGCATCCCTTTGCACGTAAACGGTGATCTGCGCTGAGGATTCAAAATTGCTCCCCAGACGCTGAATATTTTCCACCGCAAGATACAGCGCTGAGGGTAGCGCCAAAGCAATGGCGATAACCGCAACCGTCATTATGGTTTGCACTGGTTCTCGCATCATTTTGTTTAGGCTGATGCGGATGGTGTCTCGATGATGCGACTTGTAACCGCGCCAACGATCAGAAATCTTTATTTTCTGCCCACTAGCGCCGCGCTGCGCGCCCTCTCTCGATCGCTCAGTAGCCGCCATAGCTCGCTCCATCATCAACCATCGCGCCGTCTTCAAGACGCATAATTCGCAACTGCATACGATTGATTAAATTAACATCATGAGTAGCAATTAACACCGTGACACCAACATTTTGAAACCGTCGAAATAGGGCCATAATCTCGCTAGACAGCTCAGGATCCAAATTGCCCGTAGGCTCATCCGCTAACAAAATTCGAGGCTTATGCACTACAGCTCGAGCAATACCAACACGTTGTTGTTCACCACCTGATAGGGCGACAGGTTTTTGATTCTCTCGGTCAAGTAGGCCAACACCATCTAGGGCCGCCCTCACACGGCGACCAATCTCATTGGCTGGATAACCCGAAACCTGCAAGGGTAAAGCGACATTTTCGAATACAGTGCGATCCAATAACAGTTGGTGATTTTGGAATACCACGCCAATCTGGCGACGGTAGATCGGTATTTGTGAATTGGGCAAACGATTTAAATTTTTACCATTAATCAACAAATTCCCCGATGTTGGCCGCTCCATTAGCATCAACATTTTTAGCAACGTGCTTTTACCAGCACCTGAATGGCCCGTCAGAAAAGCCATTTCGCCAGCACCCATTTCAAAATTGACATTTTTAAGTGCTTCAAAACCGCCGGGGTAGCGTTTGCTTAAATTATCGAAACGAATCATATTACTCACCCAGCTCTGAGGTTAACAACGCTTCGACAAAGTCACTGGCGACAAAAGGTTGCAAATCCTCCTGCGCTTCACCGACACCAATAAAGCGTATAGGCACCGAAAACTTATCAGCCAAAGCGAAAATTATCCCGCCCTTGGCAGTCCCATCTAATTTAGTCAGCACAATACCTGTGACACCAATTGCATCATTAAACTCAGCCATCTGCGCCATCGCATTTTGTCCGGTGCCGGCATCGAGCACTAATAGCACCTCATGCGGTGCGGCATCATCTAACTTACCTGCGACTCTCTTGACCTTTTCAAGCTCTGCCATTAGGTTACCTTTATTGTGCAGTCGCCCAGCAGTATCGGCGAGAATAACCTCCGCGCCGCGGGATTTTGCCGCTTGAATACCATCAAAAATAACCGAGGCACTGTCTGCGCCAGTATGCTGTGCGATTACAGGCACATTGTTGCGCTCACCCCAGACTTGCAACTGCTCAACAGCGGCAGCCCGAAATGTATCTCCTGCTGCCAACATCACTGACTTGCCCTGCTGTTGCAATCGGCTGGCGATTTTACCAATGGTGGTGGTCTTACCAACACCATTAACACCAATAACTAAAACAACATAAGGCTGTTGCGTCGCTGACAGGTCTAAGGGTACTTCACAAGGCTGGAGTTTAGCGGTCAGTATCTCTTTGAGCGCAATATGCAGAGCATCACTATCCTTGAGCTCCTTGCGGTTCAGACGTGCGGTAATTTCAGCCAGTATAGTAGCCGTTGCATCAATGCCAACATCAGCCATTAATAATAGCGTTTCCAGTTCTTCAAGTAACGCATCATCAATGGCCTTGCCACCCAGAAATAGGCTGCCGATACCTTCTCCTGTGCGCGATAATGCACTGCGCATCCGCTGCATCAGACTCTTCTTAGTCGTTGGTCGCGGCACTGGCATCTGCAGGTTTTGTGTGTCGACTTGTGTTGCAGAGTCAGGCGCATCTGCCGTCTTTGTGCTACCGCGCTTAAACCGATCAAAAAAGGATTTTTTCTTCGAATCGGCGGTTGAATTATCTGGCGTTGGAGAATCCATCAAGGTTCTTATATAAGGGTTGTTACTATCTAGTGTATCCTACCATCTAGCCCAAACAAAGTGCGTAAAAGTCGTAACGCGGGAGTGTTTCGTTGACCAGCAAAAAAACTCGAGCTACTAACCCGCAAAAACTGAGAATTATTGCTGGAAAATGGCGTAGCAGGCAGATTGGCTTTGTCTCAGCACCGGGGCTACGGCCTACTGGAGATCGCATCCGTGAAACTGTTTTTAATTGGTTGGCACCCTATATTGATGGCGCCCATTGCCTCGATCTATTTGCCGGATCCGGCGCCCTAGGCCTAGAAGCGCTGTCCCGCGGAGCGAGCAATTGCACTGCGCTGGAGCTAAACGGCGCCGCAGCAACCCAACTACGGGACAATAAAAACTCTCTGGATGCCGAACAGCTCACCATAGTGGAAGTTGATAGCGTGCATTATTTAAATCAAAACACCCCAAAGCAGGCGTTTAACATTGTCTTTGTCGATCCACCTTTCGATGATCAGTTGCATAGTAGAGTTTGTACCGCGTTGCAAACTGGCAACTGGCTGACTGCGGGCGCGATGATTTACTGTGAACTACCAGCCTCTGATAATGAATTCACCGCACCGCCGAACTGGGTAAAATTAAGAGAAAAAGTTGCGGGGGAGGTCAAATATTGTCTGTATTCTGCGATTGAGCCGGAAGACTAATTTCAGTACTATGCCCACCTCCAAGACTGTGCGAGACGCTGATAATGAAAACAATTGTCTACCCTGGAACCTTCGATCCAATTACTAATGGTCATATCGACCTTGTGGAGCGCTCCGCCAAATTGTTCGACAAGGTAGTAATAGGCATTGCCGCCAGTCAGCGCAAAGGACCCTTATTCACTGTGGAAGAGCGCATTGAATTAGCATCAGAAGCCCTGCAACATATACCTAACGTTGAAATCCGCGGCTTTGATTATCTGCTGGTAAACTTTGTTAAAGACTGTAAAGCTGATGCAGTGATGCGCGGTCTTAGAGCTGTTTCGGATTTCGAGTATGAATTCCAACTTGCCAATATGAATCGAGCATTAGCGCCTGATATCGAGAGTATTTTCCTTACTCCCGCAGAGCGCTTCTCTTATATCTCATCATCCCTAGTAAGAGAGATCTCCTCGCTAGACGGGGATGTATCAAACTTTGTTCCGCCTAACGTCGCCAATGCGCTGGTGGCTAAGCACAAAGCACTTAAAAGCTAAAATTTACAGCTGAGCTTGCAAGCGGCAAAGCAGCGCTAGCGCTGACACCGAGCACAAAAGACAGAACTTCGCTGACCCAACTTCATCTCCTTCAATGTGCCGCCGCATCGAGTACAGGGTAGTCCTCCGCGGCCATAGACGGATAAGGTCTGCTGGAAATAGCCCGGCTCACCATTTCCATTAACAAAGTCTCTTAATGTCGTGCCCCCCTGCTCAATGGCCGCCTCAAGCACATCTCTAATATGCTGACTCAGTAGGTCATAACGCTGCTTAGAAATTTTACCTGCGGCGCGATCTGGTCTTATGCCACTGCGAAAGAGCGCCTCTGAGGCATAGATATTACCCACGCCCACCACCGTATTGTTATCCATGATAAAGGGTTTTACCGCCATTTTGCGCGAGCGCGACAGTCGATAGAGCCTGTCGCCATCAAATGCTGACGACAGTGGCTCAGGGCCGAGCTTTGCTAGCTGATTGTGCTCTGAGTCTGACCACAGCCAACAACCAAAACGCCGCGGATCATGATAGCGCAGAACTGAGCCATTGCTCATTTGCATCTCGATATGGTCATGTTTGCGCCATTCAGACCCAGCGGCTACCAAGCGCAGACTGCCGCTCATACCGAGGTGGATCAGCATTGAGCCATGGTCGAGTTGCATAATGATGTATTTTGCCCGCCTATGCAGGGAGTGAAGTTTTTGACCTTTGACGATCTCTGCCAGCCCAGAAGTCACCGGCCAGCGTAACGACGGCTGACGCACAGTAAGCTGGTTGATCAGCGCATTGCTAAGCAGAGGAGAAATGCCCCGAAGCGTGGTCTCTACTTCTGGTAATTCCGGCATTATCGGCTCTCAAGTCGAAAAGTTTTTAACATGCGCTAACACTTTGCTGGCGAATCGTCTGACAAGGCGTCAGAATAGCACATAGCCGGCGTAGCAAAAGCTTTGCAATCACTAGCATTTTTCAAAAAAACCAGTAGAATGCGGCTCTCGGTGACTACGCAGTTCTATTGAAGGTACGACAAAACATGGCATTAGGCAAAAGACGTAAAGCAGAAGACGAATCCCAGATTGACATGACGCCTATGCTTGACGTCGTATTTATTATGTTGATCTTCTTTATTGTTACCGCCTCCTTTGTCAATGAGTCAGGCCTTGGCGTTAATCGCCCACCAACCTCTGATCAGCCACCACCAGATTCTGAAAACACCAATATTGTCTTCCGTATTTCGGAAAGCAACGAGCTTATGCTGGAAGGTCGCCGCATCGATATTCGCTCTGTTCGAGCCAATGTTGAAAGAATGCATGCTGAAAAGCCAGAGGCTAAAGTAGTAGTGAGTGCTCATCCCAAATCTAAAACTGAGCTTTTCGCACAGATCTCCGATCAGGCTCGAGAGGCCGGTGTTTACGATATTTCTCTGTCCACAGACGAATAACGTAATCTAGACAGTCTACTTAAACCCACTTGCCGCAATCGAGATTGGGCTCTGGTGCCATTGAAGACTGCAGATATCGGCAATAGCCTTTACAACCCTCTCATATAACCGCGCTGTATACGGCTAGTTTGCCATTAGCTTTTTAACTGTTGTAATTCATTGGCAATCTGACAAGATACTGGTTAGCGCCACTTTGCCAGTAACCTTGTTCAATCCATAACTCTTATTGCGGAACCATCAATGGGGCAGTCAACAGCCATTTTCGATCAATCAACGATCTCAGCCATCCGCGAAAACCTAGCCCCATTTAATACCAAGGTGCCATTGGTAACCCTGGAAAATACTGAGCTTTTACAGTATCTCAAGTTTTATCAGCTCCCCCAACCACATAGAGAGCTAAAGTTGCGCATCGGCACAGTAAAGTCAGACCAACAATCGGTGGTGGTCACAAGCTGGGCACCAAAACATGCTAATGGCTCAGTAATTGTTGTTCATGGTTATATGGATCACACGGGGCTTTTTCGCCATTTAATTGATCATCTTCTGCAATGTCAGCTCAACGTAATCTGTTTTGATTTGCCCGGTCATGGTCTATCAGCGGGTCAACCAGGCTTTATTTCGGACTATGCCGATTATGTCAGCGCACTTGATCATGTCGTAGCGGCCAGTCGATCACTATTTGATGGGCCACTGCAAGCCATTGGCCAAAGTATGGGTGGAGCAATACTATTAAAGCACCTGATGGCGCAGAACAGCCCTTCTCAATATCCGTTTACCCGAATTAATTTACTGGCCCCATTGCTTGAGCCACGCGGCTGGTCGATAAAGCGTCGTCTATTTCTGCTTACTAAAAGCTTTCTAAAGTCGTCAAAGAGAAAATTTCGCGCCAGCTCCTATGACCAATCATTTCTCGAGTTCGTAAAACAGCAAGATCCTTTTCAGCCCAAAACTGTGCCTATGGCATGGGTCGGTGCACTGGATAAGTGGATTAACGAATTTGACGCCTTTGAGGGTAGCGATAGACCGATTAATTTAATTCAAGGCAGTAGTGATAAGACTCTGAATTGGCAACATAACCTGCAACAGTTTCGACACAAACTAAGCGGGCTTGAGGTGCAACTAATCGCTCAGGCCAACCACCATCTGGTTAATGAAATAGAGCCTCTGCGTCAGGAAATATTTGCCGCCCTCAAACTGTAGAATATAGTTTTAACTGCTAGGCACTGTCCTAGTATTGCCATTGTCATCAATAGCAACAAACACAAACTCACCCTCAGTTACCTTGCACAACTCTGTATCCTGACGATCACTAATCCAAGCCTCAATAGCAAGTCTAATTGAGCTGGTACCCACTGAGGTAACACTGGCATAGCAACCCACCACCGCACCCACCGGCACAGGATTAAGAAACGACATGCCGCTGATCGCTACAGTTGCCACTCTTCCCTTGGCGACTCTGCCGGCTAAAATGCCGCCGGCTAAATCCATTTGACTGAGTAACCAACCGCCAAAAATATCGCCATTGGCATTCGCCTCTCGGGGCATGGCAATCACCTGTGAAATCAAGTTGCCAATAGGTTTAGGGGATTCATTGATATTATTCATTGGTCTGTTATCTCATCCATTAGTTATAAATAATGCTCGGCAACCAAGTAGCAATTTGCGGCCATATGGAAAGCAACAGCATAAGTAATAGTTGGAATAGTATAAAGGGCGCTACACCGCGATACATATCGGAGGTTTCAACCGTAGCTGGCGCCACACCACGCAAGTAAAATAATGCAAAGCCAAAGGGTGGGGTTAAAAATGATGTCTGTAGATTGATGGCAATCATCACACCCAACCAAATAGGATCCAAACCCATCGCTAATAATACTGGGGCAACAATAGGCACGACCACAAAAGTGATTTCAATAAAATCAAGAATAAAGCCAAGCAAGAAGATCACCAACATCACCAGCACTGTTGCTGCAACAACACCCCCAGGCAATCCAGCAAAAAACTGCTCAACTAATTCTTCACCACCAAAGCCTCGAAAAACCAGAGAAAATACCGCGGCACCAATTAATATTAAAAACACCATTGAGGTGACCTCTGTGGTGCTCTGCACTACCTCTCTTAAACGGGCGATACTTAATTGCCCTTTAATTGCAGCCAATAGGGTTGCGCCAAAGGCACCCACACCCGCCGCCTCTGTGGGCGTAGCCGCACCAGCAAGAATGGAGCCGAGTACCGCGACAATAAGAACAACTGGCGGCAATAGGTTACGCATAACCTTGGCCAAACTATAATTTGCGGAAACCGTATCCTCTGTTTCAGGTAGCGATGGTCGCGCCACAATAATCATATAAAGACAGTACATCACAACCAGAATCAATCCGGGAATCAATGCTCCAACAAACAAATCACCGATTGACACTGTTTTAGGGGTAAAAATACCCATATTTAATTGTGCTTGCTGATAGGCACTGGACAACGTGTCGCCAAGCAACACCAGTGCAATAGATGGAGGAATAATCTGCCCCAACGTGCCGGTCGCTGCAATAACCCCAGTGGCCTGTGCGGGGCTATAGCCTCGCTTAAGCATAGTCGGCAATGACATAAGGCCCATGGTTACCACCGTGGCACCGACAATCCCCGTACTGGCCGCCAACAGTGCCCCTACCAACACCACCGAAATACCCAGCCCGCTGCGAAAGCGACCAAACAAATCCGCCATGCTTTCCAGCAAATCCTCCGATAGCCGCGACTTTTCCAGCATTACCCCCATCAACACAAAGAGCGGGACAGCAATTAATGTGGTGTTCTCCATGGTGCCAAATAGCCGATTGGGCAGCGCCTGCAGAAACGCCATATCAAAATGGCCGGTTAGGCTGCCCACTGCAGCAAATAATAATGCCGTTCCAGCAAGGGACAATGCCACGGGATAACCGGCCATCAACACCAAGCAAACCGTGACAAACATCAAAAAGGGAATCATCTCAGCCATTACACAAACGTCTCGGCCTCGGTATCGGATTTAGGCACAATTGTATGCCCTCTAAGAACCATCAATGCTTTAAGCAACTCGGCAATTGCCTGTAGTAACAATGTCACCGGCATAATTAGCATCAGCGTTTTAAGCAAGTACACCGCGGCAATACCATCGTTCTCAGAGGAGCCTTCAGCGATAGCCCAGCTGGCCAATACATAGTCCCAACAGCTAATAAAAATAAACAGGCAAAATGGCACTAAAAATAATAGGCCACCGATCAGATCAACCAATGCTTGCTGACGCACAGAGTAATTGCGATAAAAAATATCCACGCGCACATGGCCGCCGCGTTTCAAGGTAAAGGCTAAGCCAAGCATAAATACCATGGCGTGTAAGTAGGTGACCGATTCTTGCAAGGCAATGGACCCCAGCCCAAGAAAGTATCGGCCCACTACGATGGCCACTACCAAGACCACCATAACCATGGTTAGCCAAGACAGCGTTCGGCCGGTAACCTCGGTAAATCGGTCAATGCCATTTATTATTTGTACATTCATTTGCGGCGATTGAGCTCTCTACAAAAGGGGTTCAGAGTATAACCGCAGAGTAGAGCGCTAGATAGCCAAGTTACACTTTAAAAATCTATAATTTATTATTAAAGGTTTATAACCTGCTGTCGATTTAAGGGTTGAGGAAAAGTTTGGATAGTCAAACAGCATATGGCCTCCTCTTGATTTTCGGTCAGGCCCTAGGACTGGCTACAAAGAAAATGGTGTAAAAGATGTCAGGTAGCGAAATTAATATTAAAGCTGTTCCTGCTCCCGTAGCAGTGCAACAGAAGCCAGTGCCCCCATCAGGCCCTGCGTCCGCTGACGCCCAGCCATTAAGCCCTGCTGAGAAAACGCCGGATATAAGTATTCAGGATGTCAGTCGTGTTGTCACTGCTCGTAAAGATGAGTCACTGCAACAACTCAATGAAACACTTAAGCATGTTGAAGACGCCATAGAGGCTCTTAACGAAGCGGTTCAAAAAGTACCGACCAGCCTCCATTTTTCAGTTGACGATACAGCCAAACGCTTTGTCGTCCAAGTGACCGACACCAACACCGGCGAAATCATCCGCAAAGTCCCTGGAGATGCCATATTGCGGATCGCCAGACAGATTGAATCACTCAAAGGGGTGCTTTTCGACGAAACGTTTTAGCATTCCAAGAAGGCACCTAACTAAGGTGCCATAGTCACCACCCTGTCCGTACGGCAACCTGCCGGATTCTTGACAGAGTGGCAAAAAATAGCGGCAAAAACCCGCCACTTATGCGGCAAGTGGTGGTTTTGCTCGCGCCTGTTAAAATTTTAAACCATTGATATTACTCACTTTTTATTCTTTAAAGCGGCATCCTCTCGCAAGTTGGCATCGCTTTTGCATTTATCTAACTGTGACCAGTCCGTTGGGCGTTAGCTCAGCGACTGGTTATCGATGAAAGCTAGATGTAAAACTTTTTTAATCGACGCCTAAGGACTGGCAACCGCGCGTAACTCGCGGCCTATCGATTTAAAAACTGTCCTGGGGTTTACACAACCTAGGCGCATAACTTGAATGAACAAATGAGGAATACAAAATGGCTGTTATTAATACCAATATCGCAGCGACGATGACAACCAACGCGCTGTCGAGAAATGACCGAGATATGGCTGCCACCATGGAGCGTCTATCAACAGGCAAGAGCATTAACTCTGCCAAAGATGATGCTGCTGGACTAGCTGTCTCTTCAAGAATGACTGCTCAGATCAGAGGTCTTGATAAAGCAGTACAAAATGCGAACGATGCTATTAGTATGATCCAAACTGCAGATGGAGCCTCCATCGAGATTGGCAATATGATGCAACGTATGCGTGAGCTTGCTGTTCAAGCGTCCAACGGTACAGTGACTTCTACTGACCAGAGCAGTTTGAACTTAGAATTTGTGCAACTGCGTACGGAAATCGAGCGCATTGCTAACCAAACACAGTGGAACGGTGAGAACGTACTAGACGGTAGCGCCGGAACCTCCAGCAATGGCACAGCAGTATTCCAAGTGGGTGGTAATTCACTGCAGACGATGAGTGTTGCCTTTGGCGATTGGAACCTCAATGCTTCTACTACTAATGTAGCAGGCGTACAAGCAGTCTATGATTTCACTATTGATGATGCAGGCGTGGCCGCATTAGCTGGCGACTTTGTTATCAGCGATGGCCAGAATACCGTGACTCTCGACGCCACAACAGTTGGCGCATTAACCAGCGTTGCCGAACTCGCCGCAGCGATTGAGGCCGATGGTTCTCTGACTCGCCTGACTGCGTCAGACGGGACTACCAGCTTAACGCTAACCTATGATAATGCCGAGGTTGTAACGGTGCCGCCAACCATTAGCGAAAATGGTAGCGCGCAAACAGTCACTGAGACAACAGCAGGCGTTACCGCGTTATCTGGTGTCTATGGCACAGATATCTCTGCGATTAAAATCGATACTGACGCCGATGCCAATGCAGCGATTGCCTCGTTGGACACGGCGATTAATGGCATTAATGCGCAGCGCGCTATATTCGGTGCCGGGATGAATCGCCTTGAGTACGCAGTTGATAACCTGACTAATGTCTCGCAAAACGCAGCGGCTTCGCGTAGTCGTGTTGAAGATGCCGATTATGCTGCAGAGACCACTGAACTGGCTCGAACCCAAATTATCCAGCAAGCTGGCACCGCCATGCTAGCGCAGGCTAATCAGCAGAACCAAGCTGTACTAGCACTGCTAAAAGGATAAAGGTTAAATAAAAAGCCCCGCTGTGGATGAAAAGTTACTAATTCATAGCAAAGTTA
>JBNAAJ010000023.1:0-33377 GCA_049631145.1 Porticoccaceae bacterium
ACCGAGCAGATACAAACATGGTTAGCCAGTGGTGATGTAGTTCAGGTGTCGGATCAACAAGCTCTATATTGGTATAACCAAGCGTCTATACTTTGGGCCTTAGTGATTCCGCCTTTTGTGCTGGTTCAAGAAACAATAAAAAAAGAGGGTTGAGAAATGGATTTAGAAAATAAAGTCGCCGTGGTAACTGGGGGAGCGTCGGGTTTAGGGCGTGCTGCTGCACAACAGCTAGTTGACGGTGGCGCCACCGTTGTAATTGTTGATATGAATGCTGAGGCTGGTGCGACTGCCGTGGCTGAACTAGGTGCCGATCATGCGCGTTTTATCGCCCTCGATGTGGCCAATGGGCCGGAGGTTGAGGCAGCATTTAATGCCATTAGGTCAGATCTTGGTGCTGTTGATATCTGTGTTAATTGCGCGGGTATTGGTATTGCCGCCAAAACGATTGATCGTGAGGGTCAGCCTCACAACCTTGATCATTATCGCAAGGTGATTGAGGTTAATTTGATCGGCACTTTTAATATATCCCGTTGCGCTGCAGCTGCAATGGCTCTCAATATGCCCGATGAGAAATCGGAGAAAGGAGTGATTATTCATACGGCGTCAATTGCTGCCTTTGATGGCCAGATGGGGCAGGTAGCTTACTCAGCGACTAAAGGCGGTATTGTGGGTATGACCTTGCCTATGGCTCGTGATCTAGCCGGTGAAGGTATTCGCGTGAATACCATTGCGCCGGGTGTTATGGCGACACCGTTGATGCTAGGCATGCCGCAGCCAGTGCAGGATGGTATTGTGGCTAATATTCCCTTCCCTAAGCGTTTGGGTGACCCAGCAGAATTTGGTCAGTTGGTGGTCAGCATGATTGAGAATAGCTACCTTAATGGTGAGACTATTCGTTTGGATGGCGGTGTGCGCATGCAGCCCCGTTAGGTATTGAGCCAGGCGATCACCGCAGGACGGTCGCCTCTAAACACTACTAAATGCTTTTTCTGTGTCAATTGGTAGCTGTACATGGGGTCATAGTAATCGCGAGTCAGCACCGCGAGCCAGTGGCGATGACTGGAAAAATTATCATGATGCTGGCTGGCGATGGCTCTATTCATAGAGGCTAATAACTCTTTCGTGAGTTGTCCGCCAAGGCGCTTTTGTATCCGCAACAGGCTTTCGCGCAGATAGTTAGAAAATTCTTCTTCGCCTTGCTCTCCGTGAAAATCTACTGTTTTGCGATAACGTTCAACAACATATTCCTGCCATAGCCGTTCGAGACGCTCATCAAAATCCATATCAATAACCACAAGCTGGCTTTCTGACATACGGTCGGCGAAATAATGTGGCAGGTGACGGGCACCAATATTGCGACTCTCATCTTCCACAACAACGGTGGTCTGCGGATGGCGGTGTTGCACCTGCAAAAGATCAATCGCAATACGATTTTCAAAGTCGATTTGTGCAGGTTGACTATCAAGCGGGCGACCAAAACTGGAGCCCTTGTGATTGGCCGCACCCTCGAGGTCTATTCCATTGGCAAGTTGTTGAATAATTTCGGTTTTTCCAGTGCCGGTCATGCCGGAGAGAACAGTAAAATGGTGTTTGGCACTGTAATCGATTAAATATTGATGCAAAAAACCACGCAGCGCTTTATAGCCACCCTCAACTTTTGCGCACGGCACGCCCCTCTCTGCCAACCATTCACAGCTAAGCTGAGAGCGCAGTCCTCCCCGGGCGCAATACAGCACTGCATTGGGGTTTTCCGCGATAAAATCTAGCCATGCTTGCACACGTTGTTGCTTTATATCACCGGCGACCAAACGGTGGCCCAGCGCAATCGCTGCTTGTTGGCCTTTATTTTTGTAGCGAATACCTACTTGATGACGTTCGTAGTCCGTCATTAAAGGCAGGTTGATCGAACAGGGCAAGGCTCCCTTGCTAAATTCAACCGGTGCGCGCACATCTATCATGGGTACGTTATTAACCAATAACGCCCGATAATCATTCACCAGTGGTGAACTCAAGAGGCAACCTGAATATGATTGTCACCGGCCGCCTGCGACAGCGAGCCAATCGGTAAATGATAACAATCAGCTGCGGCAAGCATCGCGCTGACTGCATCAGCACTCTCAGTGTCGACTGCAACCAATAGGCCACCACTAGTCTGTGGGTCGCACAGCAACGCTTGGTGGTGAATATCCGACGTACTGGCACCCTTTATACCCTTAATATGGTTATGGATGCTTTGCCAGTTGCGAGTGCTACCACCGGGCACGCAACCCATTGTTAGATAATCCAGTACAGCACTATCGAGAAGAGGAATATCGCTGATATTAATAGTGGCTGATAGACCGCTACCCTGACAGATTTCCAGTAGGTGGCCGAGAAGACCAAAGCCAGTGACATCTGTAATCGCGGTGACACCGGTAATTTTAGCCAGATCCGCACCAATAGTATTGAGCTTCATCATGCTCTCCACGGCTAGGCGAGAATGCTCAGCCTTTAACTTGCCTTGTTTTTCCGCCGTAGTGAGAATGCCCACGCCAATAGGCTTGGTTAAAAATAGTTGATTGCCGGGTTGCGCTGTATTGTTTTGTTTAAGTTGCGTTAGATCAACACGACCGGTTACCGCCAGTCCGAAAATAGGCTCTGGTGCATCAATTGAATGTCCTCCCGCCAGATGAATACCGGCGTCGCCACAGGCAGTGCGCCCGCCATCAATTACTTGCTGTGCGACCTCAGCGGGTAAAGTGTCGATAGGCCAGCCTAAAATAGCGATGGCCATTATCGGTGTGCCGCCCATGGCATAGATATCGCTAATGGCATTAGTTGCCGCCACACGGCCAAATTCAAAGGGGTTGTCAACAATAGGCATAAAAAAGTCGGTGGTGCTTATCACTCCGGTGCCATCGCCTAAATCATATACAGCGGCATCATCTTTGGTGCTGTTGCCGACCAGTAGACGTGAATCTTTCGGTGGTTGATAGTTAGTTTTAAGGAAACTCTCTAATACATTTGGTGCTATTTTACAGCCGCAGCCCGCGCCATGGCTGTATTGGGTTAATTTAATAGATGGCTTCGACATGGATCATTAATCTAACGTTGAGACGGGGACAATAGGGTACTTGTTTTCATCTTTGAGGTCATGAGTTTATTGCCGGTTGGTATAGTTACTGGATTTCGCGTTGAACAAAAAGTCATACCCAGTGGTAATATAGGCATCTACTTTCGATCTTGCCGATACCATGAATAATCCAATCTACCCGCGTTTTCACTTAGCGTTTCCTGTGACTGATCTAGAGGCCGCCCGCAAGTTTTATTGCGGTATTTTAGGCTGTTCTACCGGCCGTGAGTCAGATCGCTGGATTGACTTTGATTTTTTTGGTCACCAGCTTGTTGCGCATCTAGTGGCGCCAGAGGATCATCCATCGGTCGCTACCAATGCGGTCGATGGTCATGCCGTACCGGCCTCACATTTCGGTGTCATTATGACATGGGAACAATATGAGCAAACAGTAGCTATGATGCATGCCAATGGTATTGAGTTCGTTATTGAACCCTACGTGCGTTTTGCTGGGGCTAGAGGAGAGCAGGCAACCCTATTTGTAAAGGACCCGAGTAATAACTACTTGGAGTTTAAAGCGTTCCGCAATATCGATATGCTTTTCGCCAAGGATTTACCCACTGATCAATCGGATGCTTAGCTACTTATTTTGCGTGCGATAGCTCGCTTAACCAAGCTTAATGTATTTTCCCCAGCCAATGTGGCCAGTTGTATTTTTTCGCGTTGATATGCGGTGCAGTAACTGTTGCGGCTATAGTCCATATGGATATCCAAAATCACCGGCTGGCCTTGGGCGGCGGTCTCCAATGCCCGACGCATTATGATATCGATATTATGATTATCTTCGATTGGGAAATACCCGCAGTCCATAGCCTCGGCGAAGGCTCCCCAATTAACCGGACTAGATTCGTTGTCAGTATGCTGTTGGCTATTACTCAGTAGACAGTAGATCGTGCCAAGCTTTTCTCGCACGGCCATAACCACCTCCATACCATTAATCATCATGGCGTCATCGCTAACAATGCCAATCACCTGTCTATGTGGATTGACTAATTTAATGGCGTTTACTGCCGGCACACAATAGCTCGAGGCACCAGCACTGCTGGGACTAATAAAGCCGCGAGGGCTATTGATTGGGAGTAACTCTGCGGCTAATCCGCTATGGGCGCCATAACCCGTCACAATGGTCGCGTCATCTTGCAGGCTGTTGGCGAGTGCGTCGAAAAATACAATGGGATTAACGCGACCTTTGCTATTGTGTTCTAACCAATCTTGTCTAAGTTGCTGCTTGTTTTTGGCGATGACTTTTACTATCGATTGACTATCACGAGGTTCGAGTTGCAGAACTTTTAGCTGATCCACCAAGTTTGCTAGGGTTGCTAACGTCACATGGAATAGAGACTTCGGTAGCTCTGACTTATCCAATGTGGCCAAGTCTGCGCCTATAACCAACAGACAGTCACAGTGCTTTAGCGCGCGCTTCGCGGCAGGTGCATGTATCGGCCCTGCATGCAGCGGGTGTTCAGCGGCAAAGGCACTATTGCCCTGTAAAACGGTGCACACCGGAGCAGCGATAGTTTCAGCTATAGCGATAATATCGCTACGCGCACCGACCGCACCCCAACCCACCAGAATGCCGGGGTATTCAGCATTGAGGACTGTATCAACACTGATATCTTGCTGCTGATTTATCACCTCATGTTCGGCACAGTGAGCGTACTCAGGTAAAGGCTGACTCAGCTTATCAGCTTGGCTTTGCAGTGCGGTGGGAATCTCGATAAGAACGGGTCCCGGTTTATTGCTAGTGGCTATTGTTTCGGCATTGAAGATTGTGCTGACAATATCCTCCAACTGAGCGATTCTAAAGCAGGATTTAGTAACAGGTTTTAATAATACTTGCGTATCAAAACCATTGGTATTGCCGCTGTCGCTGTGACCCTCGGTAATAACAAGCAAAGGGATACCAGAGATATAGGCTTCAGCAATACCCTCAACGACAATTTTATCGGTCGTGGTGAGTACGGCACTAGCTCCACCATCATAGGTAGTACGACTGAGAGCATCAGCCATAAAGGTGGCGCTGAGTTGGTGATTGACTCGATGGGTGCGCAGAGAGGTGGATAGGCTTAGCTGTTGATAGAGCTCATGATTATCGTCACTAACAGTAGCAAAACAGTGCGGGATATTGAGTTGCTCTAGCGCATAGCGCACGAGCTCAGCCCCTGTTTTATACATATTTCCCTATTCCCAGTTGGTAAAGCACCCTTACTGACACTGTAATAGTAGTTTGATCATTAACTAATATGACCTGTGGTGCGGATACGTTTTGCACCTTTCACCGGTGCTTCCTTAAGCGCATCAGCGCGGCGCTTATTGGCGTTATCAATAGCATTTTTGATGGCGATTAGAAAACCAGTGACCAAAAAGGCACCCGGAGGCAGTACTACGATGAGTAGACTGTAGTTATCGCCAAAGGGCTGCATTACCCAATCTTTGGCAGTAGCACCAAATAGCAGATGCATATCCGCGAGCATTGTGCCTTGGCCAAGTAATTCCCTTGTCGCTCCCAGTAACACCAAAACAAATAAAAAACCGAGTCCCATCATTAGTCCATCAAAGGCCGCCATCGGCACTGTCTGTTTGCTGGCGAAAGCCTCAGCGCGGCCAAGGATTGCACAATTAGTAACAATCAGTGGAATAAAAATACCCAATATCTGATAGAGCTCGTAGGTATAAGCCTTCATTAATAGTTCGGCGCAGGTAACAAAGGCAGCGATAATAATCACAAAAACCGGTAGCCGCACAGCGTCACTGACATGGTTGCGGATCAGTGACACAATGGTGTTTGAGCCTATCAATACAGCAAGGGTGGCAATGCCCAAACCCAGCGCATTGACCACAGTGCCCGTTACAGCGAGCAGAGGGCACAACCCCAATAACTGCACTAACGCAGGATTATTGGTCCAGAGCCCATTTTTGGCGACTTCTGATGCGGTGATTTCGCTCATGGTGTTGCCCCCTCCACTGTGGTGTCGGCTACCGCCAATAGCCGTTCACTGTCTTTATTAAAGTAGTCAAGGACCTTGGCTATTTGATAAATAACGGCTCTTGGGGTGATAGTAGCACCGGTAAATTGATCGAAATCACCCCCATTCTTTTTAACATCCCAGCCTGCCGGCTGCGGATTACTCAATGATTTAGTGTTAAAACTCAGTATCCAGTCACTCTTTTTGATATCGACCTTATCACCTAGTCCCGGTGTTTCCTTGTGCTCAACGACGCGCACGCCAGCAACACTGCCATCAATATTAACACCCACAATCATACTAATATTACCGCTGTAGCCATCTGCGGTCAGGGTGGGAATAATGGCCGCAACGGGCTCACCGTTGTTGCGAGCAATATGGATATCACCGCCTTTTTTTAAACCGAGTAGAGGCCAAAACTTTTGTGGTATAGGTTGAACGTCCATCAGTAAATCATTGTTATGACGTTCAAGAGGAATAATCTCAAGTAGCGCACGCTGGGCGGCTCGGCGCTCTGATTCGGCAATTCGATCTTTAGTTAAAGAGTCCGTGCCGGCCAATATCACCGCTGTAATTAAGGCGAAACTGGCGAGTAAAAGGCTATTAAAGCGGATCGACTGCAATGTCATTAGTCTTCCTCTTTTTCGGTAGCCCGTCGTCTATCGGTATGACCGTAGGTTCGGGGCAATGTGTAATTGTCAATAAACGGTGCGGCGAAGTTGGCCAACAGCACTGCAAAGGCGACGGCATCTGGGTAGTTACCCCAAGCACGGATAATGTATACCAGCACGCCAATCAGTGCGCCATAAATCAGTCGTCCGCGATTACTCACGGCAGAGGATACGGGGTCAGTTAGGATGAAGAATGCGCCCATCATACTAGCGCCACTAAAGAGATGCATCATCGCTGAGCCAGGACTATCGGAGCTGCCGCCATCCCAAAATATCACTGACATCAGAGTCAAACTAGCCAACATGGCAATTGGTCCATGCCAAGTAAAGATTCTGCTGGTCAGCAGAATCAGGCCGCCGATAAGAAAACCGATATTGACCCATTCCCAGCCCACGCCGGCGATAGCAGCCTCGCTAAAAAGGGGATTCTGAGCATAGATCTGATCAACCAAAAGGCCATCGCTAAATTTAAAACTATCCAGTGGTGTGGCACCGGTGACACCATCCGCGGGGCTGTAGCCTAAAAAGACAATATTGAGTGACTCGATTATCCCTGGGTGTGACAGGCCTGTAGGTAGCAGCGCTAATGGTGTGACCCAGCTGGTCATTTGAATCGGAAATGAGATTAATAACACCACATAGCCGACCATCGCAGGATTAAACGGATTGTAGCCCAGACCACCATAGAGATGCTTTGCGATCACTATGGAAAATAACGTGCCTACTACCACGATCCACCAAGGTACCAGCGGTGGTAGCGCCAAACCCAGAAGCACAGCGGTTACCGCAGCGCTGTAATCGCGCAAATAGAAGCTTACAGATCGACCGCGAAGACCAATAACCGCGGCCTCAGCGACAATAGCTGTGGCCGTGGCTAGGAGTACGTTAATAAGACTGCCCCAGCCAAAGTGGTAGATTAATGCCAAAAGTCCCGGCGCAGTTGCCCAGAGTACAAGCTGCATTATTTTGCCGGTATTCTGTGCGGCGTGGGCATGGGGTGAGGTGATCTGTTTAAAGGCCATTAATCTACCTTCTCCCCGACAGGGTTCAGATTGTGTTTTTTAATATGTTCAGCCAGCCTTGCTTTAGCTTGATCGAGTTTCTGTTTAGCAGTTTCGACTGCCGCGGTAAGAGTATTTCTCTGCTCCGCGGTTAGGCTGCTGTCCGCTTCAGCTAATTTTTCTTTGGCCATTTGCACACGCATTTCCACACCGGCAATAGAGCGTTCAAGCTTTGCCTGCTGCTGTTCAGGGCTGACCTTTTTGGCTGCAGCGCGAGCTTGCGCCGCAGCGATAATATCGGCAGCAGAGCCAGTGCCGGTACTGGCCGTTGTTTTTGCTTGAGCTTTTTCAGCGGCGTTGCGACGCGCAGCGCGTTTTAGTTCTTTTTCCTTTTCAGCGCGTTCAATACGTTGCTGATGGAATTCGAAACGCTGACGAGCTTGATCTGATTTCACTTTGTCGGCACGGGCTTGATTAATTTCCCCTTTGCTATGACGGTAATGTTGTACCAGCGGAATATTGCTGGGACAGACGTAGGAGCAGGCACCACATTCAATACAGTCAAAAAGGTTGTGCGCTTCCAGACGATCATGATCCTGTGCCTGAGAATACCAGTACAGCTGTTGCGGCAGTAGTGAGGCTGGGCAGGCCTCTGCACAGAGGCCACAGCGAATGCAGGGCTGCGCGGGTTCGTTTTCGGGAATCTCTTCATAACTGGGCGCCAAAATACAATTAGTGGTTTTAACCACTGGCACATCGGCATCGGTAAGGCTAAAGCCCATCATCGGGCCACCCATAATTAACCGACTACAGGCATCTTGATTGAAATCGCTATGGGCTAACAGATGACTTACGGGGGTTCCGATCAGTGTTTCATAGTTGCGGTTGATCCCACAGGCCTCACCGGTCATGGTGGTGACTCGAGAGATTAACGGCTCACCGTCGACAATGGCGCGTTTTATGGCATAGGTAGTACCAATATTGATACATAGCATACCAATATCTGAGGGTAACTGATTGCTCGGTAGTTCTTTACCCGTGAGGATATAAATCAGCTGCTTCTCACCGCCAGATGGATATTTGGTCGGAAAAGACACTACCGAAATACCAGAGTCCGCAACATGAGGTTGCAGTGCGGCAATGGCCTCGGGCTTATTATCCTCAATACCAATTAAAATAGTATGTGGGCGACCCAGCATATGGCTGAGAATGCCAATACCGGTGACAATTTCAGCCGCGCGCTCACGGATGGCTGAGTCATCTGCGGTAATATAGGGCTCGCACTCGGTAGCATTGATAATCAATGTATCAATTGGGTGGTGATAGCCCGGATTTAACTTAACCGCAGATGGAAAGCCCGCACCACCCATACCAGCGATACCAGCTTCGCCTATCGCTTTAACCAGAGCAGCGGGGGTGGCATTTTCAAAGTCTTCAAATCCCTCGTGCTTCAGCCATTGATCGCGACCATCGCTTGTGATTTCGATGCACGGGGCCAGCATGCCTGAGGAATGAGCAATCGGTCGATGTTCAATCGCTGTAATGGTGCCGGAGGTAGGGGCATGCACGGGCACAGAAACGGTGCCCGCGGCATCGGCGATTTTTTGCCCCTTGAGGACTTTTTTGCCCAGTTCGACACAGGGTATCGCCGGCGCCCCTATATGTTGGCTCAATGGAATAACCAACTTATCTGGCAAAGGCAAATTGCCAATGGGTTGAGCGAGAGACTGTTGCTTATTTTCGGGTGGGTGAACACCACCAGGAGTAACCCATGTTTTCATCCTTGGGCCCTCTGTCGATCAGTAGCAATTAAGTCCGCAACCGTTGGCGGCGCAGGCCAGTGCCATTGCGCTAGTGTTTCCTCGACGGGCAACATATCAATACAGTCCACTGGGCAGGGCTCGACACACAGATCACAGCCAGTGCACTCGTCGGCTATCACCGTATGCATAAGTTTTGCCGCACCCAAAATGGCGTCCACTGGGCAGGCTTGAATACATTTGGTGCAACCAATACATTCATCCTCACGAATAAAGGCGACAGTTTTGACCTCTGCTTCCTCACCGTGCTCAGCATCCAATTCCGGCGCAGGTACATCCAAAAGGTTAGCGATAGCATTGATTGTTGCTTGCCCTCCTGGTGGACATTTATTAATCGCATCGCCATTGGCAATGGATTCAGCATAGGGTCTGCAACCGGGGAAGCCACATTGACCGCATTGGGTTTGTGGTAGTAATTCGTCGAGCTGTTCGACAATAGGATCGCCCTCTACTTTGAACTTTTCAGCGGCAAAGCCAAGCAGGGCGCCAAATAGGATACCTAGACCAACCAGTGCGACCAGAGCTGCGACAATGGGTTGTTGGGCAATACTGTCAATCATTTACACCAGTCCACCAAAGCCCATAAAGGCCAAGGACATTAAGCCGGCGGTAATCATAGCAATGGCCGCGCCTTCAAAGGGCGCTGGAATATCCGCGGCAGCCAATCGCTCACGCATGGCAGAGAAGAAAATTAACACCAAAGAGAATCCCGCCCCTGCGCCAAAGCCATACAGAGACGATTGCATAAAATTTAAATCCCTGGAGGCATTTTGTAATGCCACACCTAAAACCGCGCAGTTGGTGGTTATTAGCGGCAGAAAGACACCGAGCACTCGATAGAGCAAGGGGCTGGTTTTCTCGATAAACATTTTGGTGAACTGCACCACTGCTGCAATAACCAGAATAAAGGCAATGGTACGCAGATAGAGTAGACCCAAGGGCATAAGTACTAGTACATCGACAATGTAGCTGGCCATTGCAGTCAGTGTCAGCACAAAGGTGGTTGCCGCCGACATGCCGATCGCGGACTCTAATTTGGTAGACACACCCATAAATGGGCACAGTCCTAAGAACTGTACCAGTACAAAGTTGTTGATCAGAATAGAACTGACCAGTATTACCGCAAATTCTTGCATAACAAGCACAGGGTTTGGCTAAGGGCTTATTATCCTTGAATCAGTTCATCTGATTCAATATAAATGAGCCTGTGTTTTAGCACTTTTCGATATATCTAATAAATACTACTGGCGCTGTTGTTTAGGTCACTCGCTGACCCGGTTGTGCGCCACTATCCGGCTCAAGTAAATAAATTCCCTGGCCATCGCCGGCAGCCAGTACCATACCTTCGGATAGTCCAAAGCGCATTTTACGCGGTGCCAAATTTGCCACCATAACGGTCAAACGGCCTTCGAGTGTTTCGGGTTGGTAAGATGACTTGATACCGGAGAATACATTGCGAGTTTCACCGCCGATATCCAACGTCAATTGCAGTAGCTTTTCCGCCCCCTCAACATGACTTGCCTTAATAATACGCGCCACGCGAAGATCGACCTTAATAAAATCATCAAAATTAATTTCATCAGCGATGGGCTCATCGGCTAATGGACCCTGCAATGGCTTGGTAGCAGCTTGCGCGGCCTCTTGTTTACTGGCTTCCACCATGGCATCCACCTTATCTTTTTCAATACGCTGCATTAGCGGTTTAAAGGCATTAATGTTGTGTTCGAGCAAAGGCTGTTGCAAGGCGTCCCAGTCCGGCGAGTCATTGAGGAAGTTCTCACCTGCAGACGCCATCACTGGTAGCACTGGCTTAAGGTAGCCTAACAGCACGCGGAAAAGATTAATGCCCAATGAACAAATATCCTGCACCTGCTGTTGCTTGCCCTCGATCTTGTTGAGTTTCCATGGCTCTTTGGCAGCGATATATTCATTAGCGGCATCGGCCTGAGCCATAATTTCGCGAATCGCTTTGCTGTAGTCGCGGTTTTCATAATGCTCGGCAATCGTATCGGCGGCACCACTCACCTGCTGCCACAGTTGGGGGTTTTCAATAGTGGCTGATAATTTACCATTATTGCCATTGGCTACAAACTTGGCACAGCGGCTGGCAATATTCACTACTTTGCCGACCAAATCGCTATTGACCTTCTGCACGAAGTCTTCCAAATTTAGATCAATATCTTCCACCGAGCCAGATAACTTAGAGGCATAGTAATAGCGCAGATACTCTGGATTGAGGTGATCGAGATAGCAACGGGCATTGATAAAGGTGCCTCGCGACTTACTCATTTTTTTGCCATTAACAGTAACAAAACCGTGCACGCAGACTTTGGTAGGTCTGCGGTAGTTGGCGCTCATCAGCATGGCGGGCCAGAATAAAGCGTGGAAATTAACAATATCTTTGCCGATAAAATGGTACAGCTCAGCAGGGCTATCCTCGCGCCAGTAATGATCAAAGTCGATATTCTTTTGATCGCAAAGATGCTTAAACGCCGCCATATAGCCGATTGGCGCATCTAACCAAACATAAAAATATTTGCCCGGAGCATTGGGAATTTCAAACCCAAAATAGGGCGCGTCACGACTGATATCCCACTCTTGCAAGCCACTGTCCAGCCATTCGCCCAGTTTATTTGCTACCTCTGGTTGCAAGGTACCACTGCGAGTCCAGTCTTGCAGAAATTGCGTAAACTCGGGGAGCTTAAAGAAATAATGTGTCGATTGTTTTTCAATTGGTGTGGCGCCAGAGATAGCGGATACTGGGTTGATCAGGTCGGTGGGTGCATAGGTTGCCCCGCAAGCTTCACAGTTATCACCGTACTGATCTTCCGCCTTACATTTGGGGCAGGTACCCTTGATATAGCGATCGGCCAAAAATAAATTTTTCTCAGGGTCAAAAGCCTGAGTAATATCGCGTTTGGCAATATGACCATTGTCATTGAGACGGTTGTAGATTAGTTCAGATAGCTGACGGTTTTCCTCAGAGTGTGTGCTGTGGTAGTTATCTACACCGATTAAAAAGTCGCGAAAATCAGCTTCATGAATTGCGCGCATATCGGCAATATGCTGCTCGGCGCTAATGCCTTTTTCATCTGCTTTTAACATGATGGCAGTACCATGGGCATCATCGGCGGAAACATAGTAACATTCATGCCCGCGCATGCGTTGGAAGCGCACCCAGACATCGGTCTGGGTATATTCTAAAATATGCCCTAAATGCAGTGCTGCATTAGCATAGGGAAGCGCATTTGTGACCAGTATTTGGCGTTTTGATGACATGGTTAGCGTTCTTTTATGAGGCGTTTAAAATAAGGCGCAACTATAGCGATTTTATGCCGACTTTTCATGTGCAATTGTTGCTCAAACGACCGTAGATGCAAGGTCAGACTGAAAATAGTAAGGATTGGAGTGTTTTAGTGTTAGATCAAGTGAAATACATTGTTGCCGTGGCCTCGGGCAAAGGTGGTGTGGGCAAGTCCACTACGGCAGTTAATTTGGCTCTGGGATTGCAGTCGTTGGGTAAAAAAGTGGGTGTCTTGGATGCCGATATCTATGGTCCCAGTATTGCCATGATGTTGGGTGTCGCTGAGGGTACTCGGCCTAGTGCCGCTGATGAAAAACACTTTGCTCCAATTGAGTGCCATGGTCTGATGACCATGTCTATGGCCTATTTGGTTACTGAGCAGACGCCAATGGCATGGCGTGGGCCCATGGCCGCGGGTGCGCTTCAGCAGCTGCTTGGACAGACAATGTGGGGCGAGTTAGATATTTTGGTGGTCGATATGCCACCTGGTACTGGCGATATTCAACTGACCCTAGCACAAAAAGCACAGGTCAATGGTGCTGT
The DNA here is from genome assembly GCA_049631145.1 of Porticoccaceae bacterium. Lineage (GTDB taxonomy): Bacteria > Pseudomonadota > Gammaproteobacteria > Pseudomonadales > Porticoccaceae > HTCC2207. The sequence continues at coordinate 13,418 of JBNAAJ010000023.1, forward strand.
CATTGTCACCACACCGCAAGATATTGCACTTTTGGACGCTAAAAAAGGTATTGAGATGTTCTCCAAGGTCAATATTCCAATATTGGGCGTCGTGGAAAATATGGCCACGCATATTTGTTCCCAGTGCGGTCATGAGGAAGCCATTTTTGGTGATGGTGGAGGCGACGATGTTGCTAGACAATACAACACCAAATTACTGGGAAGTTTACCCTTGGATAAGTCGATTAGAGTCAATGGTGATTCTGGTCTGCCCTCGGTAGCTGCTGAACCAGAGGGTGCCATTGCACAGCACTACAAACAGATCGCTGAGGCGGTGATAGCCGAGTTAGCTGCGGCAGGAGATGGAGCCGGTCCGGAGATTGTTTTCCAATAGACCTATCCCTGTTCAAGACACATCCTGCCAGTGCATGATGTTTTGCCCTTGCGCGATACAGGGATCTTGCCCAATCAGTGCAAATCAGTATGATACTGCCCCTGCGGCAAGACCGCAGTCTAATAAATTAATTTCAACTGGAGTCGCCCTCAATGAGCATCAAGTCAGATAATTGGATTCGCCGTATGGCTGAGCAGCAACAAATGATTGCGCCGTTTGAGTCGGGGCAGGTACGTTATGCTGGTGATGATCGGGTGATTTCCTATGGCACCTCAAGCTATGGCTACGATGTGCGCTGTGCTGATGAATTTAAGATATTTACTAATGTGCACTCCAAGACGGTAGACCCGAAGCATTTTGATAAAGACTCATTTGTTGATATGAAAGGGGATTACTGCATTATTCCACCTAATTCTTTTGCGCTGGCGAGAACGGTGGAATATTTCAAAATTCCACGCTCAGTATTGACCATTTGTCTCGGTAAATCGACTTATGCACGTTGTGGCATTATTGTTAATGTCACGCCGCTTGAGCCGGAGTGGGAAGGGCATGTTACTTTGGAATTCTCCAATACCACCAATCTGCCAGCCAAGATTTATGCAAATGAGGGGGTGGCACAGATGCTATTTTTTGAGTCTGATGAAATTTGCCAAACCTCTTACGCTGATCGTGGCGGTAAATATCAGGGACAAACTGGCGTAACCCTACCCAAGACCTAAGGGTTCAGTAGCGCCTCTTTTAGTAATAACGCTTGCTGCTGTAGGCGCTGTGTATTTTCTGGACCTGTACGCAGCAACTGCTTTTGAATTGGCAGCAATGCCTCTAGCTCTGGATCAGCAAACTTGTAGGCCACCGAATCTCTGGTGAGTTCTATTGGTTCAACAATAATCGGTGTGGCTAGAACATTATCGATGGACTGCAAAATAATGCCGTCCATTTGTCGGGGCCGATAACCCATTTCAGCAAATGCAGTTTCCAGCAATGGCCTAATAAAGTGGAATATCTGTCCAAGGGATTGCATATCAAAGCTAGTTAACACCGCAACAGTTGCGTTATAGCGTTCGTAATTACCTGCGTTTAACCAAATAATATCACCATCGCTGTGCATGGCGAAGCTGCCCTCAGGCGCGGTCAATGGAAATATCTTACTCAGGGTATTGCCTCTTGCTAACCCATCCAGATAACTGGCACTGCGACGCACTAGGTCATCGGCATTTAGCCATGTTTGTAGTTCTGGCTTATGTTTAATAAGTAGCATTCGGTCGCGCAAAAAATTATCGCTATTATCTAATAATGGTAACTTTGGTTGTGTTTTTACAACCTGTTCTTGGGCCTCTGGCGGAGGTTCAGCCACTTCTATGGGGGCGGGTTCAGGAATAACAGCCTCTGGAACTGGAGGTCTTTCTATTACCGCTTGAACTACGGGCTGGTCCTCAACAATACCCATGACAGCCATGTCGTTTTGATCGGTATTATTGAGGGCCTGATAGAGTATTCCTCCAACCAGAGCGCCTGCGGCTATAGTGCCGAGTAATAAAATGATTTTGCTGGTGCCAGATTTATTTGGTGGCCGCGCCATAATTATTTCTCTGTTACAATTTCCAGTGCTTGAACCGGTTGGTTGCCAACCTGTCCATCAATAATATTCATTTCGTGGCTGTCGCCATCTTTTATCAGTTCTAATTTTACAGCTAAATAATCCCAGTCGGTGGCAAACCAAATTTTCGTCTGTCTTTTGTTGTCTTTTCTAATGCGCTGAACTTGCACAGTATTAAGTGGGCCAATAGCGGTATCCAAAATACCATAAGACACAATTTCATAGTCGTATAGTTTTAGCTTACCTCTTGAAATAACCGGATAGGAAAAATGCTCTTTGCCAGCTTGTAAATCAAGGCGTAGCTGCAGTCTTTGAGTAATGATATCCAGATAGCCCAACTTGAGGGGTATAGTCCTTTCGCGGTCGTTTTTACTGTATTGCATCTGTTGGTTGGGCCAATCAAAAATCTGCTTTTCGGCGCGTTTTGATCCCAATAGCGAACGCTTATAGCTGTAGTTCAGGGGTACAACCTCAGTACTGGACGCCAGCTTAAAAGTCGCCTGCTCACTTATATTGCCCAAAATGTTGGACGCCTCCAAAGTTTGATGATACTGGCCGGAGTCAAGCTGCGTCAGTTGGTGGCGTGCCTCAATTTCCATACCATTGAATTTAGCACTGTAGTTAGCGCTGTAGGTTTTTATCTCGGCAGCTAATGTGCTCGGCATATAAATAAGGCCGAAGATTAGTAGGGCTAAGATTAGTAGAGCTGAGTGGCGCTCTGATTTGCGGTGAGGCGTTCGCATATAGGTACTGTATTCCTTTTTTATATCTTGGTCGTGACGGTTATTGAAAAGTAAATACTAAAGCGCTTAGAGTATTAGATAACGTTATCGTTCGCTATCCTGAGCAAATATTTTGCCACTGGTGCTGAGAATTTCGTTATCCAACACAGCGCGGCCATCCTGCATTATGAGGCGACCGCTACAAAACCACTGCGCAGCAATTGGATAGATCTTATGCTCAATGGCCAGCACTCTCCGCGCCAGACTGTTGGTATCATCACTGGCTAGCACTGGCACTTTGGCTTGTAAAATAGCCGGGCCGCCATCCAGTTCCGGGGTGACAAAGTGTACGGTTGCGCCTGCTTCGGTATCACCTGCCTCTATAGCCCGTTGGTGGGTGTGGAGTCCGGGGTAGGCAGGGAGTAGCGAGGGGTGAATATTGATTAGCTTGCCAACAAAACGATTGACAAACTGTGGCGTTAAAATGCGCATAAACCCCGCGAGAACCACGAGATCGGGTGTAAAGCTTTCTATCACATCAGCTAGATTGGTATCGAACTCATCTCGACTATCAAAGGCACGATGATCCACCACTATATTGGGAATATTAGCATCAGCGGCGCGGGTCAAGCCTTTAACGTCGGGTTTATTACTGATCACTGCAGTAATCTGTGCGCCTAGTTTGCCAGCGCTACCGTCTTGCTTGCACGCGTCGATAAAAGACTGCAGGTTGGAACCGCTACCCGAGATAAGAATAACGAGGCGCGGCAGCTTATCAGTCACAGCAATATAGCCCTCTCTTAGTTTGACAGGCCAAGCAGTTGGACCTGTTCTTGACCAGCTTTGCTCGCTTCAATGGTGCCTAACATAAAGGCGCTCTCACCCTGATTGTTTAAAAAGTTGATAGCGTTTTCCGCAGTTTCTGCCGGTACACAGATAACCATACCGACGCCACAATTCAGCGTGCGATACATTTCATGCTCATCGATATTGCCGCCTTGCTGAAGCCAATCGAAGACTGCTGGGCGTGTCCAAGCACTGGTATCGATCATAGCAGTGGCATTATCTGGCAACACACGGGGGATATTCTCCAGTAGGCCTCCGCCGGTAATATGCGCTAACGCATGAACTGGTGACTCGGCAATCAGTGCTAACAGAGACTTGACGTAAATCCTTGTGGGCGCCATTAATAAGTCGATTAGGGGCTGACCATCAAGCAGCGTTGTGGCTGGGTCAGTTGCGGTGACCTCCAACACTTTGCGAATTAGCGAATAGCCATTGGAATGCGGGCCACTGGAAGCGAGACCAATCAATCGGTCGCCAACATTGACTTTACTGCCATCTATCAGTTGCGACTTTTCGGCCATACCGACACAAAATCCGGCAAGATCGTAGTCATCGCCCTCATACATGCCCGGCATCTCGGCCGTTTCACCACCGATTAATGAGCAACCAGAGAGTTCGCATCCATCGGCAATACCATTGACCACGGCGGCGGCAGTATCGATATCCAGTTTGCCGGTTGCATAATAATCGAGGAAAAATAACGGTTCTGCACCGCAGACAATCAAATCATTGACGCACATGGCGACCAAATCTATGCCCACGCTATCGTGTTTGTTGTGGTCCAGCGCTAGGCGCAATTTGGTGCCTACACCATCTGTGCCCGATACCATGACTGGCTCTTTGTAACCCGTTGGCAGTTCAAACAGCGCACCAAAACCACCTAGCCCTGCCATAACCTCGGGACGGCGAGTTCGCAGTGCCGCACCTTTAATTTTGTCGATCAGGGCGTTGCCAGCGTCAATATCAACACCTGCATCTTTATAGCTCAAGGATTGAGTCTTTTCGGTCATAAAGGTGCTTCCTGTTTAAAGCATGAATTTTAAGGGCGCTATTTTAGATCGGGTGAGTCAAATTTTCATTAAGCACTGGTACAATGTGGCAAATTAATTGGGAGAAAAGTCGTTGAAACGGATATTTGCGCTGATTTTAGCCTGTTTTAGCCTGCATTCCTTTGCCGAAGAGGTTTCCGGTTTATATACCGGCTTGGTGCCTGTGGTTGATCAATCGGCACAATCTCGAGATCTCGCTCTGATGCAAGCATTGACGCAAGTGCTGGTGAAGCTGACTGGCAATAGCAAAATAATGCAGCAGGAGCAAGCTGCAACCGTTTCTCACTAACCCCAATGCCTTTGTATCCGGTATTGGTTTCCGCAATATCCCCTCTGCTGATGATCAAGAGCAAGCGGGTATGGAGGTCAGCTTTGACCGCCAAGCATTGGATCAAGTGATTCGTCAGGCGCAGTTACCGGTGTTGCCATCCAATCGCCCGACACTTCTGGTGTGGATAGTTCGCGATGATGCTTTGCTTGGCAGAAATTTTGAGGGGCTTGGCTCGGACTCTGCCACTCTGCAGGCATTTGATCGTGCCATGCGCTCACGTGGTATGCCCTATGTATTCCCTAACTTTGATCTGCAAGATCAGCTAGCTCTGTCAGTTAATGAGGCCTGGTCATTGCGCGCTGACCTTATCAGTCCGGCATCACAGCGCTATAACACCGATGGCTGGATAGCCCTGCGCTACTACACCACGTCTTCTGGAGAGGTGCGCGGGGCCTGGTTATATCAGAGCGCTGGACGACGCCAACTAAATGACTTTCGCGCTGAAGCGGGAGAGGAATTTATGCCGGAAGCAGTGGCCAGTCTGGTAGATAGCTTATCAAGGTTTTACACCTATATACCGCAGCTTAATACCAGTGAATTTTTGGTGCGTGTTAATGGTGTGACTAGTTTCGCCGACTACCAAGCTGTACTAGGGCAGTTTAAAAAACTCGAGGTAGTTGACTCAGTGCAGTTATTTGCGGTGAAAGGAGGCCAGTTAACCCTAGCGGTTGATGCCGAGGCGGGGGCAGACTTACTTAACTCGGCGTTGCTACGCAGTGGCCGAGTTGAGGCTATCGATGTCCCAGAGCAAATGCTGGGTGGGGGATTTGAGTACAATTGGATCAGCAAGTGAAACAACCTCGACAATTGAGTCTGGCAGTAAAGCTTGACGACCAAGCTACGTTCGATAATTTTTATGCACCCAGAGGCACACCTCAGCACCTAGCGACTTTTATATTGCAGGATGAGGGACAGAAATATGCTTTCCTCGCTGGGGCTGAAGGCAGCGGGTTATCTCATCTATTGCAGGCGGCCTGCCAGCAAACGGCTTTGGGACGCAATGCGGGTGCCTTGTACTTACCTCTGGCTGAGGTGCAAGATCACCCGCCGCAACAGGTGTTAGAGGGCTTGTCATCCGCGAGCCTGTTGTGCCTAGATGATGTGCAGACGGTGGCGCATCGCTCGGCTTGGCAAGTGCCGTTGTTTAATTTGTTTAATCAATGTCGTGATGGCGGAACCCGCTTGGTTATTGCATCTCATGCTATGCCCGATGATTTGCAGGTAACGCTACCTGATCTTTTGTCGCGTTTGAAGTCCGGAGTGTCACTGCAGATGCAAAGCTATAAAGATGCCGACCGCAGAAGACTGTTACAACATCGCGCCAACCGCCGCGGACTCTATCTATCAGATGAGGCGGCACTGTTTATGCTCAACCGCTTGCCGCGCCATAGCCGCCAACTGATGGAAGCGCTTGAAATTCTCGATGGCGCCTCTATGCAGGAGCAGAGACGCCTTACAACACCATTTGTTAAGTCAGTATTAAAGCTCTAATTTAACAAGCCGACGGTTACTGTGACGGGCACCCGTCGCAGTAGAGATAAACGCCTCTGGGATCCGTTAACTGGTCTAGGAGTGCAAAGGGTTTAAGAAGGCTAACAGCCTGTTGTCGCAAACTATCCGGTAGCCAGTTGGCCTGATTAATATTGACACCAAGACCCGCAAGAGAGGCCCGAATATTGCCGTTTATCTCTGCTAGGAACTGCTCATAAAAGGTCAATGGTTTGCGCTGATATGCCACTGAGTATTCACTGAGGTTTGCCAACTCCGCAGCCTCAATAATAGCATCGTTGAGATCACCCAGTTGGTCGATCAAGCCGAGTTGCAACGCTTTTTTACCTGTCCAGACCTGTCCCTGAGCTATTTCGTGCACTGCTTTAGGCGTCGAGTTACGCGCATTAGCGACCAAGGTAATAAATCGAGAGTAGACATCATCTACCCCAGATTGGAATATAATCTTCGCCTGCTCACTCATAGGGCGGTTCAGCTGTAGCATGGACGCATTGGCGGTGGTATCAACCACATCAGAGTAAACGCCCAATGCGGCGAGCGAGTCCTCCATCGTAGGGATAACTCCAAACACGCCAATGGAGCCGGTAATCGTGGTTGGCATGGCCAAAACCCGATCGGCTGCGGTAGCGATCCAGTAGCCACCAGATGCCGCATAGCTACCCATTGATACAACGATAGGAATACCTTTTTCGCGAGTGGCCGCCATAGCATCGCGGATTACATCCGAGGCAAAGGCACTGCCGCCGGGCGAATCAATGCGCAACACAATGGCCTTGATCTCCTCATTATCGCGCACATCGGCAAATATTCCCGCCAAAGTATCGCCGCCAACAGTACCCTCTGGTTGCTCTCCATCGACAATATTACCCGCCGCCACAATCAGAGCAATCTTTTGTCTCTGTGCTTCGGCTGAGTACAATTTGCCCAAGCGCACATGGTTGAGATATCCCTTGAGGCCAATATGATTAAAGTGTCCATCAGTACTTTCGATCATCTCGTTGAGGTAGCTGTGCATCTCGGTTCTGGTGGCAATCTGGTCGATAAGATCTTGCTCTTTGGCAAGTGCTGAGGCATTACCAAAAGCCGCCTTTAAATTGCTGTGCAGATTATCCGCATAATTATGGATGGTTCCCGCGGGAAGTCCCCGCAATTGCTCGACTTGGGTACCATAGAACTGCCAGAGTTCAGTGAGCAGTGCGCTGGTTTCCTGACGTGACTCCGGTGACATGCTGTTGCCTATAAAGGGCTCGACAGCACTTTTAAATTTACCAACACGAAAAATATGAATATTAATCTTCAGCTTATCCAGAGCATCCTTAAAGAAACTGCGATTAGAGCCAAAGCCGGTAATCATCACACTGCCCAGCGGATTGAGCAAAATCTCATCTGCATGCGCTGCTAGGTAATACTGAGACTGAGTCAGGTTGTCGGCTAGTGCGATAATAGGCTTACCACTTTTTTTAAAATGCAATAGAGCGACACTGATCTCCTCAAGTTTGCTGAGACTTGCACTAGCCATATAATCGGTGTCTAACACCAAATGCGTAATGCGGCGGTCGGTACTCGCGGTATTGACGGCTTCGACAATGTCTCTGACTAGCGTTTCGCTATCCTGCTGACTAGTTTCAGCAAGTATCTCGTCAAGAGGGTCAAAATAGGTTTTTTGATCAACTAAAGTGCCACTGGGCGCTAGGTAGAGTGCACCGCTATCAGGCATAGGTTGAATATCGTCGGCGAATAAACCCGTTAACATCAACAATAAGAAGCCAATAAAAACCACTCCTATCAGTGTGCGAACACCATTGACAATGGTGCTGATAAAGCCGAATAACCGGCGCAACATACCCTGTTTTTTGTTAGCCTCTTTGTCGGTCATAGACAATCCCTTTCGCTCATAAATTACACATTATTGACCTGTCGAATACGTGCATAGATCATTGATGCACTGAACAGGGTTACACTCAACGTCAGCTCGACGACATCTAGCATTTTAGGTTCAGGTACAGCCATATTTTGTACACCGTTATAAAAATACAGCAACACCACAAACCCCAGCCAGATTAACGTTCGCAAACGATCAGCCAACATACCGGGGATAAATATCATTAGCGGCAGTAGGCTTATGGCGTAGATTATCGGTGGCGCAGACTGCAAGTAGAGATGGACAGCCGTGACTAGCATCAATCCCCAGTAGCTCATTTGAGTCGCTGATTTGCTCAGCACAAGTTTTAACTCTGTGGTCACGATAAAACGCCTTAGTGATTGAGTTTAGTTGATAGTTGCGCGATTCGCTTGCCCTGCGTACGACAAATTTTTATCTCGTCTTCACTTAGCGATTCCGCCTCCACATGGCTAGCGCCATAGGGCGTGCCACCAGTTGTGCTGTTACTTAGCGCAGGCTCGGCATAGGGTATGCCGGCGAACACCATACCTTGGTGCAGTAGCGGTAACATCATACTGAGCAATGTTGACTCCTGACCGCCATGGAGGCTGGAGGTAGAAGTGAAAACTCCCGCGGGTTTATCTACCAGTGAGCCATTCATCCATAGTCCCGCAGTACCATCGATAAAATATTTTAACGGTGCGGCCATATTGCCAAATCGGGTTGGACTGCCCAGCAGCAAGCCGGCGCACTGAGCAAGATCATCTTCGCTACAGTAGATATCGCCCTCAGCGGGGATGTCCTGCGCTGTTGCCTCACACACCGTTGATATCGGCGGTACGGTGCGCAACCGCGCCTCCAATCCAGCACTTTCAACACCCAGCGCAATCTGCTCGGCAAGCATTTTCACATGACCATGGCGGCTGTAGTAAAGCACAAGAATATAGGGATTAGACATCGATAATCTCCAGTACATTTTCCGGTGGTCGACCCAGTATGGCTCTATCGCCCACCACGACTATTGGCCGCTCTATCAGTTTAGGGCACTCAAGCATAGCGGCTATTAGCTGTTCTTCGTCAACCCCATCGCGACCGAGGTTGCGCTCCTTAAAGTCCTGTTCCGATCGTCGCACCAGTTGCCCTGCATTGAGCTTTAATTTATCGAGAAGATCGACAAGCGTGGTTCTATCGATTGGGGATTCCAAGTAGAGAACGATCTCTGGTTCAACTCCTTTATCACGCAACAGCGCCAAAGTTTGTCTGGACTTGGAGCAACGCGGATTATGGTAGATTATGGTCATGAACTATCCTTTTACACCGAGGCTTTGATTGGTACATTCTAGATTAGTATTGTAAGGCCAAATTGAATGAAACCAAAAGGGCGCCAAAGCTGTGACCCTGATGATTGATCTGTTCCCGTAATTAGAGCGATTTTGCCCTTGCCTAATGCGTGATAAAGCGTTGGAAAAACTGCCAAGGACCATATGGTATTGATCCGTGATCTCAACCCATGCAGTATATACGGCGTTTATAGTTATCTGGGTGAAGCAAGTTTCAGTAATAGCACAGACTGCTCAGTAAGCTACGACATGCTAGATATCAAAATTTTGCCCTAAGCCTAGAGGCATTTTTAGCCAAACTTAGCCGGAGAGTATCAAACCATGAAAAAATACCTATTAGTCAGCCTGATACTGCTGGGTTGTTCTGCCAAAACTCCATCGCAATTTGCTCTGTTAGAGGGCGGCAGTATTGATTTACAGTCGCCACAAAAATTGGTGTTAATCAACTACTGGGCTATCTGGTGTGCTCCTTGCCGCAAAGAGATTCCAGAATTTAATCAGCTGTTGGAACAGCAGGGCGAAAATGTTGCTGTGTTAGCCGTTAACTTCGATGGCTCTCAGGGCCAACAACTGCGTGATGAAATTGCCAAATTAGGGATCGAGTTTCCCAGCTTACTCCAAGATCCACGTACGCTCTGGGGTCTCGATCCGGTGGAGGTACTGCCGGAAACGCTGGTGATAGGGCCCAATGGGCAGTTGCTACACCGATTGATAGGACCGCAGACCTTAGAGTCATTAGAGGCGCTATTATAGCTGTTGATGATAGCCACTTCATAACAATAGAAAGTCACCATAAAAGGGTATAGCCGCACAGGATTAATCATCGTATCCTAGGGGAAATTTCTCAGGGGTCAGCAATGAAAGATTTACGCAAATTTTATATCAACGGGCAGTGGGTCGACCCATTGGTAAGCAATGATCTGGCGGTCGAAAACCCTGCCACTGAAGAATCTATTGCCACTATTAGCTTGGGTGCCGCAGCTGATGTAAATGCGGCGATTGCGGCGGCCAAAGCGGCATTCCCGAGTTATTCTCAGGTCAGCGTTGAACAGCGCATTGCGCTGATGGAAAATTTGCTAAAAATTTATATGGATCGCTACGAGGAAATGGCCGTTGCCATCAGCATGGAAATGGGTGCGCCAATTTCCTTTGCATCGGCAGCACAGGCGGATACCGGCCGAGGCCATATTAGTGCCGCGATTGATGCGCTCAAGCAATTTGAATTTGAGCGCCAGGTTGGCAATACCCGGATTGTCAAAGAGCCCATTGGTGTCTGTGGTTTTATCACGCCATGGAACTGGCCGATAAACCAAATTAGCTGCAAAGTCGCACCGGCACTGGCCACCGGTTGCACAATGGTACTTAAGCCCAGCGAAATCGCCCCTATTTCTGGTTACCTGTTTACCGAAATGATGGATCAGGCGGGCTTCCCCGCCGGTGTATACAATATGGTTAATGGCGATGGCCCAGATGTGGGCGCAGTGATTGCCAGCCACGCCGATATCGATATGGTGTCATTTACCGGCTCTACCAGAGCGGGCATCTTGGTCGCCAAAGCGGCCTCAGAGACAGTTAAGCGCGTGACTCAAGAGTTGGGCGGCAAATCACCAAATATTATTTTTGCCGATGCGGATTTAGATAAAGCAGTCAGTGCCGGTGTCACCAGTATGATGGGTAACACCGGGCAGTCCTGTAATGCGCCGTCGCGTATGCTGGTGCAGTCATCGGTATACCAACAGGCGGTGGAGATTGCCAAACAGGCAGCGGCGCAAGTTGCAGTTGATGACCCAATGAAAGAGGGTTGGCATATGGGCCCGCTATCGAGCCGCGTGCAGTTTGAGAAGGTGCAGGATCTTATTGCAAAAGGTATCGAAGAGGGTGCAGAGTTAGTAGTTGGTGGTACCGGAAAGCCCGACGGTTTTGATACCGGCTATTTTGTTAAGCCAACCATTTTCGCTGGTGTAAACAATCAAATGACCATCGCCCAAGAAGAAATATTTGGTCCAGTACTGACCATGATTCCCTTCGATACCGAAGAGCAAGCGATCGAAATTGCCAATGATACGCCCTATGGTTTGGCCGCTTATTTCAGTACCAGTGACGATGAGCGCGCCAAGCGAGTAGCAGGCCAGCTGCGCGCTGGAATGGTAAGTTTAAATAGTGCATCGCAGGGGTACACTGCGCCCTTTGGCGGCTATAAACAGTCAGGTAATGGTCGTGAATGGGGTGAGTTTGGTTTTGATGATTATCTGGAAATCAAAGGGATTACCAGCTAACGCCAGAGCAACTAAAAATCTATTGTGTCGGCTACAGCCCTATCTTTTTCTGGGCTCGCCGGTTTTAAATCACGACCTTTTCTATGCCCATGCCGCTACCCTCAGATAGCGGTAAGCATCTTCTTTGTCCCAATATGTTTTGATGGACTTTTTGACTAAACCGTTGGTTGCATCTGTTTTCGATCTACAGTAAATCACTTTGCAAGCAACCATCGTTGCGCTTTTCTGACTCATATTTGCGCCTATCCTGAGCTAAAAATACCCTTGTAATCTAAGCTTATTGGACCTATTGGCAAACATGAAAAAACTGGTCTACGCTGAAAAGACGTTGATGAATTAGTTGCTTCTGATGTTTCAACAGCGGTGGCTAGTCTGTCCAGAATTCTTTGACAAGGAATGATTTCTGTCAGAAGGGGCGTAGTAATGAAGTATCTGTTTTCTGTGTTACTCGCAATTGCATTGGATGCAAATGGGATTGAAAGGTTGCCAAGCTCGGTCAGCGATAGTGACGTTGAACGGCCTGTCAATACATTAATAATCGTACCGGGCACATTAAGAGAGAATGCCGAAAATCTTTTACATATGTTTGGCTGGAAAGTCTATCGCTGGGATGCGGCGAACTTTTATATCGATAGCGAGTATAAGGTTGAAATTTCGACGCTTGAGCAGGGCTTAGATTTTTTATTAGACCCCTATCCGGTTCAAGCCCAAATGATCAAAGTAAATAAGACTGTTCTGTTCGTTAACAAAACCAAAGTGCAACGTGAGTAGAGGTTTTGTTATGGCATATAAAGTTAGCCTGATTATTGTCTTATCTCTTGTTATACAGGGCTGTACCAATCATCCCACTCATCAGCAGGTGGTAGTCTCTCAGGATAAAGTCATCGACAAGCTTGAGCAGACCAAGCAGCAGTATTATTCAAAACCAGCAAATGTAGTTCAACTTAACTATCCTCCGGCCAATCTCAGTCCTATAGCCTTGGCGGGGGATCCCGATTGGTTTTCTGAGTTACGCAATCCCGTTATCTCCGGGATGGAATTTGGTATTGCAGTAAGAGCTCTCTTTGAGGGGTTACCGGTTTCAATGGGCTTTGATCATGATGTTGATCAGAGCATAAGAGTATCGGTTTATCACGACGGCACCGTTCGATCATGGCTAGATAATCTGTCTTTGGCATCTGGTTATGCCTATAAGATTCATGATAACCATATCTCTTGGCACAAGATGACGACGGCTACCTTCGATATTATGGCTATCTCAGGAAGCAGAAACCATTTGGTTGGTAGCTCCGATTCAGAGGCTGGTTCTGCTGGTCAGCAAGGGGCAGGGGGCTCAAGTGGCGCGACAACCAAAGAATTTTCTAATAACAAGGGCACACTGTCTATTTGGCAGGATTTGACCGAACTGCTAACCAGTCTGGTCTCGGAGGGAGGGGTAATGAGCATGGAGTGGATGATAAGCTTGATTGGTATCCGTATGAATATTATGAAGACAATCCATAACCAGTTTCAGATGAGGATGACGGTTAACTAACCTCAAGACGGCGTATATGAGCCGGTGACAACACTGGCATTTTTTATTAAGCGTTAGCCTTATTTTTCTGCGCAGACAATAGATAGATTAATGCCCCAGTTACAATAATCCCCAAACCCAACAGCCCCTCTTGAGGTCGCGATAGCAATACATAGATCAAGGTCCATAATGTCACCCCAAGATAGATAAGCGGTGCCACAGGATAGGCAAAGGTTTTATAGGCGCCGGCAATACTCAGCTTTCGGTAGCGCAGCATAAATACCCCTAGTACTGAAAATAACGTATTGATACCCAGTACAAAACTAGAGAAAACCAGCACCGATTCAAAGGTGGCGCTAATAATAAAAAATATCGCCAATAGCCCCTGACAGACAATGGCGGTTACGGGGATACCTTGCTTATTGCATTGGGCCAGCTTGGCAAATAGCCTAAAGTCTTGACCAATCATCTGCAGTACTCTAGGGCCAGCCATGGTCATAGCGCTAACAGTGCTAATTAATAATAGCGCCAGTATTGCCCCCATGGCTTTGCCGGCACTGTCTCCCAGTGCACTATTTGCAACAATCACGCCTACTTCCAGTTTGCCTTCAAGAGACGAGATAGGTGCGGCGCTAAGGAAGGTAATATTCAGTAGTAGATAGAGGAGTAGCACTAATCCCGTGCCAATAAACAGCACGATGGGTAAGTTGCGCTGTGGATTATGCATCTCTCCAGTAACATAGGTGGCCGCATTCCAGCCGGTGTAGGCGTAATTGACATAGATTAGCGCGATGGCAAATGCGCCACTAAACAGAGTCTGGTGATCACCGGCCTGCGGCGCGAAAGTCAGGCTCTGTGGGTTTTTGCCCCAGATATAAACCACTGCGCAGAACAGTAGTATCAATAGCAGTTTCAGCGCGGTAAACAGCTGTTGTACTTGACTGCTGGCTCTGCGCGACAGGCAGTGGGCCAGTGTAAGACTGATGACCAGTGCCACCGCGGTTGCACTGCGTGGTAGGGCGGGGAATACCGCAGATAAATAGGCACTAAAGGTCATTGCTGCCAGTGCCACCGGTGCGGCAAAACCAACGGTGGCCGATACCCAGCCGGAAATAAAGCCAGCGCAGGGGTGATAGAGCCTTGAGAGGAAATTATATTCGCCGCCAGAGCGCGGTAAATTGGCGCCTAATTCGGCATAGGTCAGTGCACCACAGAGCGCGGTGATACCGCCGACAAACCACAGCATTAGCAGTACAAAGGGCGATTGAATGCCCAGTAACTGAAAGCCCAAACTGGTAAATACACCGGTGCCGACCATATTGGCCACAACCACAGAAATGCCTGTGGTTTTGGAGAAACTTTGCATTATTTTCAGATTTCCATCAAAAGACCGCAAGCACTGTACCGCACTGCCGTTGCAGGACAAAGTGTTTGCTACAATAAGTCATCACAATGAATACTCTCGGGTCAGAAAATACCCCATTGAGTCGACGTAGAAATCGGTTAAGCTAAGCAACAAATAACAATAAAATTTATTATAAAAAGGTTCTGCTATGGCTCAATCACTGCGATTTTTACTGCGGCTAATGGCGTTGGCTATGTTGCTTGGTGCACTGGGGTTTATTTTTGACCCAGCCAGTATGGAGCAACAGTTTGCTGTTACGGCGCTAGATACTCATGGCATGGGAACTTTGCGCGGTGATTTGGGCGGCACCTTTCTAATGTTGGCGCTATTTACCTTTTATGGCGCACGTGAAGGTCATACCGCTTGGTTAGCGGTGCCCTTGGTATTTATGATCACGGTACTATTTGGGCGTATGGTCCATATTGCACTGGATGGTCTAACCGATGAGGCGATTCGCTCGACAGTTATCGAGTTAGTCGCCATGGCTATTTTAGAGTACTCGCGCAGAACATTAGCCGCCCCCGATAATAATTAAGGAACGTTTGATGACAGCATATTCAATGAAGGCACAGTTATTAGGCGCGCTTGTGATTATCGCGGTGCTGCTGTCCGCTAGCAGCCGTGCTGAGATCGTCGCACCGGCAGAGACGCAGGTCTTTTTTGGTGATACACATTTGCACTCCAATTATTCCTTCGATGCATTTTTAAATAATAACTTTAGCGCAGACCCAGATACTGCCTACCGTTGGGCCAAGGGCCAGCCAGTGATACATCCCTTTAATCGGACGCGAGTGCAAATCAATACGCCATTAGATTTTTTGGTGGTGTCCGATCATGCGGAAATGCTCGGTGTGATGCGAGCGATTCGTGAGGAGACTATTGAGTGGGAAGATCTTGGATGGTGGGCATCGCTAAAACGGTGGTGGGCAGTCAGGCTACTTAACGATGCATTGGACAAGGATTTGGGGCGCGCCTTTTTTGGTCGTTTTCTGCCGCCATCAGCGGCAGTAGTCGGCGGTGATCCAGTACTCGATAGCAATAATAATATTGGTTCAGTGGCGCTGTTTGGTGATACCACCAATACCTCCAGAGATGCTTGGCAGCACATTATTGCCGCGGCGGAGCAGCATAATGATCCCGGCAACTTTACCAGTTTGTTGGGTTGGGAGTGGAGTTCTCTGCCCACCGGCGTCAACTTGCATCGTATTGTGATTACTCCTGATGGCGCCGATAAAGCCAGCCAGTATATTCCCTACGGTTCAGATCAGAGTCAGTACCCTGAGGATCTCTGGCAATGGTTAGATAATACCGCCGAGCGCACAGGCAGTCGTTTTATATCTATTCCACATAACTCAAATATCTCCAAAGGTTATATGTTTGCTGAGACCACGGTTAAGGGCCAGACTATTACCGCAGACTATGCCCGTACGCGAATGCAATGGGAGCCACTCACCGAAGTGACGCAGATTAAAGGGGACAGTGAAACTCACCCTGAGTTTTCGCCCAATGATGAATTTGCTGATTTTGAGACCTATGAGTACTACATTCAGACCAGTGAAAATAAAACCGCTGTGTCCCCCGGCGATTATGTTCGTCCGGCGCTCAAAAGCGGCTTGGCAATAGCGCAAAATATTGGTGTTAATCCCTATAAGTTTGGTTTTATTGGTTCAACTGATGCGCACTCCGGATTAGCCTCACCGGAAGAAGGTAACTTTTGGGGCAAGATGGCGAAAGATTCCACGCCAGAAACCAAGGCAACGGTGCAGGGTAGCCCTATTGCTGCTAATGGCTGGGATATGTCTGCCTCTGGTTTAGCCGCAGTCTGGGCAACAGACAATAATCGCGAGGCCATTTATGCCGCGTTTAAACGCAAAGAAACCTACGCTACCAGTGGCCCGCGTATGCGCGTGCAACTGTTTGCTGGCTGGGAGTTTCCGGCGAACGCTGAGACCGCAGAAAATTTTGCATCGATTGGTTATCAATATGGTATTCCCATGGGGGGTGACTTAACCGCCAATGGCTCGGCACAGGCACCGCAATTTATTGTTCGCGCAGTAAAAGATCCGTTGGGTGCCAACCTCGATCGTGTACAGATGGTCAAAGGTTGGGTCAATGCCGCAGGTGAACAGTATGAGACTGTTTACGACATTGATTGGTCCGGTGATCGACAGCCGGATGCCAATGGTAAACTACCACCGGTGGGTAATACGGTAGATTTGCAAACCGCACGCTATACCAACAGCATTGGTCAAGCTGAATTTGCTAGCCGCTGGAGCGACCCAGATTTTGATCCGGCACAACGCGCGTTTTACTATGTGCGGGTGTTGCAAATCCCGACACCGCGCAATGGTCTTTTCGATAGCCTTGCGCTACAACTGGACAAACCACCCCGAGGCGCAAAAACCATTCAAGAGCGCGCCTATACCTCGCCAGTGTGGTACACGCCCTGAGTCAATCTGTGCATAGGAATAAGACAGTACAATGATTAAAAATCTATCCAAAGAACCTCTGGTGCAGTTCTTGGTAATTGCACTGGTTCTGTTTGGCGGTGAGCGTTGGATTAACGCCGAGGATTACGCCTACGACCAATACCGTATCGATGTAGGTGACCCACAGTTGCTGCACTTTATGCAACAGCGCGCCAAGACATTTAAGCCAGATCAGGCTATCGCTACACTGGCGCGGCTTAACCCGCAGGAGCGTCAACGTCTGATTGATGATTATGTGCGTGAAGAGGTGCTATTTCGCGAGGCCATGGCGCTTAATCTGGACAGTAATGACCCGATTATTCGCCGCCGCTTGATTCAGAAAATGGACTATCTGGCGCAGGGGTTTTATGACCAGGCCGAAGCACTGACCGAGGAAGATTTACGCCGCTATTATAAGCAGAATCAGCAGGCCTATAAAAAAGCCGCTGAAGCGACCTTTACCCATGTGTTTTTTTCCGCACAAAATCGTACCTCCACTGAGGCTCAAGCATTAGCAGCGGCGCTGCTAAAACAACTCAATGCCAAAGACGTGCCTTTCGAGCATGCATCAAGGTATGGCGAACGTTTTCTCTATAACCGCAACTATGTCAATCGTGAAGACGCAGAGATTGCCAGTCATTTTGGCGCATCATTTCAACGGCAGGTTTTCGCTTATGATAGTGCTCAACAATGGCAGGGGCCGGTAGAGTCTGAGCATGGTTGGCATCTGCTGTTGCTGGTTAAAAATAGTGCGGCCTATATCCCAGCCTTTGAGCAGGTAAGTGCCGCGGTATTGGCCGATAAACAGCGCCAGCAACAGCGAGATATTAAACGTCAGGCGATTGATAAACTGGTTGCCAAATATCAGATCGAGACTGAGTAATGCGCTTTGCTACTGTCGCTATGGCATTTATCGCCATGCTTTTTTTGCCCATCGGTGTGGCATTGGCCGATGAAGCCCGTCCTGTGTATGTCGAGGTAGTGGAAAATAATAACGGCCAGTTTTTACTGAAATGGAAAGTACCGCCAGTAATGCCTGTCGTTCGGGCACCTGCCATCAGCTTGCAGCACCCACAGTGCACCGTGGCCGATGGTGCAACTGCGGCCGGTTTAATCGGTCGCCGGCTTTACCAATGTAATATCACTGACTCCGAATTGCCCTATGAGGTGCCCTTTGAGGTGCGGTTGGCCTACCCAGTAACTAATCCCGCACTGACGTCGCTAGTGGTGTTTAAACCCTTTGAGCAGGAGCCCATTCAAGTTTTTTCCGGTCCGGAAAAAACCGCTGTAATCATACCGATTGCGACCAGTGCTACCGTTGTCGCCAAACAATATACTGTGGCTGGAATAGAGCATATTTTGGTGGGCACAGACCACCTGTTATTTGTGCTGTGCCTAATAATTATTGCCGGTCGCTTTAAGCGCCTGTTATTGACGGTCACAGGTTTTACCCTAGCCCACTCCATTACACTCAGTTTGGCAATATTAGATATTGTCCGCTTGCCCACGGAGCTAGTGGAGTTGTTGATTGCCTTAAGTATTGTTTTGCTAGCGGTGGAAATTATAAAACACAGGCGCGCCCCAGCGGAGCAGTTGCCAAGTTTTACTTGGCGCCATCCAGTCAGTGCATCATCGGCATTTGGCTTACTGCATGGATTTGGTTTTGCTGTGGTATTGCAGGAGTTGGGGCTGCCGACAGCAATGAAAGCGCAGGCGCTGCTGTTTTTTAATATTGGTGTGGAATTGGGCCAGCTGTTGTTTATTGCGTTGGTGTTGATAATCGTTTTTCTTGGCTTGCGCACTATTGCACCGGTCAACAAACACCGCACATTGCTTACTGATATGGTTGTCTATGGGGTTGGAATTACTGGCTCATACTGGTTGTTTGAGCGATTGGCTGCACTATTTTAACCGCTAATTAGCCTGGCAAAAGATTCCTCTTACCGACTAATTACTTGATATGGCCCAGATGCTTTGACACCACCTTCAGGCTGGGCTTAAACAGCTTAGGTGTGCATGCGAGAATATTCCCAGACTGCATAAAGCTCTCACCACCCTGAAAATCACTCACCATACCGCCCGCTTCGCGAACCATCAGCACACCAGCGGCGATATCCCAAGGCTTTAATGACATCTCCCAGAATACATCCATACGCCCAGCGGCAACATAAGCCAGATCCAGTGAGGCGACACCTAAGCGTCGAATACCTGCGGAGTTATCGGCAAAATCATGCATACAGGCCAGGTAGTTATCCATTTCATTGAATGAGGGTGCGCTAAAGGGAATACCGGTGGCGTAGAGTGCCCCTGCTTCTTCGGTGCGCCCCGAGACACGAATGCGACGGCCGTTAAGGCTTGCGCCATGACCACGGCTGGCGGTAAACTCCTCACGCTTAAACGGTTCCAAAATAACCCCATGCTCCAATTTGCCTTTAATACGACAGGCGATGGAGATAGCGACATGGGGAATACCGCGAACAAAATTTGTGGTGCCATCCAGTGGGTCGATTATCCATTCCACTTCAGCATCGGGATTGCCACTGGTACCACTTTCCTCACCGACAAAACGGTGATCGGGGTAGGCTTTGCTAATATGGTAAATGATGGTCTCTTCCGAGCGACGATCCACTTCGGTGACAAAGTCATGGC
>JBNAAJ010000024.1:0-31719 GCA_049631145.1 Porticoccaceae bacterium
CGGTCGACGATCAACCCATACATCACGCAATTCTAGCCTATGCCTCAGATTTTAACTTAATGGGCACATCACTATTGCCACATGCAGTCAGTATCATGAACACCAAGTTACAACCGGCCTCACTGGATCACTGTATTTGGTTTCACGACAGTTTCCGTGTCGATGAATGGTTACTCTATGTTATGGATAGTCCGGTCTCCAGCCAAGCCAGAGGCCTTAATCGAGGATCATTTTTTAGTCGCGATGGGCGCTTGGTCGCCAGCACTATTCAAGAGGGATTGATCCGTCTCCGGTCAGACTAATCGGAGTCTAAATACATATATTTCTGTTGTCTGCCAACCACTTTGCGAACATAGCTGCGGGTTTCAGCACGGATATGTCGCTGGGTTAGAAACCGATAAAACTGACGAACCGTCATTTTATTAATACGCGCCACTGCCTTGGTTTTATTACCCTTCCTATCTAAGCTACGCCACAAATTACCGGCGCCACCGTTATAGCTGGAGATAACAGCGTACTGCAGTTTTTTCGGGTGCTTGATACCGGACAAATAGCGCGTCTGCAAAATCTGTAAATAGCCTGCAGCCACCTCAATATTATTTTTGGGTTTATATAGATACGAAGCACTTGGTGTATGTTTATAGCCCTTTATAATCGAAAAATAATCTCGCCCCGCGGTTGTCGATTTTATTTGCATCAAACCCAAAGCATTTGATCTGGAGCGAGCCAAGGGGTTAAACGAACTTTCAGTTTCCATAATCGCCATCATCAATGGCACAGA
Organism: Porticoccaceae bacterium; assembly: GCA_049631145.1. GTDB lineage: Bacteria > Pseudomonadota > Gammaproteobacteria > Pseudomonadales > Porticoccaceae > HTCC2207. The sequence continues at coordinate 782 of JBNAAJ010000024.1, forward strand.
CACATCATGCTTGCGACCCGCCACTTGCGCCAGTTGAATATATTTTCCACCGGCAATATCTTTATGCTCGTCGACCATCCTGATGTCGACCCTAAAACGACCATTCCGATTAACAATGCTTCTGGTCAGATACTCGGCAAAAATCTCTGCACTCCAAACATGCTCGATGGGTTTGCCTTTATGATCGACAATCTGTTGCCAGAAAAAAGGTTTGCGGGTTGTATTATTCACCAGACCAAAATCTTGTGCTGTTCTCGCATCAATCACTGATGGATCAATTTGCGTTAACAGCACCTCAACAATAGCATCTCGTAAACGCTCAACAGTAAGCGCCGTGACTGTCACTAACCCAGCGTCGAAATCAATAACCGTACTGCTATCAGCAACGCCAATAAATACCAATATCGACGGCTTTGGGTCAGTACTGTTGTCAGTATCGGGACTTGGCTGAATATTAAAATCCCGCAAAACTGCGGCGACATCCTCATCATAGGCATCTAGGTCAACCGCGGCGGCTAATGGCATAAATAAAAGCCAGCCTAGCCAAAAACTGTGAAGAGCCCTAATCAATCTGCGCTACTCAAATTTTGTAGGCATAATCAGGGTGCTGCTCCAACATGCTCTGGCGCATACGGCGCATACCTCTGAGCCAGCGATCGTAGTCGGCACCTTTGCGCTCGGCATAGGTCGCCAATTCCGTATGAGGAAGAATCATAAATGTCTCAGACTCCATACCTGAAAGCACCGCGTCTGCCGCTTCCTCTGCTGTCATCAACTGGTCTTGCCCGGTAACACCTCGACCTCCCTCTGTCATCGCTGTGGCCACATAGAGTGGACAGACCACCGAGACCTTAATATTGTCGTCACCATGAGTAATAGCTAGCGACTCAGCAAACCCAAGCGCAGCGGTTTTCGTTGCTGTGTAAGCGGCATCGCCAATCTGACACAGTAGCGAGGCACCGGATGCGACATTGACTAAATAACCGCCACCTCGCTTAATCATTGTCGGAACCACTGCCCGAGCCGCCCACACATGGGCCATAACATTGACATTCCAACTCGTGGTCCAATGTTCATCCGAGGCCGAGGCGGCCATCCAACCGGGACCATCACCAAAGGAAACTCCAGCATTGGAAACGAAAATATCAATAGGCCCGAGCTGCTCCTCGGTTTCTTTGACTAGCCTCTGTATATCTGCTTCAACACCTACATCAATGGCCACGGCAATACCATTGATATTGTCTGCCACCTGCTTCGCTGACACACCATCCAAATCAGCTACAGCCACCTTGGCACCAGCCAGAGCAAATTTTTCACATAGTGCGCGACCAATACCATTGGCTCCACCAGTGACAACAACAACTTGATTGTTTAGATTCACATCATCTCCCTAAAATGTTGATGGTTATTTAGTTTACTTGCACGGCTTCTAGCGCCGCTCTTATTGAATCTGGAATAGCCACCGATTTATCCGTCGAGCGATCAACAAAGACATGGGTAAATGTGCCATAAGCTGACGCTATTTGCGCACCCTTTACGAAAATACCAATGCCATACTCAACCGAACTATTGCCTAATCGATTAACCCTAAAACCGGCCTCTAAACGCTGCGGGTAGGCGACGGGAGACTTATATTCACAACTCGATGCCACAACAAAGCCAATCACCTGCGCCCGATGAATATCCAAACCGCCTTTTTCAATAAGATACTGGTTGGCAATGGAATCAAAATAGCTGTAGTACACCACATTGTTTACATGGCCGTAGATATCATTATCCATCCAGCGCGTGGTGATATCAGAAAAGTAGTTATACCCTTGACGTCGCTCAGCCTCTGTCATCGCTAAAATGCCTCATGATAAATCGCCAGCGCATCGTCCAAGCTGACCTCTCGTGGATTATTAATTAATAGTCGTTGTTGTAACATTGCTTCTTCAGCCAACCGCGGCAAATCATTTTTATCAATACCCAGCTGCTGTAATGTAGTCGGCAAGCCCAAATCTGCCGCCAACGCTAAAAAGTGGTCTGCTAATAACTCTGTCACCGCTACAGCATCTGCCGGCAATGCTTTACCGGATAAAATTATCGGTGCCAACTGCGCATATAGCGCAGCACTATGACTGGCATTGAAACGCAATACATGAGGCAAAACCAAAGAATTACTTAAGCCATGAGGAATATGGTAATTACCACCGAGTGGATAAGCCAACGCGTGCACTGCAGCAACCGGCGCATTGGCAAAGGCCTGACCAGCCAGCATAGCGCCCAATAACATAGCACTGCGAGCCTCAAGGTTGTCACCTTGCTTGACTGCCGTTTCAAGATTGTTAGCCATCAATCGCAATGCCTCACCGGCAAGCATATCGGATAGCGGATTTTTTAAGCGCTTACTGGTAAATGCTTCGATAGCATGGACCATTGCATCAATACCGGTGGCCGCGGTTACTGCCGGCGGTAAACCAACAGTCAAGCGGGCATCAAGAATAACCTTATCTGCCAGCAAGGTGCGACTAACCACACCCGCTTTGGTAGTCTTGCCTGTCGTAATAATCGACACCATCGTGACTTCAGAGCCAGTACCTGCCGTTGTCGGCACTTGAATCAAGGGTAACCGTCCACCGGTTATTTGATCAACGCCATAAATATCCTCAAGAGTCTGTTCGCCTTTAATAAGTACTGCCAATAGTTTGGCAACATCCATTGAACTACCGCCACCAAACCCAACAACCCCATCACAGGCAAAGTCTTGTGCAGCTTCTACCGCAGACACAACCACCGATGCGGGAGGATCGGCGACTACATCAGAGTAGATATGCACGGCAATATTATGGTCGTGTAAGCTTTGCAGTGCAGAGTCCAATAGATCAAGTTGAACAATTCCGGGATCGGTAACAATCAGCACTCGCCGAACATTCATCGATGTCAGCATATCTCCCAGCTGCTTCGAGCTATCTGCACCAACAACAACATCCGATACAGTACTAAACAGGAAATCTTGCATAGCTCACCTTTTATTATTTTTTGCGCAACGAGAGCCCGTTAATAAACAGATTAAAATAGGCTGCCGATAACTCTGACGCCTGGGCATCTGTCATCCAATGCGTCAGATCAGGGCTGGCCTCTACTGCTCCAGACAATATATTTTGCGCAACAGTGACATCAATACAGCGCAATGTGCCATCGGCAAACCCTTGGCTGATATAGGCGCCAAGAATCTTATTATTATGCTTGGTTGCTTTAAGAATATCACTGCGGTGTTGCTCGTCCAGCGACGGTAAAGCACGATAGCGAATCAATGGCCCTTGATCGCTGAACTGAATATTAAATAAAAAACGTAATGATCGCTCGATCTTTTTAAGCCCGCTGACCTCGGCTAAACCCGCGTTCTGTAACAGCTGGACCTCGACCTCTAGGGTACGTTTAAAACACTGATATAGAAGCGCTTCTTTATTTTTTATATGGTAGTAAAAAGCACCTTTGGTCACCTCGAGTGAGCCGGCAATTTCATCTAGCGAGGTACCTTTGTAACCTTTGCGGTTAAAGTAAATTGAACCCACACGATAAAAGGCCTCACGCTTAGCACTATTTTGCAATTCTCGATCAAAATTATCTAAGGGGAGATTATTTAACTGTGGAAACTGCAAATCACTAAATTCGAACGGTTGCGAGGCAAGGCCATTCAGTAAAATATCCAATACACCATCAATCACCGGTTCAGGATCGGCGGCATGAGACCGATTAAGCCATACGGGAAACCACTGCAAAATAGAGAAAATACCCGAGGTGAGTACCACTGCATCAATATCTTCAATAACACCTTCGTCGATACCCTGCTCAACCATTTTCTGGCAACTGGTAAATACCTGCGACCAACGTTGCTCGATATCGTCGGCATGGTGTGGGGCCAGTGCGGACACTTCAGTGAGCATGGCAAAATGAGGCGCAACTCCCCGCAATGTATCTATGTATTGATAAAAGTGTCCTTTGACCATAAAGGCAATTTTATCAAGGCCTGACCCAGATAATTGATTGGCCTCCTGCATGCGCTCCATCCACATATCACAGCTGGATAAGTAGCATTGATAAATCAAGTCTTCTTTGGTTTTAACGTAATAATAAACACAGGTCTTGGTCAACTTCATGCTACCTGCGATATCGGTCAAAGTCGTAGCGCGAGAGCCCTGCCAATTAAAAAGTTGTGCCGCTTCGGACAAAATAGACTGAAACTTCAGCTGATGCTGACGTCCTTTAGAAAAAGGCGATTGTAATGACTGACTGTTAATTGACTTCATCGAAGGCCAGATTACTCGAGTTCAATAGTTATACCAAGCGGAAGAATAACATACTCGAGTACTAGTTAAAGCCCGCATTAACCTCTATCGAAACTAGACTAGCGCGGTATAAATCATCTTTATCGACGCAATCGCCAATACCAGTGCCAGTAATTTTTGTAATGTTATCGATGAGGCGCGATGAGAGGCGAATTCAGCACCGGCGAGACAACCAATAAAAGCAGCGATTAATAACCAACTTGTGCCCATAGGCCAAGACTGATCGCTGACCAGATAACCGCTTAGCCCACCAAGAGAATTAAGCAAAATAAACCCAGCCGCAACTGCGGCACTCTGACGCATGGTACACCAACCAAAAATAAGCACTATGGGGCTCAGAAATACACCTCCACCAATACCAGTAAGACCCGATACGAAACCGAGGCAAGCGCCCACCAGGCAAATTAACCAAAGTGGTGGAGTTTGAATATCTCGAGCAACATTGGTTACTACCAACATCCGACTAGCGGCAAACAGCAACAGACTACCAACCAATAATTGATAAGCTAATGCATCAATAGTCACCATACCACCGACAAACGCCATTGGCGCTGATGCTAGCACTAGCGGCCAAAATAAACGATAAGGCATCATTTGATAGGGTTTAAACCGATAAAGTAACCAACAGGTGACAATAATATTCATCAATAATGCAGCGGGACGCATGGTTTCCGGAGCCAGCCCCCAAAGAGCCATCGCCGCCAAATAACCGGATGCGCCGCCATGACCGACTGAAGAATAGAGCACTGCCATTGCCAGAATAGCAAGGAGTAACCAATAATCATAAGCAAAGACAAATACTGTCGCCAACGGGACTAACCTCCCGTCATATTCATAAAACGCACAATATCAACTTGCTCAGGGTCAAAGTAATGACGTTCAGGCTTGATACTCATCGCCTCAACAATGGTCTCTTTAAGTCGCTTGCTATCACCTGGGTGGTTACGCAACACAGCACGCAGATCGACGCTATGTTCGTTACCAAGGCAGAGTAAAAGACGCCCTTCTGCGGTCAGGCGAACACGATTACAAGTACTACAAAAATTATTTGATAGCGGTGATATAAAACCAATCTTGGACTCGGTATTGGCCACTCTGACATAGCGAGATGGACCGCCAGTAGTTTCAGCACTATCAATTAAGGTGAATTCACGACTGAGCTGCTCACGAATCGTCTCACTGGTTATTTGTGTTGTGGCGCGCTGGTGAGAAGAGATTTCGCCCAATGGCATCTCTTCAATAAACGAAATATCCATTTCCCGTTCGATGGCGAAGCGCGCCAAATCCAGCACCTCATCATCATTAAAGCCTGCAAGAATTACCGCATTTAACTTAACGCGCTGAAATTTAGCCGCGGTAGCCGCCTCAATACCAGCCAATACCTGATCGATATTTCCAACCCTAGTGAGTGTTTTAAATCGCTCAGCCCGCAAACTATCAATACTAATATTAATACGTGACAAGCCCACCTGCTTTAAGGACTGCGCCATTGTCGGCAACATAATACCGTTGCTGGTCATGGTGAGCTCATCTAAACCTGGAAGCTCCGATAGGGAACTGACTAATGTTAAAATATCCTGTCGGATAAGAGGCTCACCACCAGTCAGACGGATCTTATTCACGCCCAAGGCTACAAAAGCTGCAGCCACATCTCGGAGTTCCTCTAGAGATAGAATCTGCTGCTTGGGTAGAAATGTCATCTCCTCAGCCATGCAATAGGTACAGCGCAAATTACAGCGATCTGTTACCGATAGCCTAAGGTAGTTGACTTGGCGTCCAAAAGAATCAAGCAATTGATTAGTTTGTGATATATCACCACTCACAGCAAACTCAGCCTAATACGGTTAATAAAGTGTATAGGGTAACACATCGACCTGATCTCCTGCCGCTATGGATTCACCGCTTTTTTGCACCACAAAAGCGTCACCCCAGCAGGCCGATGAAAGGACGCCGCTACTCTGATTGGGATAAATTTCTACGCCTACATCACTGAGGCGCGCTCGCAAGTAGACTTCACGTTTTTCCGGTGACTTATCAAACAGTGCTGTGGCCTTGATACTGTGTAATTCACGCATAGGACTGCACTGGCAAGCCATTAAAAATGGCCTAGCAAGAATCATAAAAGTGGTGAAAACTGATGCCGGATTGCCTGGCAATCCAATAAAAGGGGTTTTCCCCACATGCCCAAAGGCAAGAGGTTTGCCTGGCTTAATAGCGACCTTCCAGAAATCGACCGAACCGACCTGATCCACCGCCTTTTTGACGTGATCCTCTTCTCCAACAGATACCCCGCCGGCACTAATAATCACATCAGCACGCGCGGCCGCTTTTTTAAGCACATGCTGCGTAGCCTCCTGACGATCCGGCACTACACCCAAATCGACAGGGATCATACCAAGAGACTGCACAAGACCGACTAATGTGGCACGATTGGAATTGTAAATCTGCCCAGCATGAAGAGGCATGCCCGGTTCGATTAATTCATCGCCAGTTGAAAATATTGCCACTTTGAGCGATTTAAACACCTCAACTGTCGGCATACCTACCGAGGCAATTAGCCCCATTTCTTGTGCCCGCAACCGAGTGCCTTCCTCAATAATCACCTGCCCCGCTTGAATATCCTGACCTTTAGCACGAACATTGGCCCCCTCTGAGACTGCTCTATCAATTTTTACAACACCATCGACTTCCTTACAATTTTCTTGTATCGCTACAGTATCGGCACCAGCAGGAATTTCAGCACCGGTAAATATACGTGCGGCAGTTGATGGCTCTAAGCTATCAGGCACAGTTCCTGCGGGTATGCGCTGACTCACCTTAAGTTGAAATTTGGCCGCGATAGCATCCGCCGCGCAAAATGCATAGCCATCCATGCCACTATTATTAGCAGGGGGCACATCGATAGAGGACGTAATATCAGTAGCAAGCACACGACCGAGAGCCTGTTGTATATCGACAGACTCAATCCCCGCACGGCGACGTTCAGCAGCTACTGGCCTAGCTTGCAGCATCAGTTTTTTTACCGCACTGGAAACCGTTAACATATTCAAGATTTTTTACGTACGTGCTGTACAAAGTTGCAGGGTTGAAAAGTACTATCCAATTGCTGTGCAATAATACCGTTCCAACCAGTTTTGCATGCGCCGGTAGATCCCGGCAAACAAAAAATAGCTGTGTTATTTGCTAACCCCGCCAAACAGCGAGACTGCACAGTAGACGTGCCGATCTCCTCGTAGGACAGCTGACGGAATAGTTCGCCAAAACCTTCAATATGCTTATCAAAAATCGGAGCCAAGGCCTCTGGTGTGCTATCACGTCCAGTAAAGCCAGTGCCGCCAGTCGTAATAATCACCTCCACCGCGGGGTCGGCAATCCAGGCTGATACAATCGCGCGCATCTGATAAATATCATCAATAACTAACTTGCGATCGGCTAGATAATGCCCCTCTTCTTGCAATACCTGCTGTAAATAAGCACCGCTACTGTCGGTATCGAAAGTTCGCGTATCGGATACCGTCAATACCGCTATTTTCACAAAACGCCTTGGGGCAGATGGATCAGAAGACACTGGCAATTACTCCTTAAATAAATTATTCGGTGCCACAGATGACACAGTGTTGATTGGCTTCGGCGACCAGCCCAAGCCATTGTCCATTTTTACCATCATAACGCTGAATCTGGCCATGCTGTGTAAAATAGCCTAACAGCATTCGAATAACCGTGGTCGCTTGTAAACTGCCCATAGCGCCGAGCACAGGCCCCACGACACCGGAGTTACCACAATTCATTATTGGCTCTGCTGAATTTTTATCGATAATGCAGTTTAGGCAGAGCTGGTCGTTGGAGGCAAAATCAAAGGCTATTAATTGACCCTCCCAACCCAATGCCGAGGCACTCACAAACGGAATTTTATGGCTAACACAATGGCTGTTTAACTGTTGGCGTGCGGCAAGATTATCAGTGCAATCGACAACCAAATCATAGCGGCTGGACAATATTTTATTAGTCAGATTTTCATTATAGATATGGATTATCGTGTCTGCATTAAGTGCATTAAGCCTTGCTTGTGCGCATACGACCTTGGACTTACCGCAATCGTCTTCAGTAAAAAGTACCTGACGTTGAAGATTAGTACGGTCCACCGTATCTCCGTCACACAGCGATAGATGCCCTACTCCCGCAGCCGCCAAATACAAACTCACTGGGCAACCCAAGCCGCCCATACCGACAATCAGTACATGGGCATCCAACAATGTCTGTTGTCCAGACTCAGCGATATCATCCATTAATAGATGGCGACTATAGCGCATAAACTGGCTATCGCTTAAAGACATAATAAACGCTCCGCCTCCGCCAGATCATCTTGGGTATTAATATTAAAAAATGGGTTTAGGGCCTCGTCAGGCCAGTTGAGATAACAACTATTCAAGTCCGCTAACAACGGTTTAAACCCACCCTGCTTTTTCACCAATAGTGCCTGCTTAACTGCCGGTGTGACCCTTTTATGCCATAGCGAAAATGTCGGCTGGGCAATCCCTCTGTAGCGTACACAGGCAACATCTGCATCTGCTAGTTGAATTTCGCGATACAGCTCAGCAGCGAGATCACTTGGAACAAAGGGCCCGTCGCAGGGAACCATCAATAAATACTCTGCGGCCGATAGTTGCTCACTAGCCAGTGCGCTATAGAGCCCCACTAACGGCCCTTTGGCGCCCTTAAAGATATCGGCAACGGCATTTTCACCGCAGATGGCCTGCTCCCCATTAATAATAAGCCGATCAACTTGCGGCTCTAACTTGGCACAGACATGATCCAGCAACGAGCGACCAGCCAATAGCGACTGTACTTTATTCTCTGCACCCATTCTTCTTGATTGGCCTGCGGCTAAAATAACGCCATCAATATTATGCATCAGTCTGCCATCGATCAGTCGCCAATTGATCGCTCTCTTTGTTCTCTACCCAATATTGCTGTCCGCCTTGATCAACTTTTTTCCAAAATGTTGCTTTGGTTTTAAGGTAATCCATCAAAAACTGCGCCGCCTCAAAAGCATCTTGGCGATGCTGGCTGGCTACACCGACAAAGACAATTTGATCGCTGGGCAATAGCTGCCCCACCCGATGAATCAACGTTACCCCAATTAACTGCCAACGCGCCTCAGCCTGATCGACAATATCTTGCAATAATGATTCGGTCATCCCCGGGTAATGTTGAAGACTGAGAGAATTAATTACTGATTGTTTTTCTAGGTCACGCACCAGCCCACTAAAAGTGACTACTGCACCTACCGACGAAGTCAATTCTCGCAACTGTTGATATTCAGCCGCCAAATCAAAATCAGCGTCCTGAATACGGATAGTGATATTGGTCGACACTTAACCCCCTGTCACCGGTGGTAAAAACGCCAGTTCAGCGCCATCGCTAATCACTTGATCCCAGCGCGCAATGCGTTGATCTAGTGATACAAGCACTTGGGGTTGAGAGAGTTCGGCGGCCAAAGTGGGATAATCCGCAGCCAAGGATTCTCGAACTAACGCCGGAGTAAGACCTTCGGTAGCTTCAATCTGAGGGGTAACATCGCCGGCAAAATCACCTAGACGACCAAAAAATAATAATTTGATCATTACCTATGCCTCGTCAGACCAATCACCAGACTTGCCGCCGGTTTTACGCAGTAATTTCGTTGCACCAATAATCATGCCCTTATCAATGCCTTTGCACATATCATAAACCGTTAGTGCCGCCACTGATGCTGCTGTTAACGCTTCCATTTCGACACCGGTTTTACCGGTGGTTTTGCACTGTGCGGTAATCACCAGAGACTGACCCTGCAATTCTATATCCACGGAAATCTTCGCTAGAGGCAACGGGTGGCAGAGAGGAATCAGCTCGCTGCATTTTTTCGCCCCTTGAATACCAGCGATACGCGCAGTGGCCCATAAGTCGCCCTTGGGTAAGTGGTCATCAGTGATTGCCGCGACAATATCCGCGCTAAGCTGGACCTGTGACTGAGCGATAGCGGTTCGCACTGTATCGGCTTTGGCGGAGACATCCACCATATGCGCTTCACCATCGCTATTAAGATGCGTCAGTTGTGACATCAAAAATCCCAAAATAAGACAAATACCATTGATCGCTATTATGACAAAGACTGGCCATCTAAACTATGCTTTAAGACCCCGTTGGCGACCCTATAACGTTTTATACAAAGGTAGAAATTTTGTCGAGTGGCAATCGCTCAATATCGGGCACCAACGCATCTTCAGCTGGATAACCCACCACAAGTAGTAAAAACGGTCGTTCGTGGCTCGGGCGCTCAAGAATCTCTGATAGAAACTTCATCGGGCTCGGCGTATGGGTCAAGGTACCCAGCCCCGATTGATGCAGTGCGGTAATCAAAATCCCTGTGGCAATGCCCACAGATTCAGCAGTGTAATAATTTTTATGCCGCACGCCGTTATCATCTATGCTTACCTTTTTTGAAAATACCGCAATCAATGCGGGTGCCGTTTCTAAAAAGGGTTTATTGGCATCAGTGCCCAGTGGCGCCAAGGCATCGAGCCATTCCTCTGAGGCTCGATGGGCGTAGAGCTCTCGCTCCTCAATCTCGGCCGCCTGACGGATCTTTTGCTTAATCTCTTGATCCTGAACAACGACAAAGTGCCAAGGCTGCATATTAGCGCCACTTGGGGCGGAACCCGCCGCTAGAATGGCATTCTCTAACACTGACTGAGGGATCGCTTGATCTGAAAAATCACGTACCGATCGACGCTGAGCCATCGACTGAAAAAACTCCCTTGCCGACTTCTCCATAGCCACTTCCTCCTGCAAGGAGAAGTCCAAGGGGATAAACGCATCTGATTTAGCCATAATTACAGCTTCTAATATCAATATATGGGTTGCATCAGAGTAACGCAGCTACAGAAATTAGCCAACCTTACCGCGAGAAGTATTAACCTACAGACCTACCTGCTCCAGTGCCAATAACTGCTTTTTTAATAACAATCCGCCAGCATAGCCACCCAAGCTACCATTTGCCGCGACAACCCGATGGCAAGGATTAATCAACATTAGCGCATTAGCAGCATTGGCAGCCGCCACTGCACGAACGGCATTATCTCGATCAATCATTGAGGCCAGCTCTGAGTAACTACAGGTAGTGCCATAAGGCAATTGCCTCAATGCAGCCCAAACCGACTTTTGGAAGTCGCTACCCACCATCAATAATGGCAGATCAAATTGGCGCCTATCCGCTACCAAATACTCATCAACTTGCTGTCGGGCTACCCGCAGTAACGCATTATCCTGTTCTACAAACTCAGCGTTTAAACCCCGCTTGAGGCGTCGATCCACGGTCCCACGCATCTTACGATACCTAAAATCCATCAAACACAGCCGATTCTCAAAGCAACCCATAATGAAATCGGTATTTTTGCTACGATGAAATTGAATATGGATTTGGTTCATAGTCACTGCCAATTACCATCAAAAGTCACTTGACGACAATGCCGGATCCACTATCTCTCAAGCGCCTGAACAACTATCGCCGGCCTCTTCTGGTGGTTGCAACTTTTTCAGGGCCTGCACCGCGAGTAACGCGACGGGTGCAAGACCGATATCAGTATCCCCGGACTGCTGGATAATCAAGTTTTTCATTGCTGGCGACCAAAATTTTTGTAGATGCTGAGCCACTTGATCGGCGACCGTAACATCGCTGCCATTAGCACCCATATTAAGCGCAATCTGATTAACCATTTTTACCAAGCGATCTAGTGCTGACTGTGACATGCTGTCTCTCTTAATTAATTCTGTGGCCATGGGCATAAACCACATGCCTACCCGCTCTACTAAAACCCACTAATGTTAATCCGGCTGTCTCGGCCAACTCTACGGCCAGAGATGTCGGTGCCGATACTGCCGCCAACAAAGGGATATTTGCACTGGCGGTTTTCGCCACCATTTCATAACTGGCTCTGCTAGTCACTAGCACAAAGCCCTCATCTGATGACTGCTGGCTTATGGCCCCCAGCAGTTTATCTAGCGCATTGTGACGACCGACATCTTCGCGCACCAGCAGTATCTCACCCGCTGGATTACACCAAGCCGCACCATGCACTGCACCGGTCTGTTGTTGCAGTCGTTGCATGCCACCCAAGGTAGCGATAGCCTGTTGCAAAGCGCCATGGCTAATCGTCAATTGCGCACTAAGATTGTTTGGAGTGGTAATCGCCTGTGCTAGGGATTCCGCACCACAGAGACCACAGCCAGTGCGTCCAACCAGATTACGGCGGCGCTCTTTCAGCGCGGCAAAGGGTTCAGCCGTTATGCTTAGGGCCAACTCAATGCCGTTGTCCGTTACCAGCTCTTCGCAATCCAATAACTGTTTAGGTGAAGTTAAGATACCTTCGCTAAGGCTAAACCCCAGCGCAAAATCATGTAAGTCCATGGGTGTTGCCATCATTACCACATGAGAAATACCGTTGTAGACCATAGCCACAGGAGTCTCGGTGGCGACAACATCATTTCCCTCAATTAGCTCTCCAGCATTCCAGACAGTGCGTGCCACATTATCTGAACTGCCCGCACTCATATTAGTTTCGCGCTTCCTGCAACAAGCCTTGCTGTTGTTTATCAAATGACAGCTGCCGCGACTGCCAGTTGGATGGCGCAGTAACTTTGCTTAACTGCACGGCAGTAACTTTATACTCGGGGCAATTCGTGGCCCAGTCACTATTGTCGGTGGTAATCACATTGGCACCAGAGACCGGATGGTGGAAGGTGGTGTAGACCACACCAGGCTTTACTCGCTCGGTGATATCGGCGCGCAACACAGTGTCGCCGACGCGACTATTAATGCCCACCCAGTCACCCTGATTTATGCCGCGCTCTTCAGCATCATGGGGGTGAATCTCGATCACATCTTCGCCATGCCAAGCACTATTATCGGTACGTCTGGTTTGAGCGCCGACATTGTACTGGGACAAAATCCGACCGGTGGTCAGCAACAGTGGGAACTTGCGGTTAGCGCGCTCCTCAGTGGCCACATATTCTGTCATGGCAAAAAAGCCCTTACCGCGTACAAATTCATCGATATGCATTATCGGCGTACCTTCAGGCGTATTGCTATTACAGGGCCATTGGATGCTACCCTGCTGCTCTAACTTGGCATAGGACACGCCGTTAAAAGTTGGGGTCAGACGGGCAATCTCATCCATAATCTCTGATGGATGGCTATAGTCCATCTTGCAACCGAGCGCATTAGCTAAGGCCATGGTACCTTCCCAGTCAGCTTTTCCGCTTAAGGGGGGCATGGCTTTACGCACTCTTGAGATGCGCCGCTCGGCATTGGTAAAAGTACCATCTTTCTCTAGAAATGATGCCCCGGGCAAAAATACATGGGCGAATTTAGCGGTTTCATTGAGAAAGATATCCTGCACCACCAAACAATCAATAGCGCGCAAGGCGGCTTCCACGTGCTGGGTATTGGGATCGGACTGGGCAATATCTTCGCCCTGACAGTACAGCCCTTTAAACTCACCCTCAATAGCAGCATCAAACATATTAGGAATTCGCAGACCGGGCTCAGAGTCCAGTGTTACGCCCCACTCATCTTCAAATAAAGCCCTTGTAGCACCATCGGAAATATGCCGATAGCCCGGTAACTCATGGGGGAAAGACCCCATATCACAGGACCCCTGCACATTGTTTTGACCGCGCAATGGGTTTACACCGACGCCATCGCGACCAATATTACCGGTTAGCATGGCCAGATTGGCAATGCCCATAACGGCGGTGGAGCCTTGACTGTGCTCAGTCACCCCCAAGCCATAGAAAATAGCGCCATTACCCGCTGTGGCATAGAGTCGCGCCGCCGCTCGCAGATCGGCCGCCGGCACGCCGCTAAACTGTTCAGTGTTCTCTGGAGAGTGACGCTCGTCGTTAATAAACGCAAGCCACTGCTCAAATTCCGGCACATCACAGCGCTCTTCTATATAGGCGCGATCCTCAAGACCTTCACTGACAATCACATGGGCCAGCGCATTAAGCACCACAACATTGGTACCGGGGCGCACCGGCAAATGATAATCGGCACTAATATGCGGGGCGCTAACTAATTCAATTTTGCGTGGGTCAATAACAATAAGCTTGGCACCCTCGCGCAGACGCCGCTTGAGTCGCGAACCAAATACTGGATGCGCCTCTGTGGGGTTGGCCCCCATCACCACAACCACATCGGCATCAGCCACAGAAGCAAAGGTTTGCGTGCCGGCAGATTCACCCAAGGTGGTTTTTAGGCCAAACCCGGTCGGTGAGTGACAAACCCGTGCACAGGTGTCGACATTGTTGTTGCCAAAGCCTGCCCGCACCATCTTCTGAACTAGGTACACCTCCTCATTAGTGCAGCGGCTTGAAGAAATGGCGCCAATACTATTGCGGCCATGCTGTGCTTGGATAGACTTAAAACGCTCGGCGGTATAACTCACAGCCTCTTCCCATGACACCTCACGCCAAGGATCATCGATACTCTCGCGAATCATCGGCACAGTAATACGGTCTTTATGCGTGGCATAGCCAAAGGCAAAACGCCCTTTAACACAGGCATGCCCCTCATTGGCTTTACCCTCTTTATAGGGTGTCATACGCACCACTTGGTTGCCTTTCATCTCCGCTTTAAATGAACAACCAACACCACAGTAGGCACAGGTGGTGGTTACCGCATGCTCCGGCTTACCCGCGTCAATAATACTTTTCTCTGTTAATGTCGCGGTGGGACAGGCATTAACACAGGCACCGCAGGAAACGCATTCCGAATCCATAAAGTCATCAGCCTGACTGGCGCTGACTTTTGATTCAAAACCACGCCCTTCAATAGTAAGCGCAAAGGTGCCCTGCACCTCTTCACAGGCGCGCACACAGCGCGAGCAAACAATGCATTTTGACGGATCAAAGGTGAAGTACGGGTTAGATTCATCTTTTTCCGCCACTAAATGATTGTCACCTTCAAAGCCATAGCGCACTGAGCGCAAGCCCAATTCCCCCGCAGTATCCTGCAACTCACAGTCACCATTGGTAGGACAGGTTAGGCAGTCCAGTGGATGATCGGAGATATACAATTCCATAACATTACGGCGCAGCTTGGCTATCTCGTCAGACTGGGTTTTTACCTCCATACCCGCTTCTACAGTGGTGGTACAGGAGGCGGGGAATCCACGACGGCCTTCGATTTCCACCAAACACACGCGGCAAGAACCAAACGATTTAAGCTGATCTGTAGCACACAGGCGCGGGACTTTGACACCAGACTCGGCGGCGGCTCGCATCACCGACGTGCCCTCGGGTACAGTGACTTCAACACCATCAATGCGCAAAGTCACCAACTGCGTGCTAGTGCTTTTAGGCGTACCAAAATCGGCTTGTGGTTCGTAGAATTCCAACATCTTAATTATCTCCTTTACCGGTACCGGTAAAGTCTTGGCCAAAATGCGTTAGTGCACTGCGCACAGGAAATGGTGTCATACCCCCCATGGCGCAGAGCGATCCTTGCTCCATGGTGTCGCAGAGGTCATGCAATAGAATCATATTATTATCACGATCTTGATTGGCAACAATGCGGTCAATCACCTCAACACCACGCACCGAGCCAATGCGACAAGGGGTGCATTTACCACAGGATTCCTCGACGCAGAATTCCATGGCAAATCTGGCTTGAGCAGCCATATCCGCGCTGTCGTCAAATACTACAATACCGCCATGACCTACCATTGCCTTAATCGCGGCAAAGGCCTCGTAATCCAGCGGCGTATCCCATTGTGATTCGGGCAAAAACGCCCCCAGAGGCCCACCGACCTGAATCGCCCGTATAGGGCGGCCACTATGGGTACCCCGGCCATAGTCTTCCACCACTTCACGCAATGTCACACCAAAGGCTAATTCAATCAACCCGCCCTGTTTAATATTACCGGCCAATTGAATCGCCAGAGTACCGCGCGAGCGACCCATACCATAGTTCTGATAGGCTTCAGCACCCTGTGCGAGGATCGTTGATACCGCGGCCAGAGTCAGCACATTGTTAACCACCGTTGGCTGGCCAAATAACCCCTCAATGGCTGGCAGGGGCGGCTTGGCACGGACCATACCCCGCTTGCCCTCCAAGCTTTCCAGCAGCGATGTCTCTTCACCGCAAATATAGGCACCGGCACCCAAACGTACTTCGAGATGAAAGGTCTTGCCTGACTGTGCAATATCCTCGCCGAGAAAGTTAGCTTCTATGGCTTTTTCTATAGCCGCATTGAGTAGCTTGTGAGCTACCGGATATTCAGAGCGCAGGTAAATATAGCCCTGAGTAGCACCCACAGCTAGCCCGGCAATGATCATACCTTCAATTAACTGGTATGGATCAGACTCCATCAACAGGCGATCGGCAAAGGTACCGGAATCACCTTCATCAGCATTGCAGACAATATATTTTTGACTGTCGGTAGTGCCGGCATCATGTACTGTCTGCCATTTAATACCCGCGGGAAATGCCGCGCCGCCACGACCACGCAGACCCGAGTCTTTGACCTGATCAACAATCTGTTGCGGGGTCATAGTCAGCGCCTGTTTAAGACCTTTAAACCCATCTAATGCCTGATAATTATCGATGCATACTGGGTCACCCAGACCCGCTCTGGCATAGGTTAAGCGTTGCTGGTTAGCCAGATAAGCAATCTTATCCACTGCGCCTAAATACAAGTTATGCGCACTGGCATCAGTCTCAAGAGCATCGAGAATAGACGGCACATCTTTCGCACTAACCGGCCCAAAACCGATACGCCCCTGCGCTGTTTCCACTTCCAATAAGGGTTCCAGCCAAAACATACCGCGCGAGCCATTGCGCACCGGTTCAACGCCAGCAGCTTCTAGGGCATGGGCTACTGCTTCAGCGCCACAGGCCAGAGCCGTGGTATCCTGGGGAATAAAAAATCTCATTGCGAAGTCCCCAAATCCGCCATCAACTCGTCAAAGCGATGCTGATCAACCCGAGCAAACACCTTATCGTTGACTCGTATCGAGGGTGAACAGGCGCAGTTACCTAAGCAGTAAACCGGCTCAAGGCTGATATTGCCGTCATCAGTAGTTTGGTGATAGTCGATACCTAAACGCTGTTTAGCATGGGACTCCAACTGTCGCGAGCCCATAGACTGGCAGGCTTCAGAGCGACAAATTTGCACCCGATTGCGACCCACTGGATGGGTTTTAAAATCATGATAAAAACTAATCACACCATGCACTTCTGCACGTGATAAATTGAGCCCTTTGGCAATAGTCATAACAGCGCTATCTGGCACATAGCCAATCTCTGCTTGGACGGCATGTAATAAGGGCAATAGGCCACCGGGTAGGTCTTTATACTGACCCACTAAAGCATCAATTATGTGCTGCTCAGATTGACTACTACTCAAATCAACCACTCCTGTTGTTATATTTGCCGAGCACTGAAAATCAGGCCTATCGAAGCGCGCAGTCTAGCATTATCCCCACCTAGCACTGGCTTACCTAAGCGACTCTTATTTATCAAATAAGGACCGCTACTTAAGACGCATTTTTACGCCAATGCACGGGCGTGAAAGGCGATATGCTCGGCTATAAATGTAGCGATAAAGAAGTAGCTGTGATCGTATTCTGGCTGCATTCTAATTTGCATTGCCCAATCAGCCTTTTGCGCCGCATCAATGAGCAACTCAGTTTTCAGTTGTTCAGCCAAAAAATTATCGGCCTGACCCTGATCAACCAGCACCGGCAGGTGCGTTTGGCACTGCTTTACCAGCTCAACAGTATCGTATTGCGCCCAGCGCAACTTGTCATCACCCAAATAATGGCTCAGCGTTTTCTCACCCCAAGGGCACTGTAGCGGTGAACAAATTGGCGCAAATGCCGATACCGACCGAAAGCGTTCGGGGTTTCTTAACGCAATAGTCAGGGCGCCATGCCCGCCCATGGAATGACCTGAAATAGCAACCCTGTGCTTATCGACAGGGAATTCAGTTGCGATCAACGCCGGTAACTCATCGAGCACATAGCTGTACATCTGGTAATGCTGAGCCCATGGCTGCTGCGTCGCATTAACATAGAAACCTGCACCTAAACCCATATCATAGGCACCCTCTGGGTCATCGGCTACGCCCTCACCTCGTGGGCTAGTGTCGGGACACACAATAGCAATACCATGCTCAGCCGCATATTGTTGGGCGCCGGCCTTTTGCACAAAGTTTTCATCAGTGCAGGTAAGACCTGATAACCAGTACAGCACTGGCACCGGTCCATTATTGGCCTGCGGAGGTAAATACAGGCTAAAGGTCATGGCGCAGTTTAAAACTGTCGACTGATGTTGATAGCGCAGTTGCTGGCCACCAAAACTTTGATTGACGCTAAGTTTCTCCACGCTCATTTAGAACTCCACCACTGATCTAATACTCTCGCCCGAGTGCATTAAATCAAAGGCCTTATTGATATCTTCCAATGGCATCTTGTGAGTAATCAGATCATCAATATTGATCTTGCCATCCATATACCAGTCAACGATTTTCGGCACATCGGTGCGACCGCGGGCGCCACCAAAGGCAGTTCCGCGCCAAGAGCGACCGGTGACCAGCTGGAAAGGTCTGGTGGCAATCTCTTTGCCCGCGCCAGCAACACCCACAATGCAGCTTTCGCCCCAGCCCTTATGACAACACTCCAGCGCCTGACGCATCACATCAACATTACCGATGCATTCAAAACTGTAGTCCACCCCACCACCGGTCATTTGAATAATATGGTCCACCACATCATCAACATCACGGGGGTTAATAAAATCAGTCATACCAAATTGTTGACCCAAAGCCGCACGCGCAGGATTTAAATCAATACCAATAATGCGTGTAGCACCGACCATCTTGGCACCCTGAATCACATTTAGCCCAATGCCTCCAAGACCAAATACTGCCACGGTGGATCCCGCCTCCACCTTCATAGTGAAAGCCACCGCACCAATACCTGTAGTCACGCCACAGCCGATATAACAAATCTTGTCAAAAGGCGCGTCCTCACGCACTTTGGCCAGCGAAATTTCTGGCAGTACAGTGTAGTTGGAGAAGGTGGAACAGCCCATGTAGTGCAGTATGGGTTTACCTTCAAAGGAAAAGCGACTGGTGCCATCGGGCATCACACCCTGCCCCTGGGTAGCACGAACTGCCTGGCAGAGGTTTGTTTTGGGATTGAGACAAAAATCGCACTCGCGACATTCTGCAGTGTAAAGCGGGATCACATGGTCGCCGGCTTTAAGCGTTTTAACACCGGGCCCAACATCAACTACAACGCCAGCCCCCTCATGCCCCAAAATAGCGGGGAATGCACCCTCTGGGTCATCGCCAGACAATGTAAATGCATCGGTATGGCAAACCCCTGTAGCTTTGACTTCCACAAGCACTTCACCGGCCTTAGGCCCATCCAGTTCCACTTCAACAATTTCTAAGGGCTTACCCGCACCAAAGGCGACTGCTGCTTTTGTTTTCATAGCGTTATTCCTCTTGGGAAGAAGTTATTATTAATTTTTATTATTGTTACCAAAAAGGTAGTTGGCACAGTCAGTTAAAAACGGTAGTTTGTTTCAAATAATTCGGATTAACAACAAAATAATAATGGTGTTCTATTATGAAGTTTTTATTTCGCTCCGTTCTTCTGTTTATATTGCTGCCGACACCAATAGCATGGTCTTCTACTTCTGACACTTCACAGCCAGCTACTAACGTTGTTATCTACACCGCCAAAAAAATTCTCACTATGGAACTCAGCCTTCCTGAAGCAAGTGCAGTTGCAGTAGCTGATGGCCGCATTGTCGCCGTCGGGTCATTGGATTCCCTTGCGCATTGGAGCGAAAAAAAAACCACCACCATAGACACCCGCTTCAAGGACAAGGTGATAATGCCGGGGTTTATTGAACCCCATGTGCATCCATCGCTACCCGCTGTGCTAACCCAGTTTCCTTTTATTGCCCCCGATAGCTGGTCATTACCCACTGGCGAGTTCCCGGGTGCCAAGACACCTGAGGCCTATGTGGAGAGGCTTAAAGCATTGGTAGCCGAACATACCGATGCCACTATCCCCTTTATCACTTGGGGCTACCACAGTCTCTGGCATGGCGATCTATACCGTGAACAGCTGAGTGAATTATTTCCTACACAGCCGGTGATGCTGTGGCATCGGTCCTTTCATGAACTAATTGCTAATGATGCGACATTGGCATTATTCGGCATTAAAGAGGCGGATCTTAAAAATAACCCATTAGCTAATTGGGAAAAGGGTCACTTTTTTGAAAATGGCCTCTATGTGCTGCTCCCCAAAATGCCCTTTCTATTTGATCCGGCACGCTTCGGTCGAGGTATGCAAAACTTTATTGGTATGGTGCATCAGGGGGGGGTTACTAC
The DNA here is from genome assembly GCA_049631145.1 of Porticoccaceae bacterium. Taxonomy (GTDB): domain Bacteria; phylum Pseudomonadota; class Gammaproteobacteria; order Pseudomonadales; family Porticoccaceae; genus HTCC2207. The sequence goes on from JBNAAJ010000024.1 coordinate 21,561, forward strand.
CGCAGTTGATATGGGTATCGGGGTCTTCGGCAATCCGCTAAATGAAATTGCAATGATTCGCCACAGCGTAGAATCTGCTCAGGCGCCGGCGCGCTTTGTGCTAACACCTATTATCACTGACTTTATCGGTCGCGGTGTTTCAATTGCTGATGCATTGCACGAAATTGATCAATGGCGTACGCAAAACAGCCATCGTGTCAGCATCGATCGTCGCTTTAAATTGATGATCGACGGCGCCATTTTTAGCGGCCTAGCACAATTTGATTATCCCGGTTATCTCGATGGCCACCAAGGGATATGGATGCTTCCAGAGCAAACAACCATTGATTGGGCGCAGGCTTTTTGGGATGCCGGCTACCAGTTACATGCTCATACGAATGGCGACGGCAGTGCCGCGAGACTGATCAATCTACTAAAACGATTACAAGCAAGTACGCCTAGAGCAGACCACCGCTTGGTGCTAGAACATTTTGCCTACACCACTGAGGATCAGAATCGTCAACTGAAAGCGCTGGGCGCAGTAGTGTCGGCCAATCCCTATTACCATTTTATACTCAGCGATATGTACAGCGAACAGTGGCTGGGTGCCGACCGCGGCAATCATATGGTCAGACTTGGCTCATTAGAGCGTTTGGGCGTGCCTTTTGCTCTGCATTCTGACAGCCCAATGGCACCACTTGAACCGCTAACGCTGGTATCCGCCGCGGTTAATCGCGTGAGCATTAATGGCAACCTAACCGGTGAGTTAGAGCGAGTAAGTCTCGATACTGCGCTGCGTGCGATTACTATTGATGCTGCATGGGTCATTGGGTACGAAAACGAAATAGGCTCTATTAGAGCAGGTAAAAAAGCTGACTTTACCATTCTTGAGGCCGACCCCTATCGGGTCCACCCCAAGCGTATAAAAGATATTAAAATTTGGGGCACGGTCTTTGAAGGCGTGCCAGCGCCCCTAGCAAAAAAGCAATAGACTCTGTTACCGACGACGGATACAGCCTGGTAAACTGCAGAGCATTTCAAATAACAAGTTTGCCGCCAACAATGCGGTATTACCGCTGGTATCATAAGGCGGTGACACTTCCATTAAGTCGCATCCAACCAGACGCAAACCAAAACACCCACGAATAATCTCCAGCCCTTGAGAAGCGGTTAAACCACCGGGCTCGGGCGTACCTGTGCCTGGCGCAACCGAAGGGTCGAGACCATCAATATCAAAGGTAAGGTAAGTAGGCATATCTGGCCCAATAATATCGCGAATTTTATCCATTGTTGGCGCCATTGATTGATACCAGCACTCTTCCGCCGATATCACTGTAGCACCCTGCCTGCGTGACCACTCAAAATCATCGGCTGCATAACCCGTTGCTCTGAGTCCAATTTGAAACATTTTCGACCCGTCGATTAAACCCTCCTCAAGGGCGCGTCTAAACACTGTGCCATGGGCGATCTTTTCACCAAACATCTCGTCATTAATATCTGCGTGGGCATCAATGTGAATCAATGCCATCGGCCCATACAACTTGGCTAAGGAGCGTAGAATAGGGAGAGTACAGGTATGGTCACCACCCACTGATATAGGCTTGGCGCCAGCGCGCAAAACCTCATCAATAGTCGATTCGATGATATCAATAGTTTTCAGTAAGTTATAAGGGTTTACCGCTACATCGCCTATATCGGCAATTTGAAACGAATCAAATGGCGCGGCTTGGGTTGCCATTCCATAGGGTCTGACCAGTACCGACTCGGTGCGGATTTGCCGAGGCCCAAATCTGGCCCCACTGCGATTGCTGGTGCCGGTATCGACGGGCATTCCTAAAAGAGCAACATTAAGCCCCTCGGCATCTTGCTGTGTGGGTAGCCTAAAAAAACTCGCTTGGCCAGCGAACCTAGGCATATGATTACCGCTAAGTGGTTGATTAAAACGATTCTCAGTTATCTCTGTCATGCCGTTATCTCTGTCTGTTTGCGTATGTTTCATAGCCTATCACTGCAGGACAAAACAGCATAATACGCCAAAAGGGTACTCTGCATACATATGCTCTTATTAACAGATTGAGAGCAATTTCAACGAAGTGTTGCACTAGGCAAAGACGATGTTTTATTGATAAGCTAACAATAAAATATAAGAAATCTGTATGCTACTCAAATACTTTAATCCCATTCTGATAACTGTTCTATTAGCTTCCTGTGGTGGTGGCGGAGGTACCAGCAATAACTCTAATTTGCTGCCTGATTTAGATTCTAACGGTCCCGTTGATAACAGCATTTGGTCAGAGGCAAGTCCTGAATCGGTGGGGATGGATTCAATATCGTTGTCCACTGCCTTTGATGAGGCATTTATCGATGGCACTTTTACTCAGGCCGCTGTGGTGATTAAGGACAGTAAACTTGTATATGAGCGTTACCGCGGCATTATGCTCGGCGAAAAGTCTGCGTTAGTCAGCGAGTTAAATACCGATGCTGAAACTTTGCAAGATCGATTTGGCAGTAGAGACAAAAACAGCCTTGCCAGCTCTTGGTCAACGGCTAAATCATTCACTAGTGTGATGGTGGCGATTGCTATTGAGCAGGGCTTTATCGAGTCTCTTGAAGAAAGCGCTTCCGTCTATATTAATGAGTGGGCCAATGACGAACGGGCTCAAATCACCATTCGCAATCTATTAGATATGCGATCAGGCCTGCCTATTTTATGTGCAGATGCTAATAACCCTACATTGGTTATATGTAGCAATGATAGTGCTAACAGTGGTGGAAATCTCACTCTCTCTGATAACCAAATGGATGAATGTATTGCTCGACAAATGGCCGCTACTGGAATCCCACAGCCTTGGTATACCTATGGGTCAACTTATGAATCCGGTTACTGGGTCTATTCCAATTGCGACACAATGGTCCTCGGCGAGATTTTATTTCGCGCCACCGGACAAGACTTACAGACCTACGCTGACAGGCACCTTTTCTCAAAAATCGGCATGACTGCCTATTGGTGGCGAGATAACACAGCCAGCGCGCAAGTCGATGGCAACTATTTAGCCTACTGTTGCCTCGATGCAACCCCCAGAGACTTTGCTAAATTTGGCCAACTTCTATTAAACAATGGAGCATGGAATGGCGAGCAGGTAATCCCCGCCTCTTACATCGACAAAATAAAAAATATTGTTGTGGATTCAAGGGTAGATGAGCTAACAGATTCCCTTAGCTACGGTCTGCAATTCTGGACCACAATGCCCGTCAGCCAGTCTGATGGCAGTATGTACCCACCAGCCAATACTATCTATGCAACACAAGGCTTCGATGGTCAGTACATAATGATCGATTTCGACCGCAATCTGGTTGTCGTAAGAACAAGCCTCTACTATCCGGCACTGACTGAAAACGACCAACGAAAAATGAATGTAAATGCTGCAGATACATCGAATGCATCCTATACAGCCACATTGCCCGCAGCCGTCGGTGCAAGCTCAGGAACAAGCTACAACAATCAGGCCCTACTCTACAAAGTAACCCAATCCATCACCTCACAATAAAGGCAAAAAACAATGACAGAGATAATCATTTATACCCTAGCACTTGCACTGGTACAGATCTGGCTTCTACCCATGTCACTCAATATGAAAAATTTCGGCTGGCTTTTATCCAGTCGCGACGAACCCATTGAAACCAGTGTGATGCAACAGCGAGTTGAACGGGCAAGGGATAACCTACAAGCAAGTTTGGCGCCCTTCCTCACTATGTGCCTGTTGTCTATGCATATGGATGTCGACATCACCACTGCCGCCACATATTGGCTTGGATTGCGAATTATCTATGTACCGCTATACATGTCTGGCACTTCATTATTCCGCTCACTAGTCTGGATAGGTTCATTGGTCTGCATGATTTATATGGCGATGCAGCTGATATAACCATCGCTGATGAGCGGACATAAAAAGCCCTCCACAAAGGGCTTTTTATTATTTAAAAGTGATAGATATCTCAGCCCTATAAAACCTTTTAAACCCTAGATACTCAGGTATAGCATTGATCCGTTGATAAGTAGCAGGTAGAGCAGTAAGCGATGGGAAAAATCATCTGGATTGGTCAACTAGCCGTAGGCTAACACTAAGTTGTTAGACTTTTTCCTTAATCGATACTAAACAGAGACCTGCCATGTCCATGCGCCTTGAAAAGCTTAAAAAATACTTTGTTATCGACAAGCTGATATACCATTCCGTGGATTTAAGTCTCTACATGGTGTCAGCTATTATTGATGGCAAAGAGCACTACATTACCGACAACAAAAATGTGCATCTTAAGGCACCAAACTTGGTCTCGTTACAAAAACTGCTACAGGGCATAGAAGCCGCCGAGACAGTGCTTAGACATACCAGCCCCTACGATGAGATGATTGGTGCTCCAATTAAACAGGGTTCAAATACATTGGAAGTGCCGCTTAGCGATAATCGCCTGTACTAAGCACCCCGCGGCTACGCCAGCGTCCACATAGCACTAATGGTTCCACCATGCTAAATCACTAAATGAGCGTAAATCCAGTTCATGGGTCCAAGTTGATCGATGCTGTTGTGCAAGGTGCAAATAGGTGTCGGCGATTTTTTCTGGCAGCATCAATCCATCGTTTTCCATGCCACGCGTTTCGCGCAATGCTTGAAACTGTTCGGCGCCAAGCATCTTACCCAAAGTATCGGGCGCATCAACTGCACCATCGATAAGGATATGAGCAATATGAATTCCCTTGGGTCCAAATTCGGCATTGAGTGACTGACACAATAAGCGTCGCCCGCCCATGGCGGCCGCATGAGAGTGCTGCCCCGCATTGCCTCGCACTGCGGCCGTAGCAGAAGTGACTAACAAGGTACCACTACCGCGCTTCTCCATTAGGGGCAGTACCGACGACGCTAGTCGAAACAGTCCTAATGTGGCCATTCGCCAACCCATCTCGAAGGCCTTGTAGGAAGTATCGGCTAACCTGCGATCACCTATTTGCGCACCCAAGTTATAAAGCACCACTTCAATAGGGCCAATATCTCGTTCAACGCGATCAATTGTGGATTCAATCGAGTCAGCCTCAACCGCATTGAGCAAAAACCCCGAAGCGTCCTGTCCTTCAGCTTGAATACCTTCGACTAATTTATCCAAACCCTGCTGATCACTGCGACGACACAGTACCGCATGATAGCCCTCATGGGCAAAACGCCGTCCGACATTGCCGCCGATCCCAGCTCCCGCTCCAATGATTAAACACACTGGTTTCATTGATTGCCCCTATGTTTGTTTTATCTGTCTACCCGCACTGCTGATTAACCGCGCACAGGCAAGCCCTCTTTCTGTCGATTTTGCCACTCGGCATCGACATAGACCGGTACTGAAAAAGCGGGCTCGAGCACATCGCCTTTAATCAGACTTACCCCACGCTCGGCGACCATCATAGTCGGTGCATTTAGGTTGCCATTGGGAATAGTTGGAAATACTGAAGCATCGATAACCCGCAAATTATTCAGACCCCTAACACGCAAGTCTGGATCAACCACCGCCATAGGGTCAGAACCTATTTTGCACGTTCCTGCCGGGTGATAAGCACTGTCAACCGACTCTCTAATGAAGGCATCTATCTCCTCATCAGTTTGCACATTATCTGCTGGTTGAATCACGTCGCCCCGGAAGTTATCCATGGCTGGCTGAGCCATAATTTCACGGGTTAAATGCACGCAGTCACGAAAACCCCGACGATCCTGCTCCGTAGCCAAATAGTTAAATAGTATCTCTGGGTGCTGACCAATATCATCAGACACAGCGCGCACATGCCCCCGACTACTGGGTTTATTATGCCCAACATGCACCTGAAACCCATGTCCCTTAAATGCCACTGAGCCATCATAGGTAATTGCGCCAGGCAAAAAGTGGTACTGAATATCGGGCCATTTGACCCCTGCCCTTGAGCGAATAAACGCACAGGACTCAAAATGATTACTCCGCCCTAGGCCGGTTTTAAACAATAACCATTGCAGCCCAATCAAGGCTTTCTTAAACAAACCCAATTCTGAGTTCAGTGATATGGGTTGCTTGCAACGGTATTGAAAATTAAATTCCAAATGATCTTGTAAGTTTTCACCGACGCCGGGTAACTCATGCAGTGTTTCTATCCCTGCCTCGTTGAGCACTTCTCGAGGTCCGACACCAGACACCTGTAACAAATGGGGCGAGCCAATCGCTCCAGCGCAGAGAATAACTTCTTTATTGGCATTAACTCTGCTGATGCGATTACCCATCTTATACTCTATTCCGACCGCAGTTTTATCCTCAAAAATAATGCGTGTGACCAGTCTATGTTTAACAATGGTTAAATTGGTGCGTTGTCGTTTAAGATAAGCATGGCTGGTAGAAGCACGAATACCGGCATCAACGTTCATAAACTTTTGACCAAACCCCTCCTGCCGATAACCATTGTAATCCTCAGTCTCGGTATAACCTGCCTCAACACCAGCATCAATAAAGGCGCGATACAGCGGATTGCGCATATTGTTACCGCCACTGATCGCTACCGGACCATCACTGCCTGTGTAGTCACTGGTAACGCAATTATGAGTCTCGAGCTTTTTAAAATAAGGCAAACAATTCTGATAATTCCAACCGCTGGCACCAAGGGCTTCCCACTCATCATAATCATGGGCATTGCCGCGTACATAGACCATACCATTGATCGATGATGTGCCTCCCAGCACTTTGCCGCGAGGGCAATTCATAACGCGATTATTTAAATAGGGTTCGGGGATAGAAGTAAAACCCCAATTATATTTATCACTATTCATAGGGATACCCAATGCTGAGGGCATACGGATAAACACACTGCGATCTCCACCACCGTATTCCACAAGCAATACTTTAGTCTGCGGATCCTCACTTAATCGCGATGCCACGATCGCACCAGCGGATCCTGCACCTACCACAATGTAGTCGTAGTCTTTATGTTTTAGCATGACTTTTTATACCCTATCTTGAGCCACTGATGTCGACACCGCCAAAGCTCTGAATTAATTCTTTCCTACGCTTGAATAGCAGTATATAGATCGCCACATACAAGCCAATCACAAGTAACCCGACCCATTCGATTTTAAACGGTGTCAACTGATATAGCAGCACTAGGCTTGCCAGTAATGCCCAGTTCCCCAGTAGATAGTAATTACGCCCGATGCGAGTTACATCGATATGCAAATTATCGGTATACAGTCTAATCAATGAGTCCAATGAATTGACCACAAAAATCACTCCTAGCACAACCATGGCATTACCGAGTATCCCAACCACCGCAATATCATTAATAAAATAATAATATAATGCTGAAAACCACAGTGCGATGGCGATAGAGGGCACTACTAGCAGTGCTAACAATAGCTGCCAGGTCGTTAAGCCACTGACAAACCGAGCGACAAACTGACCAATCATAATGCTCCACGCAAACCACCAAAACAGATACCAGCCATGGTAATCAGTAATGGGGCTAACAAAACGGTGAATATTACTAAAGTAACCACTGAGATTTGCCGCACTAGCCAAGTACCCCTCGACCGAAGCCCCAGAGGCAATAATCATCACCGCGGCAAGCACAATAAATAGCGCACTTGAGGTCAAGCTAAGCATTTTGACATAGCGAATATCGGTACTCGAAAATACTGCCGCTAAAATAATTAATCCAACCAACAAATATTGCTGTCCAACGCCTATTCCCTCGATATAACTGGGGACATAGGAGAGAAATAAATAGGCGGTAAAAGCACAGGTAGCAACCACAACTGCATTGTTCACCCAGCGAATAGGCTTAAGTTGAAATAGCCCGACTTTGGGTTCGACGATGCAAAAATAGAATGTGGTTAAGAAATAGAAAGCCCATACCAAAAAACCCCAGAAACCAAACTCTATAGCCAGTGGATTGGTAAAACCATAGGGCTGCTCAGCGGCATAGACAGGAAACTCAACCAGCGGAAACATAATCAGCCCAACATCGAGACCTGAAGTAAATAAAATAGCCAGAAATGCCGTCAATGGCAGTGGGGTTGGGCCGGTACAACGAACATCAGGCCACTTAATACAAATAAATAGCGATGTCGCCAAGGTAATTACGATTGCCAATGAGAGTACAATGTACATGGGTTAACTATCCTTCTCACTCTATTCCTAAACAGTCTAACACCATAAACAAGCACAGAAGATAGTGTCCAGATCCTAGCATTATATTGACCCCATAAGGTCAATTGCACTTAATCATTCGAATAATACCTTGACAGCGAATTACTCAGTTGTGAATATTAAATGCGTCAAAGTATTCACCTTCATTATAAAAAGAGAATTATTATGTTTATAAAATCCATAGCAATCACTTTCCTTGCACTACTAATATCGTCACCTGCAGTATCAGACGGACATGGCAAATCAAAAGCGGCTGCAGATCCGCTAATGGGTCTTCAACCTACAGCTAATGAAGATGCCGCCGCCGCATATTATCAAGCAGTCAATAAAAACGTATTTAACGGCGCCATACCCACCAAAGAAGCGCAACTAGCAGCGATATCCGCATCGGTAGCGATGAAGTGTGTGTATTGCATACCGGCACACACCAACATGGCCAAAGCGGCCGGAGCAACCGATGAGGAAATTAAGACTGCAGTCGCTATTGCCGCCGATGTGGCATTAAAGAGCGCCCTACTCTATGGCAATCAATATGATATGGATGCTTTTATGCAGATATTCCCGCAGTAACAAGATTCACTTAGTATAAAACCGAAAAACCTCTCACATACTAGATGCGAGAGGTTTTTAATAAGCAAAACTTATCGAAAAGAGCCATGCAGTGGCAAGCTTCATTCGCCAATAATCAGAGAGATGAAACGGGTTTATCAACCGGTTGGGTTAACGTTCTTGGATCCACTGATAAGCCAAAAATAGCGCTGTAACCTCGGCTCTGCTCCCGATGCACCACACCGGCATGGGCGGTTATCTTTGTCCCTTGAGTACAGGTAATTGATTCACCAGTCTCATATTCGGTGACCGTTAACTCACCGCCAGTGATATAAAGAAATGAGTCAAAGTCATGCCAGTGGAAATCATTTTCTAGCGCGGGATAATCTGCTTTAAAGGGGAAATATCCAGCCTCTTTGATTTCTTTAAAAGCTTCCTCTTCATCTTTAAATGTACTGATATTCTGCATGTTAACCTACCTTATTTTTTAAGCAGGCTAACATGCTGTTTTTTATCAGTCAAAGATAGCTCTTTGCCTACTGCGCCTTCTACAGTCTTTGGATATCAGATCCGTGATACCGAGAGTCCCTAGAAACTAGCATCCAATCAAATTAATAAGTCAAGGATTAACAGAGCTAATATAGCACTCATCAAAACGCCGTTTGTAATAACAATCCGGACCCTATTTGCGTGTCATATCTACTCAGACTGATTTGCACAAAAATCTTAAGTTTGTGAAACAAATCAAGCGATGCTGTTAAAACAACTTCTATTCTAATTGAATATATCTGCCCCTAACTGAACAGCCATATCACTATCGTTGACATGTCTCACTATTGGCGTTGTTGTCTAGCGTTGTGGTCTGATCGGTGCCAAGGGCAATATTACTTCTATAAGGATATAGAAATGAAGACAGTATCATTAGTATTAGCTGGGCTAACCAGCACAGCGTTGTTGCCCCGCCAATTATCAATAAGCCACAGCTCCTCAGGCGACGTTTTCAAGGCGTCGATCAGCCCACAGACTGCATGGGCGTTGACTGAACGAATCGCCCCGCTGAGATGGATAAACCTGTACATCACTAGCACAGAGAACCGCAACGCATCATCAAGTATCTGTGGGCTCAAGCGTTTCCTCTACAGCGTTACACAGATCTTCGATAAGCCATCTTCCCATTGATTAAGCAATCAGTATGACAGGACAAAATAAGACCGACGGTTAGCACCAGCTAGTGGCTATCTTGAGCTAAAACTAAAGGATTAGACTATGAAAAACATGCAAATATATTTACTACTCTGTTGCTTAATATGCTCAAGCGGTCTTTCCAAAACCGGCCATGCTGATCCCGTTATACCCATGATGGTCGGCGATATTACTACCGTTGACACTTCTTACGGTGAAACAAAAACAAACTCAAATGCAAAATCTG
>JBNAAJ010000025.1:0-31379 GCA_049631145.1 Porticoccaceae bacterium
TTTCAGAATTAGGCGGCACCGCATGCATAAAGCTTTCGTTATCAAGCTGTATATAATCCGGCTGATATTCAGCCTTTAGCTTATCGCTTATCTGCCGCTCAACTGGACCCATTACATACCACTAACAAGATTAATCATCACACCAGCGGCCACTGCCGAACCGATAACACCGGCAACATTGGGGCCCATGGCGTGCATCAATAAGAAGTTTTGTGGGTTGGCTTCTAGACCGACTTTATTGGCCACGCGCGCTGCCATTGGTACAGCAGAGACACCGGCAGCACCTATCAGAGGATTAACCTTATTGGTGGATAGTGCATTCATTAACTTGGCCATCAGTACACCGGAGGCGGTACCAATACAGAAGGCAACAGCACCGAGCCCAAGAATACCCATGGTTTCAGGGTTAAGGAATTTCTCAGCACTCATTTTTGAACCCACACCAAGACCAAGGAAAATGGTAACAATATTGATCAGGGCATTTTGCGTGGTATCGCTTAATCGATTCACCACACCACATTCTTTCATTAGGTTACCAAAACAGAACATTCCCAATAGCGGTGCGGCATCTGGTAGTAGCATCGCCACCAGTACCAGCAGGGTGAGTGGGAAGACAATGCGCTCAGCTTTGGATACCGGACGCAACTGCTCCATTTTAATCTGTCGCTCAGCGGGCGTGGTTAATGCGCGCATAATCGGCGGCTGGATAATGGGCACCAAGGCCATATAAGAGTATGCCGCCACGGCAATCGCACCGAGCAGATCCGGTGATAGCTTGCTGGTGACAAAGATCGCGGTTGGCCCATCAGCACCGCCGATAATGCCAATCGATGCGGCATCACGAATACTAAAGTCAAGAATACCGTAATGGCTTAGCGTTACCGCACCCAGAACAGTGGTGAAAATACCCACCTGTGCCGCCGCACCAAGTAAGAGTGTCTTTGGGTTGGCTAACAGAGCACCAAAATCGGTCATCGCGCCAACGCCCATAAAGATCACCAGCGGGAATAACCCTGTCTCAATACCGGCATGGTAGATATAGTAGAGCAAGCCACCGGGTGACTCCATCTGCCCCAAGGCATCATAGACTGGCGCAGCATCAAAACCGGCACCGGGAATATTGGCCAGAATAGTACCAAAACCGATCGGCACCAGTAGCAAGGGCTCAAAACCTTTGGTGATAGCCAAAAATAACAGACCTAAACCAACGGCCATCATAACCAGTTGACCGAGCTGGATTTGCGCCAGACCGGAGCTGGCCCATAAGCTGATTAAATTTTCCATAATTCGGGGCTCCTTAGGCCAAGGTCACCAGAACATCGCCGACCACACAGCTATCGCCGGACTGCACTCGCACCTCAACAATGGTGCCCGCTGCTGGCGCACTGACCGAGGTCTCCATCTTCATTGCCTCGAGAATCACAATGCTTTCGCCTTCAGCGACCGTCTGCCCGGGCTGCACCATGACTTTTACTACATTACCCGCGAGGGGCGCATTGACCGGCTCACCACCGGTGGCCGCAACCGGTGCCGCGGTGCTGGCCGCCGGAGCCGCCTGCCCTACTGGCACGATAGCGCTAATATCGCCGCCATTGGCCACTGCCACGGTATAAGATTTACCTTCAACACTGACGGTATAAACCTCTTCACCCGCATCATTAGTGACTGCGGCTGGTTTTCCGGTTGGCACCGGCTCAAAGGCGTCTGGATTATCTTTATTTTGCAGGAATTTAAGCCCCACTTGTGGGAATAAGGCATAGGTCAAAACATCATCGATCTGCCCTTCACCTGCGGTTAGCTGAAAACCATGCTCAGCAGACAGCCCCTCAAGCTCGGCAGTGAGTGCCTCGAGCTCTGGCTCGATATTATCGGCGGGGCGACAGGTAATGGCCTCTTCGCCCTCGTCCAATACACGGCTCTGCAACTCGGCATTCACTGGTGCCGGCGCCGCGCCGTACTCACCGCGCAATACACCGGCGGTCTCTTTAGATATCGATTTATAACGCTCGCCCGTCAATACATTAAGCACCGCTTGCGTACCCACAATTTGCGATGTTGGTGTCACCAACGGAATATAGCCTAGATCTTCGCGTACCTTAGGGATTTCCGCCAATACATCATCCAAACGGTCCTCTGCACCCTGCTGGCGCAACTGCGACTCCATATTAGTCAGCATGCCGCCCGGTACCTGAGCCACTAGGATACGCGAATCAACACCGCGCAATGAGCCTTCAAACTCAGCGTATTTCTTGCGTACCTCGCGGAAGTAAGCGGCAATTTCTTCAATTTTCTCGATATTCAGGCCGGTGTCACGCTCCTGACCTTTAAAGATCGATACCACAGACTCCGTAGCCGAATGACCGTAGGTCATCGACATCGAGGATATGGCGGTATCGACATTATCAATCCCCGCCTCAACGCATTTAGTAATGGTGGTTGTCGATAGGCCGGTGGTGGCATGGGCATGCAACTGAATCGGAATAGCCACAGCCTGTTTTAATTTTTTTACTAACTCATAGCCAACATAGGGCGTTAACAGCCCAGCCATATCTTTAATACAAATAGAATCGGCGCCGGCATCTTCAATCTTGCGCGCCTGATCAACCCATAGGTCAATGGTATGCACTGGGCTTACGGTATAAGAAATAGTGCCCTGCGCATGTTTGCCTACTTGCTTCACTGCACGCAACGCAGTTTCAAGATTACGCATATCATTCATAGCATCAAAGACACGGAAAACATCGATACCATTGATTGCGGCACGCTCAACAAACTTCTCCACCACATCGTCTGCATAGTGGCGATAACCGAGAATATTTTGACCGCGGAATAACATTTGTTGCGGCGTATTGGGCATAGCCTTTTTAATTTCACGAATGCGGTCCCAAGGGTCTTCGCCTAAAAAGCGAATGCAGGAATCAAATGTCGCGCCTCCCCAAGACTCCATAGACCAGTAACCAATTTGGTCGAGTTTCTCGGCAATTGGCAACATATCATCGATACGCATACGGGTTGCAAACAAAGACTGGTGAGCATCGCGAAGAACAACTTCAGTTATACCTAGCGCAGGGGTTTTAGAGGGCATAATTATGTCCAGTTGAGTAAAGTGATAAAAAAATGTAAATCGTTCGTTTTAAATCTATGGCTACTTTCTACCGCGGTGCTGATCAATAGCGGCCTGAATAACTGTTGCCAATCTTGGCTCAACAGCATTACTGGCTACGGAAGGCGCGGGCGCGGCGACCGCTTCTTCAGTCGCAATGCGATTAACCAGCGCCGACATGGTGCTGGTTATCAGCACTAATAAAGTCAAAAAGGTAAACACCGTTCCCATGCCATACAGCAATAGGTCAAGGCCTTGAGCAATTAGTATTGAATCCATCAATATCCCACAAAAAATTAGCTTTTCACAAAGGTCGGGCCATAATTACCGGCCGAGGAAGGCGAAACTATAGCAATAAGCCGACTTTTTGCAAGTTTGGCTTTGCTTTCACCATGGGTAAACCTACAATCCGCAGTCAAAATAGCGCCAAACTAAGAGACCACAGTTTAAATGAGCATCAAACAGTTACTCAATCAACGAATAGCCACCGCCATGCAGGCGGCTGGTGTCCCTAGCCCCTGCGCTCCTATGCTGGCTCTAAGCGGCAAACCCCAGTTCGGCGACTATCAGGCCAATGGTGCCATGGCGGCCGCTAAGCAACTAAAGACCAACCCGCGAGAGCTAGCACAAAAAATCCTCGACCATCTCGATCTCGAAGGCATAGCTAGCAAACTGGATATCGCTGGCCCTGGTTTTATTAACATTACTCTTGCCGAACCATTTTTAGCTCAACAGCTTGCTATTACTGGCGAGAGCAAAAGCGACCAGCCACAGACGGTGGTAATTGATTACTCGTCACCCAATCTGGCCAAGGAAATGCATGTTGGCCATTTACGCTCAACAATTATTGGTGACTGTCTAGCACGTCTGCTGGACTATCAGGGTCATCAGGTTATCCGCCAAAATCATATGGGTGATTGGGGCACACAGTTCGGTATGTTAATCGCGGAATTGGAATTACACCTCGGCGAGGGCGAGCAGGCTGATCTTGCACTCAATGACCTTGAGCAGTTTTACCAACAATCCAAAAAACACTTTGATGCCGATCCACAATTCGCCGATAAGGCGCGCGCTTATGTAGTCAAACTGCAATCGGGCGATGCCCACTGCCGCACCCTATGGCAACAATTTATTGATGTGTCTGTGGCGCACAATATCGAGATCTATAAACAATTAAATGTTGGTTTGCGCAGAGAGCATATTGCCGCTGAAAGCTCCTACAATAATGATCTACAAAATGTTCTTGACGCGCTAACGGAGCAAGGGCTGGCAGTCGACTCTGATGGCGCCAAGGTGGTTTTTCTTGAGGAGCTTGCCGATAAAAACGGCGATCCCTCGCCGATGATTGTACAAAAGTCTGGCGGTGGTTTTCTCTATGCCACCAGCGATCTCGCCTGCCTACGCCATAGAGTAGGCACATTGCAGGCTAACCGTATTTTATATTTTATTGATGCACGCCAATCGCTGCATATGAAACAGGTGTTTACCACTGGGCGCAAAGCCAACTTTGTACCCCCTGAGGTGAGTCTTGAGCACCATGCCTTTGGCACCATGATGGGGCCGGATGGCAAACCCTTTAAAACCCGCTCGGGTGGCACGGTCAAACTAGCCGATCTCTTGGTCGAAGCTGTAGAGCGAGCAGCACAGCTGGTCAAGCAGAAAAACCCTGATTTAAAGGATAAAGATATTGCTGATATCAGTCGCAAAGTTGGTATTGGTGCCATTAAGTATGCCGATTTAAGTAAAACGCGTACCAACGATTATATTTTTGACTGGGATGCAATGCTGTCTTTTGAAGGCAACACCTCACCCTATCTGCAATATGCCTACACCAGAATTCGCAGCATTTTCCGCAAGGCGAATATTCAGGCCGAAGGATTTTCTGCAGCCATTATTGTGCAGCAACCACAAGAAAAAACCTTGGCGTTTAAATTACTGCAATTTAATGAAGTGCTTAATCAGGTGGCGACGGACTGTTATCCACACAGCCTCTGCACCTATCTCTACGAACTGGCCAGCGCCTTTATGTCTTTTTACGAGCAATGTCCGGTGCTTAAAGAGGGAGTCGATACTGATACCCAGCACAGCCGCCTGATGCTATGTGCAATGAGTGCTAATACTCTGGCTAAAGGCTTGGACCTATTGGGTATTGAGGTTATGGAGCAGATGTAATGTTGACAGGCGCAGTGATCAGGGTAAAGCTGAAAACTGCGCGGCTATTGATAAGCGAGTGATTTACAACTGACTGCGCATCCGATCAAACTGTTCTAATACGGTCGAACGCAGACTACTTTTACTCAGTAAAGACCCTACAACGATGGCTACAGCGGCTAAAATAAAGCCCGGAACTAATGCATAGAGATCAAATATTCCACCTTGCAATCGAGACCATAAAATCACGGTTGCACCGCCGACCATAACGCCCGCTAAAGCACCGGCAGCCGTCATATTTCGCCAGTAAAGGCTGATCAAAATTGCGGGCCCCAGCGAGGCGCCTAGGCCTGCCCAAGCGTAGGAAACCACATCTAATACCTTGCTATCAGGATTCATCGCCAACAATGTCGCCAGCAACGCTAGAATAACCACGGCAATGCGGCCAATCTGCAAGCGCTTTTCCACCGACAGCGTCTGCTTAGTCACTAGCGGATAGAGGTCCTCAGCCAGCGAGGCGGAACATACCAATAGCTGTGAATCAATTGTGCTCATAATCGCTGCTAAAATCGCTGCTAATAAAATACCTGCCACCAGTGGGTGGAAGATCAATTTAGTTAAGGCAATAAATACTTTTTCAGAATCCACCAACGACTCCGGCAGAAAGGCCACACCGCTGAGGCCTACCGCGATAGCTAGAAAGTAACAGAGTAGCGCCCAAGTTACAGCAATAGTTGCAGCTTGACCGGTATCTTGCGGCGAGCGAATAGCTTTAAATCGCGCCAATATATGCGGCTGGCCAAAATAGCCCAAGCCCCAACCCATGGTACTTATAATCATCATCCAACCCAACGATTGACCATTGACCGCGGTAAATAGATCCAATAGCTGCGGGTTTTGCTGATTAATCTGTGTTGCCATTTCACTGACGCCACCCGCTTGGGAAATCACCAAAACAGGCACCGCAACCAGCGCCAATAACATCAGTAAACCTTGAAAAACGTCGGTCCAAGACACAGCTAAAAAGCCGCCAAATAAGGTGTAGATAAGAATTAATACCACACTAGTTAATACGGCCCATTGATAATCAAAGCCAAAGACTTCATTAAATAGCTTGCCCCCCGCTATTAAACCGGAGCCGACATAAAACAGAAAAAACAGCAAGATACTGATCGAGGCAATGGATTTAAGCCAGGGTCTGGTGTCGGCGAAACGACGTTGCAAATAGGCAGGTAACGTTACCGCATCATCCAACTGGGCGCTGTAGATGCGCAAGCGCTTAGCCATCAACAACCAGTTGGCCGCCACGCCGATGGTAAGACCAATCGAGATCCATACCGCCTCCAAACCGGCTATATAGGCATATCCAGGCAAGCCCAGCAGCACCCAGCCACTCATATCAGATGCCCCTGCACTAATGGCGGAAACTGTGGGGGATAATTGGCGCCCACCGAGAAAATAGTCGCTGGCACTCTTGGTTTGAATATAGGCGTAGAACCCGATACCCAGCACGATGCTGATATAGATTAAGAACGCAATGGTGGTGGGAAGTGACAGCTGTGACATCGATTACACCTCTTTTAACGCTTGTTTTGGCGCCTGTTTTTGCGCTTACAAATTGATCGCGCGTATATGACTTTCAACCTCACCACTTGCCGCTGATACATCCTGTCTATCCAGTGTTAGGTTGGCAAAGTCAAATAAATCAGTATCCGCCAACTGCGATGGCGATACATTTTTGATCGCTCCGAAAATGGTATCAATCCGACCGGGAAATTGTCGCTCCCACTGCAATAGCATGTCTTTGACAACCTTGCGTTGCAATCCATCTTGAGATCCGCAGAGATTACAAGGAATTATAGGAAACTTCTTGAGTTCTGCCAGTGCAATTAAATCGGCTTCGCGGCAATAGGCTAGAGGCCGAATCAACATATTTTTTTTATCATCGGACAGCAGCTTGGGGGGCATGGCTTTCAGCTTACCCTGATGAAACATATTTAAAAATAAGGTTTCAACAATATCATCGCGATGATGGCCCAAGGCTACCTTGGTAGCACCAATATGTTCAGCAAAGCCATATAATGTGCCGCGGCGCAATCGGGAGCATAGACTACAGTAGGTCTTACCCTCAGGAATTTTGCTAGTAACGATGCTGTAGGTATCTTTTTCTAAAATATGGTATTCGATATCGAGACTATCTAGGTAGGCAGGCAACACCTGCTCTGGAAAACCCGGCTGTTTCTGATCTAAATTGACCGCCACCAAGTCAAAACTGATTGGCGCGTTTTTTTGCAGGCTCATTAAAATATCGAGCATGGCGTAGGAGTCTTTGCCACCCGATAGGCACACCATCACGCGATCACCCTCTTCGATCATATTGTAATCTGCAATCGCACTGCCGACATTGCGCCGCAATCGTTTTTGTAGCTTATTGGCCTCAAGTTGATTTTTGCGAATGGACATAAAAACAGCGCCTACTGAAAAGCCGCCTATTGTAATTGCACAAAGGTGCTTTGACCAAGAGAAGCACAGAGTTTTATTTGATTAAATCTATAGGGCATAGATCGATGCTGAAGTATTCCGGTCGCGACAACAAAACCGCCAGTCAATATCGCCAATAATTTGCGGCAATCGTAGCGTTGCGACGCAGAGTTCGGTACTCTTGCGCTGCCCGATAATGTCGGTGCTACCAACCTTCAAGCATAGCTATGCGGAGCAACAAAATAGTGAACTCGACCAGCGTCCCAGTGCGCGAACAATCGTCTATTCTCGCTAAAGATCAGCAATTTGTTTGGCACCCCTACTCCTCCCTTACCGATCCGATTCCGGCTTACGAAGTGGTTTCAGCCGAAGGGGTTTATCTTCACCTAGCCGACGGAACGGTGCTGGTTGATGGTATGTCCTCTTGGTGGTGCACCATTCATGGTTATAACCATCCAGTGTTGAACCAAGCGGCAAAAGAACAAATAGATAAAGTGAGTCATGTGATGTTCGGTGGTATCACGCATGCTCCCGCAGTGGATTTGTGCGAAAAGCTGGTGGAAATCACACCGGACGGACTGGATAAAGTGTTTCTTGCCGATAGTGGCTCGGTGGGCGTAGAAGTCGCGATTAAAATGGCGTTTCAGTACTGGTTGTCTAAAGGTCAGCCAGAAAAAAATAAATTGCTTAGTCTGCGCAACGGCTACCATGGTGATACTTTTGCCGCCATGTCGGTCTGCGATCCGGTCAATGGTATGCATCATTTATTCGACAAAGTTATGCAGCAGCATTTCTTTGCACCGGCACCTCAAACAGCATTTGATGGTGACTGGGACGAAAGCGATATTGCCGAATTCACCGATATCATTGCTCAACAACACCATCAGCTTGCCGCAGTTATTTTAGAGCCCATTGTGCAGGGCGCTGGCGGCATGCGCTTCTACTCTCCACATTATTTGCGCCGTGTGCGCGAGCTCTGCGATCAATATAACGTGCTACTGATTGCCGATGAAATTGCCACCGGTTTTGGCCGCACAGGTAAGTTATTTGCCTGTGAATGGGCCGCTATTAGCCCCGATATACTGTGCCTGGGCAAAGCAATTACCGGCGGCTATATGACATTGGCCGCGACTCTCTGCAGTGAGGAAGTGAGTATCGGTATCTGCGAAGGAGAAGCCGGTTGTTTTATGCATGGTCCCACCTTTATGGGCAATCCTCTAGCTTGTGCGGTTGCCAATGCCAGTATCGAATTATTGCTCAGCAGTGATTGGCAGCAAACTATTCAGCGCATTGAGACAACGCTTAAGTCGCAACTACAGCCTTTTGCCGACTTGGAGACTGTTGCCGATGTGCGCGCCCTTGGCGCTATCGGGGTGATTGAAATGAGGGAGCCGGTCGATGTTGGTGCGATTCAAAAGCAGTTTGTTACCGCCGGCGTCTGGGTGAGACCTTTCGGTAAACTGGTTTACGTTATGCCGCCATTTATTAGTACCGACGCTCAATTGATAAGGTTGATGTCTGGCATCTACGAGGTACTAGCTAAGCTGGGTGATCAGGGCAAAGATTGCGGCACCCCTTCGTGAGGCGCACGCTCAATCTTATCCGCCGGATACCCAATTGAAACAGCGAAATCGATTAGCTCCTGATATTTCTCCGCATCAATAGCCGCGCTTCGAGCCATCACCCAAACGTAGTCGCGTGCCTTGCGCGCGATAATGGTATAGCGATAATCATCATCTAGGTAAACCACTCGGTAATCCGCTTTAATCGGCCATATAAACTGCATTCCCCAGCGAGCATTGGTAGTTTTATCTTTGATAAAACCCCGTGGATGATAGGTTTTCTTCTCTCCGGCAAATGAATCCGCATTAAAACTAAACGTAGTGGCGATGGTGCCATCATCATCTAGGCGGTAGGTTTCAAGTGGGTTATGAGCACCTTTTTCAAACCGCGTAGGAATGTTGGCAATCACATACCATTCACCCATAAAACGTGGCAAATCAACATAGTCTACGGTTGGCATGGGTGGCGCGGCGTACGCTGTACCAATCCAAGACAGCGATACTGTCAGTAGAAACCGCTTAATCATACAGACCTCGATTGACCGCTTCAGACGGCGATGCAGGGAAAAAAGCACTGGTGCTACGTTGGTAAGCAGCGTAATCGGGGCGGCGCTGGCTGATGTCTTTCTCCATTACCGCAATGCCCGTACCTTTGAGTAAAAGCCAAGTTATGATCATTGGCGAAAGCACGATCAAGGCACTCCCCGCAGGGATGGCAAACACAAACCAGGCTAGCCACATAATCCATTCACCAAAATAATTTGGGTGCCGACAGTAGCGCCACAAACCTTGATCCAGCGTGTACTGCTGGCGGACTACTTGGCGATTAAAATCGTAGAGTTGCTTATCCGCTACCGTTTCGATTACCAAGCCAGCTAGCCACAGTGCCGATGCGACAGAGTGCAAGTAGCTCCAGCGAACAGCCGTCGCGCCATCGGTAGCGGCGCTGGTTGTTATAACAATGGCAAACAGCCAACTTAGACACCAGGCGCCAACAGCCATCGGCAGGAATATTATATAGCTACTTTTCAGCGTAAAATGCGGACTGAAGTGCCGACGCAACATACGATAGCGACGATCTTCGGGTTGATTGCGATCGCGGGCAATTAAAAATAGCGAAAGACGTAACGCCCAAATCGCAACCATAGCGACTAGCACCGCGCTGACAGGGTTAGTAATATCGGTTGATTTCGCGACTGCCAAGACGGCAGCCAGAATCATTAGCGGCGCGCTGTAGTTGGCAACGCTGACTCTATCCAAGTACAGACTTATCAGCCAAGTAATCAGAGCGACGGCGAAGACCGCCGCAGAGGCCGATACCATCACCGGTAAAATCAGCAACAGATCGGCATAGATCGCAGACAATAAGGCCAAACTAAGACCACCCCATATTTATTATAGAGTTTTTACGACTCTGATTACCAAGAAGATCAATATATGCGTTAGGATTTGGGGTTTCTTGCCTGAGCGAGTTTTTCACTCGTATTTAAACGGGCTATGCTATTCTTTTTTATCAGAATATAGGTTGAGCCGGCACCGCCATGCTGCTTTTGAGCACTGTGAAAGGCAAGCACCTGATCAAATTGGCGCAACCAGTGATTGACACAACTTTTTAACTTGGCCGGTTGCTCCCGCCCCTCTCCTTTACCATGGGTAACCAACGCACAGCGTACTCCATAGGTTTGACAGTCAATCACAAAACTGTGCAGTGCTATGCGCGCCTGCTCGACTGTGTGGCGATGTAAATCAAGGCGGGATTGAATATCATATTTGCCTTGGCGCAAATTTTTATACACACCGTGCTGCACCCCCGGACGGGCGAATGCCAGATAATCATTGGGGTCCACCGGCTGAATAACGCTTGCTGGGTCGAGAAAGTTACTATCAACCCGCTGCTCCTGCTGCGCTGCTTTACGCCGTTGTAACAGCCCCGGGGTCTGTGTGGTCGGCTTCGCTAGGTAATTCGCTCCTTTATTACCCAAGGGCTGAATATCCTCTCCTACCAGTACACTAAACTGATCCTCAAGTTCGGAGCTAGGCTTAGTCTTATTATCAGCTGACATTTTTTGTTCCTAGGAATTTATTTACTGTACTATGGCGGCTAGTTTCTAGCGCCATTTTTGTGGCCCTACTCAGTGCTGTCAATACAGATTTTGGATCTCAAAAATGCATATAGCGATCAACCAGGTTAATACTGTCTACTATAACCTGAGAGGTGGTAATAACGAACCTCTTGATTCAACCTACGACGATGACAAACCTCTGGTTTACCTCCATGGTTCAGGTCATCAATTCCTCAGTTATGCCTAGGGGATCAGAAACAATCTCACAACCATGTTCATAGCGAAACTGTCTGCCGTATTGGGGTTGCGATCGGATGATTGATTTCAGTTGGATCCAAATTATCCTTACCGGGCTTATTTTTGTCTGGAGCGGCTTTGTGCGCTCTGGCCTCGGTTTCGGTGGCGCATTATTTACGTTACCGTTTCTATTGCTTATTCATGACGACCCCGTATTTTTCCTGCCGATAATTTCCCTCCACCTGCTGTTTTTTGCTGGCTTAACGGTGGTGCAAGCCGAACGCAAAAGGGGCATCTCTGACAATAGCCCAACCGTTAATTGGGCCTTTGTCCGCTATGCCCTGCTAATTATGCTGATCCCTAAATTAGCCGGCGTTATCGGCCTATTGATGCTACCCACAGCATTGATGAATATTATTATTTATCTACTTATCGCCGCCTACTCAATCAGTTACATTATTGGTAGACCTATGCAAAGCAATAGTCGCAAGATAGATGTGATGTTGCTTATTATCGCCGCCTATATTAGCGGCACATCATTAATAGGCGGCCCATTGGTGATCGCCGTGGCCATGCGCCATATCAAACCCCATGAGTTTCGCAATACCTTATTTGTTCTGTGGTGGATACTGGTCGGCATCAAGCTGACCGCCTTTGTGATTGCCGATGTTGATATACAGTTGATGAACTCTTTATTGCTTCTGCCGTTTGCCGCCTTAGGGCATTTTATCGGCCACAAATTCCATGATCAGCTATTACAGCGCGATAGCCGCCATTTTTACCGACTGTTAGGTTGGGTATTGTTGGCAACAAGCTTTATCGGAATGTTTCAGGCTTTTGGATAAAGTAACCCAATAAGATAGAAACGGGCCGACCGACATCAGCCCCTGCGACTAGGAATAAAACGTGGTTGTTTTTTCCAGTGGATCGCGCTCAGTGCGGAGGTTATTGGCATTATCTGACTCATCCACATAGCCAAAAGAAAGTCCCAGCAATAATTTAAAATTGCTTTCAATACCCAGCTCCTCGCGCACTAAATCGGGGAAGCAACTCACTGAGGTCTGCGGACAGGAGCCAATGCCGGCATCTGCCATGGCTAGCATCAATGTCTGGGAATACATACCCACATCGCCTGCAAGACGCACAAGCTCAGGAAATTCGTCAGTAACAAAAATAAAGGCGATATGTGGCGCATCGAAAAATTGGAAGTTACGCATCCATGACCAAGCGCGCTTCTTATGGTCGTCTCTGGTCACACCCTGATGCTCCCAAAGCCCCACAGCTGAGCAGATTTGGCGGGTTTTATAATCACCGGTAAACTTGCCCTGCCAGGGAAAGTCTGGATTACCCGCTGTATCTACTGATGCTCTAGCCACCATTTTCTCACGCATGCGATCACAAGCAGCACCAGATAAAACATGCACATGCCAGGGCTGCACATTGCAATTGGAGGGGGCCCAATTCGCTGTTTCGAATACGGTTCTAAGCGTTTCCTCATCAACCTGTTGGGGTAAAAAACCTCGAAAAGAGTGACGTGCGCGCACGACCTGATTAAATTCCATAACAACCCCTTAGGTATAGTTTTTGCTAAAGCAACGATGCAAACTGTAGCAAAGCCAAAAAAACTTTGCACAAAATAAAGAGCCCCAAAACATCTGGGGCTCCCTACCAGGGTCAAACAGGTTAATTAAGACGCATCAAAATAATCTACTGGCATTGCCATTACAGAATTCAGGTTGGCACCAATCGTTTTGGCATGAACATCTGCCTGAGGTAAAAGCCGCTCAAAGAAAAACGTCGCAGTATGAATCTTTTCTTCTAAGAATTTTTTATCGCCTTCGCCTGCCTCTATTTGGGCGCGCGCAGTAGCACTCATTTTCGCCCACATAAATGCCATAAAGGCATAGCCGGAAAACATTAAGAAGTCTACCGAGCCGGCACCGACCGCATCAGGATTTTTCTTACCCTGCATAGCCAGCCGATAACCTAACCACCGCCATTTGAGCGCCAATTTAGTCACCGCCCACGCCTGCTTGCGATTCGCTTTACTACCCTTGCGCCAAGGGAGAGACTGTGCCGCGAAAGCAAGCATCTCACCGGTGAAGATCTTTAATTGCTTAAAGCGATCCAACAATACTTTGCGACCCACGAGATCCAACGCCTGAATCCCTGTAGTACCTTCATACAGAGTGGCAATACGGCTGTCACGCAAAATTTGCTCCATACCCCATTCCTTGATGTAGCCATGCCCACCAAACACCTGAACACCGTGATTGGCCGCAATAACACCCTGCTCGGTAATAAAACCTTTAAGAATTGGCGTACAGAAGCCCAGGCGATTCTCCGCCTCGTCTCGGCTCTGCTGTGTTTTACCTGCAACATAAAGGTCAGCAAACTGGCTAGCATAGGTAACCATGGCACGACCACCTTCAGCAATGGCACGCTGTGTTAGAAGCATGCGCCGTACATCAGGGTGCGACACGATTGGGTCGGCGGGACCATCTGGATTTTTCACTCCCGATAGTGAACGCATAGCCAAACGCTCACGAGCATATTTAGAGGCGCCCTGATAAGACCGCTCGGCCGCAGCTGAGCCTTGGCTAGCAGTGCCTATTCGCGCCACGTTCATATAGGTAAACATTGCGCTGAGGCCGTCGTGGGGTTCACCAATAAGAAATCCGGTAGCATCATCGAAATTAAGTACTGCGGTACCATTACCATGAATGCCCATTTTATGCTCGATGGACCCACATCTCACACCATTGCGCTCGCCCACCGAACCATCCTCTGCCGGCAGGAATTTGGGGATAATAAATAACGAAATACCTTTGGTTCCGGCAGGTGCATCAGGCAACTTAGCCAACACAATATGTACAATATTATCGGTCAGATCGTGCTCACCAGCGCTAATGAAAATTTTGGTGCCGTTGACTTTGTAACTTCCATCTTTATTGGGCACCGCTTTAGTTTTCATTTGCCCGAGATCGGTTCCACAATGGGGTTCAGTTAGGCACATGGTGCCGCTCCAAGTGCCACCAATAAGTTTGGTTAAATAGGTTTGCTTTTGCTCGTCTGTCCCGTGATCTTGCAACGTCGCTATAGCGCCTTCACTAAGCCCAGGGTACATCGCCCAGGCCCAATTTGCTGAGGTAATCATTTCATTAATCGCGCTGCTAATCGATGAGGGCAGTCCCTGACCACCCATCTCTGGGCTACCGCTCAGAGAGGTCCAGCCCGCCTCAATATACTTGGCATAGGCTTCTTTAAAACCCGCTGGTGTGGTTACAACACCATCATCCCAAGTACAGCCAACATCGCCGGACTGATACAGGGGCGCCAACTCAACATCGCTGAACTTTGCCGCTTCGGTGAAAATAGCCTCCACCATATCTGGTGTCGCCTCCTCACCACCCTTGATATTTTGATAGCTGGCTTGCATATCAAAAACATCATTGAATAAAAATAGATAGTCTTGTAGTGGCACTTTAAAATCTGACATTGTATTTTCCTAAGTAATAACACCCTCTAGGTGAGCCTGATCGCCACCTAGATTGAAAAGAGAAAAGTGTCGCTGACCCTGCCTAACGCCGGTATAAAACTGCACCTGCGAGGGCAAAAATAGCGGGCGATGAAAGTTCACTGCGACTGAGTACCCGTAGTCAGGCAATTGTTTATCCATTGCTGCAAGGCATCTGGCCTTGCTCCACATGCCATGCGCGATGGCCTGTTTGAAACCAAAGAGCTTGGCCGTAAGATCAGTCAGATGGATAGGATTGTAATCACCCGAAACCCGCGCATAACGCCGCCCCAAATCCGACTCAGTGGACCACAGCTGAGGTTTGCCGTATTTTCTGACCCCCTTTGGTTTGCTGCGCTCAATATCCGTTTTACAGCGATGCAAAAATGTTGACTCACAGGTCCAAACCAACTGCTTATCCGCCTCAATCTGAACATCAATATCCCATTCCAGCCCTTTTGAGGTGATGGTACTGCGACTGATTTTAGCGCTCATATCCAAGGGTTGACGTGGATCAAAGGGTTGCAAAACCGAAATCGTATTACGCAGGTGCACTTGACCCATGGCTTTCATAGGAAATTGTTGCTGGACCAAGATATTTAGAAACAGCGGAAACGCCAACATATGCAGGTAGGTAGCTGGCACGCCTTGACCTTGCTCAAAACCACAGAGTTGCCGATACGCCTGCAAATGCTCTTGGTTTATGCAGACGCCACTCGATTGCGCGCTTAACTCGGGCAGGCTATCGCCCACGCGGTACTGGCCAGACTTGAACACCGCTTTACCCATCAGTGCTGGAATACTCGGCGCACGCTGATTCTTAGCGACCATCGAGGTCTTTTGTGGCTCTGGTTTTGCTTGATTTGACGAGTTCATATGAATCATAGTGGATAATTTCTCTCTGTTATTCATTGGCAATAAAAGAACATCATTTTGTCATTTCGGTCAATTGTGTATGATAGGCTTTTTTGTCGAGTCTTCACTATGATCGCACTCACAGATTCTGGCACATTAGTGCGTCTGGCCTATCAGGGGTTACTTAACCTAGGCGTCGATGCCGATGAGGTTCTGCGGCGATCTGGCCTAAATCCGTCACAACTTTATCAAGCTAATTTACGCACTCGGTTCAGTGCCCAACCAAAATTCTGGCAAGCTGCAGTCGAGCTGAGCGGCGACTCGTGCATCGGTCTTCACTTGGGTGAAAAGATGCCCGTTTATAAAGGTCAGATATTGGAGTATCTGTTTCTGAGTAGCGCGACATTTGGTGATGGTTTACGCCGTGTGCTTAAGTATCAACGTCTTATTAGCGATGCATTGCACGGCCAGCTTCAAGAGCAGCCGGTCCCCTGTTTAACCAGTTACTTCTCCGACTATCAGTACGCCACCTCGCATCTCGCCGAAGCTATGGTGCTTGGACTGATACGTTGTTTTCAATCGGTCACCGATGGTCAATTTCGGCCGGAAAAGATCGTTTTTAATCATGCACCTAACACCGATGAATCGGAGTATCAGCGCATATTTCAATGTCCAATAGAATTTAATGCGCCCTCATTCCAACTGTATTTCTCCGCCACCTTGCTTAATCATAGGTCACTCCATGCCGAGCCAGAGTTGCTCAACCTACATATGCAGGCCGCAGATCAACATATGGTGATACTGCAACAGCAAGACCTTATCCTTGATGTGCGCAGTCAGTTGGCGAGCCTTCTTGAAAGTGGTGAGACCAGCCTCGAAAATGTCGCGGCACGGCTTAACTGCAATCCAAGACACTTGCGTCATCAACTGGACAAGGCTGGCACCAGTTTTCAGCGTCTTCTCAATCAATACCGCCATTCTCTGGCCAAACGGCTCCTGTCTGAGACCAATGAGGCAATCAGTGAAATCGTCTATCTTACCGGCTTTTCCGAACCCAGTACTTTTTACCGCGCATTTAAACGCTGGGAAGGTCTAACCCCTATCGACTATCGTAGGACACAGTCAGGAAAGGCTGATTAAAAACCATCTTAGTACTGCTTCTACCCATTAATTTTTAGTAGAATGGCCGATTAAACATACATTTCTTGGACGACCGATTGTCCAACCGGGAGCATTAACCCTAATGACTAGCACACCTCATTCCGCATTTGAGCTATTGCGCGAACAAACCATTCCGTCTTTAAAAGTTCAGTATCAGGAATACCGTCACCGTAAAACCGGTGCACAACATATTCATCTAGCAGCAGACAATAAAGAGAATGTATTTTTGGTGGCACTGCGCACCGTACCTATGGACTCGACTGGTGTCGCCCATATTTTGGAGCATACTGCGCTCTGCGGCAGTGAAAAATACCCAGTGCGAGATCCTTTCTTTATGATGATTAGACGCTCGCTAAACACCTTTATGAATGCATTTACCAGCAGCGACTGGACGGCTTATCCATTTGCCAGTCAAAACAAAAAAGATTTTAACAACCTATTGGGCGTCTATCTTGACTCGGTCTTTTTTGCTCGCTTAGACCCTCTGGATTTTGCTCAGGAGGGACATCGTCTCGAATTTGCCGAGGCCAGCGATGCCAGCTCCGACCTGTGTTTTAAAGGCGTCGTATACAACGAGATGAAAGGAGCCATGAGTTCAATTAACTCAATTCTATGGCAAACCATGAGCAAGTACCTCTACCCTACAAGTACTTATCACTACAATAGTGGCGGCGAACCAGCAGATATTCCGGACCTCAGTTACGAGCAATTTAAAGCCTTTTACCAAACGCATTACCATCCGAGTAATGCCATTTTTATTACCTTTGGCGATATTGCTGCTGCCGAGCATCAGCAGCAGTTTGAAGACCAAGCTCTATGCCGTTTTGATAAGCTCGACTGCCATATTGCGGTAAGTAATGAACAGCGTTACACCAAACCTCAGTATTTTGAGGAAAGCTACGCCTACGATGAGGGAGAACAGGGATCCACAGACAATAACACGCATATTGTTGTGTCCTGGCTATTAGGTGATTCAACTGATCTCGAAGCGACTATGCAAGCGCGTCTTCTGGCCAGTGTTTTGCTCGACAACAGCGGTTCACCATTACAAAAAGCGCTAGAGACAACCGATCTCGGCACCTCACCTTCACCCATGTGTGGCCTTGAAGACTCGCAAAAGGAACTGGCTTTCGCCTGTGGTATTGAAGGCTCCAATCCACAACATGCCGATAAGGTCGAGGCACTTATTCTCGATGTATTGCGCGAAGTCGCTGAACAGGGCTTGCCCTTTGAGCAGGTCGCGGCAAGTCTGCATCAGCTTGAACTATCGCAGCGGGAAATATCCGGTGGCGGTTACCCCTATGGCTTGCACCTTATACTGACTAGTCTCACCAGTGCCACCCATCGCGGCGATCCTGTCTCTCTACTTAATCTCGACCCAGTGTTGGAAAAACTCCAACAGCAGATTACCGACCCCGAATTTATTAAATCACTGGCACGCGACCTACTGCTTAACAATCAGCACCGTACCAGACTAGTACTAAAACCCGATAGCCAACTGGGCCGCCACAAAGAGCAAGTGGAAAAACAACGCCTCGCTGATATTAAAGCCAGTCTTTCTGATGGTGAAAAGCAGGCGATTATAGAAAAATCTGCCGCCCTAAAAGAGCGTCAAGAAATGGAGGAGAGTTTAGACCTGCTACCCAAGGTTGGTATTGAAGATATACCGGCAGAGATAACCTATGCCGAAAAACAATCGCAACAGAGTAGCCCACTGCCAATCACCTGCTACAGTGCCGGCACCAATGGCGTAGCCTACCAACAAATTATTATGCCGATGCCGCAGTTAACTGAACAGCAGATGGACCTACTGCCGCTGTACAGCACTTGCGTGACTGAAATGGGTGTTGGTCAACGCGATTACCAACAGACCCAACTGTGGCATTCGTCTGTGGTCGGAGCCTACTCCGCATCTGCCTCCGTACGCACAGATAAAGACAGTCTCGAAAAACTGCATGGCAATATCAGTTTCAGTAGCAAAGGGCTGTCACGCAACCAATCAGCGATGACAGAACTGATGCAGGAATCGCTACTACAGGTGCGCTTTGACGAGTTACCCCGACTAAAAGAGCTCGTCGCACAAATTCGCACCTACCGAGAATCCTCCATTACCGGCAATGGTCATGTGCTGGCTATGACCGCGGCCGCTAGCGGTTTATCAGCGCAAGGTTATCTTAATCAACGCTGGGGCGGAATGACTGGCTTGGGTTTATTAAAAGTATTGGATAAAAGCCTTGATAGCGATGCCGACTTAGCTGATTTATCCGCGCAGCTACAATCTATTCACCAATTGGTTTTGGCTCAGCCGCGTCAGTTTTTACTGGTCGCTGAAGGGCAACGACTCGACGAATTTAAAGCAGTGATGCAAGCTCAATACGCCAGCAATGTCGCGCCCGCCGCCACCAATCTGATTGATTACCAGCCACCATTGACACCGGTTAATCACTGCTGGACGGCCAATACACAGGTAAGCTTTTGCTCTAAAGCCTACCCTACAGTACCAACCGGACATACAGATTCTGCCGCTTTAACGGTACTGGGTGGCGTGTTGCGCAATGGCTTCTTGCATCGCGCGATCCGCGAACAAGGTGGCGCATATGGTGGCGGCGCGTCGCAAGATAATCAGAGTGGCGCCTTTCGCTTTTTCTCTTATCGCGACCCCAGAATTGCTGAAACATTAACGGATTTCGATAACGCCATTCATTGGTTGCAATCGCAAAGCCTTGGCTACGATAAAATTGAAGAAGCTATTTTAGGTGTTATTGGTGGTCTCGATAAGCCAGGCACGCCAGCCGGTGAGGCTATCCAGGCCTTTCACGCTGAACTGAATGGCCGCGGCAAAGCCTGTACAGAACAGTTTAGACAGCAAGTGTTGGCGGTGACTGAAGCCGATCTTAAGCGTGTTGCCAACACCTATTTACGTCAGGAGGTTGCACAGACCGCGGTGATTACCAATGCTGACTTAGCAGCAGGTACAAACTTGGAGATTATTAACGTTTAAATGAACAACTCAAACCGCGATAATTTATTTGCCAGTCCACTGGGTAATATTCCCAGTTTTGCCTTTGACAATTCAGTAGTTGAGGTTTTTCCCGATATGATTAGCCGCTCAGTGCCGGGTTATGAAACCATTTTGACCCATACTGGCGAGCTGGCTGACCGCTTTGTGCAACCCGATACTTATTGCTATGACTTGGGTTGCTCTCTGGGCGCCTCATCGCTGGCCATAGCGCAACGAATCGATGGCCGCGGCGCTAAAATTATCGCCGTGGATAACGCCAGCGCCATGGTAGAAAAATGTCAGGGAATTTTTGCCGATCAGGGTGGCAGTACCGATATTGAATTAGTGCATGGTGATATCTGTGACATTGCTATTACCAATGCTTCATTGGTAGTAATGAACTTCACACTGCAGTTTGTGCCGCTACCTCAACGCTTGGCGCTGGTAGAAAAAATCTATCGCGGCCTCAACCCCGGTGGCTGCCTGATTATTTCCGAAAAGCTTAGTTTTGAACCTGCGGAATTAGATCGTTTGCTGATGGATCTCTACCACGATTTCAAACGCGCCCAAGGCTACAGTGATTTAGAAATCAGCCAAAAGCGCGATGCCATTGAGAATGTGTTAATTCCGGAAACCATGGACACCCATATCAAACGCCTTATGGGCTGCGGCTTTCAATCCGCAAGCCCATGGTTCCAGTGTTTTAATTTTTGCTCATTAATCGCCATCAAATAGGCGGAACATAAATCTCAGTCTACGACAGCAACTTAATCATTGATTTAACCATCTTGCTTATCCTAGGTGTGTAAGGTGGATGGAGCATATGTGTGGAGCTAAATTTATCCACCAGCACGCTGCGTTCATGGGTGAATGCATTAAAACCCCAGACGCCACCTGACTTACCAATACCACTATTATTAACACCACCAAAGGGGAGATTTGGGTGGAGAAAATGCATCATTGTTTGGTTGACACAGGTATCGCCGGCGCTGGTTTCCTGTAGCACTTTATCGGTGAATTTTTTATCAGTGCTGTAGATATACAACGCCAAGGGCTTTGGCTTATTGTTGACGTAATCAATCGCTTCATCAATCTCAGCAAAGGTGATAATAGGTAGCACAGGGCCGAAGATTTCTTCATCCATAATCATCGAATCTGCACTCATACCCTCAATTAATGTGGGCGAGATAAACTGGGTCTTTTTATTAGTCTCGCCACCCGTTAATACCACCGCTCCTTTGGCCCTAGCATCATCCAATAGGCGAGTAATACGGCCATGATGTGCTGCATTAACTATACGGCAATAGTCATCATTATTAGCCGCATCATTGCCCAATCCATACTGCTTCTGAGCCGCCGCAGTGATTTCGGCGACAAGGGCATCCTTAATTGACTCATGAGCATAAATATAATCGGGGGCGATACAGGTCTGTCCATTATTGGAAAACTTGCCATAGGCAATCGAGCGAGCCGCTTTTTTCAGGTTGGCTGACTTGTCTACAATCACCGGGCTCTTGCCACCCAGCTCCAATGTTACCGAGGTTAAATTCTTCGCCGCCGCGGCCATCACATGTTTACCCACTGCCGGACTACCGGTAAAAAAGATATGATCAAATGGCAGACCGGTCAGATAACTGGCCACATCAGCCTCGCCCTCAAACAGGGCTACCTCTTCAGGCTTAAACGCCTCAGCGACAATCTCAGCAATTACTTTAGACATATTTGGGGTCATTTCAGAGGGCTTAATAATTACTGTATTGCCCGCCGCGATTGACCACATCATAGGACCAAAGGTCAGATTGAATGGATAATTCCAAGGTGACACTACCAATGTGACACCCTTGGGCTCTTTAACAATTTGCGACTGTGTACCCATCATCGACAATGTTGCACTCACTTTGACAGGCTTCATCCAATTCTTAAGTTGTTTGCGGATATGCTTGAGCTCAGTGACCACCGGCATAATTTCTGCCGCATCCACTTCCACCTCAGGCTTGCCAAAGTCTGCGGCGGCGGCGGCATGTATCTTGTCGTAGGACGCTTTAAAAACAGATTCAAATCGCGCTAAAACAGCCAGCCGCTGTTTATGATCTGATTTACGCAATGCCAGAGCATGCTGTTTTTGCTGTGCAAACACTGCGTCGATGGACTTCTTAACTGCGGCTTTTAATGCGGCCATTTTTTACCCCCTTCTAAAGTATAATTTTTATTCGCCAAGCAACGGCGATACTCCAAAGTGTAACCCGTATCGTTAACAGCAAATAGATTTACCGAGCATGAAAATCATTTAGTTGTGACCCCTGCGTTCACAATTTTTAAGTCTAATAATGTGGTGGCTTCTCATTTTGCGCAACGCCACTCTGTCCCGGCGACACCTGCTCAGCAGCGCGCTCTTGAAGCACTTCAACACGCTGCTGCATACTGCGATGCGCTTTTGTTAAAGCGTCTATCTCTTGCTGCTGGCGAAAAATTTCTTCCTCGAGTTGTGCATTGGCCATTTCCAAATAAGCCAATTTCTCCTCGAATTCCTGCAACCGCTTTTCACTCATTGTTGATCACTCCACTATCAGCTCGCTTGAGGTTCACCACCATAGCGGAAATACCCTATAATTGCCCCTTCAAATTTCAGGCACTCCTATGATTCCTTCCCCACTAAACTACGACCTTTTGCTTTCTTGGTTAGAGGAATCACCACTCGCAGACTGGGCGCGGGAACTACCGGCGCTACTGGCCCATCAGCTGCGAGCCGAGCGTTGGGGCGATATGCCTGAATGGCAAGAAACACTGAAACGATTACCAGAAATAGACCCTCTTCATATTGAGCTTAAAGACCAAGTGCTGATTGGCGACCCCAGTTTAATGGACAAAGGTCGGCGGCTGGCCTTGCAAGCGACATTGATGGGTTTACACCCATGGCGCAAAGGCCCTTACAACCTATTTGGTTTAACTGTTGATACAGAATGGCGCTCCGACTGGAAGTGGGATCGCGTACTGCCCCATTGTCAGCCCCTAGATAATCGTCTCGTTCTCGATGTCGGTTGCGGCAATGGTTACCACTGCTGGCGTATGCTGGGTGCAGGGGCAAAACGGGTCATAGGCATAGACCCCTCGGTAAAATTTGTTTTTCAATTTCATGCCATCAAACATTTTGCCGGCGCAGATTTACCCATTGATGTATTACCCCTGGGTATAGAGCAGCTGCCTAAAAACCTCTGCGCTTTTGATAGCGTCTTCTCTATGGGTATTCTCTATCACCGTCGCTCACCGATGGATCACTTGCGTGAACTCAAAGAGCTACTGCGCCCAGGCGGGCAGTTAATTCTAGAGACCTTGGTCGTTGAGGGACCAGAGGGCACGGTATTGGTGCCCGAGGGGCGCTACGCCAAAATGCCCAATGTGTGGTTTTTACCCTCGACAGACACCCTGCTTAGTTGGATGCGTAAAATGGGGTTGGTCAATCCACGCATGGTGGATAGCACCGTTACTAGCACAGATGAACAGCGCGCGACCGACTGGATGCATTTTGAGTCACTGGCAGATTTTCTTGATCCCAATGATCACAGCAAAACCATCGAAGGTTATCCCGCTCCTATTAGAGCGACATTTATCGCCGAAGCGCCCTAAGTGGCGGCAGGAAAAACCCTTATTCATCTTAACGACCGCCACTTTGCAAGCTACCCTAGCTCGCGCTAACTATTACACTTTCAGTGCTTCATCTGCAGGAACATAGGCATGACCCAGTGCCTCAGCAACCGCTTTATAGGTCACCTTACCTTTATGGATATTTAAACCATTCTGTAAGTTCTTATCGATAAATAATCGGTTGACAGGGTCATCTGCCAGCGCCAGCGCATAGGGCAATGTCGCGTTATTCAGTGCAATGGTCGCCGTGCGCGCCACGCCACCCGGCATATTGGCAACACAATAATGCACTACAGAATCGATAACATAGGTGGGCTGTTCATGGGTAGTGGCCCGCGATGTCTCAAAACAGCCTCCCTGATCAATTGCCACATCAACCACAACTGCACCTTGCTTCATGCGACCAATAAGCGCTTTCGATAACAGTTTGGGAGCCGCAGCGCCGGGAATTAACACCGCCCCGATGACCAAGTCTGCCTCAAGGGCATATTCCTCAATTGCGGCATTGGTCGAATAAACACAGCGCGCCCTGCCTTCGTACTTTGCATCCAACTCACGTAGCCGCGGTATTGATCGATCGAGCAGTGTGACATCGGCACCCATACCAACCGCCATAGCAGCGGCGTTATCACCAACCACACCACCGCCAATAACCAAGACTTTAGCGGGCGCCACACCGGGTACACCACCCAGCAGCACCCCACGCCCGCCCTGCGCTTTCTCAAGGTGATGAGCCCCAGCCTGCACCGACATACGCCCAGCTACCTCCGACATAGGGGCAAGGAGCGGCAAACCGCCCTGATCATCAGTGACAGTCTCATAGGCCACACAGGTCGCACCAGACGCCAATAACAATTCGGTCTGCTCAGGGTCTGGCGCGAGATGTAAATAGGTATAGAGAATCTGCCCCTCGCGCAACATTTTGCATTCAGCCGGTTGTGGCTCCTTAACCTTGACAATCATCTCAGCGCGAGCAAAGACCTCGCCTGCAGACGCCACAATCTCGGCACCAGCATCGCTGTATTCAGTATCGGGAAAGTCAATTGCCGCTCCAGCATTGCGCTCTACCAGCACCTGATGTCCACGTTTGACCAATTCATTCACCGAGGCTGGTGTTAAACCAACTCGGTACTCATGATTTTTTATTTCTTTGGGTACACCGACCAACATAAAATTATCTCCTAACGCCATATAGGCAAATAGTATTTATGTGGTAATTTTATGAAATAATGGTAATATTTCTTACTTATTTACGGCCAAATACTAAATATATTTCTATAAATCAAAAATTAACAGGATATTTTTCTAATGCCTGCCTCTTCATCAATCTCGGACAGCCTCGGTAAAATTGATCGCAAAATACTTCGCTGTCTGCAACGCGATGGCCGCATCAGCTATACCGACCTCGCCCGCGAAGTTGGCCTTTCGGTCACCCCTTGCATTGAACGCGTCAAACGTCTTGAAAGAAACGGTTATATCCTAGGTTATTCAGCGCAACTATGCCCAGAAAAACTCGATGCCGGCCTCGTCGTCTTTGTACAAATTAGACTAAACCATACGTCACAGAAAAATTTCGAGGAATTCCGCCGCTCAGTGCTAGATCTGGAAAATATACAGAGTTGCTTTTTGGTATCTGGCAACTACGACTATTTATTAAAAGCCCGGGTCGCCGATATGGCCGCCTACAGAGAGCTATTAGGTCACCGTATTCTCAAGTTGCCGGCCGTACAGGAATCGACCAGTTATGTGGTGATGGAAGAGTTGAAGGATACGCTGCAAGTACCTATCGCCTTCCGCTAAAATGAAACCGCAAAAACAGGGCATTGTAGCGCCATTGCTATTGACTCAACCCAGTCCCTCACCTATAGTGCGCTACCTCAGAAATGAGTCCCAAACGCACTCGTAGCTCAGCTGGATAGAGTACCCGGCTACGAACCGGGCGGTCGAAGGTTCGAATCCTTCCGAGTGCGCCATCTATAAAAAAGCCCGCCGTCAGGCGGGCTTTTTTATATATTAAATAGCGAAGTGAAAACCTCCCATTCGACTTGCTATCTCTAGAGGATAGCTTGGATCAAGCCACAGCATAGCCTCACTGGAACTCTATTGATTAATAACCGTAATAATCAATTCTTCCCATACGTCAGAGGATACAAAAAATACGCCAAGACAATGCATGGCTTTGGATAGCTTTGCTTATTACTGGGCTCTATCACCAGATGCAATAAGCCCAGCTTGGCGCACTAGCAACGGTTGAGTTTTCAACCGCAGTGGTACCATCAGCAAATCTCGTGGTACGTTTTAAATTACCATTTTTTTCGCGCTCCAAAACAATCTCATCACCATTAATCGTTTCAACGCGTGAGCGATTTACAAAATCAGCACCTGCATCATCCGTCTGACAGAAACCGTAGGGTAGACTTTCAACATAGCCGACCAGCTCGCTAGCCTCCAATGTTGCAATACTCTCAAGTAAATTAGTCCAGTTATTTAACGCATCAAACTCACCATCCT
Source organism: Porticoccaceae bacterium (assembly GCA_049631145.1). Taxonomy (GTDB): domain Bacteria; phylum Pseudomonadota; class Gammaproteobacteria; order Pseudomonadales; family Porticoccaceae; genus HTCC2207. The sequence goes on from JBNAAJ010000025.1 coordinate 26,285, forward strand.
GTGAGGAAAAGATGAATTGAGCACCGATGCCGATGCCTTCGTCGGTGGCATTATAAAAAATATATCGACTGGTTGACTGCGTGGAAAAATCCGGCAGTTGGCAAGCTTCAAAACCTCCAATCACATTTGCTTGACTACCTAAATTCACCAACTGATACTCAGTGCCAGCAGAGGTTAAGGACAGCTCCTCCTTGTAATTACAGTTATAAGACGAATCATCTCCTCCTCTTGATTCGTAACCAATCTCAACTCGAAGGTTTATATCGTCAGCACTCGAAAGCGTTGTTTTTTCATAGAGAATGGGCCGAATCTCCGTAGAGAGGTCATCAGATACCTTAATCAGCTCTTTTGTGATTGCATTGCCATCGTACAGCTGTAGATCGCGATACCAAGCATTTGGATATAAATCATCGCCATCGATACTGCTAAAAAAATAATAATTGACCTTAGCCCACTTAGCATTGGGATAGACCTCTTGCAACGCCGCTGTTTCGACTAAACTTTTCTGCAGGCCCTTCACCGCCTTTACCGCAATATCTTTTACCGCAGTATTTTCCTCAGCAATAAAGTCCGTAAATAATTTTTCCTCAGATATATTGTAATGGACTACAACATCTCTAATTGCATTTTCAAGCAATCTAGCTGTTGCCTCACGTTTGGTTTGATCTGCTATGACCGCTTCGCAACTAAGCTCGGTTATGGGCGTTGGACTTAACGACTCAATGGTGTTCCAGACTAAGGAGGTTATCGGCGATATATTGAGTATATCTGAACTCGATATCGGCTCGAACATTGGCGGCAGAATCATCTGATATGCCTCAGTGATTTCCCCAAATTCGGCATCTACGGCACCCACAGGCACATCGACTACAAGAGGGACATAGCTGGCACATTCTAGCTCTGTATCGGTTAAACCAAAGTTGAAGTCACCCTCTGCCACAGACACTGTAGAAGGTTCATTTACATCCTTTTCACCATTAAAGTTAAGATCAAGAAACACCGTAGCACCTGAGATGTAACCATCAATTACCTTGCCTGAAATTTCTGTTGAGCTTGACACTGACTGCCCCGTGCTACTTGCATCACCTGCATCATCTGAGCCACTTGTGCCACTTGTGCCACCTGAGCCACCTGAGCCACCTGAGCCACCTGAGCCACCACCGCAGCTTCCGAGAAACAGGGTTAATAAGAGATAAGAGATTAGCCTAGTCATTTGGTACAACCTTTTTATTATTGATAGAACATCAGTGTGGTGCAAAGTATACAATAACGAATAATTACAAAGTATAGAGATCTTCCGAATGTGATACAAACACCAACAGCTAAAAACAACCATCTCGAATCGACAAAGAGCCTGGATCAGTAATATATGGTGCTACGGAACTCGGGGAACCTCCACTTCCACAAGAGGCAATAAAAACAGTGGCGCATGTAACAAAAAAACATCGAATCTCATATTCACCCTAATTTCCATCGATCAGCCAACACAGTTAAAACGGAAGTTGAGTTTATTTATACTTATTCGCACTTCCCTATCACCTATTTACTTTTGAGTCATCAAATTTTCTCTGATCCAAAAAAAAATCACCCCCGTAAGTGCAAATGTTAGGTAATAAAAATAAAAGTATTTGTTTGACTTAAGTCAACCAAGCAGAGGGTATCAAAATGAAAATTAAACTCGCGTTCTTATGGTTCTACGACTGCTACAACGCCGTTATGGATCACAATAAAAACCCACTCCGTCATATCCCCGACCCTGTCTCTCGACTGTGGATTATGACTGTACTGGCATGGATGTGGTCGGTGGTGTTCGGTATCTATGTGGGCAGTGTCATCTATATGGGAATTAGCATTGCTAGCCACTTTATTTTGCTCTTTATGGCCTGTTTTACCGCCGCCGTCTTCTACGACGCTGAGCGACGCCATGATAGCTGGTTGCTAAAGCTACGCGCGCAGCAGCAGCAACAATAGTCCGTAGGGTCTGGTGGCCCAGTGCTTTCACAATCTCCGTAACGGGCGTCCTAATCTCGGACGCCCGTTAAAGGTTTGGGGTTCTCATAAAATGCATTGAGGCTATACTGCAACACCTGCCACTCTTAACCATTGGACCTTGAACTAATGACCCCCGACTCTCAAAAAACCGCTATCGAAGCTGCCACGTTTCGTCGCCTACTCGACCATCTTGACAGTAATAAAGATGTTCAAAATATAGACCTAATGATCCTCGCCAACTTTTGCCGAAACTGTTTGAGCAAATGGTATGCCGCGGCTGCTGAGGAGCAGGGTGTTACCATGGATTATGAGCAAGCGCGCCAAGAGATCTACGGCATGCCTTACAGCGAGTGGAAGCAAAAACACCAACCACCCGCCTCTGACGAGCAGTTAGCTGCGTATGCCGCACGCCAGAAGTAGGCTACTCATTTAAATGAAACCCCGGCGTTGACTGGGATAGTGCCAACTCAGCCTCGTTCATATCTTCGCCCACATCATCGAATAACGGTGAGGATAAATAGCGCTCTCCGGTATCGGGGAGCATACAGAGGATCACCGTGCCTGGCTCAGCATTTTTGGCTATATCTAGGGCCACAGCGAATGTCGATCCTCCTGATATACCGGTAAAAATCCCCTCCTTTTGCGCCAATAGTTTTGACGCTTCTATACCCTCTTGCCCATCAATCGGTACAAGTTGGTCAAAGCGTTTAGTATCGATGGATTCTTGCAGCACGGCGGGAATAAAATCTGGTGTCCAGCCCTGAATCATATGGGGCTCAAAGGCTGGATGGCTACCTTGAGGGGAACCATCGGCAGTGCGCTGCTGTGGCTGACCACTTTGCACTAACTGCGCGTTAGCGGGCTCGCTAAGTATTATCTTTGTGTCTGGGCGCTGTTCTCGCAACACTTTGGCCACACCAGAGAAAGTACCGCCGGTACCATAGCCGGTTACCCAATAATCTAGGCGATCATCGGTAAAGTCGGCTAGGATCTCCTGCGCTGTGGTGTTTTCGTGAATTTTCGCATTTGCGACGGTTTCAAACTGCCGCGCCAAGAACCAGCCATTAGCCTCAGCAAGTTCTACCGCTTTAAGATAGCAGCCCATAGCTTTATCGGCCTTGGGCGTAAGAATCACTTGAGCGCCTAAAAAGCGCATTAGCTTACGCCGCTCTATAGAAACACTGGTAGGCATGGTGGCAATAAAAGGATAGCCCTTCGCTGCACAAACCATTGCCAAGCCTACGCCGGTATTACCACTGGTCGCTTCAATAACGGTTTGCCCGGGTTTCAGCTGACCGTTGCGCTCAGCTTCTTCGATTATGCTGATTGCTAGTCGATCTTTAACCGACCCCGCCGGATTAAAAAATTCCGCCTTAACATACAGCCGCACATGTTGTGGCGCTATTCTTTTGATCTGAACACAAGGCGTATTGCCTATGGTGTCCAATATACTGCTATACAGTTTGCCGCGCCCTTCTGTCACCCTTGAATCACTCATTATCAAAACGCCCTATTTAGCCAATTAACCAGAGCGATGATAATAGAGGAAAGCGGCTTAACGGTAAAAGCCTATCTCAGCGACATCGATCTGTGCCTGATGGTCACGACCAAAGGCCACCACGCCGATACTGCGAATCGACGCCGGTTTAAGGCTGGCCCTTAACCAAGAACCGGAGCGCTGAAAGTCTGTTAAAGGCAGCTTGATAGTGCGCCATTGCTCAGTGACATCAAAACTGGCTTGATAGTACTGCCAGGGTAAGACAGTACCCGACGTGCGCATATGCACAAAGTAACGCTGCGAGTTACCTCTAACGCGCAGATAGATACCATCAGCGGAATCTAGCGCCCCCTTGGCGATAGCGCGGCGAAATTGGATAAAACCGCCATTATTCTCGGTACTAACACGACCTGTCATTCGTGCGAAATGATCATCTCCGTCCAGTGCAAACACCATAGTACCCTCAGACACTCCGCCCATGACCTGATCGCTAACATAGCGCCAATGGCGTTGCGGATCATTATCAAACCTATCTACCCATGGCGTATCGGCCAACACCTCAGCCATACCGCACAAGACCAGCATAAAAGTGGCAATGAGCTTGCTTTTTTTCATATCGGCGCTCCATTTAGCTTAACGTTTGTATTGACTGGGACAGTAGGCACGACTGACATCTGGCGAGCGGAGGGATTGATGCTTGGTCTTACGGCTCGATACCCGCTTGCGCCACAGTCTGAACGAACTGGGCTTGATCTGCCGCCGCATCAGACTGATCACCGCCGACTCATTTAAGCCAAAATTAAACGCTATTGCTTCGAATGGCGTTCGATCTTCCCAAGCCATCTCGATAATTCGCGACAGCTGATCCTCTGTGAACTTTTCAGGCGTCAACGCAGGCATATCAGTCAATCCGACTCTTTTAAAACGGTAAACTTGTTACGCAGAGTCATGATCTTTGTATCAAACGGTGTATCGCAGCTTTTATTGCAGTCTAAAGTGACCGTGGAGTCTTGATAAACCCTGTCCAAAGTAACAAAAACACCCTGTATAAAGGTTGATATCCAACGCGATGCTAGATAGAGTTGGGGTAGTTGGGTCGAGAACCGCCAAATGGGTCTCCAAAAACGACACTAAGATAAAAAAATATCCATATATTTGAGGGGAAATCATGAATCTTATTCATTCCAAACGTCTACGCTTAGCGGTTGCGGTCGCAGGTGCAATGTCGGCGGGTGTAGCTCAAACTGCTGAAATTGATGAAATTGTAGTTACCGCAAACAAGCGTGAGCAATCACTACAAGATGTACCAGTGACCGTATCCGTAACCAGCGGCGAAACTATTCAACGCGCGGCTATTGTTGATATTCTCGATCTGCAAACGTCGGTTCCATCACTGCGTGTTAACCAGCTACAGAGCTCTGCGCAAACTAACTTTACTATTCGCGGTTACGGTAATGGTGCTAATAATCCAGGTATTGAACCTGCGGTAAGCGTCTACATTGATGGCGTGCCTAGAACCCGAACAGCCTCAGCACTTGCTGATTTGCCCACTGTGGAGCGTATTGAAGTGCTTAGCGGTCCGCAGTCGACCCTTTTTGGTAAAAA
>JBNAAJ010000026.1:0-30092 GCA_049631145.1 Porticoccaceae bacterium
CCAGCAAATCGAAATCGTCAGAGGCCCGTCATCCCTGCTGTATAGCAATGGCACCATCGGCGGAATAATTAATGTCGTTGATAATACCATTGCCAAAACAGACTTTGAAAAACCAGCGTTTACATTGGGCTTGGAAGCTCAAACGGTGAATGATGGTGATAGCCATGACTTCTCCTACCAAAATAATCTTGGTGGTTTCAATATCAGTCTTGCCTACAAGGATTCTCAATTTGAGAACTATGAGATTCCAGATGGTGCGGTTATTCATGAAGAAGATCATGATGATGACCACGGTGACGATCATGAAGACGATCACGATGAAGAGCTAGGTTATTTACCGAATTCTGATACTGGCTCAACCTCCCAAAGATTTGGTATCTCCAAGACCGGAGACTGGGGATATTTTGGGCTCTCTTTCAGTGACACGGAAAGTGTCTATGGTATTCCTTATCATGGAGATGGCCATGGTCATCATGAGGACCATCCAGATGATGATGACCATGCAGATGGCGATGATCATGCTGATGGCGATGATCATGCGGATGAGGACGGCCATGATGAGCACGAGGGTGAAAGAATTTTCGCCAAAACTGACTCTAGCGTTATCAATTTACAAGGCTCTTATGCGGTCGATAATGGTTGGTTAACAAAAATTGACTACCATTTCAGAGATTCCGATTATTCACACACGGAGCAACATGCCGAAGAGAAGGGTCATGATGAAGGTGAGGAGCACGGAGACGGCCATCATGAGGAAGGACCAACAACTTTTTCAAATGATGCCAGAGAATATGGTGCAATCTTTGATTTAAGTAATGATTCTCTGTCACAAAAAGTGGCAATAAAATTTGTCGATGAGGATGTTTCTGTTATCGGTGCTGAAGCCTTTATCAACCCAACACAGAGTGAAGAGTTAACGTTTGGCTACTACCTGAGCAAGGAATTTGAGTCATTTCACCTCGACTTTGGTATTCGGCATGATCAAATGTCCAGAAATGGCTCTATCAGTCATCATGAAGACGAAGATGATCATGGTCACGATGGCGATGACCATGAGGATGGGCATGACGACGATCACGCGGACGAACATAGCGATGACCACGATGATGATCATGAAGCGGAGCTAGAGTATTTTGATCGGGATATTAACAATACCAGTTATGCCCTGACTCTAAGCAAAGATATCAATGATTCATTCAAAGTGAGTTTAGGTCTTGCCACTGTTGAAAGAGCACCAACGGCGGTAGAACTGTTGATGAATGGAGCGCATTTGGCAACCGGTAGATTTGAAGTTGGTAATTTCAATCTTAAATCTGAAAAATCCAATAATACCGATTTGACATTCAAGTATAGCAATGACGGCTTGTTTGCTACGCTAACCTTCTTCCAAAATGATGTGGATAACTACATCTATCTTTTGGATGAGTCTGAAGAGGAGCATGAAGAGCATGGTGATGAAGAGCATCATGAAGGTCTAATTCTTGCTAATTATCTCCAACAGGACGCGGAATTTGACGGGTATGAGATCGAAATAGGTAAGACCTTTGATCTTGCTCGCGGATCTCTGACGCTATCATTTGCGCGCGACGCCATTTCAGGAAAGTTTTCCGATGGCAGCTACGTTCCACGCATCACGCCAGAACGAGATCTGTATAAGGTGTCCTATATAGAAGATGAACTCAAGGTTACGCTATCTCTCAAGGATGTATCCGCTCAAAATGATACAGCTATCAATGAAACAGTTACCGATGGGTTCCAAATGTTAAATCTGAATTTATCGAAAACTGTTGAGTTTAGTTCAGGGAATAAGTTTACCCTCTCAGTATTTGGTAAAAACTTACTGGATGAAGTAGCTAGAAATCACAGTTCATTTGTTAAGAATGAAGTGCCATTGGCCGGTAGAAACTTGGGTGTACGAGCGAGCTACTCGTTCTAGAAACTCTCGTTTTTGCCTGTGTTTAAGGGTTGTACGCTTTGATGTAATATAATGTGCAAAGAGCAACCCTTAAACCGTTGGTGATTGTGAAAAATTTATTTAAATGGGTGGCCACTGGCTTAATCGCCGTGGTCACTTTGTTTTCCACCGCAGTAATCTATATCTCATTTGCTGTCGATATCAACAGCTTCAGGCCGGATATTGAATCTGCCGCCCGACAGCAGGGCTGGGAACTCAGTCTTGATGGCGAGCTTGCCTGGACCTTTATACCTCAGCCGGGTATCAGTATTAGTCAGGTGCGATTTTCCGATGGGCATACCGCTTCCGGCACCCTGGAGCTATTAACTCTATCCGTCGCTTGGACTGACCTAATCTCTATCTCTGCCGACCCAAGCCAAATAAAAGCGGGCTCAGTGCAAATTGAGCGTGGCCAAATACGCTATCAGGCGCAAAATAGTCTGCCAGTGCAATTGGATAATGTTGATCTGCGCGTGCGTAATTTTTCACTAGATGGTTCAACCTTTCCTCTGACCGCATCGGCGCAAGCGTTTGGCGGACAGCAGTTTGTCATTGAAACTGATATAGCCGTTCGAGCAGCAGATAGCCATATTCACCGTATTAATCTCTCGAATCTAACTATTGCGATCAATAGCATTCAGGTAGTCGGTAATATTGAGGCAAGCAACCAGCTAAATTTTATTCAGGGTAATCTACAAATTAGTCGTTTTAACCTTGCCCAGCAATTACAAGAAATGGCAGCCTTACTACCGATACTCAGTCTACCTAAGTTTGCCAACCCCGCAGCACTAACGGAGTTGAGTATTGACAGTCGTTTCACCATTGATCGACAGACGATTTCCGATATCAGCAATATTATTGTGCTAGATGGACAACGCTTCGGCGTGCATCTGCAGATAGATCAGCAACGCAATAAACTGACCACAGAGATCAGTGGTGACAGTCTTAATATCGCTGACTATATATCTACATCCAACAATCAGACCAATAATGCCAGTTTATTTGCACCGCTCGCTATTCCGTTTGCCCTGTGGCAGGGACAGAGTCAATTAGAGGTCACTTTCGATAAAATACTGTTCGAAGATTTTGCGTTGAATAATTTTTACAGCAATATTTTTGGCAATCAGCGTGTACTGCGTATCACATCTTTAAATGCTGACCTTTTTGACGGGCAAATTAATGCCATTGCCAAGCTGGATATGCGCCTAGCCAACCCGAGCATCAGCATACAGCCATCCATTAACAATATTGAACTAGCACAGGCGCTACCTGCATTAGCCGATAACACCGAGCTTAGTGGAAGGATGGATCTAGAGCTTAATCTCCAAGGTAATGGCAACAGTATCGAGGGTATTTTAAAATCCCTCAGTGGTATGGGCCAAATAAACATTGCCTTACCTCACTACAAATCCATCAATATCGATCAACTCTATTGCAATGCGGCTGCACTATTTGGTAGCAGCAATTCCAACCAACAATGGCCAGCGGGCACTCAATTTGAGGATTTCAGCAGTAAATTTCAGTTTAACGATGGCAATGTAATAATCACCGACTTCAGTACTGCAACCGGCAATCTGGATATTGATGGCCGTGGCACCATTGACTTACTCAGCCAGAGATATAGGCTCCAGACCAATACCGAACTCAGTGGAGCAACTACTAGTAGTAATGGTTGTGCTGTCAATCAGCGTCTGCAAAATCGTCAAATACCTTTTGTCTGTAAAGGGCATTTTGATCAAGCTACGCCTTCCTGCAAACCAGACGAACGTGCAGTAAAGGCGCTTCTCAGAAATTCTGCTATTGAAAAGCTAGGCTCCAAGTTACTGAAAAACAATGATACAGAACAGCAGACAGATCCATTAAAGTCGCTGTTCAATGACTTTCTTCAGCGCAAACTCAACTAATGCACCGCACAGACTTTCAGCGCGCGATATTGCGCTGGTTTGATCAGCATGGCCGCACTAATCTGCCTTGGCAGCAAAATATCAGCCCCTACAGAGTGTGGGTTTCGGAAATTATGCTGCAACAAACTCAGGTAACCACGGTAATTCCTTATTTTGAGCGCTTTATGGACAGTTTTCCCACTGTGCAAACGCTAGCCGCTGCGCCATTAGACGAGGTACTGCACCATTGGACTGGGCTCGGCTACTATGCCCGCGCCCGCAATATGCACAGAGCAGCACAGATTGTGTGTGAGCAATATAAGGGGAATTTCCCCAGCACAATCGAAAAGCTGTGTGACTTACCGGGTATAGGTCGCTCCACGGCCGGTGCCATCAGCGCTATTGCATTTAAAATACCGGCAACCATTCTCGACGGTAATGTCAAACGGGTACTGGCGAGATTTTCAGCCATTGCTGGTTGGCCCGGCAAAGCGGATGTAGTGCAACAACTATGGCTGGTGGCCGAGAACTTTACTCCGCAGGAACGCATCGCTGATTACACCCAAGCAATGATGGATCTTGGCGCGACAATTTGTACTAGAGCCTCGCCAAGCTGTCATCAATGTCCGCTAACAGATAGCTGTATTGCCTATGCACAGGGTAATCAGAGAGCTTATCCAGGTAAAAAACCAAAGAAAAAATTACCCGTGAGAAGTCGCTATTTTTTGTTGATCCGCAATAAGCAAGGGGAAATCCTACTGCAACAAAACCCTCCTGCCGGTCTCTGGGGGGGACTTTGGGTACTACCGCAAATTGAGTCACAGGCTGATGTCAGCAATACCTGTGCTTCTCTCGGCCTTGCGGTGATTGATCAGCAGGTAAAAGCCTTACAGCGCCATACCTTCAGTCATTTTCATCTCGATTATCAACCCATTGTGATTGATGTTGAAGATTGCGCCAAGACAGTGTCAGCCTGCGATAATCAGGTCTGGTATAACCCGCAAAAACCTCTATCATTAGGCATGCCAGCGCCGGTGCTGGCCCTACTCCACCCACAATGACTACAGAGGTAACCGATGGCGCGCACTGTACTTTGCCGCAAACTTAAGCAGGAATTGCCGGGACTCGATATGCCGCCCTTTCCCGGCCCTAAAGGTGAAGAAATATTCAACAATGTTTCGAAACAGGCCTGGGCTGAGTGGATGGCGCACCAAACCACCTTAATCAATGAAATGCGCTTAAATATGATGGATCTTACCGCCCGAACCTATCTCGCTGAACAACGTGAAAAGTTCTTTGATGGCAAAGAAGTCGATCAGGCTGAAGGATACGTGCCACCTGAGGAATAACCCTTGACGAACCGTACTTCAGACGCTTTAATACGCGCCTCTCGCGAGTTGCATCAAAACTGTTTGCAAAGCCCGGTTAGCTCAGTTGGTAGAGCAGTGGACTGAAAATCCTCGTGTCCCTGGTTCGATTCCGGGACCGGGCACCATTAATAAAAAAAGCCTCTGGTTAACCAGAGGCTTTTTTGCTTTCATCGTCTACTAATTTTTCTTGGTTTATTAGCCTAGCGGCCAATAAAGATCATCTATCAGCGTTGTTCTTGCGTGGCAGAATCATCCTCGATCGCACCGCCCAACATAATGCCAATCCATCGTGTATCCGGTTGGCTTTCCAGAGCAATCTTAATCATGATGGTCAGTGGGATAGACAACAACATACCCACTGGTCCCAATACCCAACCCCAGAGCACCAAAGAGACGAACACTACTAGTGGTGACAGATTGAGTCCCCTGCCCATCCATCGCGGTTCGATCATATTCCCCATCACTAGATTAACCACCACGAAGCCCGCCAAAGTCAGACCAGCGTGAACCAACCCCAGCTGCACTAAAGCCAACAGAACCGCTGGAATAGCGGCGATAAAAGAGCCCACGGTGGGTACAAAATTAAGCAGAAACGCCAGCAGGCCCCAGAGCACCGCATAGTCGACACCAAGAGCATTCAGCCAGATAAAGATCAATAAACCGGTGACAAGACTTATCGCGGCTTTAATACCCAAATAACTATGTACATTGGCAGAGAACTGATGCAACCATTCTTGCGATGTTGCGGCACCACGCGCCAACCGCAATTTTTCACCAAAGCCGATATTTTCGGCGAGAATAAACACTACTGTGAGCAATATCATCACGGCGTTGGTCATTACACTACCAAATGAAGCCAGTGTATTACCCACTAATTTCATCACCGCTCCGGGATCAAAACTACTCTGCCACTGCTGGGCATCAATATCGACACCTCGCAGGCTCAACCACTGCTGCACTGCGGTACTCATAGCCGATAACTTCGCTGAATAGACTGGGATATCCTGGCGAAAATTCTCCATAGAGGAACCAATCAGTGCGGCCAGTAAGAGACCCACTAACAGGATAAGCATAACAACCAATAAAATCGCCAATCCCGGCGGTACGCGACGGTTTTTAAGCCAGCTCAGGAGCGGCGAAACAATCATAGATATGAATACTGCCAGTAAAAAAGGCACCAGCAAGGGGCCGGCCATTTTTAGTCCTGAAACCACTATGACAAAGGCCGCACTGACTAACAAAAATCTCGATATGGATGAGGATCTATCGATCATGCTTTTGCTCCCTATGTAATGGCTATATCTTACCGTCTGAAATAAGTTTGCGCTCAACTTGACTGAGTAGCTGGGTCAATTGCTCTCGCCCTGTAGCTGAAAAAAACACCAGACCATGGCGCTCCGTCATTGTACTTTGCGCTAACATAGCACATTGCACACGAATGTCATCTAACTCGGCATCTTGAGTAATCGGCATTGCTATAAATACATCCCAATCGGCAGTGGTGGCCGATTCGTTGAGCACAGATTGCAACAGCACTTTGATATTGATCGCCTCGACCCGATAAACAGGTACACCCAAATAGCGAAATACCCACAGCGCCAGCACAATAACAGCAAAACTCAGCACCACTGTGACTAAAAAATCGATCATGGGAAGAATAGTAGTTTTATTGATAGCAACATGGTTACCCCAATTATTATCGGCTGAACAAAAACAGCTCCTCGCTCCATCACTAAATTTGACCCCAACCGAGCACCTATGGCCTGCGCCACAGACATAGCGATGGCCAATGGCCACAATACCAAACCAGCGGTGGCAAAAATAATAGCCGAAGTGCCATTGACCGCCAAGATCATAAGCTTGGTTTCCGCGGTGGCTCTAACAAGATTATGACCCAACAGCCAAATAAACAGAAATGGCAAGATCGAGCCCATACCCGGACCGAAGAAACCGCCATAAAACCCCATAGCCAGTGCTGCGGTACAAGCGAACCAGCGCTGGCTGATCTTTGCTCGACGACGGCTATCATCAATCATCGGAGAGACTAAAAAATAGATCGCAATCACCAACAGTAGGAGAGGTATCAAACGGGTCAGTACATCACCAGTAAGACGCTGCACCAACCACGTGCCGGCAATAGAACCCAGAATAGCCAAGGTTACTGAGAGCCCAAGAGGTTTAATATTGAGATGGCCTCGACGGAAAAAGTTCCACGTAGAGGACAATGTGCCCAGTGAACTCTGTACTTTATTAGTCGCTAAGGCATTTAACGGCGGTAGTCCGGCCCATAACAGAGCCGGCAATGTCAGCATACCACCAGCACCGGCTATCGATGAGATAAACCCAGCGAAAAAAGCTGTTCCGATCAGCAGTATCTGAGCGCTAGCAGCAATCTCCATAAAAGTAAGTATGCACTAACACTGTTAGAATTGGTCTGGGTACTTACCTTTAAATTGGCGGTAGTAGTCAATAATATTGGCAATATCTGCCTGATGGTCACCGGTCGGTTCAAACGCATCACTCAGCACAATACGTTTATTGGGGAAATCCAGTGCCCCCAATTGGATTTTACAGTTATTTTTCTCCGCGATACGCAGGAAGCCAGTTTTCCATTTTGTTGATTTTTTTCGTGTACCCTCTGGTGCCACCACAATAACCACGCCATTATCCTTCTCAACCGCAGCATCGACGTAGCCCATCACCGACTCAGGTTTCTCACGATTAACCGGAATGCCACCCAACCAACGCATAAACCAGCCCACACCAAACATAAAAATACTGTGTTTGCCCAGCCAACGCACTCGAGCATTAATCCCCAACACCGCGCAAATACCCATCACAAAATCCCAATTTGAGGTGTGCGGCGCCGCTGTTATCAAAACCCTTTCAGAGTCAAGAATCTTACCCTCCAATTGCCAGCCCATCGCTCGGTAGGCAGTGCGCCCAAACCAGCGGGTTAACGCACTGCGGTTAGTACGTAAATGCTCTGGACATTGCTCCTCTGAAACAGGAAGAATTTCTTTACTCATAACGACCCTCCACGGATCTATACAGCTAATGTTCTCTGGTTGCTCGAAAAGCAATATCGGGATATCGCTCTTCGGCTAAGGATAGATTGACTCTGGTCGGGGCCAAATAGGTTAAGCAGCCACCCCCATCCAATGCCAAATTGTCTTGTGCCTTGTGTTTAAAGGCCTCCAATATCTTACTGTCGCCGGACTCAGTCCAGCGTGCAGTATGTACCGCAATCGGTTCATAAATAGCTTCAACACCATATTCTTCTCGGAGGCGGTAAGCCACAACATCAAATTGTAACTGGCCGACAGCACCGACAATAATATCGTTATTGCGCAAGGGGAAGAATACCTGAGTACTACCCTCTTCCGACAGCTGGCGAATACCATTCTGTAGTTGCTTGGTCTTAAGAGGATCCTTGAGGCGAATACGTTTGAATAACTCCGGTGCAAAGTGAGGAATGCCACTAAACTTCATAATCTCACCTTCGGTGAAAGTATCGCCAATCTGAATCGAGCCATGATTGTGCAGGCCTATAATATCTCCAGCCACCGCCTCCTCTACCGAAATTCGCTCCCCCGCCTTAAAGCTAAAGGCATCCGAAACACGCATATCTTTACCTGTGCGTACATGTTTCATCTTCATACCTTTGCGGTACTTACCGGAGCAAACCCGCAAGAAGGCAATACGATCACGGTGTTTAGGGTCCATATTGGCCTGTATCTTAAATACAAAACCACTAAATTTGCTCTCGCTGGCCACTACTTCCCGCTCAACCGTTTGACGCGGCTGAGGCGCCGGCGCCCAGCGCACAAAATCGTCAAGCATTTCGCGAATACCAAAATTACCCAGTGCCGTACCAAAAAATACCGGCGCTAATCGACCCGCAAGGAATTCATCCATATCAAACAGATGTGTTGCGCCTTTAACTAACTCCAACTCCTCTAATACATCATCGGCATAATCACCCAAAGCCTGGCGAGCCTCGGGGGATTCAAGCCCTTTAACCTGAATATCATCGGTCAATGTGTGGCCTTTGCCCTGAGTGTAAACATGGATGGTATCGGTATAAAAGTTATAGACCCCACGAAACTCACGACCCATACCAATAGGCCAATTAATTGGTGCTGCTTTGATTTTCAAGACATCTTCAATTTCGTCGAGCAAATCAATGGGATCACGGATATCTCGATCCATTTTATTGACGAAGGTTAATATCGGTGTATCGCGCAAACGACACACATCCATCAGCTTAATTGTGCGATCTTCGACGCCCTTGGCGCCATCGATTACCATCAAAGAAGAGTCAACCGCCGTGAGTGTGCGATACGTGTCTTCAGAAAAATCCTCGTGACCCGGTGTATCAAGTAAGTTGACCGTGCAATCTTGATAGGGAAACTGCATAACCGAAGAGGTTACCGAGATACCCCGCTCTTTTTCCATCGCCATCCAGTCAGAGGTGGCGTGACGATCACTTTTGCGCCCCTTCACCGTGCCGGCCACCTGAATCAAATTGCCCAGTAACAGTAATTTTTCGGTGATGGTGGTCTTGCCTGCATCTGGGTGCGAGATAATAGCGAAGGTGCGGCGATTTGAAGCTGATTGACTCATTGATAACTCTATTTGCCAGTACTGTATAGATGAAAGTCGCGCATTATAGCGTCACAGTGGTTAGCGGTCAGCATTTAACGGGCCCAGTAATCTCGCCACCACCATGGCTCGTATACCGACACATTAACCAGCAACCTAATAGCATTATAATTTGGACTCGGGCGCCTTATGCCGTATGGTTTCTAGATTCCGACACCACCAGCACATAATTTAGGAGCAACAATATGCAGTATCAGGGCCAGACTGAATATGATCACCAAGGACCCTCACCGCGTCGCGGTGTTATTCTTTGTAATCTGGGTACCCCTGATGCACCGCAAACGCCTGAGCTTCGGCGCTACCTAAAAGAATTCTTGAGTGATCCGCGTGTGGTCGAAGTACCGCGCCTAATTTGGTGGCTGATTCTCAATGGCATTATTCTACGTATTCGGCCAAGACGCTCAGCCAAGCTGTATCGCTCGGTATGGTCTGAAGGAGGCTCACCTCTTATGGTGCACAGCCAAGCGCAAGTAGCGGGTGTTAAAAAAATAATTGCTAAAAAATACGGTGATGAAGTGCCGGTTGTACTGGGGATGCGCTATGGCAACCCCTCAATGCAGTCGGCAATCGAAAAGCTTATCGCGATGAATGTACGCAATATCACCGTGCTACCACTCTACCCCCAGTATTCCGGCGCTACCACAGGATCCACTTTCGATGCTCTGGCCAAAACAATGACCCGAATGCGCTGGGTGCCAGAACTACATTTTGTGGGTGGCTACCATCAGTCTGACGGTTATATTGATGCCCTTTGCAAAAGCATCAATAAACATATCAAGGCCCATGGCCAACCAGATAAGTTACTTTTTTCTTATCATGGCACCCCTGAGCGCTACCTTAAAAAGGGTGACCCTTATCATTGCTTCTGCCATCAGACCACAAGACTGGTAAGAGAGCGCTTAGGTTGGCAAGAAGACCAGATTATGACCACCTTTCAATCGCGTTTTGGGCGCGAACCTTGGTTGCAGCCATATACCGACAAAACTCTTGAGGCACTGCCTAAAGAGGGCATCAAACACATCGCAGTGATCTGCCCTGGTTTTGCTTCAGACTGTCTGGAAACTATCGAAGAGATTAATATGGAAGGTCGAGACAGTTTCATCGAGGCCGGCGGCGACCAGTTTCACTATATCCCCTGCCTTAACGACGACCCAGCTCATATCAAAGCACTGGCTAAGATTGTCGACCAACAGCTTAAACGTTAGTCATATGACTTAGCCATTGCTCTAACACCACCGCGCAGGCACCCTCGGCTTTTGCTATTGCGAGATGGTCAGCTCTGGTTGCTCCATCATTAAGAATAACGATCGGTTTGTCTTGTTGTTGCGCCCACAAACAAAAGCGATAGCCGGAATAGACCGCTAGGGAGGAACCCAAGACTAATAATCCTGCGGATTGGCCCAGCTGTTGCTCGGCAAATGTGACCTTGTCTTTGCTCACAGAATCACCGTAAAACACGGCATCCGGCTTCAAAATACCACCGCAGTGCTGACAATCAGGGACCTGCAACTGGGTAAAATCAAGATAGTCAATATCCGCATCACCATCTGGGGCTATAGTGCCAGTCAGTTTGCTATATTGAGGATTATGTTGCTCCAGCCAGACCTGCAATGGCGATCTGGGAAATTTTAATCCACAACTCATACAGGAGACTGTATCGACACGGCCATGAAGATCTATCACCCGCTGGCTACCGGCACGCTGATGCAAACCATCGACATTCTGTGTTACCAAGTATTGCACAGAGCCACGCTTTTCCAACGCCACTAGTGCTCTATGAGCTCGATTGGGCTGAGCCTCCACCATATGCCGCCAACCAACCATATTACGCGCCCAAAATCGCTGCCGCGCATGATGATCAGCCATAAATGCCTGATGAGTAACCGGTGGTAAGCGCTGCCAAGCGCCTTTTTTATCTCTGTAGGTCGGCACCCCAGACTCAGCACTGACTCCTGCTCCCGTGAGTATTAACCAGCTTTGACGCGAGGTAAGCAGTGGAATAATAGGTTGCACATTGGGTCCTTTAACGATGTCTATCTCAGGTATACGCAGATTTAACAAAATTTGTCCGAATTTTTGTCCTAACTTTTACCTGAACTGCGGCAAAAATAGGCAATATGCCAACGCTACCCTTATAATGGCGGCTTTAATTTATGTCGATTGTAGCCGAATCATAACTATGGATATTAAAGCTTATATGCAGTCTGTTGGTCGTGCTGCTCGCGAATCTTCTCGAGTGTTGGCGCGCAGTGGTTCTGTAATCAAAAACAAGGCACTTTTGGCCATTGCCGATAGTCTGGACAGTAGTAGACCGGAGTTACTAGCCGCCAATGCCATTGATATGGAGAATGGCCGTAATAATGGCCTCGACGCGGCACTGCTCGATCGCCTCGAACTCAATGATGAACGCATTAGCGCGATGATTGAAGGGCTGCGACAGGTTGCTGCACTAAAAGATCCGATCGGTGAAATAACCGATATGGGCTATCGCCCCAGCGGTATCCAGTTGGGCCAAATGCGCGTGCCTTTAGGAGTGATCGGGATTATTTATGAATCCCGACCCAACGTCACTATTGATGCAGCCAGCCTATGCCTGAAATCAGGCAACGCAACCATTTTGCGTGGTGGCAGTGAAGCTATTCAGTCCAACCAAGCGATTGCGACTTGCATTAGTAGCGGCTTAAACTCTGTTGGGCTACCCGATACTGCAGTACAGGTAGTCAATACTACTGATCGCGCCGCGGTAGGCGAATTAATCACTATGTCGACTTATGTCGATGTTATTGTGCCCCGCGGCGGTAAGAGTTTGATTGAGCGGATTAGTGCGGAAGCGCGCGTCCCCGTAATTAAACACCTCGACGGCAATTGCCATGTCTATATTGACGACTATGCCGATGCTAAAAAGGCCATTGCCATCGCTGATAATGCCAAGACACATCGCTATGGCGTCTGTAACGCCATGGAATCGCTGTTAATTGCCGAATCGGTGGCGGCTGAAATACTTCCTCAACTGGCTGAGATCTATACGACAAAGAGTGTTGAGTTGCGCGGTTGCGATAAATCTCGAGCAATTGTTGATTCTATAATTGAAGCCTCAGAACAGGATTGGAGCGAAGAGTATCTGGCGCCGGTGTTATCAATTAAAATCGTCTCTGGGATAGACGATGCCATTGATCACATTAATCGTTATAGCTCACAGCACACCGAATCCATTGTGACTGAGGATTTTAACCGTGGTCGCCGCTTTATAGCGCAGGTTGATTCAAGTTCGGTAATGATCAATGCCTCTACCCGTTTTGCCGATGGCTTTGAATATGGCCTCGGTGCTGAAATTGGTATCTCTACCGACAAAATCCACGCTCGAGGGCCCGTTGGGCTTGAGGGACTGACCAGTCAAAAATGGGTCGTGTTTGGCGATGGGCAAATCAGACAATAATATGGCTGTTGCACTATTTGGTGGCACCTTCAACCCAATCCATAATGGCCATTTAAGGATTGCCACAGAACTGGCTGAGCTGCTTCGGGTTGACGTCATAAGAATGCTACCCTGCGCCTTTCCGCCTCACCGCAGCAACCCTCAGGTAACTGCAGAACAGCGGCTTGCCATGTTGCAGGCTGCAACGGCTAATCAACCGCGTCTGATAGCGGACGACAGCGAATTACGCAGAGATGCGCCCAGCTACAGCATCGATACTGTGCAGTCTGTACGCGAGCAAATAGCGCCGCAGCAACCTTTATTTTTTTGTATTGGGATGGATGCGCTAAACAAGATCAACAGCTGGCAACGCTGGCAAGATTTATTGCAATACTGCCATATCGTGGTGTCATCACGACCCAGTGCCGTGGAACCTAAAGTGGGGCCGGTGGCAGACTGGCTTGTTCAATATCGCAGTGATGATCTCGAGTCGCTACAACAGAAACCTGCTGGCAATGTCTATTTTTGTGATTTAACCATGCTGGACATTTCATCAACCACTATTCGCAACAAAATCGCTCGACGCGATAGCATCAATTTTTTGACCCCTGATACAGTGGTCAAATATATTCAACAGCATCACCTATATGAGTAATTAACTGTTATGACGCAAGACCTGAAAGATATTGTAATCAACGCCCTTGAAGAGATTAAGGCCACCGATATCGTCTCTATCGACGTTCGTGAACTCACTGGCATGATGGATCATATGATTGTTGCTAGCGGTAGTTCAAATCGTCAGGTGAAATCGCTGGCCAATAGCGTGGTCGTGGATGCCAAAGAGGCAGGTTATAAGCTTATTGGCGTGGAAGGTGACGATACCGCTGAATGGGTACTGGTAGATTTTGGCGATATTATTGTGCACATTATGCTTCCGACCACCCGCGAATTCTATGATATCGAACGTTTGTGGACCATGCGGCCAGACGATTTCCTCGATAATACTGATGAAGAGGATATTACGTTGGGCGCCTCTGAGAATGATCAATAGCGTTCAATAATGAAACTTAAGCTACTCGCCGTTGGTACGCGAATGCCTGATTGGGTAACAATGGGCTGGTCGGAATACAATAAAAGAATGCCAGCGGAATTGCGCATTGAGTCAATCGAAATACCACTTGGGCCAAGAGGCAAAAATCAGCCTAAGACAAGGGCGATTGAAGCGGAGGGTCAGGGCTTACTAAAGGCGGTAAACAATAGTGATTTTGTTGTAGCTCTCGATGTACAGGGACAATCGATGAGCACAGAAAAACTGGCCAAACAACTAGATAATTGGCAAATGAATGGTCAAAATATATGTCTGATGGTCGGAGGGCCCGATGGCCTTTGTAACCAATGTTTGGCGCGAGCGAACTTGCGCTGGTCATTATCCGATCTTACTTTGCCGCACCCATTGGTGCGCATTGTGCTTATGGAGCAGCTGTATAGGGCATGGACGATTAATGCTAATCACCCGTATCATCGCAGTTAGATGATTGGATTACCGACATGATACATGATGCCGCTTTTTCAGATCCTGCCCTAGAGCGTAGAATTTTTGCTAGCAGGCTGTTTATTACCTGTTTTGTCGCGATCGTGTTAACCACGGTGGTTCTCTTTCGCTACTTTGACCTGCAAGTTAAGCGGCATCAAGACTTTGCTACTCACTCGGACAATAATCGCGTTCATGTTAGGCCTGCAGCGCCCTCAAGGGGGCTTATTTATGACCGCAATGGCGAATTGCTAGCGGACAATCGGCCCTCCTACAATCTGAGTATTATTCGCGAACGCTCGCAAGGCCTAGATAAATTGCTTGCCGAGATTGGAGCACTGATTGAACTTTCTGATGAAGATATCAAGCGCTTTGAAAAACGCCTTAAACGACGCAAACCCTATGAGCGTACGCCATTAAAGTTTAATCTCTCTGAGCAGGAACGAGGTATTCTCGCGGTCAATGGCTACCGGCTTGATGGTGCTGAAGTATCCGCTCGTTTAACTCGGTTTTACCCTCACAGAGAATTGTTTGCCCATGTTATCGGTTATGTTGGCCGCATTAACGAACGAGAGAGTCAACAGATAGATTCCGTCGCCTATAGTGGTACCGATAGCATAGGTAAAATCGGTCTAGAGAAATTTTACGAAGATCAATTATTGGGCACTGTCGGCACTGAGCATGTTGAGACTAATGCTCGAGGCCGGGTCATGCGCATTCTGGAAAATGTTAGCCCAAAACCCGGCACCAAGCTAACCATGCATTTGGATAGCAAAATACAAAAAGTAGCTCATCAAGCTTTTGGGGATGAGCGTGGCGCGTTGGTTGCCATTGATATTAAAACCGGTGGCATATTAAGTATGGTAAGCGCACCCAGCTATGATCCAAATTTATTCGTCGCTGGCATTAGCCAACAAAATTACAATCAACTACTCAACTCACCTGATAGACCATTGTTTGACCGAGCCATTCGTGGTCAGTACCCACCTGGATCAACGATTAAGCCTTTGTTCGGCCTTATCGGTTTGCACACTGAGACCATTGATCTCGACTACAGTATCGAAGATCCTGGTTATTTCTTTATGGAAGGGATTGCCCGACCTTGGAGAGACCATAACTCAAAACGAGGCGGCCATGGCTCAGGCGTTGATTTAGCGAAAGCGATTATCGAATCTTGTGATGTTTTCTTCTATAAAATGAGTGTAAAAACTGGTATCGACCTGTTATCCAGTTACAGTAAAGTCTTCAGCTTGGGTTTAAAGACTGGTATCGATATGCCCAGTGAGCGTCCAGGTATTATGCCTTCAAGGGAATGGAAGCAGGGCGCGCGTCAAGAAGCTTGGTTTAACGGTGACACTATTAATGTCAGTATTGGTCAAGGCTTCATGCTCACTACACCCCTTCAGCTGGCGGTAATGTCAGCACGCATTGCATCCCGAGGCAAAATGCTACAGCCGCAATTAGTGAAAGCGATTAATGATGTACCCACATCACCGATTGAGCTGGAACAACCGATGGAGATCAAAGACGAATATTGGGACTATATCCACCGAGCCATGCGCGATGTAGTCCATTCACCCCGCGGGACTGCACGGGGGATCAGCAATGGATTAGGTTACGAAATCGCAGGCAAAACTGGTACGGCGCAAGTGATCAGTATTGACGCTGAAGAGGAATACGACAGTTCTAAAATTGATAAAAGCCAATGGGACCACGCGCTGTTTATCGCCTTTGCACCAACAGACGACCCACAGATTGCCGTGGGCCTTATTGTAGAAAATGGCGAGCACGGCAGTTCGACTGCAGCACCAATCGCGCGACAGGTCATCGACGAATATATGAAATCCAATACCGAAGCACGATTTCAAGTGAGTGGTGGCAATTAGATGTATACCAATGATTTTGTTCGACGCATGCAAAGTCCGGGGGGAGATCGCCGTCGCGGTCGGTCCATGCACATTGATATCCCCCTACTACTGACCCTGATTGCACTCTGTCTAGGGGGATTGATAGTGCTCTATAGTGCCAGTGGTCAGAGCGCTTTCTATGTCAAACGCCAGGGCTTGTTTATGCTTACCGGCTTTGTAGCGATGTTCTTTGTTGCTCAGCTACCTGTGCGTTTTTGGGAGCGCTATGCAGTTTTATTCTATGCTGTTGGGCTGCTGTCTCTTATCATGGTACTTTTCTTCGGTGTCGGGGCAAAAGGCGCGCAACGTTGGCTGGATCTTGGCTTCACTAGATTACAACCGTCAGAATTAATGAAAGTCGCCGTTCCACTGATGATATCTGCCTATCTGGGCAAACGCCCTATTCCGCCCTCTTTTAGTCATATCATCGTCACTTTGCTGCTGATTTCTCTACCCGTCTTGTTAATCGTTGAACAACCTGATTTAGGTACTTCTATCCTTATTTTCGCTGCCGGTTTTTTTGTTTTATTTTTAGCTGGCCTGCGCAAGCGTTACTTGCTCGGAGCCTTTTTACTGGCCTTAGCAGCTATACCAAGCCTGTGGTTCTTTGTTATGCGAGACTATCAGAAACAGCGAGTTCTCACATTGCTATCACCAGAGGATGACAAGCTTGGCGCTGGCTGGAATATTATCCAGTCAACTACGGCCATTGGCTCTGGAGGGTTAAATGGTAAAGGCTGGACTATGGGTACTCAATCTCAGCTCAATTTTTTGCCCGAGAGTCATACTGATTTTATTATTGCTGTGCTCGCCGAGGAATTTGGCCTTATTGGCGTATTAACCCTCTGTATTGCCTATCTGTTATTGATCGGGCGCTGCATGGTAATCGCACTCAATTCTCAGTCGCAGTTTGGCCGCCTTATAGCGGGTAGCTTAAGCCTTACTTTCTTTATCTATGTTTTTGTTAATATGAGTATGGTATCGGGCATCCTGCCTGTGGTTGGTGTGCCATTGCCCTTAATTAGTTATGGGGGCACAGCGATTGTGACTCTGTTCCTCGGATTTGGTATCCTTATGGCCATAAGCACCGAGCCCAAGCGGATTAGGATTGATCTTTGAAAAAAACCATTAAGTATGTTGTCGTACTCTGTCTGAGCCTGTTGTCTGCATTGCCCCAAGCTGATTATTCCGAGCATCCAGAAGCTGCCGCCTTTGTTGCCTCCATGGTCGACAAGCATGGTTTTGATCGCCAGCAAATTTTAGCTTGGCTATCCTCTGCTGAACATCAGAAATCCATTGTTAAGGCGATGAGTCGACCAGCGGAAAAAGTCAAACCTTGGTATCAGTATCGCACGCATTTTATCTCCGATTTGCGCATTGAGCGCGGCCTGCAATTCTGGGCAGAAAATCAACAGACGCTTGAACGAGCAGAGGCAGAATTTGGTGTCGACCCAGCAATAATTGTCAGCATTATTGGTGTTGAAACAAATTATGGGCGCAATACAGGAAGCTATAAGGTAATCGATGCGCTAACTACGCTGGCATTTGATTACTACACCTATACCGAAAAACGCGAGTCACGGAAAAAATTCTTTACTGTCCAGTTGGAACATTTATTTCTTCTGGCCCGTGAACAGAAGCAAAATCCAATCAGCCTTAAGGGCTCCTATGCTGGCGCTATGGGCTGGGGGCAGTTTATGCCCAATAGCTACCGGAACTATGCTGTGGATTTTGATGCCGATGGCTTCGCTGATATCTGGACCAACCCAACAGACGCTATTGGCAGTGTCGCCAACTACTTTACTCGCCATGGTTGGAAAACCGGTCAACCGGTAGCGACTAGGGCACATATCAGTGGTACTGTCGATGAGAGTGCACTGAACAAAATGAAGCGCCCCACTACAACAATTAGCCAACTTACAGCTATGGGTTACAATCCTGTAGAAACATTCGACCCCGAAACCAAAGCATTTCCCATGCGCTTTAAGGCCAAATATGCTCAAGAATACTGGCTGGGGCTACATAACTTTTACGTAATAGGCCGCTATAATCCACGCACGAAATACGCAATGGCTGTCTATCAGCTCAGTGAAATCATTCGAAGTCGCCGCTGTGCCGCAACAAAAACCTGTTAGCATCAGTCTACAAAAACTGAGCCTCACATTATTGATCAGTATACTGCTGGCAAGCTGTGGCTATACACCTAGTTTAGTTGAACAGAAAGACAGTGCCGGCGAGAGGGTCGATACCACTGCGATCCCAGATCCAGTACCCAAAGTGGAGCCAATCACCAAGGCTGGCAATAAAAGCCCTTATCAAGTGTTTGGTAAAACCTACTTCGTGCTACCGAGCAGCGAGAACTATCGCGAGACTGGTATTGCCTCTTGGTATGGACGCAAATTTCATGGTCGCAGAACATCAAATGGCGAAATTTATAATATGTACGCCATGACCGCAGCGCATAAATCACTGCCAATTCCGACCTATGTCCGTGTGACTAATTTAGAGAATAATCGCGTTATTATCGTACGTGTCAACGATCGTGGTCCTTTTCATGGTCCGCGTCTTATTGATTTATCCTATGTCGCCGCATTGAAACTGGGCTTTGCTGATCAAGGCACCGCCAAGGTATTAATTGAAGCGATCGATCCATCTGGAAAAAGCAAACAAAAACCTTCAGAGGGGCAACCGCAAATATCTGCTACAACTGATGATGCAAATCCACTCCCACTATTAAGCCAGGGTAGCTACTTGCAAGTTGGAGCCTTTGATAATGCCGACGCCGCGCGGGTACTACAAAAACAAGTAAGAACACACACCACTAAGCCTATTCTGGTTCAGCAAAAAGATAATCTATTTAAAGTATGGATTGGGCCTATTGCCGATCAAATGGAATTACTAATGATAAAACGCATACTGCAACAATCCGCCAATATATCGGCATTTATTGTCAGCCCATAGATCAGTCACAAACTACTCAACAGCAAAGGCAGGACAAGCATAAGCTGTGCGGTAGTGGTAAACTAGTCGCAACTAAACTTTGATTCTTCGGACAAAAATATGTACAAAAAATGGACTCTAGCCACAACCATTTTACTGTGGTGTCTGACGCTTGCCTCCTTGACTCAGGCGCAAAAACTTTTCCCTGCAGCGCCGCAACTAGCTGCAAAGGCGTGGATATTAGTGGATGCCGATACCGGCTACGTAGTGGCTGAACAGCATGCCGACATAAAATTACCTCCAGCTAGTCTAGCCAAGATGATGACAACCTACATTACCTCCAATGAAATTGAGGCAGGAAGAATTGATGAGCAGTCGAAAGTACTTATCAGCGACAATGCTTGGCGGCTAGGCGGTGCTAAAACCGATGGTTCAACCATGTTTTTAAGCCCTCGCACCAATGTCTCAGTACTAGATCTAATGCATGGCGTGATTATTCAATCGGGTAACGATGCTGCTATTGCGCTAGCAGAACATATCAGCGGCAGTGAAAGCGCTTTTGCCGATGGTATGAATCGTCAAGCGCAATTACTAGGCATGACCAATACTACCTATATGAATGCCACAGGTCTGCCTGCCGAGGGTATGCTGACTACTGCACGAGATCTATCGGTCATTGCACGATCGATTATTCGCGACCATCCGAAGTATTACAGCATCTACTCAAAAAAGTATTTTGAGCACAACAATATTAATCAGCCTAATCGCAATCGCCTGTTGTGGCGTGACACCAGTGTCGATGGACTAAAAACCGGCTACACCAGTGCCGCCGGTTACTGTCTGGTAGCCTCGGCTAAGCGTCGAGGTATGCGGCTTATATCAGTAGTATTGGGTGCCAGCAATGATGCCTCAAGAGCCAGAGAGTCGCAGAGGTTATTGTCCTATGGCTTTCGCAATTTCAATACCGAAACCATTTACAAAAAAGATGATGTTATCAAAGAAAATACTAAAATTTGGTACGGTCAACAGGACTTCCTTGATTTGACCATCAGCGAGGATATCACTCTTACATTCCCTCGTGGGTCAAAGAAAAATTTGTCCGCTAATATCTTAGTCGATGAAGAAATCCATGCACCTGTTTATCAGGGTCAAGAATTGGGTCGGCTGCAAGTGAGCCTCAACGATAAAATGTATATTGATGTGCCATTGGTGGCAGCTGAGGATGTTACACAATCGGGTAGCCTATTAAGACTATTCGACTGGATTATCCTGTTTTTCACTAACTTAATGTCATGAGTCAATAACAGTGACCGAGCAACAAGCACCACAAATTGAATTCCCCTGTGACTATCCAATTAAGGTGATGGGTGAAGCTCATATCGAGTTACACCAACACGTATTGGAAGTGATGGAGCGTCATGCGCCGGGGTTTGATCAGAGTAAAATAACCGTACGTGATAGCAGCAAGGGCAAATGGCAATCGATCACGTTGATCATCACGGCCACAGGCAAGCCACAACTAGAGGCTATTTTTGCCGATTTAAAGACCAGTCGTCGGGTCAAAATGGTGCTGTAGTTATGTCCAATATGGATTTACACAGGTCATTGGTTGTGCGCCATCTTGGACTTCAAGAATATAGTCAGTGCTTTGAGGCAATGAAAGTGTTTAACGAGCAGCGCACCAGCTCGACGGCGGATGAGATTTGGTTACTTGAACATCTACCAGTATTCACTCAAGGTCAGGCGGGCAACGAGGAATATATTCTTAACCCCGGCAATATACCCGTGGTAAAAAGCGACCGAGGTGGCCATGTGACCTACCACGGCCCAGGACAAATTACCGCTTATATATTGGTCGATTTAAAACGGCTTAAACTAGGCGTACGTGACCTAGTTAGTTTGATCGAGCAGGCTCTGGTGGATACTCTGCAAGACTGGCAAATCAGTGCCAGCCCTCGTAAAGAGGCCCCAGGGGTATATATCGCTAGCGGTGAGAAAATAGCCTCACTTGGCCTCAGGATCCGCAAAGGCTGTAGCTATCATGGCCTTAATTTTAATATCGCCATGGATATGGCTCCTTGGCAACAGATTAACCCCTGTGGGCTAGGGGTAGCGATGACCCAGCTCTCAGACCTTGTCGACCAGCCGCTCGATATTCAGGTTGTAAGCGACAAGTTAATCGGCTATCTCAGCGCTGGACTCGGTTATAATGACTTTCAAATCGGCGGTAGCACCGCTGTTCTAAATTAGCTAATAGGAACACCTATGACTGAGTCTGTCTCACCACCAAAACGAACGCGCCGACTGCAGCAGGGAGAGAAACTGCGCAGTGCCGACAAGGTAGAACGCATACCCGTTAAGGTGATCCCGACTGAAAGCATTCAACGCAAACCTGAGTGGATGCGTATCCGTCTATCTGCCTCGCCCAAGGTGCAAGAGATCAAAGATATTTTGCGCAACCATAAAATGGCTACCGTCTGTGAAGAGGCCGCTTGTCCCAACCTGCATGAGTGCTTTAGCCACGGTACTGCTACCTTTATGATTATGGGTGAAATCTGTACCAGACGCTGCCCATTCTGCGATGTCGGCCATGGCAAGCCCAATCCACTGGATAAAGAGGAACCGCACAATTTAGCCAAGGCTATTCAAGAAATGGCTCTGAAATATGTGGTTATTACCTCGGTTGATCGCGACGATCTGCGCGATGGCGGCGCACAGCACTTTGCCGACTGTATCCGTGAGGCACGTTTATTATCGCCCAATCTAAAAGTTGAGGTGCTAGTGCCAGACTTTCGCGGTCGCATGGCACCAGCATTAGATATTCTGACAGCCACACCACCTGATGTGTTTAATCATAATATGGAAACCATATCGCGCCTTTATCGAGAAGCCCGCCCAGGAGCTAATTATCAATGGTCGCTCAAGCTATTAAAGGAATATAAGGCGCTCAATCCTAATGTGCCAACAAAGTCTGGACTTATGGTGGGGCTCGGTGAGAGCAAAGATGAGTTATTGCGGACGCTTGATGATCTGCGTGAGCATGACGTTGATATGTTAACCGTTGGCCAATATCTGCAGCCCTCAGTTAACCATTTGCCTGTAGAACGTTTTGTCCACCCTGATGAATTTGCCGAATACACTGCCTACGCCGAGAGTATAGGATTCACTCAGGCCGCTTGTGGACCCTTGGTACGCTCGAGCTATCATGCGGACAAACAGGCGCGTGGTGAAGATGTCGGCTAGTCCTCTACCCATACTTCGCGGAGCGGTTCACCAAAATCATCGTAGATAATTTTTTTTGTCGGTCGCTTGATGGTTTTGCCACTGGGTTTTGCGACCTTCTGCTTTTTCCGGCTATCCAATGCTGACACCACATCGTTGACATAGGTGCGCGTTTGGCGAGGCTCGGCAGAAACAAAAACGGCTCTGGATCTTGGTTTATCGGCTGGCTCACCCGTTTCACCAGCTCTGTGGCGTTTAATTTCACCACCCCGAGACAAAAACTCTTCGGTCTTTCGACGAAGCTCTCGACGCATCGATTGTTTAGATGATTTGATCAAAGTAATCCACCTAAATTTTATCCAGCCTACCAGTCTAACAAAGTCAAATGTCTATTCAAATATCATCACAGCCCGATCAGGGAAACAATTCCAACTGCATTGCCCTGCCCTGTTCGCTGGTATCTATAAATCGTACGCCTATTCCCATCAAACGGACCGGTCGATCACCTCGAACCCAGGCCTGTTGGCACAGCGCTTCAAAACTCTCTACCGGCAGACCAGATACCATCTGTCGCTCCACCGTAGTGGTAGTAAAGTCATTAAATTTCATTTTGATAAATTGTTTGGTCACCAAATAATCACTATCGACTCGACGCAACCGGCTACGCAACTCAATCAATAAATCCGGTAATTTGGCAAGACATGCGATTTGATTAGGCAAATCATCCGAATAGGTGTGCTCAACACTGAGTGATTTACGCCGACTATTGCTATTAACTTGGCGGTCGTCGCGGCCATAACTTAAATCATGTAACCGTTTGCCGAAAACACCGAACTTATCCACCAGCTCGATTAAGTCCCGCTGTTGAAGGTCTCCGCAGGTAATAATGCCCATACGACGTAATTTTTCATTGGTGACCTTACCCACACCAAAGATACGCTTGACCTCTAGCTTTTGCACAAAATCATCGACCTCTTCTGGGGTAATCACAAACTGACCATCCGGCTTGTTGAGATCACTGGCGACTTTGGCGAGAAATTTATTTGGCGCTACGCCAGCGGAAGCGGTAACACCCACCTCCGTCGCTATCTGCGCACGGATCTGCTGTGCGATCAACGTCGCACTACCCTGACATTCACTGCAATCAGTAACATCCAGATAAGCTTCGTCGAGTGATAAGGGTTCTACCTTGTCAGTGTAGCGATAAAATATTTGTCGAATTTGCAGAGCGGCCTCGCGGTACTTGGCCATGGTTCCCGGGATAACAACCAAATCAGGGCAAAGCTTTAGCGCTTGCCCAGTAGGCATTGCTGAGTGCACACCAAAATGTCTTGCCTTGTAATTACAGGTTGCTACAACCCCTCGACGGTCTGACTTGCCGCCAATAGCGATAGGCAGATTGACTAGCGAGGGGTCATCCCGCATCTCCACTGCAGCATAGAAACAATCACAGTCACAATGGATTATTTTTCTTGTCGATTCGCCTACTTCTGTACCACCTACACCAATATCCACAGAACTCCTGACAGCTCAATCAATCAGCTCCATCATGTTCAAACTGGCTTTCAATCACTTTAAAGCCCAAATGCTTGGCCAATATTCCTGGTAACAGCAACATGGCTGGGGTAAGTAGCAGTGTTAACAAGGTTGACACAACTAAGCCATTAACAATGGCGCTAGCAAGGGGTTGCCACCAAGACGCCACCGTACCGCCAATGGTATAACTGCGGTTAACCAGATCAATACTCAATCCATTAGCCAATGGTAACAGACCAACAATGGTGGTAATACTGGTCAGCATCACTGGTCTAAACCTTGACTTAGCGGCCTTGTACACTGCCTCTGCCGCAGAGAGAGCATTATTACTGCGACGTAAATGGTTATAGGTGTCTATCAATACAATATTATTGTTTACCACAATACCCGCCAGAGCAACGATACCTACACCGGTCAATATAGTACTGAATACCGCCTGAGAAATAATCAAACCCAACAACACGCCGGCTGTAGACAACACCACGGAAAACAGTATGAGACCCGCCTGATAGAAACTATTGAATTGCATTACCAGCATAATCAACATCACTGACATGGCAAGAGAAAAAGCAGTGGTCAAAAATTCTGCAGCCATCGCCTGCTCTTCATTAGCACCACGGAAAACGACATTAACCGCAGGATCGACAGGCGTCTGCGCCAGCCAGTTAGCAATTAACGTGGTTTGATCATCTGGCAAATAACCATCCTCAGAGTTGGCCAAAATAAATACTGTTTCGGCCATATCATAGCGCTGAATCGCATCCACTCTAGGCTTGGCAACACGTTTACTGAAACTGCTGATGGGAACAGGGCCATTGGGGGTATTGACCCGCAATGAATCGATACTCGATAACTGCCTGTCCTGTTCGGGGAAACGCAGTCTAAGCTCAACTTCGTCATCTGCATTATCTGGACGGAATTCACCAATCATTACACCGTTGGTGACCATCTGCACCATGTTACCCACTTCAGCCACATTCACACCCAACATAGCTGCCCGAGCGCGATCTACTTCAATCTCCCATTGGATTCCCACTAATGGCAGCGTATCCTGCAGATCTCTCACGCCGGCAATATTGTCTGCAATCCACTGTTTTATGCGCGCGGTCTCTCTGTACATAGTCTGACGATCTGAAGACGAAATCTGTATTTGGATATCCTTACCGACTGGTGGGCCGAATTCCATTTCGCCAGCGCTGACATAGATGCCAGGCAGTGAATTGGTCTTTTCGCGGATTTCGCTAAATATTTCGATACTGCCTCGCTCACGCTGATCCCTAGGATAGAGCTCGACCAAAAAAGTACTGATTTTGTCGCGGCTTACATCTGAACCAAACACCATCATACCGCTGCCAGCAGAGTAACCATACAGCTTGTTTACACCCTCCACTGAGGCGATGATATCCTGCACCTTTAGAGTGATATCGAGCTGCTCTTGGATAGACAGGTTACCCTGCGCGCGCACCTCAGCCATACCATACTGATTTTCAATCTCGGTAAAAAATTCCTGCCCTGCGCCCAATTTTCCATAAAAGAAAAAGATACTGAAGATAAGACCGACAGTGATCATGGCAGAAGCCACGGGCGCTTTAATCACTGGGCGGAGTAGTTTTAAATAAAAATCCAGTAAGGGTTGAAGCAAGGTTTTCGCTGATTCCTCGGATTGATGATCCTCAGGCAGTTTTTTTTGTTTACCGCGGCGACGCGCAAGCACAATACCCAATGTAGGCGCGAAAATAAGCGCGTAAAGCAGAGACCACCCCAATACGGCGAACACTGTTATTGGCAGGTAAGACATAAAGTCTCCAGAGACACCTGGCCAAAACAACATGGGTAAGAATGCTGCCAACGTGGTTCCGGTGGAGGCGATAACGGGTATAGCCATACGTCGCACAGCGGCAATATAAGCTTCTCGGGTGGGCAAGCCTGCTGCCGCTTGCGTATTGGCAAACTCGACAACAACAATCGCGCCATCTATCAACATTCCCAGCGACAGCAACAGGCCAAACATAACCATAAAGTTAAAACTTTGCCCCAACACAGTAATGATAATCAGCGCACCCAAAAGACAGAAAGGAATACCAAACCCAACAAGCAGACCAGACTTAATACCCAGAGTGGCCACTACTAAGATCAAAACCAAGCACATGGCAGTAACAATATTGCCCTGAAGCTCATCGACCATTTGCCCGGTCATTACCGAGGAATCAAATACATAGTCGATCTCGATATCACTGGAAAACTGATCTCTAAATTCTTCAACCGTAGCGCGTGACGCTTCAACCGTATTAATCAGATTAGCGCTGAGCCGCTTACGCACTTCAATAGCAAGACTCTTCTCACCGTTAATAAAGCTAAAACCAGAAATATCTTTAAACGTTCGCCTCACTGAGGCCACATCACCTAATGTGACTGCGCCCTGTGCATTATTGCGCACCGGTAGCGCTCGAATATCCTCCGTCGTTTCAATCAGCGCTGGCACCTTAATCGCGAAACGCCCCTGAGCGGCATCCATATCTCCGGCAGGAATCAGCAGATTATTCACAGCCACTGCTCGCACTAGCTCGTCAACACGCAAGCCGTATTGCTCTAATCGCGCGGGATCAACAACGATATCAACAACCTCTTCTCTAAACCCAGACACATCGGCGGTAAGCACATCTGGAAGTATCTCTAACTTGCGCTGATAAAATTTCGCGGCGTTAAATAACTCCCGTTCAGTAACATTATTACCGGAGAAGGTAATAACGATAGTCGGCTCCGGGGTTGGGCTCAGTTCATTAACTACAGGTTCTTTAGTATCTTGAGGAAACTCCGCTTTTGCGCGATTGACCGCCTCACGAACTTCGGCAACGATTTGTTTAATATTATCGGCCACCTCAAACTCGGCCGTTATCACCACTGCACTCTCTCTTGCAGTCGCCGTTACCTCCTTCAAACCGTCAAGGGTTTTAAGTTCCTTTTCGATCGGGCGTACTAGTAACCTGGTACCATCTTCAGGAGAAATTCCGTCATGTCGCACCATAATCATAACCACTGGAAGCGTTACATTCGGATTCAGATCTATTGGCATAGATATCCGCGAGCCCGCACCAGCCACAATAATAAGCAACATAATTGATAAGGTTGCTCTGGAGTGTTCGATGACAAGTCTAAGAAAGTTCATAAGCGGTATTTTCCAGATTATCGAACTGAGTTTTTAACGGCATAGCTCGGTTCAACCTGCTCACCCTCGATAATATAATTCTGCCCCACCGTAATAAGCACAATTTTTGCGGGCAGGCCTACCACCCAAATACCCTGCTCAGATTCGCCAACCACGGTTACCTTATAAGACTTTACCACTCGCCCCTGATCAAGCACTCGGATAACAGTTTGGCCCAAATCATTTAACAAGATCGTACTAGAAGGCACCAAGTGTCCATTGATTGCTTTGGTTTGAATATTTAACTGCACTGAGAGCCCTGCCCGCAGCAATTGGTCATTGTTGGCCATTTCAGCCTCTAACCGATAACCTTGCGTCATCGGATCAGCCTGTCGTGCAAGGTAAGTAATACTCGCGGCTTGGACATCCTTGCCAGCAAAGACAGCTGCTCCAGCATCACCCACTTCAATATTCCCAACCTCTGCTTCCGTCGCTATTGCTGCGATTTTTAATGGGTTTAATTCTATAACAGTGGCACAGAGAGTCCCCGGCGTAACCAAGTCACCTACCTCTAGCGGTCGCGCCTCGACTATGCCATCGAAAGGCGCCCTAACCTGTAAATATTTGACCTCTAATTGCGCGCGCTTTAATTGGGTTCTGGCGCTTGCTAGCGCGGCTTTCGCTTGTGAGATTGCTAGCTCAGACTGGAATCCTCCAGCTTTGAGTTTCACTGCACCACGATACGCTATTTCCGCATTATCGAGAGATGCTTCCGCCTGAGCTAATTTGAGGTGACGGTCCTCGGCATCAATCTGACAGATCCCCTCACCCGTTTTAACCGGTCGACCTTCTTCGACTAAGATCTTCGATACTTTGCCTGATACCTGAGCTAACACATTCACTGCTCTATTGGCCTCAGTCTTTGCACGCAGTGAGATTGTTGGATTGAATAACTGTTGCTCAGAATTAATGACCTGCACTTTGGTCAGTGGCTTCACTGTTTCGACGCTAGAATCTACTGATATGGTCTCTCGCAATAGACCACTGCTAAACCACAACACGATGATAACCAGGAACCACAAGGCAAGACGGACATTTTTATTCAAGAGGATAACCCTTTTTTAATAACTTGGCGGTGATAACTTGACAATCCTATACGCGTCAAGGAACCGCCTAGTTTACTCTCTTTCACAGTAGACTGTTACCAAAATTGTGGTTTGAAAACTATTGGTAAAGTAACATCAAACCATTGTCACAAGCTTATCCAGCAATCCAGATTTGATCAAAGGTAGATATTTCAGAGGCGGCAACTGGATGTGCTGTGATCGTTTAACCTGAAATCTGGTTATTGGCCACAGAGAGAACAACAGTCGCTGGTGAATTGTGCACATTCAGACTGGTCAAGTTTTGATCAACTGGCTATAATCCGCGGCTTTATTCAGTCACGCAATCTAACGGAATTATCGACATGAGCTACAACGACATACCAGCGGGTAAAGACCTTCCCAACGATATTAATGTAATTATTGAAATCCCAGCCAATCACGACCCCATAAAATACGAAGTAGACAAAGACAGCGACGCGCTGTTTGTTGACCGTTTTGTCGCGACGCCTATGTTCTATCCCGCCAATTATGGCTATGTGCCACAAACGTTGTCGGAGGATGGCGATCCATTGGATGTTCTCGTCGTAACACCCTATCCAGTGGTTCCCGGCGCAGTGATTCGTAGCCGTGTTATCGGCGTTCTCAATATGACTGATGAATCTGGCATTGATGCTAAATTATTGGCCGTACCTCATAGCAAGCTGACCAAGCTCTATGACCATGTGCAACAAGCCTCAGACCTTCCAGACTTATTAATAGCGCAGATCGCTCATTACTTTGAAAACTACAAGGCCCTTGAACCAGGCAAGTGGGTAAAGGTAGATGGATGGGCCGATGCAGACGCTGCTCGTGCTGAAGTAATGGCATCAAGAGAGCGCTATCTGGCCGAGTGATTCTGGCCTCGGTAGTCAAACCACTAATAAACCCCAGCCTGAGCTGGGGTTTATTAGTATTGGTCAATCATTTTTGTAGCCACTGCCTAAATATCTGCAAATATCACATTACTGTTGAGCCCATGCCGGCGTGAGACATCGCCTAATCGTCGCAGGGCATCCACCTGTATTTGCCTAACACGCTCTCGGGTAAGACCAATTTCAGAACCTACCTGTTCGAGCGTTTCCTCTTCGTGATTAAGCAATCCAAAACGTCTCACTAATACTTCACGTTGTTTTTCCGGTAATTGCTCAAGCCATTCATTAAGAACCTCTTCGGCAATTTCCTCAGCCGTGGGGGCATGATCAAGATACTGTGCCAATTTACGTGATGCACGTAAATATACATTGAGTTCTTTCACTACATGAACGGGCAACCGAATAGTGCGCGTTTGATTCATTAATGCTCGCTCAATGGTCTGCCTGATCCACCATGTCGCGTAAGTTGAAAAACGGTAACCCAATTCTGGATCAAACTTTTCAACT
>JBNAAJ010000027.1:0-28582 GCA_049631145.1 Porticoccaceae bacterium
TCTCTGCAATGAAATTTATACGACCCGATGGGTCAATCTAATGGCTAAACAGTAAGGAGTTGGCGTGTCAGACGAAACCAACAATGATGAAAAAATAACCCCTGATCAACAGGAAGGCGCTGAGGCTGATGCGGTCTCCGATAAGGATCAAGTTAACGCAGAGATTGAAGCCGAGTTGCTTGATGAAATAGAGTCAAGTGAAGAACAACAGCCTGTGTCTGAACAGTTACTTGAGCAGGTTGCCAGTGCCAAAGACCAAGTCTTGCGCGTACAGGCGGAAATGCAGAATGTACGACGACGCGCCGAGCGAGATGTTGAAAATGCTCACAAATACGCGCTGGATAAATTTACCTCGGATCTATTACCTGTGGTAGACAATCTCGAGCGTGCTCTGGCGACGATTGACAGCGCCGACGAGGCACAGAAAGGTGTGTCTGAAGGGCTTGAGTTAACGTTGAAATCGTTTATGGAAGTATTATCGCGCCACAAGATTGAAACTATAGACCCAGCTGGTCAACCATTTGATGCAGAACTACATCAGGCGGTGAGTATGGTGCCAAACCCTGATTTGGAACCCAATACTGTGATGGATGTGTTTCAGAAGGGTTATACCCTCAATGGTCGTTTAGTGAGACCGGCGATGGTAGTGGTCTCTCAGGCGTAAAAAAAAGGCAATTACAGGATGTGGGCCTTGATTTTTTTGAGATTGCACCCACATAGCAAACAAGCAAATTAATATCTACAGACAAGTTACGGAGAGTTAAAAAATGGGCAAGATTATCGGAATAGATTTGGGAACGACCAACTCCTGTGTGGCCGTGCTCGAAGGCGATAAACCCAAAGTTATAGAAAACGCAGAGGGTGCCAGAACCACACCATCTGTTGTTGCCTTCACTGAGGATGGTGAAACCTTAGTTGGTCAATCAGCCAAACGCCAGGCAGTGACTAACCCGCATAATACAGTTTACGCGGTTAAGCGCTTGATCGGCCGACGCTTTGAAGATGATGTCGTGCAGAAAGATATCAAAATGGTGCCCTACAAAATCGTCAAGGCAGACAATGGTGATGCCTGGGTAGAAATTAAAGGTGATAGTAAAGCTGCGCCGCAGATTTCTGCTGAAGTGCTTAAGAAAATGAAAAAGACTGCTGAGGACTATTTGGGCGAGTCGGTTTCAGAGGCCGTAATTACAGTACCAGCCTATTTTAACGATTCTCAGCGTCAGGCGACCAAAGATGCCGGTCGCATTGCGGGTCTGGATGTTAAGCGAATTATCAATGAGCCCACAGCGGCGGCATTGGCCTACGGTATCGACAAAACAGATGGTGACAGCGTAGTTGCTGTTTACGATCTGGGTGGTGGTACCTTTGATATCTCAATTATTGAAATCGCCGATGTTGACGGTGAGAAGCAGTTTGAAGTGCTGGCTACCAATGGAGACACCTTTTTGGGTGGTGAAGACTTCGATATGCGCCTGATAGAGTATTTGTCAGCGGAGTTTAAATCCGACAGTGGTATTGATATCCACGGTGATCCTCTGGCCATGCAGCGTCTTAAAGAAGCGGCAGAGAAGGCCAAGATCGAATTGTCATCGAGTGCTCAGACCGAAGTAAATCTGCCTTATATCACTGCAGATGCCACTGGGCCTAAGCACCTTGTGGTCAAGCTAACACGTGCCAAACTTGAGTCATTGGTTGAAGATTTAGTGGAGCGTTCATTGGCACCGCTAAAAGTTGCTCTCAAAGATGCTGGTAAATCAACCTCTGAAATCGACGAAATAATCCTAGTGGGTGGTCAGACGCGCATGCCTTTGGTTCAGGAGAAGGTGACTGCATTTTTTGGCAAGGAGCCACGTAAAGATGTAAACCCTGATGAAGCGGTTGCCGTGGGTGCAGCTTTACAGGGTGCGGTATTGGCCGGTGATGTCACTGATGTTCTACTGCTGGATGTCACTCCGTTAAGCCTAGGTATTGAAACCATGGGTGGTGTCGCCACACCGGTGATTGAGAAAAACACCACGATTCCGACCAAGAAATCGCAAATTTTCTCAACCGCTGATGATAACCAGACGGCAGTGACTATCCACGTGGTTCAGGGTGAGCGCAAGCAGGCCACAGGTAATAAATCGCTGGGCCGTTTTGACTTAGCCGATATACCGCCGGCACCGCGCGGTATGCCTCAGATTGAGGTCACCTTTGATATTGATGCTAACGGTATTTTGCATGTGGGCGCGCAGGACAAGGCCACTGGTAAAGAACAGTCCATTGTGATTAAAGCTTCATCTGGCTTATCCGATGATGAAATCGATGCAATGGTTAAGGATGCTGAAGCCAATGCTGCTGAAGATCAGAAGTTCGAAGAACTGGTGCAAGCGCGTAATACCGCTGATGGTTTGGCACATGCTGCTAAAAAGACCATTGAGGAAGCCGGTGATAAAGCAACCGACGAGGAAAAAACCGCCATTGAAGCTGCGATTGCTAAAGTTGAAGAGGCCGTCCAAGGCGATGATAAAGAAGCGATTGATGAGGCGGCTAAAGTGCTCTCTGAGGCCTCTTCTGGTTTAGCTCAGAAGATGTATGCTGAGCAAGCTGAAGCGGCACAGGCTGAAGCAGGTGAGCAACCAGCGGGTGAAGATGCGATGGATGCCGAGTTTGAAGAAGTAAAACAAGAGGAAGAGACTAAAGAAGAGAAGTAAGTCTCTGGTATTTTCTCGACCTCAATTAGGCGCGGACAGAGTTCCGCGCCTAATCATTTCAGCGATAGTTAGGATAAAAGACAGCTTATGGCCAAGCGTGATTACTACGAAGTACTGGGTGTAGAGAAAGGTGCATCCGATGCGGATATTAAAAAGGCATTTCGTCGTGTTGCGATGAAACATCATCCCGATCGCAACCCAGACAGTAAGGATGCTGAAGAAAAGTTTAAAGAAGCGCAAGAAGCCTACGAAATTCTCGGTGATCAGGAAAAGAAATCGGCCTATGATCGCTTTGGTCATGCAGGGGTAGATGGCAATGCTGGTGGCGGCTTTGGCGGTGGCGGCGCTGGATTTAGTGATGTCTTTGGCGATGTCTTTGGCGATATTTTTGGTGGCGGTGGTCGTGGTCGCAGTGGGCCGGCCCGCGGTTCTGATTTACGCTATGATCTACAGCTAGACTTAGAAGATGCGGTCAAAGGAAAGACCGTGCAGATTGATGTACCAACCATGGTTCACTGCGATACCTGTGATGGTTCTGGTGCGCGCAAAGGGTCATCGCCAGTGACCTGTAGCACCTGTGGCGGTTCAGGTCAGGTGCGTATGTCTCAGGGTTTCTTTTCCGTTCAGCAAACCTGTCCACAATGTCGCGGTCGCGGTCAAATAATTTCTGACCCCTGTGGAGATTGCCATGGTCAGGGTGTTAGAGAAGAGCGTAAGACGTTGTCGGTTAAGATTCCAGCTGGTGTTGATACGGGCGATCGTATTCGATTAGCGGGCAAGGGTGAGGCTGGGCCTCAGGGTGGCCCAGCGGGTGACCTCTATGTGCAGATGCATGTCCGTGAGCATGCGATTTTTGTCCGAGATGATGCTAACTTACACTGTGAAGTGCCTATCAGCTTTGCCCAAGCTGCTCTAGGGGGTGAACTTGAAGTGCCAACCTTATCGGGTAAGGTGAAACTAAAAGTGCCCGCCGAAACACAGAGCGGTAAATTGTTTCGCTTGCGGGGAAAAGGTGTTGCGCCAGTTCGCGGTGGTGCTACAGGGGATCTGCTCTGTCGCGTTGTGCTGGAGACTCCGGTTAATCTGAGTGCGGAACAGCGAGGGTTGTTAGAGCAGTTTAATGAAAGTTTAGCCGGTAAAAGTAAACATTCACCGCGGACCACCAGCTGGTTCGATGGCGTTAAAAAATTCTTCGATAATCTGACGGGTTAGCGTTACTCTATGGGCTACGACGAATTTTCAGGAGCAAAACCATGAGTAATATCGCAGTTATCGGTGCCGCTGGGCGTATGGGCAAGGCTCTTATTGAGGCTATTGCTACTATCGAGGGGGCTCATCTGAGTGCTGCACTGGAACACCCTGACAGCTCACTAATCGGTGCAGATGCCGGTGAATTGGCCGGTGTTGGTCGGAATAATATTCAAGTAGTAGCGTCCTTGCATGACGTAGCTGACGACTTTGATGTGTTGATCGATTTTAGTATTCCCGCTGTGACTGCGGCTAATGCCGCATTTTGTCTAGAGCACGGCAAAAAGATGGTTATTGGCACTACAGGTCTCGACGAGAATCAACTGCAACAGGTGCAGATGGCTAGTCAGACTAATGCAATCTGCATGGCATCGAACTACGCCACTGGGGTTAATCTCTGCTTTAAGCTCGCTGAGCTTGCCGCCTCTGTATTGGGTGATGAAGTGGATATCGAAATCTCCGAGGCTCATCATCGTCATAAAATCGATGCGCCTTCAGGTACGGCGCTATCGCTTGGCGAATCGGTTGCTGGGGCTTTGGGGCGCAATCTAAAGGATGTAGCTGTCTATGGCCGAGAAGGGCAAACGGGGGCTCGTGATAGGCAGACTATAGGCTTCGCCACGGTTCGCGCGGGCGATATTGTTGGCGATCATACGGTATTGTTTGCCGCTGAAGGTGAGCGTATTGAGATTACTCATAAAGCGTCTAGCCGTATGGCCTTTGCGCGAGGTGCTGTGCGTGCGGCCAAATGGTTGGCGGCGAGGGAATCGGGGTTGTTCGATATGCAGGACGTACTTGGGCTGCGCTAGCCATATAGTGCAAAAGACGCTGAAAAGAGTGATTTTGTCGCTGACAGAGATAGACAAAATCGCCACCCTTCCATACAATACTGTTCTAACACCGCGATATTAAAAGCGGTCTCGTTCCGAGAGGTTAGAGCACAGAATATATTTAATTAAACGAGATGAGACGCCGAGTTTCATCTCGTTTTTTTGCACATGTCTGATGCGTATTTCGGGTTTGTCTTATTCTAGGTCCATGTGATCGATAAGGAGGTTGCGTGAATTCCCACACTCACCGGGAAGCCGTGCTTGCGCTCGCAGACGGAACAATCTTCAGAGGAACTGCTATTGGTGCAGAGGGATCCTCTGTTGGTGAAGTCGTTTTCAACACTGCTCTTACAGGGTATCAGGAAATTCTTACTGACCCTTCTTACGCCCGTCAGATTGTAACGCTGACCTATCCCCATATAGGCAATGTTGGAGTCAATAAAGAAGATGAGGAATCAGAGCAGATTTGGGCCTCTGGGTTGGTTATTCGTGACCTGCCTCTACTGGCATCTAATTTTCGCAGCGAGCAGAACCTTGACGATTATTTGAAAGAAAACAATATTCTCGGTATTGCTGATATTGATACACGCAAACTCACCCGTATATTGCGTGATACTGGTGCTCAGAGCGGCTGTATTATGGCGGGTGATATTGATGACGAGGCTGCACTGACCGCGGCGCGTGGGTTTGCTGGCCTCAAAGGTATGGATTTGGCCAAAGAGGTGACGACCGCCAGTCCTTACGTGTGGAGTGAACATAGCTGGGCACTGGGGTTAGGTCATCGAACCTCCGCGGGTGGAAA
Source organism: Porticoccaceae bacterium (assembly GCA_049631145.1). Lineage (GTDB taxonomy): Bacteria > Pseudomonadota > Gammaproteobacteria > Pseudomonadales > Porticoccaceae > HTCC2207. The sequence goes on from JBNAAJ010000027.1 coordinate 5,574, forward strand.
ATACAAGGTGGTTGCCTACGATTACGGTGTAAAGCGCAATATATTGCGTATGCTGGTGGATCGTGACTGTGATCTTACGGTGGTCCCTGCGCAAACGCCCGCATCAGAGGTGTTGGCGATGAAACCTGATGGTGTATTCCTGTCGAATGGTCCAGGTGACCCAGAGCCATGCGACTATGCTATTCAAGCAATTACAGAGATTCTAGAGACTGATATTCCTGTATTTGGTATTTGTCTAGGGCATCAGTTGCTGGCTCTGGCCTCGGGAGCTAAAACCAGCAAAATGAAATTTGGTCATCATGGTGCTAATCATCCGGTGGAAGATATTGATAATAAGATCGTCATGATTACCAGTCAAAACCATGGTTTTGCTGTTGAGGAAGAGAGTCTGCCGAGTTGTTTGCGCGCTACCCATCGATCATTATTTGATGGATCGCTGCAGGGCATTCACCGTACAGATAAGCCAGCCTTTAGTTTTCAGGGCCATCCGGAAGCCAGTCCGGGACCCCATGATGCAGCATCGTTATTTGATCATTTTATTGAATTAATGGAACAGCGCGGTTAACTCTCTATGCCAAAAAGAACAGATTTAAAAAGTATTCTTATACTCGGGGCTGGGCCGATTATCATCGGGCAGGCTTGTGAATTTGATTACTCTGGCGCACAAGCCTGTAAAGCGCTGCGTGAGGAAGGGTTTAGGGTTATTTTGGTTAATTCTAATCCAGCCACTATCATGACTGATCCAGCGATGGCCGATGCCACCTATATTGAGCCGGTAGAATGGCGTACGGTGGCAAAGATTATTGAAGACGAACGTCCAGATGCGTTGTTACCCACCATGGGTGGTCAAACTGCACTGAACTGTGCCTTGGATCTTGCTAAACAGGGGGTGCTGGAGAAATTTGGCGTCGAGATGATTGGCGCTAACGCCGATGCAATCGATAAGGCGGAAGACCGTGAGCGCTTCGATAAGGCGATGAAGGCGATTGATTTGGATACGCCTAATTCAGGCATTGCTCACAGCCTAGAGGAAGCCTACCAGGTGGCTGACCGCTTTGGTTTTCCCTGTATTATTCGCCCCTCATTTACCATGGGTGGTTCCGGTGGTGGTATTGCCTATAACCGTGAAGAATTTGAAGAAATTTGCCGTCGCGGTTTAGATTTGTCGCCTACCAATGAATTGCTAATTGATGAGTCACTGATTGGGTGGAAAGAATTTGAAATGGAAGTGGTGCGGGATCGTAAAGATAACTGCATTATTGTCTGTTCCATTGAAAATCTCGACCCCATGGGTATCCATACAGGAGATTCAATTACGGTTGCACCAGCGCAAACATTGACCGATAAAGAATATCAAATTATGCGCAATGCCTCGATCAAGGTGCTACGCGAGATCGGTGTTGAGACTGGCGGGTCGAACGTGCAGTTTGCGGTTAATCCTGAGAATGGCCGCCTGATTGTTATTGAAATGAACCCTCGTGTATCCCGTTCTTCAGCATTGGCATCCAAGGCAACAGGCTTCCCGATTGCGAAGGTGGCGGCGAAATTGGCGGTGGGCTATACCCTTGATGAATTGCAGAATGAAATCACGGGTGGGGCAACACCTGCGTCCTTTGAGCCGAGTATTGATTACGTTGTTACCAAAATTCCTCGCTTTGCCTTTGAGAAGTTTAATCAAGCCGATGCGACATTGACTACGCAGATGAAGTCTGTGGGTGAGGTCATGGCTATTGGCCGCACATTCCAAGAATCTATGCAGAAAGCACTGCGGGGTTTGGAGGTGGGTGTGGCCGGATTTGATCCTCAGCTCGACCTAGCCGATGAGACATCCACAGCAGTGCTCAATAATCAGTTAGCTGAAGCGGGCCCTGATCGTATTTGGTATTTGGCTGATGGTTTCCGCAAAGGCATGAGTCTTGAAGATATGTTTGCTATTACCAAGATTGACCCTTGGTTTTTAGTCCAGATTGAGGACTTGGTTAAAGAAGAGCAGCGTCTGATAGGTACCGAATTAGCTGACTTAAATAAACACAGCCTATACCGGTTAAAGCGCAAAGGTTTTGCCGACAGACGTCTGGCCGATATTATCGGTTGCTCAGAGGCAGAGGTGCGCGATCTGCGGTACCACCATGGTCTGCATCCCGTCTATAAGCGCGTGGATACCTGTGCTGCTGAGTTTAGTACCGAAACAGCCTATATGTACTCTACCTATGAGGAGGAGTGTGAAGCGCGACCGAGCGATAAAGATAAGATATTGGTCTTGGGTGGTGGCCCTAATAGAATTGGCCAGGGTATTGAATTTGATTACTGCTGTGTCCATGCCGCACTGGCAATGCGGGAAGATGGTTATGAAACCATTATGGTCAATTGCAACCCTGAAACAGTATCGACGGATTACGATACTTCCGATCGTCTATTTTTTGAGCCCGTGACACTCGAGGACGTCTTAGAAATTGTGCGTCTAGAAAAGCCCAAAGGCGTGATTGTGCAGTTCGGCGGTCAGACACCGCTCAAGTTAGCGCGTGCCTTAGAGGCTCAAGGTGTGCCTATTGTTGGCACCACCCCTGATGCCATTGACCGCGCTGAAGATCGTGAGCGGTTCCAACAGATGATTGAAAAGCTCGATCTATTGCAGCCGTCTAATTCGACTGCACGCAGTGCAGAGGATGCGGTGGTGCTGGCGAGACAGATTGGTTATCCACTGGTCGTAAGGCCATCTTATGTGCTCGGTGGTCGAGCGATGGAGATAGTCTACAAAGAGGACGAGTTGCGTCATTATATGCAAACAGCGGTGGAGGTGTCTGAAGACTCACCGGTGTTATTGGACTTTTTCTTGCCCAATGCCATTGAAATGGATGTTGATGCCGTTAGTGATGGTGAGCAGGTAGTGATAGGCGCGATTATGCAGCATATTGAGCAGGCAGGTATTCACTCTGGTGATTCTGCTTGCTCACTACCGCCTTACAGTCTCAGTGAAGAGATTCAAGATCAGATGCGTGATATCTGTAAGAAGATGGCTCGAGAATTGGGTGTCCGCGGGCTGATGAATGTTCAGTTAGCGCTTCAGGACGGTAAGATTTATGTGATCGAGGTCAATCCTCGCGCCTCGAGAACCGTTCCCTTTGTATCTAAATGTATCGGTACCTCTTTAGCGAAAGTGGCTGCGCGCTGTATGGTTGGTCAATCGCTTGAGTCGCAGGGCTTCACCAAGGAAATTATCCCACCTTACTTCAGTGTTAAAGAGGCGGTATTCCCGTTTAATAAATTCCCTGGTATTGACCCAATTTTGGGGCCGGAAATGAAATCCACCGGTGAAGTAATGGGTGTGGGGGAGACATTTGCCGAGGCTTATGGAAAAGCAGAACTGGGTGCCAGTGATGAAATACCCAGCCAGGGTACTGCATTTATCAGTGTTCGTGAACGGGATAAAGATCAGCTACCTGCGTTGGCCTCCAAATTGACAAATCTCGGTTTTAAACTAGTAGCGACCAAAGGTACGGCCGCTATTCTTGAGGCCTCAGGCGTCGATGTCGAAATAGTCAATAAGGTTAAAGAGGGCAGACCACATATTGTAGATATGATTAAGAGTGATAAGATTAACTTGATCATTAATACAACAGAGGGTCGTCAGGCAATTTCAGACTCGTCGACGATTAGATCTAGTGCGGAACAGCACAGGGTTTACTATACAACGACCATGGCAGGTGGCAGTGCGGTCTGTGAAGCATTAGAATTTGGTGGAGACATCAGAGTGCGTAATCTTCAGACACTGCACAAAGGTATTAGCTAATGCAAAAGAATCCAATGACAGTAGAGGGTGAAGCGGCCCTGCGCGAAGAAGTTGACCATCTTATCAAAGTGGTGCGACCGAGTATTATTGAAGCGATTGCAACGGCTCGTGAGCACGGTGACCTCAAGGAAAATGCTGAATACCACGCTGCGCGTGAACAGCAGAGTTTTACCGAAGGCCGTATTCAAGATATTGAGGCCAAGCTATCAAATTCTCAAATTATTGATATCTCCAAAATACCTCAAGGCGATCGTGTTATTTTTGGCTCTACCGTAACTATTCTCAATATTGAGACTGATGAGCAAGTGACCTATCGTATTGTGGGAGATGATGAGTCCAATGTAAAAGAGGGCAAAATATCCTATCAGTCACCCATTGCTCGCGCCTTAATCAGTAAAGAAGTTGGTGATGTGGTTGTCGTCAAGACGCCAGGCGGTGACGTAGAATACGAAATTGATGATGTGGTTTATTCCGCCTAATAACCCTTTTAGCTACTAGCTTGTAATAGAAATACCATAAGCGCCTTTTGCGCATGCAAGCGGTTCTCAGCTTCATCCCACACTACAGATATAGACTGATCTTCTAAGAGTTCTGCGGAGACTTCCTCTCCTCGGTGTGCCGGTAGACAGTGCATAAACAGCGCCTGATCTGCCGCATGGGAGATCAACTCGTGATTGACCTGAAAACCGGAAAATTTGTCCAATCTATCCTGTTGCTCATGCTCTTGTCCCATTGAGGCAAATACATCGGTGGTCACCAGATCGGCACCAGTGACGGCGGTAACGGGATCATGGCTGATCATTACACGATCGCCTGCCTCGGCCACCAATGTCTGGTCGGGTTCATAGCCCACTGGACAGGCAATATGTAATTTAAAGTCAAATTGGATGGCCGCGTTAATCCATGATTGACACATATTATTGCCATCGCCAACCCAAGCCACTGTTTTGCCAACGATTGGACCACGATGCTCAACAAATGTTTGTATATCGGCCAGCAGTTGGCAAGGGTGGTAGTCATCGGTAAGGGCATTAATCACTGGCACCTGTGAAAATTCTGCAAAGCGCTCAACGGTGTTGTGAGCAAAGGTCCTGATCATAACAATATCGACCATGCGTGAAATAACGCGAGCAGAATCTTCAATCGGTTCGCCACGACCCAGTTGGGTATCATTGGGGGATAAAAACAACGCGTCACCGCCAAGTTGAGCCATGCCAGCTTCAAAGGAAACACGAGTCCTTGTCGATGATTTCTCAAAAATCATGCCCAGTACTTTGCCAGAAAAAATAGGCTCCTGACGACCTTCATATTTGGCGGCTTTCATTGCGATCGCCAAATCGATAACCTGATTAAGCTCATCAGTGCTCAGATCGCGAAGAGTGAGAAAATGTCGAATAGCCATAGTCTTAGTCCTGTGTGAAATCTCGAATCAATGGCGCAAGAATATCCACCAGTTGATCGGCTTCATCGTCAGTCATGATTAACGGTGGTAGCAACCTGACAACTGAATCTGCAGTTACATTGATAATAAGCCCTTGATCCATCGCTGCGGCGAATAATGACTTGCAGGGTCTGTCTAGCTCAACTCCAATCATACAGCCCATGCCGCGTATTTCTTTAACATGATCGACATTGGCGAGTGCCTTTCTCAAACCATTCATAATTCGGTTACCAATGGCCGTAGCGCGCTTTTCTAAACCATCGTCAACAATGGTATTTACCACCGCTAGCCCAGCGGCACAGGACAATGGGTTGCCGCCAAAAGTTGAGCCGTGATTGCCCGGCTGCATTAGTTGTGCCGCATCGCCGGAAGCGAGACAGGCGCCGATGGGAACGCCATTACCAAGACCTTTGGACGTGGTAACCACATCGGGCAGAATATCACTGTGCTGATAGCAAAAATATTTACCGGTACGGCCATTGCCGGTTTGCACTTCATCGAGCATAAGTAGCCAACCGCGTTGGTCGCAAAGCGTCCGCAGTTTTTGCAGGTAGTCGGCGTCCGCCACCTGAATGCCACCCTCTCCCTGAATAGGTTCAACCAAAATAGCACAAATATCAGTATTGTTATCGCCTATAGTTTCAAGTGCGGCGATATCGTTGTAGGGACCACGGACGAATCCGCGTACCAACGGCTCAAAACCTGCTTGAATTTTACGGCTACCAGATGCGGTTAGTGTGGCTAGAGTTCTGCCGTGGAATGCATTATCCATTACCAAAATAGTGGGCAGTTTTATCCCTTTTTTATTGCCGTGCAGACGCGCTATCTTAATTGCCGCCTCATTGGCTTCAGCACCTGAGTTACCGAAGAAAATATTAGTCATACCTGAGATTTCGCACAGTTTATCGGCCAGATTTTGCTGATTAGGTATGCCAAAGAAGTTAGAACAATGAGTTAATGTGTTAGCTTGTTTTGCTACTGTTGCAGCAAAGTGTGGATGCGAATGCCCTAATCCACAGACTGCAATGCCTGACAGTGCATCTAGATATTTACTGCCACTACTATCCCACAACCAGCAGCCTCTACCTTCAACAAAGGTGGCCACTTTAGCACCGTAGGTATTCATTATAGAGTTAGTCGTCATGAACTGTTCTCTGGTCAATAAGGAATTAAAAAAGGGCAGCTTTGCTGCCCTTTCCAACGCGAATTATAGGAATACTGAGTTTTTTTTTCAATTTTCTATGGAGGTTAGTTGGTACATTAAAAGCAACACAAGATTATTTTGCAAAGTAAAAGCGTTGCCACATACGCAAACCAAACCAAAGAGAAAAGAACCATACAAATAACTCAATCCAATTTGGGTTACTGTTATAGCCAAAAAAGCCTTTCAAGAAGACACCAACATGTCCTTTATCGTGCAGTAAATGGGTGTAGCGCTCTTTACCATGGAGGTTATAGCTATAAAAAGCAGGGTTGTCACTGGGTTGAAGTGTCTCCACAGGCTCGAGAATACTGAATGGGCGTGCTATGTCGTCTTTTGACTCAAGTCCCACTATCTCAAGATGGTCTCCTTTAACTAAAAACTCCTCTACTTCGTGCGAACCGTAAGTCATCATACCGGTAGCAAAAATAACTAATAGGAGGCTAGTGGCCTTAAAATATGAACGGAGGTTAGATTTTTTGCCCTGCACGACCACTGCGTAACCAATGATGATGGCGATCGCTAAGCCGGAGAAAAAGCCTAAGTAAGAGAATGACTCTGTCATGGAAAAACTACCCATTAGAAAAATAACGGTTTCAAACCCCTCGCGTAAAATAGCGAAAAAGACGATTAGAAACACGCCCCAGCCAGCACCAGCAACGGCCGTATTGGCATCCGCAGCCAGTTTAGCCGTCTGCCCAAGTTGTTTTGACAACCAAAAAATAACATACCAGATTAGACCAGCCGTTATAAACATTGAGACGGCCTCGAACAGAGCCTCAATGGAAGCATTGCCAATCGACGCTTTGATGCGGACCAGAACAAGTCCCGCCAATATACTGGCAGCGACTGCACAGCCCACGCCGAGCCACAGCTGCTTCAGTTCACGATTGAGACCTTGTTTATGTAGCAGGGTATAGATTATTCCAACAATTAGCGCGGCTTCCATGCTCTCGCGGAACATAATAATAAATTCATTCATAGTAATAATCGCTTGTGTAAGGAAATAGTTAAGGTGTTTCGTGTCAGAATAGTAGTCTATTATACAGAATAGCCTTCAAATGCAAATAATTATCATTACTATTAAGGGTATTTATATGACCTCATTAGTGAGATTTATTTTAATTCAATGCGTAAGGTGTTTTGAGAAATAAGCTACAGAGAGTAAAATAAGCCTTTTGAGAGATCATTTAAGGGTCAGTGTTAATGGATATTATGGAAACAATTCGGGAGCAGGTGGAAAATAATTCGGTGCTCCTTTATATGAAGGGCTCGCCAAACCAACCACAATGTGGCTTTTCAGCGCGCACTGTTCAAGCATTGATGGGTTGTGGTCATCGATTCGCTTATGTGGATGTTTTGTCAAATCCAGAGATCAGATCAAACTTACCTGCCTTTGGCAATTGGCCAACATTTCCGCAGTTATGGGTTGCGGGAGAGCTTGTTGGCGGATGTGATATTGTCACAGAGATGCATGAAAAAGGAGAGCTTAAACCTCTTATCGATAGTGTTATCGAACCCGAAAAATCTGAATAAGACGCGTACCTCTCCACTTACCATCACCATATTTGTAATGTGAAACGCCCTCGGCGTTCGCATTACAAAACTCTTCTTTTACATCTGAATACAAGCATTGATTCAAGCTTTGGTAGTACATCCATGGTTGAATCAATGGTTCAGATCTGTATTGATCGCGCGCTGCAATCAGTGCCAGCAGTTTGTTAAAGGCCAATCAAGCCCTTCAGGCGCTCCTTAGTCATGTGTTGCGAAAACTATTGGCTTTTTAATTCGAATCATTATCATTCGCATTTCTGGATTGAGTTAGCTACATTGGTGCGCTAATTCTGGAGGGATAAACGGGTTTTGCCTTTAATATGCTGGCGGCAAATCTGAGACATTCCCATATATGGTTATCTTTCGGTAGGTTTGAAACTGTCTTTGTAAGTCCGGCCCAACATCAATTACATCATAGTAAAGAGCATGGTTTTACTAACCTTGGTAGTGTCTTGTCGATTTGGGATGCGTTTTTTGGTACTAGAACATTCGCTGCAAAAAGAGAGACCTTGCAGTTTGGCCTTAAAAATTAAACGTCAACGTTACCAATAAACCTGAAGTGAAAATTTCAAAGTTGCCCACTTAAGGGCTGATGGCGTCAATCTCATTGTTCGGTGAGTTTTTTCAGTCAGCTGAGATGTTCTATTGGGATAATAGTGTTTATTAATTGGCTAGCTAAGGTTGCGGATGTCATCATTTTAGCTCGGTTTTATTTTTTTCAATCCATTCAATATCGTTATAGGAGCACTTTATGGGTGTTTTAGTTGGACGGTCAGCACCTGACTTTACCGCAGCAGCAGTATCTGGAAGCGGAGAAATTGTAGAAAGTTTTAATTTATACCAAGCAATTAAGGGTAAGAAAGCAGTGGTCTTTTTCTATCCCTTAGATTTTACTTTTGTCTGCCCTTCAGAGCTTATTGCATTTGATCATCGCTATGAAGAGTTTCAAAGCCGTGGTGTTGAGGTGATAGGTGTTTCGATTGACTCTCAATTCTCACACAACGCATGGCGTAATACAGCGGTCAACGATGGCGGCATTGGTCCAGTACGTTATACCTTGGTTGCTGATGTTAAGCATGAGATCTGTCAGGCTTATGATGTTGAGCATCCAGCTGATGGTGTGGCATTCCGTGGCTCTTTTTTAATCGATGAGCAGGGTATGGTTCGTCATCAAGTAGTCAATGACCTGCCATTGGGGAGAAATGTTGATGAAATGTTGCGTATGGTCGATGCTTTGAGTTTCCATGAAGAGCATGGTGAAGTCTGCCCAGCGGGTTGGAATCGCGGTGACAAAGGGATGAAAGATACCACTGCGGGTGTCGCTGAGTATCTTGCGGAGAATGCTGACGCACTGTAAATAGAGGTCGCGATAAATATGAACCCTGCGGCCAGTGCCGCAGGGTTTTTTTATTGATTCAAGCAACAGCGATGGCGATGACACTTGATATACAGATTTGCCCGCTATCATGCGGATGAAACCACCGCTGGGTAATCAAAGATGGGAGTTTAGCCACCAGACCGTAGGCTGCGCCAAGGCCGTTCTATTCTTTCGTGTTTGACCGTAAATGCTTGGCTTACCCTGTCCTTTAAAAAATGATCTAGCGCAAGCTCAACCACAGGGAATGCAAGATCAGCCCAAGGGATGTCCTCTTCGTTGAATAAAGCGACTTCTGATGATTCAGAACTGGGGCCAAATGTTGGTGTCTCAAGTTCCGCGCGGTAAAAGATATAGACCTGATTGATCTGAGGAATATCAAACACCGCATATAATTCAGGGTTGATTACGGTAGCATTGGCTTCCTCAACGCACTCGCGTAAGGCCCCCTCGAGAGAAGACTCGCCATTCTCTAGAAAGCCGGCGGGTAATGTCCAGAAGCCATTACGCGGCTCGATAGAGCGCTTGCACAGCAGAATCTGCTGGCCGAAAACAGGCAACACGCCCGCGATAACCTTGGGATTTTGGTAGTGGATCATTCCGCAGTTGCCACAAACATGGCGCTCGCGATTGTCCCCTTCAGGTATTTTTTTTATTACTGCTTTGCCGCAGTGTGAACAAAAATTCATCAAAAACTCAGAAAATTAACAGACGTGAGTATAATGCACAAATGCTTGAAACCATCACAAAACAGTTAAATAAATTTCCTCTAACCAAGCGACAGCCTAGTTTCAATAAAGGTAGTACTTCTGCCGCCGTGTTAGTAGTGTTGCACGGTGATGCTGATGATCCACAGATTGTTCTAACACAGCGTGCAAACCATCTTAATAATCATCCTGGGGAAGTGGCATTTCCGGGCGGGATGTGGGATCCCATAGATAATCATTTACTCGATACTGCGCTGAGGGAAGCGATGGAGGAGGTAGGCCTTAATCCGCAGTTAGTGCGTACAATAGCGACATTGCCCGTGGCCTCACCAAAGCGACGTAATCTTATGGTCACACCATTTGTGGGTCTGGTGGATGGCCCGTTACAATTGGTGGCAGATCCCAATGAGATTGGTGCGATATTCCATCTACCTGTAAGTCAGTTATTGAATATGGATCACTACCAATACTTTGAAATTAGAAATAATGGCGAGGCGCTCAAATTTCCATATCTTGCGTATAAAGGTTACAAGGTCTGGGGCTTCACCCTAAAGGTTTTAGTAGATTTGGTAAATCACACTTTAGAGGCGGGTATTGACTTGATTTATCCCTCAGAAAAACGAATAGACGAGCTACGGCGAAGAGGAAAGCGATGATTTACCGAATTGGCGATGATAGCCCACAGATACATAAATCGGTATTTGTAGCTGAAAGTGCAGATATTTTGGGTAAAGTGGTGCTTAAGCAGGACGCAAGCGTTTGGTTTAAAGCGGTGATTCGTGGTGATTGCGATTTAATCGAAGTGGGAGAGCGCAGCAATATTCAAGATGGCGCTGTGCTTCATTGCGATCCCGGTCAGCCATTGATTATTGGCAATGATGTCACTGTTGGCCACAATGCAATGATTCATTGCCGAGAAGTTGGTGATCGCACTTTGGTGGGTATCAATGCAGTAATCCTTGACGGCGCAAGAGTCGGGGCCGACTGTATTATTGGCGCTAACGCACTAGTTAAAGCCGGTGCGGTTATTCCCGATGGCTCCCTTGTTATAGGCTCCCCAGGAAAAGTTATCCGTGAAAACGATGAACAAGCAAAGCAATTGCTGTTGGGGTCAGCGGCGCATTACGTGGAAAAAGGGCAGAGAATGATGACTGATTTAGTTGAGGTGGAACGTTAATGTCTGATATTACTGTCTCCTCTCCTTGCACATCTATTTGCAAACTTAATGAAGAAGATATCTGTATCGGTTGCTATCGAACCGCCGATGAAATTCGCGACTGGAGTTACCTCGATAACGATCAGCGTCTCAATGTCCTGCTACTATGTGGCGAGCGAAATCTCAAGGTCAATCCAATCTATTAAGCTACTCCGACGGTTCCTCTGCCACAGTTTTTGGTTTAATGCAGATCACAGCAAATTGCTTGATCATGGTCTCATTGATCTGCTCAGTCTCGAATCTGTAGCCGTTTAGAGAAAAGCTGACATTGCCATCCGGAATGCTCTCAAGCTGTTCGAGAGCGAGGCCATTAAGAGTTTTGGGTCCATCTGTCGGCAGCTCCCAGCCTGTCGCCTTATTAATCTCTCTAATTGTTGCTGCACCATTGATAATATATGCACCATCATCGCCTGCGACGATCTCTTCAATATCATCGGCTGTGTTGGTAGTGAAATCGCCGACAATTTCCTCGAGAATATCCTCAAGCGTAATAAGTCCCTGCACTTCCCCATATTCATCAACCACCACCGCAAATTTCTTGCGGGTCTTTTTAAAATTCAGCAATTGATTGGTTAATGTGGTGCTTTCTGGAATAAAGTAAGGTGTTTCAGCAAAGCGCTTTATAGCACCATGAGTCACTTTTTCCGAACGTAGTAGATGATTGGCCTTACGAGCATGGAAAATACCTACAATATTATTAATATCACCGTCGAATAATGGTTGTCGGCTGTACTCTGAGGAGACAATGGTATCCATTAAGTCCTCGATACTGTCCTCCAAGTTAAGCCCAGTAATTTCATTGCGCGGAATCATAATATCTTCCACAGTGACCGTCTCTAGATCGAGGATTCCCTTAAGCATACCTTGGTGGCTGTCAGAAATCTTATGGGCAGAAATATCAACAAGAGATTTAAGTTCTTCTGTATCCAGACCATCATCCCGATCTTTAGTTGGATCGAAGCCAAGCATGGAAATGACTGCGTTGGTAAGTTTATTGACCAACCATACCAATGGCGACAGAATCTGTAGCAGCGGCTTTAGAATATGACTAGCTTTGAAGGCAAACCACTCGGGGTTCTGTGCAGCAATGGTTTTTGGTGTTACTTCGGAAAATACCAATACGGCGACTGTCAATGATGCGGTGGCGACCCAAGGTGCGGCCGCTTCCCCGACATAGATAATGGCAAGCATATTGGCGATGATGGCTGCGAGAATATTGACTGCATTGTTACCGATCAAAATCAGTCCAATTAGGCGATCAGGCATTGCTAATAGTTTCGCTGCTCTGCGTGCTCCTGAGCTTTTTTTACGCTGATGGCGCAGGCGATAGCGATTGAGCGACATCATGCCGGTTTCCGAGCCTGAGAAGAATGCTGAAATGATAAGTAGAACAAATAATGCTGACCACAGCATTAAGGGATGGGAGCCGTCCAAGAATTGTGGACCTCTGAAGTTAAGGCCGGATATGTTGAATTAAATTAAACCTTTTGGCAACCAACTTTTACCTAAGATAAGACAAATTCTAAGACAAATTTACTGCCGATAAAGCCTAATAAAATGGCGCTAAAGCCAGTCCAAGTCCAGCGGATAGCTTTAATGCCTCTCCAACCACGGAAATGCCGCCCCCAGAGCAGGATGCTATAGACGCCCCAAGCCAGAGTACTAAAGACCACTTTATGCACCAGTTTTTGCGCAAAAAAGTCATCGTAGAATAAAAAGCCACTCAGTAGTGACAATGTTAATAAAATCTGCCCAGCCCATATCAGTTCAAATAAAAGCACTTCCATGGTCTGTAATGGTGGTAGGGCCCGCATAAGCTGATTTTGGTGTTTATGTTTTAGCTGCCAATCTTGGTATCCCACTAGAAGAGCTTGTAACGCAGCGACAGCAAGCAGACTGTATGCGAGAACGGAGATCAAGACATGAGCCTGAATATCAATAGATGTAAAAAACACAGGTTTATTGCTATCACTCAATAATGCGGCAAGTAGGCTAAGAATGGAGATGGGGAATAAGAATAAATACAGGCTGTGAAGCGGTTTTTTCACCCCACTTATACAGACAACGCTGTTAATCACCAGAGCCAAGAGTGCGAGAACTTTTAATAAACTGAGGTCAAGACCTCCGGCGACAAAGAGTAGATTGGCCGTAGCGATACCATGAAGTCCAATAGCCAAGGCTGCGGTAAGCTGTAACCCCCAGTTTTTAAACTGGGGGTCTTGACGCACTTGTACCTGATGGTAAATCCACCCTGCCAAGTAGACAGCGATTGCTGCGTAACCCATTGCTGACCCTATCATTTTTATGTCGTTTACCTCTGTCGAAAGTAGAGTGTGGCATATTCAGTTCACAGGGTGAAGAGCTAGGCAAAATTATTGCTATAATGGCAGTTGAATATTAACCAGCGGATGTTGTTTACATGGCTATGTTTGAAAATTTGACCGATCGCCTCTCTCAGAGCCTGAAAAAAATATCAGGTAAAGCCAGCCTTACTGAGAAGAATATTCAGGAAACACTGCGTGAAGTGCGCATGGCCTTGCTTGAAGCAGACGTGGCTTTACCGGTGGTTAAAGCTTTTGTTGAGCAGGTTAAAGGGCGAGCTGTCGGTACTGAAGTGAGCAGTAGTCTTAACCCCGGCCAGCAGTTTTTAAAGATCGTTCAAGCTGAGCTGGAAAATGTGATGGGGGAGAAGAATGAATCCCTCAATCTAGCTGCGCAGCCTCCGGCAGTGATTCTAATGGCTGGACTGCAAGGTGCTGGTAAGACGACTTCCGCGGCCAAGCTTGCAAAGTATTTAAAAGAGCGGGAAAAGAAAAAAGTGATGGTGGTGTCGGCGGATGTGTATCGTCCAGCAGCGATACAGCAATTAAAGACGCTAGCTGCTGAAGTCAGTGCTGAGTTTTTTCCTAGCGAGCCCAGTCAAAAGCCGGTAGATATTGTTAATCGCGCGCTAGCAGCCGCCAAAAAACAATTTGCCGATGTACTTATTGTCGATACGGCAGGTCGATTGGCGATCGATGATGAGATGATGGAAGAGATCAAACAGGTCCATGGTGCAGCAAACCCCATAGAGACCTTATTTGTGATCGACGCTATGATTGGTCAAGATGCGGTGAATACTGCAAAAGCATTTAATCAAGCTCTGCCGTTGACCGGTGTGATCCTGACTAAAGTAGATGGTGATGCCCGCGGTGGTGCGGCACTGTCGGTGCGACATATCACTGGCAAACCGATCAAGTTCTTGGGTGTGGGCGAAAAAACTGAGGCTTTGGAGCCATTTCACCCTGAGCGTATTGCCTCGCGTATTTTAGGTATGGGCGATGTGCTCAGTCTGATTGAAGAAGTTGAGCGCAAAGTTGATAAGCAAAAAGCGGAGCGTTTGGCGAAAAAAGTCATTAAAGGCAAAGGTTTTGACCTTGAAGACTTGCGTGAACAGCTGCAACAGATGAAAAATATGGGTGGTATGGCTGGTTTGATGGACAAGTTACCCGGTATGGGCAATATGGCGCAAATGGCCCAGCAAAATGACGTTACCAGTCAATTTGCTCGCATGGAGTGCATTATTGACTCTATGACGCCCAAAGAGCGTGCTAATCCAGATATTCTCAATGGCTCGCGGAAAAGACGTATTACTAATGGGTCAGGCACCACTATCCAAGACCTAAACCGTCTGCTCAAGCAACACAAGCAAATGGGCAAAATGATGAAAAAAATGAAGGGCAAAGGCATGCAAAACATGATGCGTGGCATGGGCGGCATGATGCCACCGAGTGGGGGATTGCCGCCAGGCGGGTTTCCCAAGCTATAGAGCGTGTTCACAGTGCATTTATCACGGATTTTGTCTGCTTAGGAGCCACATAAATAGCTGCAAAAGTTGTTTCCTTTCTATCCCTTTTAACGTAATATACCGCGCCTTTCGTGGGGGACACGCGTCTGCGTGATTCTCGCCAAAGTGAAGACTGATAAAACAGTTAATTAGCATCAAGCAGGCAATTATGCCCTTGAACACAGGATTTTAGTAAATGGTAACAATTAGATTGGCTCGTGGTGGCGCTAAAAAACGCCCCTTTTACCACATCACAGTTTCCGATTCGCGTAAGGCACGCGATGCTCGCTATATTGAGCGAATTGGCTTTTTTAACCCAGTGGCCCGCGGTGCTGAAGAGCGCTTGCGTGTAGACCTTGAACGTGCCGCTTATTGGCAGGGTCAGGGCGCACAGGTAAGTGATCGAGTATCTGCGTTGCTCAAAGAGGCTGCCAAAGTAGCCGCTTAATAGATGCTGTAGCCCGGGGGTCATTTTTTGGACACAGTAGTAGTAGGGCGGATTACAGCAGTATTTGGTGTGCGGGGATGGGTCAAACTGTTCTCGTTCACAGAGAAGAAAGAAGCGATATTTGACTACCAGCCTTGGTGGGTAGAGACAGCGCAGGGTCGGCAACAATTGGTTGTCGATGACTGGAAGCGTCATGGCGATGGCCTGATTGTGCATATCAAAGGGATAGATGACCGAGATATAGCGCGTAGCTGGTGTCAGCAAGATGTTTTGGTGGCTAAAACGGAGCTCCCAACACTAGTTGAAGGCGATTTTTACTGGCATCAACTGGAAGGCATGACGGTGATCAGTCACTTTGAGGGGCAACAATTTCACCTAGGTAAGGTAACGTCGCTACTAGAAACAGGTGCTAATGACGTGCTTGTGATAGCAGGAGATAAACAAAGCATTGATCTTGAAGAGCGATTAATCCCTTATGTGCCGCAGTTTGTAAGTAATATTGATTTGCATAATCAGACGATTGATGTGCTTTGGGATCCCGGATTTTAGACCGGCGCGTTGGGGTTGAGAGGGACGATGAATGAAAATAGCATTGATCAGTCTGTTCCCTGAAATGTTTGCGGCGTTAACCGATTATGGTGTAAGCGGTCGGGCGGTAAATCAGGGGTTAGTAGAAGTCGCTAACTTTAACCCGCGAGATTATACAGAAGATCGTCACCAGACAGTTGATGATCGACCCTACGGGGGCGGTCCAGGTATGGTGATGATGATCGAGCCCTTGCGCAGGGCTATTGCCGCAGCGAGGCAATGGGTGGACGACAGTTCTTTAGTGGTTTACCTGTCGCCTCAGGGCAAAGTGTTAGACCAGCCTGCAGTGAGCGGTTTCGCTCAGCGACAGTCAATCATTTTGATTGCTGGCCGCTATGAAGGCATTGATGAGCGCTTGATAGAGACTGAAGTTGATGAGGAGTGGTCGATTGGTGACTATGTTCTCAGTGGCGGCGAATTGCCTGCAATGGTCTTAGTCGATGCGATAATTCGGCAACTGCCCGGCGCCTTGGGTCATAGTGAATCAGCTCAGCAGGACTCTTTTGCTGATGGGTTGTTGGATTGTCCGCACTATACCCGGCCGGAAGATTATCGAGGCAGAATTGTTCCAGCGGTACTGTTGTCTGGAAATCATGAAAGTATTAGACGTTGGCGTTTGCAGCAGTCATTAGCGCGAACCCAACAGCGAAGGCCAGAATTATTGGACCGCTTGCCACTCAATAATGAGCAGCAAGCCTTACTCAAGGAAATGAGTGACGCGCTGGCAGATGATGGCAAGGGATAATGTTCATCCTCTCTGTACAGAGCTCTAAATCAGGTGGCCTGCCACCAACCAATGAAAATTGAGGAGCGTGAAATGAGTAACAAAACATCAATTATTGCTGCACTTGAAAAAGAGCAGATGAGCAAAGAAATCCCTGACTTTAGCCCAGGCGACACCGTTGTGGTGCAAGTTAAAGTGAAAGAGGGTACGCGTGAGCGTCTACAGGCCTTTGAAGGTGTTGTTATTGCTAAGCGTAACCGGCAACTGAATTCAGCATTTACGGTGCGTAAAATCTCTAATGGTATCGGTGTAGAGCGGACTTTCCAGACCTACAGTCCATTGGTGGATAGTATTGAAGTAAAGCGTCGTGGTGCTGTTCGTCGCGCCAAGTTGTACTACTTGCGTGAGCGTTCAGGTCGATCTGCGCGTATTAAGGAGAAGTTGGGCTAGTTGAGGCTATGCCTCTGGCTCTAAACAAAAAGGCGATCCAATGGATCGCCTTTTTTGTGTTAAATGCATTTGTGTGTGCCAAAACATATGGGTTTTGGATACATGGTGACAGTCTTGCAAACTGATTTAGAGCTAAATTGTTAGAGTTTTGTTATGCTTGCTCGGTTGGGTCTTGTGCATTATCGGTAATTACACGATTACAAGGTAAATTGCTCGCTGCCAAATAGGGAAGGCTAGCACCAGTTATGCACGCCTAGTGCACATCGGAAGTGAACTTAAGAGGTTAGTCTATGAACATTCTTATTGTTGATGACCATGCATTTGTTTGTGTTGGGCTTAAAGCCACACTGCTAGAAGAGTTTGACAATATTAATGTGACCACTACTGATCATGGTGATACGGCACTGACCATCCTTGAGAAAAATACAATAGATTTAGCCATTGTCGACTTGTTTATGCCTGGCGGAGCAGGCGGGTTTAATTTCATCGAGATGCTTTGCGAGAAATACCCCAAACTCCCATTGATTGTATTATCAGCGTCGGAAAATCTTGCTCATATCCGCAAGTGCCTCGACTTTGGCGTCGCTGGATTTGTGACTAAATCGGCACCCAAGCAGGCCTTGTTTGAAGCTATTTCGAAGGCGTTAGCTGGAGAGCGCTACGTGCCTAAGTCACTGGTTGAGTCTATGCCGGAGGTGGCGCGTGTAATTGACGAAGTGGATTCAGGCGCAGATATAGAAATTATTTCTGGGCTTATTACTCATCGACAAATGGATATTTTGCGTCTGATTACTCAAGGGTATTCAAATAAACAAATAGCTCGTGAGTTGGATCTTTCTGAAAATACGGTCAAGGTGCATGTGAGTGCTATGTTGCGCGCACTGGGTCTAAATAATCGCACTCAAGCAGGTATTTTGGGACAAAAACTCGGTCTTACCGAAACCACCGATAATAAATAAAAATCACTGGAATTGAATTATGTTAAGAAAATTAGTCGCGGTCATTTGGTCTGTTTTATGCATTAATGAGTTATCTTTTGCTTCGGACCCGCTGATTACTGAAGATGATGTTTTTGGTGAATTGCATTTGGTATCCAGTGCGACTCATATGCAGCAAACAGTAGAAAAAACGCCTGCTGCAGTGACTATCATTGACCGTCGCACCATCGAGGCGTCAGCCGCAGTTGATGTGCCCGATCTGTTTCGGTTGATACCGGGATTTCGAACTTATTTTGTCACCGGCAACCAACCTGCCGTGACATACCATGCGTTTAACGACAATTACCCCCGACGTCTTGAGGTAAAGATAGATGGCCGGTCTGTTTATGAATCGATCTTTTCTTCAGTCCAGTGGACAACCCTGGGTGTTGAGTTAGATGATATTGATTATATTGAGGTCGTTAGAGGTGGCAATGCACCTGCTGATGGTAGCAATGCTTTTCTTGCATCAATAAATATAGTGACAAAATCGCCTTTACTCGATAAAGGCTGGCGTATCGGTAGCGAGATTGGTAACAATGGTATTCGCAATGGCTCACTGTCCTATGCCGGTTCGGCTGCTGATATCAATTATCGTACTACCTTGCGCTATGTCGCCAACGATGGTTTCGATGATTTTTCCGGAATGTATCTGGGTAAAATGGAAAACGTGTCTATGGATGATTCCGCTGACGCCGTGAGCTTTGGTTTCAGAGGCTTATGGACGCCCAACGCCAGAGACACTGTTGAGTTGCAGTTCGGTTTTAATGACAGTGATATTGGGATTGGCAAGCGGGAGACCAAATACCGCCAAATCAACTATGGATACCAGCATTTAAATTGGTCCCATATCAATAGCGACGGTAGTGAGCGGCAGTTTATCCTTTATCATAACCGTCTCGATATTACTGATGATCAAGAGTCGCTGACATTTTATCAAGCGTTGGGATTGATTCCTCCAGGCGACCCGATGCTGGCTATTCTTTCGCCATTGCCCGATAAGCTGCTTATTGCACCTCAAGACAAAGCGCTATCGGAGCGCTGGGATGCCGAGATTAGAAATACATTTATGTCGCATAATAATTTGCGCGGCGTCTACGGTATTGGACTAAGAGTGGACGAAGTCGCGAGTAATAGTCTGTTTGACCTCGATAGAGTGGCTAAAGAGGATGCTCGCCGTGGTTTTGTCAATATTGAATGGAAACCCAAAGATTACCTCAGTTTTAATGGCGGTATTATTTCTGAAAAAAGGGATGGCCATGAATCGATCCAATCCTATCGTGTTGCCAGTAATTATCAGTTTTCCGAGAATCAAACAATAAGGCTCGCTTTTAATCAGGGTTATCGTGCGCCCACAGTGCTTGAGAGTCAGCAGTCCACGTTTCTCCGTTACAACGAAGATCTGGTGCTCGATGCTCAGATTTTTTCAGAGCAAAATATAGAGTCAGAAAGACTACTTAGCTCTGAAATTGGTTATATCGGCAAATTTCTCAATGGCCATCTCAATCTCGATGTACGCCTCTTCAGCGAAAGTATGTCTAAGTTAATAGATGAGCACAGGCAACAATATGCTGATTTTGATGAACTAGTCAAAGTTCGTGATAACGCGGATTCTATAGATGTTAAGGGCCTAGAGTGGCAACTTCAATACAGACCCAATGCAAAATTTTTGTTACATGCTAATTATAGTTATGTCGATATAACGAGGCTACGTTTGTGGCGGTCTACCCCAGAGCTAGATATTAGAAAAGACGCCGGTTATTACCCTCGTCATATAGGAGCGATACTGGTGAGTTATACCACTGAGGATAATACTAGCTTAAGTTTTATGGCCAATCACCAATCTACGGTAGAGCATAATTTTGATGAAAATATTAACGGCTACACCCGAGTGGATCTAAAGGCCACAAAACAATGGGCGATAAAAAATAGCAGTTTAGAATTATCTCTTACCCTACAAAATATCGGTGGTAAATATCGCGAACTTTATTTTTATACCCAGTACCAGACAAGAGGTGTTGTGGGGCTAGAGTTAAAATTTTAATGATGGATAGAGTATAAATAGGCGAGATAAGTGCGGTGAGCTAATCATGGATTTGATAGCGGATAAACTAAAATTCATTTTTTTGGCGGTATATCGAATAGTGGTTTTACTATTCATAGTACCTATTATTGCGTTCGCAAAACCGTTAACTGAACCCAAAGAGATCACCTTTATTGTCAGCCGATGGTCGGACCCCTATAGTCAAGTGGTTGCCACAGTGCAAGATAAGTTGCCGGCAGAAAGTTATATTTTTCAGACTATTCATCAAGATGCTGATGGCGTAATTGATCGAAAAATAAAAGATGCGGATATTGTTGTGACTGTCGGCGCCAGTGCGACAGAAAAATTAATGGCGCGAAAACCTAACGTAAAAATTATTGCAGTACTAATAACTGATAGTGCCTTTGCGTCTCTAGCCAATAAATATTTTGGCTCAAAACAGGCCGCTCTGAATGCTGGAGTGTCAGTGGTGGGCCTAGATCAGCCAGTACAGCGCAGTGTTGAATTGGCAAAGTTAATAATACCGAGCGCGGAAAAAGCGGGATTGATGTTAGGTCCCGTCTCTTATGATCATATTGAGACCTTTTCTCGACAGATCAAAATGGCTGGAATGACGCCGAATATTGTAAAATTTTCTGACCAAAAAAATCCAATTTTGACGATAGAACCGGTCCTATCTCAGAGCGATATTTTTATTCCAGTACCTGATACTCGGTTAATAAATATTGCGACTGCAAAATGGATACTGCAACTGAGTTATCGGCATAGAGTGCCGGTTATCGCATACTCAAAAGCCTATCTAAAAGGTGGTGCGTTGGCCGCAATTTATTCATCACCCACAAATGTTGGAAGACAAGCAGCTGAGTTACTTTTACACAATCTTCAAACGCCCAGTTTAGAGGGTGGCGCCCATATGCCTGCCTATTTCTCAATCGCGTTCAATGACTCTGTGGCCGCGTTTTTCAATCTTAGTTTAGAGTCTGAAAATTTCTATATTAGAAAACTGTTGGCCGACTGAAATGAGATTTAAGCGCCAATCTAACAGTATCAACACCAGATTGCTTATTACCGGTTTAGCTCCGATGTTATTGCTAAGCGCTGTTTTGGGTTGGTATATGATTTCTAGTCAACGTGCGGACTTATTAACCAATCTCCACAGCACCGGTGAGATTATCGCTGATCAAATAGCATCTAATTCAGAATTTGCACTTTATTCGGGGAATCGGGAAGCGTTAATAACAATAGGTAATTCTGTGTTAACAGTACCTTCCGTTTCTGGTGTCATGTTTTATAACAATAGAGATAATAGCACTCTGGTGGTTGGTAACTTAGCAAATGACTTAGTTGGAAATCCCGCAAACTTTTTTTTAGATGCGCCCATGTTGACCAATAATCAGTGGCATTTTTATGCGCCAATAGATTTCCAATTGGACTCATTTGATGATTATGACGATGCGGCGGAGATTGAGATAGAGGCGCTTGGTTGGGTGGTTATCGCTCTGGACACCGAGGGGCTGTCTCAGAAGCAGGAGGACATTATCGTTGCAACGATAGTTGTTGTCGTATTTGCCTTACTAATCGCTATCTGGCTATCAATGAATCTTGGGCGCAGTATTTCACGTACTCTTGACGGCTTAACGGAGGTTGTTGAGTTGATGGAGACAGGAGATCTTGATTCGCTTACTGCTGAGGATGGCCCTGAGGAGCTTAGTAAATTAGCACATGGCATCAATCAACTGGCAACTAGTGTGCGTCAGTCAAAGGTGCGCATGCAGAGCGAGATCGCCCGTGCAACATCGCAGCTTCAGATAACGTTGATCGAGTTAGAGGAGGCCATGGAGTCTCAAGATCAATTTTTAGCTCGGATGAGTCATGAATTGAGAACGCCATTAACCGCAGTTATTGGATTTTCAAAACTACTTTCTAGTGAATCCGATATGGATAAGCGAGATGAGCATCTAAGAGTTATCGAAACATCCTCGACCATGTTGCTCACCATGATTGACGATATTTTAGAATTTTCAAAAGCAAATCACAGTGGCTTTACACTTGAAAGTATCACCTTTGATATTGATCAGTGGTTGGATGATCTAATTGCAATCCATCGGCCTTTGGCAACAGAAAAAGGCCTCAAATTGTCCTATGAGATTGCATCAGATGTGCCAGATGAGCTTTGCGGTGACCCTGTGCGGCTGGCGCAGATTGTAAGTAACCTAGTGAGTAATGCTGTTAAGTTTACCGATACTGGTTTTGTTAACGTGAGGGTGTCCTGCCAGTCGGTCATAGAGAGTAACCTTATACTGCATATTGTGGTTGCTGATTCGGGCAAAGGGATTGCTAAAGATAAGATTGACAGTCTGTTTGATCCATTCGCTCAAGAGGATATTTCTATTAATCGTCGTTTTGGTGGCACCGGGTTGGGGCTGTCAATCAGCAAAAGATTGGTCGAGGCTATGAGTGGTGATATTACTGTTGATAGTGAGGAAAATGTGGGTTCCGAAATCAGTTTCACCTGTAATCTACGCTTGCCCGATGTTCTTGGTGATGATGCTCTGCCCGAGGGACAGTTGACTTTGTCGCAACAGGTATTATCAGGATTAACCATCTTACTTGCTGAAGACAATCTGTTTAATCAGAAATTGATTGTCAGGCTACTCAAGGGATATGG
>JBNAAJ010000028.1:0-21286 GCA_049631145.1 Porticoccaceae bacterium
TCATCTTATCCTACCTAGCTTCTTGGGGGATCCCAAAAAAGGGTGCGAATTGTAATGACCCCGGAGGCCTATTACAAGGGCTTGTTGAAGCAAAAATCAACTTTTTTGCGGGGTTATTTAAGGTCGGTGGGGACGCGCGAGATATTCACGGCTTTGCATCTCTAATAATCGGCTCTGGGTACGCTGAAACTCAAATGCCAATCGGCCGCCAGAGTAGAGCGATGGCAGGGGCTCCGCCGCCGATAGGGCGAGCTTTACACTGCGATCATAAAATTCATCGACCAGATTGATAAAGCGTCGCGCAGCATCGTCGTTGGAGGCGCCCAACACCGGTACATTGCTGATCAAGACCGCATGAAATTCTCTGGCGATATCAATAAAGTCATTTTGACTTCTCGGCCCCTCACAAATCGCCGCGAAATCAAACCATACAATATCTTCCGCTAGCATCAAGACGGGTATTGGCCTACCCACCACTTCCAAATCAACCGCTGATTTAATCTCACTTTCCACAGGCACCAGACTATCAAAGGTCGCTTGCAGTGAGACACTGGCCTGACTATCCAGTGGACTGTGATACAGCTCTGCCTGTTCCAGCGCGCGTAATCGGTGGTCTATACCGCCATCGACATTAACAACCAGACAGTGCTTATTGAGCAAGGCGATTGCTGGCAGGAAACGCTGGCGCTGCAGTCCATTCTCATAGAGCCCATCAGGGATAATATTGGAGGTTGCCACTAAACAGACACCCCGAGCAAACAGCGCTTCCAACAATAATCCCAAAATCATTGCATCGGTGATATCAGTGACAAAAAACTCATCAAAGCAAATTACACAGGTTTCACTGGCAATCTTGTCAGCGACTTTCTGCAGTGGGTCAGGCTGACCGGCATAGCGCTTTAGATCATCGTGAATACGCCGCATAAAGCGGTGAAAATGCACCCGCATTTTGCGGTCAAATGGCAAACTCTCATAAAAACTGTCCATGAGATAGGTTTTACCGCGACCAACACCACCCCAGAGATACAACCCCTGCTCAGGTTGCAATGCAGCTGTCGAGAATTTTTTTAACAATCCTCCAAGAATCCCCGCCGCCGGCCGACTATGCACTGCGCAGAGTCGATGATATAGATTATCGAGGTACTCAACCGCCTGCTGCTGAGCAGCATCAGCAACAAAACCGTCACGGGCAAGGTCTCTTTGATAACGCAGTTTAGGGGTTGTCATACACTGGAAAGTCAATTAGCAACAGCGGCAACTGTAACGAGCAAATTAATTTGTTACAACCAAAACTCTGAGGCACCAACAACCCGTTTTTGCGTTACAATAACCTATCGCTCTGGCAAAACCTTGATTATGTTGCAAATCAAGGTGTGAATTACAATGACGGGAGTACGACTTTGACAACCTTGACCATAGTACTTATTTCTGCGGCTTTCTTTTTGATAGGCGCCGGTGTTGGCCATCTCTATTCGCGCAAAAGCAGCGCAGGCGACGCATCTGTTAGCGAGCTTGAAAAGAAGCTTGAACAGAGTGAACAACAGCTTAAACGCTATCAGCAGGAAGTCACCGAACACTTTATTACTGTCTCTCATCTGACCACCAATATGGCTCAGAGCTACCGCCAGATTCACGAACATTTGGCCACTAGCGCTATCCGCCTTGCTAGCCCCGAAATAGGACGCCAATTGCTTAAGGCTGGCGGCTCAGATCTGTCGCTTGTTGATGAAGATGGCAACCCCCTTATCAGCGCTGAAGATATCCAACCACCCAGAGACTACGCACCGAAGGTGCCTGGCGGCATTCTCAGTGAAGAATACGGTCTTGATGAAAATGACCTAAGCAAAGGTCATCCCGATGCCGCCAATAGCTCGGAGAAACAAGATGAAGATGACAGCGACCCGACCCACAATGTGAGTTAGCGCAGGCATCAATAGGAGACAAGGAGGTTTCCATCTTCAGCACAGCGGCCTCTAAACTGTGCCATTTTTTACTGCCAAACCTCTGTACTTTGTGCAGAGAGTACCTCGACAGTAATCAGCACTCCATCTGCTCAGACTGTACTGCTGAGCTACCTTGGCTCAATAATCAATGTCAACATTGTGCCATACCCTTGGCGGGCAATATTATTTGCCCAGAATGCCAACAGCGACCGCCGATATTTCGTCGCTGTATTGCTCCACTGCAATACCAACAACCCATAAATCGACTGATCAAGCCGCTTAAAACTGATATCAATGCGCCGGAATTTAGGCAACTAAGTCGCTATCTAGCCAACACAGTGCGTGATACATACAAGTCCGGTAATACACCGCAGGTTCTGGTACCAATGCCACTACACTGGAGAACCCTAGCGCGACGAGGCTACAATCAAAGCTATATCATCGCCAAGCAACTCTGCGCCATATTGGGACAGAGTGCTGTTGCTAGCAATAGCCTCTACCGTCACCGCTACTCCAAGCCCCAGCATCTGCAAACTAAGCGAGATCGATTGCGCAGCATGGTCAATGCCTTTGGCGTCAGGCACAGCCATGCTATCAAAGGGATTAAGCTGGCCCTGATTGATGATGTAGTCACTACCGGCGCTACCGCGCAAAGTGCCGCCGCCTGCCTTGTTAACGCGGGTGCTCTATCAGTCGATATTTGGTGTATTGCGAGAACGGGCTGGCATAATAATCCGACGTAACCCAAAATAGCGCCCTTAACAGAACAATTACAGTGTAATAATTATGGAATCAGCAGTCCGGTTAGCCACGAGTATTTGGCAAAAAATTACCGATGAAGCGACACAAACCGCCGCCGCAGAACCGGTGCTTGCCGACTATCTAACAGCGAATATTCTCGACCACGGCAGTATGGCTGAAGGTCTAGGCTTCTATCTGGCCAATAAACTGGCTGCAGACGCCACGCCCACGAGCCTTCTGCGCGAGCCGATTACCAGTGCCTTTGCTGACCCCGATATTGTTGATGCGGCGGCCAGAGATATCCAAGCAACAATTGATCGAGATTCTGCCTGCGGTAACTACAGTTCGCCGTTTTTGTACTACAAAGGTTTCCTAGCTCTACAGGCCTACAGGGCGTCACACCAGCTCTGGCTACAAGGCCATCGCTCTATGGCGTCGCTGATTCAGTATCGCAGCTCCCTGCGCTTTGCAGTAGATATACACCCAGCAGCGGTTATTGGCTCTGGGCTCATGATCGATCACGCAACGGGGTTAGTGATTGGTGAAACAGCCGTGGTTGAGGACTGCGTGTCAATCATGCAATCCGTTACATTGGGAGGAACAGGCAAAGTAAGTGGTGATCGTCATCCTAAAATCCGCAAAGGCGTACTATTGGGCCCAGGTGCTAAAATATTAGGCAATATTGAAATCGGTGAAGGCGCTATGGTTGCAGCCTCTAGCGTGGTACTGAGGGACGTAGCAGCCCACAATATCGTTGCTGGAGTGCCGGCCTCTGTTGTTGGCCACACCCAAACTGATGAACCCTCAAAAGTTATGGATCATTATTTTAAATGTGGTTAACAGCGATCCCAACTAAAGGGCATCACCTCAGTAATAGAATCTGCGTTCTCAAGCTGCATCAATAGTCTATCAACCCCCATGGCAACACCGGCGCAGCTCGGTAATCCCTGATCTAATGCGGCGAGCAAATGGAAGTCAATCGGCATCTGTGGCTTGCCTGCAAACTCTCGTTGCTGCAGATCATTAGTAAAGCGCTGGCGTTGCTCACCACTGTCGGTGAGTTCAAAATAGCCATTGGCCAGCTCCATACCATTTAAAAAGACCTCGAACCGGCGACTTACGCACTGACCCTGAGTATTTTTATCCAACTGCGCCAGCGCTGCCTGACAGGCAGGATACTGGTGGATAAAAAGCAACCCCTGAGGCAGTTGAGGTTCAACTAGTTGACTGAAGAGTAGATCAAGACAGTTGGCGCGAGTTTCTGCTGCCCAACTCTCAGAGGCGGCGGCAACCGCCATTTGTTGAAGTTGTCCTATCTCAGCACTGTGAGGGTCAACACCAACCGCTGCGATAAAACAGTCAGCATAACTGCGCTTAGTAATAACCAATGACTGAGACGACTGCGCCGCATAGAGTTGACTGATCAACTCTGCCATTTCATCCATTAATTGGTACTCATCCCAACCACAGCGGTACCACTCCAATAGAGTGAATTCTGGATTGTGGCGAGACCCTAACTCACCCTGTCGAAACGCCTTACCCAGACAATAGATATCGCCAATGCCAGCAGCAAGCAGACGCTTCATAAAATATTCAGGTGAAGTTTGTAAGTACCCACTATCTTCAAGGGCTCCTACTGGCATACTTTCTATATTAATATCCGTGACCGAAGAACGCCCTAACAAGGGCACATCGACTTCCAGAACTGCACGCTGAAGGAAAAAATGGCGTAGCGCCGACAATAGCTCAGCACGTCGCTGCAATAGAACAGGACTCGCCCCTGGCTGCCAATTTTTCATCACTTTAGCGCCTCATCGGCCATACAGCACAGCTACGACTCTTTGACTCGACCCTGATATTCACCCGTACGAGTATCCACTTTAATCACATCGCCCTGATCGAGAAATAGCGGTACTTTAACAGTGGCACCAGTAACCAACTTGGCTGGCTTACTGCCGCCTTGAGCCGTATCGCCACGTAACCCCGGATCCGTCTCGACGATTTCCAACTCGACATGATTGGGCGGCACGACGGACAGTGGCGCACCGTTATACAGAGTGACAACGCAAGTATCTTGCTCACTAAGCCATTGCAATGCTTCTCCGACGGCATTCTCTGTTGCCTGATGCTGCTCAAAGCTGTCGGGCTCCATAAAATACCAGAAGTCGCCATCGTTATAGAGATACTGCATATCCATATCCATCACATCAGCGCCCTCTAAACTCTCACCTGACTTAAACGTCTTTTCCAGCACGCGGCCAGTTTTAAGATTGCGTAGCTTGACTCGATTAAAGGCTTGGCCCTTACCTGGCTTAACAAATTCGTTTTCTAAAATTGAGCAGGGATCACCATCAAGCATAAGTTTTAAGCCTGAGCGAAATTCATTGGTGGAATAGTTAGCCATGATAAAAAGTCTCGAATAGATTAAAGGCGCACATAATAACCGAAGTGTGTAATTTTTTTAAAAGTTTCAACCAGCGTCTAACAGATGGGCAGAAATAGGCTGTGACGGGCCCTACCTTATTGCGTAAAGAACCTGAAAGCGGTTTTCTACACCAGATCAAACCTTAACTACTAATTTAGCAAGTGAATATCTTTGTCACTGTAACCTAACAAATACAATATACCATCTAGCCCCAGATTTGAGATGGACTGTTTAGCTGAGGCTTTTACTAGTGGCTTGGCTCTAAAGGCAATACCCAAACCAGCAATATTGAGCATCGGCAGATCGTTAGCGCCATCGCCCACTGCAATGACCTGCTGTAATACCAAGCCCTCCCTATCAGCCAACTCGCGAAGTAGATCTGCCTTGCGTTGGCCGTCAATAATATCCCCTTTCACTTTGCCGGTAACCAGTCCGTCCTCGATATCAAGTTCATTGGCATAAACATAGTCAACACCGAGGATACGCTGTAAATAATGACCAAAGTAGGTAAAGCCTCCAGATACAATGGCCGTTTTAAAGCCCAGTCTCTTCAGAGTTTTAAGCAGATGTTCAGCGCCCTCATTGAGCTGCAATCGCTCGGCCACCGATTGCAGAACATTGACATCCAAGCCCTTTAGTAACGCCATACGCTGGGCAAAGCTCTGCTTAAAATCGAGCTCACCCTGCATCGCTGCCTCAGTAATGGCAGCGACCTGCTCCCCTACTCCAGCCTCTTTGGCTAACTCGTCAATCACCTCAGCATCAATTAATGTTGAGTCCATATCAAATACCACTAATTGACGGTTGCGACGGTAAATATTGTCTTCTTGGTAGGCAATATCAATATCATGCTGACTGGCTAACTCGAGAAGGGAATTTCTAAACTGCTGCGGATCATCCGCCTCACCGCGCACAGAAAACTCAACGCATGCACGACCTAACTTATCACTGTCATCAAGATGCACACGGCCAGATAACCTTACAATTTTGTCAATATTAAGCTGGTAGTCGGCACAGACAGTCGCCACTAGGGCTATATGAATAGCGTCAATCTTGCGTGCCAATAGCGTGACCATATGTCTTGGCTTGCCCTGTTGCTCTACCCAATTCTGGTAGCGCTCTTCGCTAATCGGCAAAAATTTTGCCTTCATTTGCAATGGCGCGAGACAACTCTGAAGACCTTCCGTCACCTCAGCAACCTCAACCAAAGCGGGAACGGCGGCTAAAATTGCCAAATTGAGCTGATCATGAATGACCGCCTGACCAATATCCAACACGGTGACGTCGAATTGCGCCAGCAGTGTAGTTAGGGTGCTAGTCACACCGGGCTTATCTTCTCCAGACACATTTATTAACAGAATATCTTTCACTGATTGCAGCCATATGATTTTTCAAGGTTGCCATTATATAAAAGCTACAGGAATAGGATAGAATGCGCGGAAAATAAATTTACTTATGGACCAACGCATGCATCGTCGCTATTCCATCGAGAAAAAGTTGCCTGGTGCAGTGCTTTGTCTTTGTCTATTGCTAGGTTTGTTTAGCGCTGTTGTGCTCTTCAGTCAAACCAAACAACTCGCCACTGAGGCAGTCAATAACAAAAGTCAGACGACACTGAATCAACTCGATGAACTGATCCGCACACCATTATTTAATAATGACAGTATCAGCTTGCAGGTAGCTTTGACTAGAATCACGGAAGATAGCAGTATTTACAGTGCCAGTTTATTTAGCGTTGATAACAACTTAATCTCTCAAAGCACTGCGAACGAGCCACAACCGCTTAATACCGAGCGTTTTAGCCGCAATATTGAACTACAGGACACATTAGTCGGCACATTGGTTATTGATATCGATAGCCAGCCTATATACCACCAATATCGCAACCTATTAATTAACTGGCTATTGCTTTGGGTGCTGTTTACGACAATCAGTACCTATGGCTGTTTTCGCTATTCAGAGCAACTTGCGCGACGGCTGCGCATCCTCACGAATCGACTTCCAGGTGAAGGCGAACCCATAGTTGACGAATTAACTGCTCTGGAAGCCAAAATACAACCACTTCTGTCCACGCCAACCCAAAATGAAGAAGAGCATAACAGTGGTTATTATCACTCAGTTGTCACAGCGACGATCAAAAATCGTCAACGTCTCGATAGTCAGCTTAATAGCGAGAGCCTTGAGTTGCTATTCGAAAAGATTGATTACTGCACAGCCCGTGCACTAGAGCTGTATGGCGGTCAACGGATAGAGGGGGCCAGGAGCTCAATATGTTTCACCATCCGCTCAACTCAGAGCTCCAAACAGCATTTACTGGTCTGCCTGATGGCCGTCTACAGTTTGCAACAGTTGCTTGAACGACTCTCGGTCAAACTTGGTGTCGATTTAGAGATCAACTGGGCGCTTTGCAGCGGGACAATCAGAGCATTACCTGTATTTAGTCATCACGAGGATATGGCTGCACTGAAACAGCAGTCGGCACTGTTAGGTGACAAAATGCAAGAGGGCATTATTGGTGTCTGCAGTAATGACTATGATATTGAGCAGCTTTCATCGATAGCGAGATTTATACTGTTTGATACCAATTGTTTTATCTTGCAAAGTTTTCCAGAGGAGAGGCAAAGTCTGCTAGAGAAGCAAATCATGCATCTTGCCAATATGTGTCTATAGCCCTTAGCTGTGGGTTTTTATACTGATAGTGCCAATATCGTAGGCTCGTAATACCCCACTCGGATGTCGCTCTAAAAGCGAGCCATGTTGTCCATTACGATTATCGCCCAAACCACAATACACAACAAAAGCGATAGCCCCACCGCCGCAGAACCCGCATCTTTTGCATGCTTGGAGAACTCATGAAACTCAGGGCCTATACGATCCACTGTGGCCTCAATGCCAGTGTTTAGAAGCTCCACAATTAATACCAGAAGTAAGCAACCCAACAGCGCGATCAACTGCAGATAATCTGCCGCAAGCCAGAAAGCAGTCGGTATAAGCACTAGCGATAATAGCAACTCAACACGAAAGGCTTCTTCATTACAAAAGCTATGGTACAGACCATTCCAAGTATTTCTCAGTGTTGCAATAATCCGCCGCGAAAAAAAGGCTTTCACGCCCCCATGGATCTCAGGTTTCATTGTTCACTCCCTGTATCAAGACGCTGATCCATCTCTAATGCAGGACTGACCTCTCGAGGTGCCCCCACTATTTTTGCCGGCACACCAACCACCGTAACATGCGGCGGCACAGGGTCGAGAACCAAGCTACCGGCGCCCACCTTAACACCCTCACCAATGTCGATATTGCCAAGAATCTTAGCGCCGGCAGAGATCATCACACCATTGCCAATTTTTGGATGTCGATTTCCCCCCTGACAACCGCTACCGCCAAGCGTAACAGAGTGCAAAATGGAGACATTATCGCCGACCACAGCAGTCTCACCGATAACAAGGCCAGTAGCATGATCAATCATAATACCCGAACCCATCTGCGCACCGGGGTGAATATCTACGGCAAAAGTTTCAGAAATTTGATTCTGAAAAAATAACGCCAATGATTTACGCTCCTGATGCCATAGCCAATGTGCCACTCGCTGCAGTTGCAACGCCTGAAAACCCTTAAAATAGAGTATCGGTGTAAAGTATCGATCACAGGCCGCATCTCTATCAAAGGCAGCTTCAATATCTAAACGAACAGAGCGCCCAATACTGTCGTCGGCTTGCAGCGCCTGCAAAATCACCACAGCAATATCTGCAGCCGACATTGCCGAACTGGCCAATTGCTGGGCAAGGTTATGGCTCAGGGCAGTATTTAGATCTGGTTGAGCTAGTATGTTAGTGTAAAAAAAATCGGCCATCAGTGGCTCTTCAGCACTAGCCTGTCTCGCCTCCTCAAGGATAACATCCCAGATTGGGTCATTTTTCTGCATAATCAAATGGCCTCTTAAATCCTATTTTATTGGCAAAACCTAACTATGCGACGCAAACATAACGTTGCATTATCTCGTCGAGGTGCTCCAGCACCTGATCTAACAGCAATATCTCGGTGCTCTGCAACCGTTGCCGTAACACCTCAGTGGTCAACTGCACAGCATAGTTATCTGCCAGAGGGCGGTAGCTAATATGCCAACGCTCTGGCGCTATACCACCGAGATCAATTGCATAGGGGCGGTAAAATCCAAAATGCTCAAGCTCGCTATCCAACCAATTATGCATGGCTGCAAATATGCCTTGTCCCTCTACCTCTGCTTGAATAAGCTGGATTTGATAGCTATCCGGCATCGCCTTGGCATCGTAGATATCCATATCGGTGCCCCAATGATGGCGCGAAGCACCGGGTAGAGCAGACCAGCGCAACAGCGCTTGAATTTGTTGCCAAGGCGATAATGTATCCAGATCAATCACTGCACCATCGGCGTCGAGTACGGGACGTAAACCAGACAATTTACTGTTCCAAATATGTACCTGTCGCTCAAAACTGCGGAAACCGCTGCATAGCTTGAGATCAAAACCCGCGTCGGCAGCGCTGGCTTGCAGAGCAGACAATGGTGCAACAACCTGACTGTGCACCATCATGGGTGGCTGATCATTAGACGCATTTAAATCAACAAGATGTCGCTCAGTTGAGCCTGTTAGAAGGTCAAATTCATTCATTTTGCTATCGGCAGTATCAGGCTGTTTAATTAAAGCCACAGTTATACCCCCGCGCACGACAATAAGCAAAACTTCAGACGTTGAATTCTGAGGTTTTGCCCACATAACTGGTTTATCAACTGTTACAGGACGAAGCCATGTATAGAATAGGACTATTCCTTCTTACCAACCTAGCCATTATTGTTGTGGCTAGTATTTCATTGCGATTACTGGGTGTCGACAGCATTCTGGCCAATAATGGCATGGACTTAGATCTCAGAGCGCTACTCATCTTTTGTGCAGTGTTTGGCTTTATTGGGTCATTTATTTCCCTTCTACTCTCCAAATTTATCGCTAAACGCACCAGTGGTACGCACATCATTAAACAGCCACAAACCGAACAGGAACGTTGGCTAATGCAGACCGTAGCTGAATTGGCGAAGAAAGCAGATATAGGTATGCCCGAGGTCGGCATTTTTCCCGCTCAGCAGTCCAATGCCTTCGCCACTGGCTGGAACAGGAATAATGCGCTAGTGGCGGTAAGCGCCGGACTTTTACAGCGCTTTAGTCGTGACGAGACACGCGCCGTGCTAGCACATGAAATCGGCCATGTGGCCAATGGCGATATGATTACATTGAGCTTGATACAAGGCGTTGTTAATACTTTCGTTATGTTTGCTGCTCGAGTTATCGGCTTTTTCGTTGATCGCGTTGTACTTAAAAATAACCGTGGCTTAGGTCTGGGGTACTGGATCACTACTGTTGTAGCAGAAATTGCGCTGGGTATTTTGGCCTCGACCATTGTTATGTGGTTTTCCAGACAGCGTGAATTTCGCGCTGATGCCGCCGGCGCGCAACTTGCCGGGCGAACCGCTATGCTGGGCGCCCTAGAGAAACTGCGCACTGAAACGCAGGCTCAGGTCGCCAGTGAGATGCCTGATACAATGGCCGCATTTGGTATCTCCAGCGGCTGGAAGCGTAAAACCAGCAAATTATTTATGACTCACCCACCATTAGAAGAGCGTATCAAGGCCCTTAAATATGGCTGACTCAAATAGCTTGAATAACGATATATTGCTCTGCCAGATTGACGATCTAGCAGAAATGCAAACCATTGAAATGGATATTGGAGCCAATAAACTGTTCGCTATCCGCAAAGACAATGAAGTCCATGCCTACTGGAATAATTGCCCGCATTTGGGTATCCCACTTAACTGGATGCCAGAAAAATTTCTCGATTTGGATGGCGCACTTATACAGTGTTCATCCCATGGGGCACTGTTCCAAATTGAAAGCGGCGAATGTATTGCCGGACCATGTATTGGCGATCATCTAAAGCCCGTGGCGTTGAGGGTTGAAGGCAATAAGCACTATATTGTGGCCAATCAACCATTGCCTCAAGCACCAATTAATCTGAGAGCTCAGGCGCTGGCAGATCTTGAAGACAACTAATGGGATATTGCAACCTCGTTTCATCGGCAGTTAGTACAGTGCACCATGCCATCACCTCAACACCGGCGGCAACAGCTTGTGCCATAATACGGGCGTAAGCGGGGTCGATATCTGCAGCAACCTCCATACGGTCAACGCCTGTCAGTTGTACACAAAAAAATAGAACAGCGCGATGCCCTGCAGCAACCATCGCTATTAATTCTCTCAGATGTTTAGCTCCACGACTGGTGATAGCATCAGGAAACAAGGCTAGCCCATCGCCCGCATCCAACGTGACATTTTTCACCTCTACGTAACACAGACCACGATCATCGTCTTCTAACAGCAAGTCGATACGGCTTTTCTCCGCACCATAACGCACTTCAGTGCGAATCTGCTGGTAACCGCATAATTCGGGAATAAGATCTGCCTCAATCGCTTCACGTACCAAATGGTTGGGTTTAGCAGTATTCACGCCGGCTAAGTTGCCATAGCGAGTAGTGACTATTTCCAATGTACCGGGTAACTTTCGCTTTGGGTTATTGGAGAGACTGTACCAACAGGCCGAACCCTCAACCTGACAATTTTTCATCGATCCAGTATTGGCACAGTGCAATGTAACCAAACGACCCTGCTGATCAAGCACATCAGCAAAAAACCTTTTATACCGCTTAACAAAGGTCGCGCAATGCAGTGAGGGAGTATTTTTCATTTTATGTTGTCACAGAACAGATTATACGTTGTGAGCAAAGTATGGGTAGCCTGAAATAATTTGCAAGGCTGAGATTAAAACATCGGCATAAATAAGCTAATCTCAAGGGAGGAGTACAAATTTCTCTTGATTAATTGGTGTAAAATCTCTATAAACGCGTGTTGTTTTTTTAAGCCCAAATAAACACCGGAACTTATAATGGCAAAAGCAAAGGCAAAAACTGCCGCAAGCGCGGTCTCTCTTCATGGCTTAGCTCCCTACAAGGAGAAGAAATCAGAAGAATACATGAATGAGAATCAGCGTGAGCATTTCAAACTGATTCTTAAGGCATGGCGCAGTGAACTTATGGAAGAAGTTGACCGCACCGTAAGCCATATGAAAGATGAAGCGGCTAATTTTCCCGACCCTGCCGATCGCGCCACCCAAGAAGAAGAGTTTAGCCTTGAGCTCCGCACCCGCGACCGCGAACGCAAGTTAATTAAAAAAATCGATAAAACGCTTGTTCGTGTCGAAGAACATGATTATGGTTTTTGCGATCAATGTGGTGTTGAAATTGGTATCCGTCGACTGGAAGCCCGCCCCACCGCTGATTTATGCGTTGACTGTAAAACGCTTGATGAAATCAAGGAAAAACAAATTACTGGAGGCTAACCTTGGCCTCCGGTGCCCTGTGGCGTCGAAAACCGTGCCTCACAGGATCTAAGTGCTAGCTATGTCTGCACCCTCTTATGTAGGTCGCTTCGCCCCCTCGCCTTCAGGTCCTCTTCACTTTGGCTCACTGACCAGTGCCCTAGCAAGCTTTATCCATGCCCGCCAACACAAAGGTAAATGGCTGGTGCGTATGGAGGATATAGATCCACCACGAGAAGTTGCCGGTGCCAGTGATCAAATACTGCAACAATTGGACGATCATGGCCTCCACTGGGATGACTCAGTGCTCTACCAAAGCACTAGGCTTGATAGCTACAAACACGCATTGGATTACCTATGGGATCAAGGTCTTGTCTACCACTGTCAATGTAATCGTCAGCGAATTAGTCAATTAGGTGGGGTGTATGATAACCAGTGCCGGCATCTTCAACTGCCGCCCTCAGGCAACGCCGCAAGACTTATAATTGACGACCCAGACAAAAAAATCAGCTTTGTTGACCAGATTATGGGGACTTGCCAGCAACAGCTCAGTACTCAGGCAGGCGACTTCGTTATACAACGTCGGGATCAATTATTTTCCTATCAGCTAGCCGTTGTGGTTGATGACCAATTTCAAGCTATTAGTCATATTGTTCGGGGTGAAGACTTATTGGATTCAACACCACGCCAACTCTATCTACAACAATGCCTTGGCTATAATCAACCTACTTATAGCCATCTACCTTTGGTGCTCAATGGCCATGGCCAGAAACTCAGCAAGCAGAATCTTGCCGCTGGCCTCAGGGCTGGTAACGAATCTCGCAATCTATGGCAGGCACTGCGCTGGCTACAACAGTCCCCACCAGAACCATTACAATGGCAAACAGTCAGCGAAATTTTGACTTGGGCGATTAATCATTGGGATAGCCATACACTGGCTAAAAACCCGCAAAATGCGCTCGTGCCCGAAGGATACTAATTTGATTTGCAGGTGTTGCGCGCATACCATCGAACACCGATTAGTCTTTTTTCACTATGCCAGTTAAACCAAGATGCTAAATAATGCTTAATTACCGCTTAGTTGCGACCCTTCTTCTGCTCAGTATTGTGGTCTTCCCTATGGCCATTCAGTGGGCTGAAGAGCCCCACGGGAGTTGGTTTCGCCCTTTTGTGGTATGGGCAATGCTAGTGTTCGCGGCCTATGTCGCCTACCGACACAGGGGTCGTGATGAATCCTGAGGTTTTACTGAGTTGTCTGACAATCATAGTGCTGGGTCTACTTGTCTCTAAGTGGCTACTGCGGCGTGCACAGGGTAATAGCAAAGATTTAGCGCTTAATCTTGGCCTGCTATCAGGCACTGGCGTGTTGATGGCGATGGGCTCAATCGAGATGGCCGGACGTTACGGCTATAGCATTATCCTCGCACTGGTAGCGTTTAGCCTAGTTTTTGTTATTTCGCCGCTTATCTTTTCCCCCATTCGTCGCCTCAACGGGGTCATTCGCTTTGCTACCTCAATCGATTTTTTAACGTTTAGATTCCGCGGAAGAACAGTGGCAATGGTCGCTTGCATTAGCCTTACCATTGCCACCGTACCACTCATTCTCGCCCAAATTACGGCTATTGAATCAGTTGCTGCTTACTTATTTGGCAACCAGCCTAAACTACTTATTCTGTTATTCGTTGCAGGACTATTACTATCACTTAGTCTGTTTTCGGTTCAACTTGATAGCGAAAATAATCTTGGTTGGATAATGACAACTGCTGGCTTGCTACTGCTGCCCGCTTTGGGCCTGTCTGCTTGGACGTCAATCGAGGCTGCGTTCGGCGGTCTGACGGAAATGAATAATTGGGTTTCAGACAGTGGGCAACGGAGTATTGTGCAGCGTATGGATTCTTCATACAGCCTATTTATCGTCTTTCTCGCCGCCAGTTTTGCCTCACCGATTAATTTCGGGCTGTTGGTAGCAGACAATATTTCTGAACGTCAGACCGATATGACCTCCTGGGCCTACCCGCTTCTGGTTCTGTTGGCCTGCATTCCCGTGTTTCCATTACTTTGGTCAGGTATCTCCCTACAGTCTTTATCACCACTGCAGGAATATCTATTTAACTTACCCTTAGTGAACAATCAAACACTAGTCTCTGGTCTGGGCGCTGCCTGTATCATAATGCTAGCCATTTCATTTGCCTGTAGCCTGATACTGATTTCCTCGAAAATACTTATCAATAGCTGTCTGCTACCTACCAAGGACTTACACCAACAGTCCCAGCTAACAATTTGGCTAAAACACCGGCAACTGCTAATTGCTACAGGTATGGTTATCTTTTGTTTGGCCCTTAGTCTAACGATCAAAGGTCGCAGCATTACCGATTACTATCTGGCAGGTTTCGCTGGTCTGGCTCAGTTGACTCCAGGCATGCTTGCGGCCACTTATTTACCAGGCGTTAATCGCCGAGGATTTGTTGCTGGCCTTATAGGGGGCATGCTGTTGTGGTTAATCACAATTGCACTGCCCTTGTTATTTGGCGATTGGACTTGGCAGCTACCCATGTCCGATAAAACCATTCAAATAGGCATGCAAAATTGGAATATTTGGGCCATTGAAGCACTCTTGGTCAACGTCGTTCTATGCACTGTATTTAGCGTTTTTAGCGCGATGGACAGCGAGCAAAAAACCTTTGCTAGTCTGTGCATGGTTGACAATGTCTATATTCCTGCGCGCGTCGAGATTGCGCAAAAATCAGTGGATGAAATTACCGCCAATTTACGCCTATCTCTGGGCGATGCTGCCGATAACGAAGTGCTACAAGCACTTGCAACCCTTGGATTAGAATACAGCGAAGTCAGACCAGCTGCACTGCGTCAACTTCGAGATACAATTAATGCCTCACTCAATATGCGCTTTGGTGTACTGGCGGCCAATCGGATCATGGAAAACTCACTCCCTGTGACCATGCCCAAAGAAAATGATCCAGACGACATCTATCTTGTTGAGTCGATGCTAGCTATACATGGCGACCGATTGACGGGCATTGCTAGTGAACTTAATAAACTGCGCATGCATCATAGAGAAATTATCGACAATTTGCCCATCGGGGTGATCTCAGTAGACCCTAATGGAGAGATCGTAAAATGGAACTCAGCAATAGCCCGCTACACTGACCTCGATAGCTCTATAATTGCCGGTAGCTCCATTGGTGAACTACCGCAACCTTGGGGTACCGCAATCAGCGATTTTATTGCCAGCAATGCCACCCTGCTTGATGATTTACAACTGGAAATACAGGGCGAGGTGCGTTGGTTTAGCCTTCAGAAATCTGCACAACAAACCAACCCAGATACAGATACAGTGGTGCTTGTAGAAGAGCATACCAGCGCGGTTA
Source organism: Porticoccaceae bacterium (assembly GCA_049631145.1). Lineage (GTDB taxonomy): Bacteria > Pseudomonadota > Gammaproteobacteria > Pseudomonadales > Porticoccaceae > HTCC2207. The sequence continues at coordinate 15,897 of JBNAAJ010000028.1, forward strand.
ATCTGATCCAGAAATCCATCAATAATGAACGCCTAGCATCGGTCGGTCGATTGGCCGCAGGGGTTGCCCATGAAATAGGCAACCCAGTTACCGGTATTGCCTGCCTTGCACAGAACCTACGACATGAAACTGATAGTAACGAGATAGAGAATACCGCCGAACAGATTTTATCCCAGACTCAGCGTATTAACCGCATAGTTCAGTCACTGCTAAGCTTTTCGCGAGGTGGTAGCCCCGTAGCCGCGACAAAACAAACCATCTATCTACAGCAGGCTGCCGAAGAAGCGATTAATTTACTCACTATGAGCGCCTCACATATCGAAGTAATATTTAATACAGAGATTGAAGATAGCTTGGCTATCACTGGTGACTATCATCACTTAATTCAAATATTCCTCAACTTGCTAAGTAATGCTCGCGATGCATCGCCTAACGGCGGAATCATCAGTATTAAGGCCGTCCGCCTCGATGATCAGATTCAACTGAAAATCAGCGACCAAGGTTCAGGTATTGATGACAAAGTAAAAGGGCATCTGTTTGAGCCCTTTGTTACTAATAAGGATCCCGGCAGTGGCACCGGCTTGGGATTATGGGTCGTTATAAATCTTGTTAACAACATGAGAGGCGATATTTCGATAGTCAGTCCAGCAGAAAATAGCCAACATGGCACTACTGCAACTATTAGTTTTCCCCTATCATCTGCATCATGAAAAAAACTCAACACCATATCCTGATTGTCGAGGATGAAGAGATTATTCGCAATTCATTGCGCAAGCTTCTTGAGCGCAATGAGTTTTTAGTCTCAGAAGCAGTAAGTGTTAAAGCCGCACAGCAGGCATTTAACCTTAATAGCTTTGACTTAGTCATTAGTGACCTCAGGCTGCCAGGCAGCGCTGGTACCGATCTAATAAAAGCCTCTGGCAATGTGCCGGTTATCATTATGACCAGTTATGCTAGCCTGCGATCTGCGGTTGAAACAATGCGTCAAGGCGCTGTCGACTATATTTCTAAGCCCTTTGATCATGACGAAATGGTCAATGCTGTAAAACGTATTTTGGAGAAACCAGTAAAAAGCACCCAACAGTTAAACCGCTTGCTTATGGGCGATAACTCGAAGATGTTAGCAATACTACGCACGGTTCATAAGGCTGCGCCGACCAAAGCGCCCGTGCTTATTCAAGGCGAAAACGGTACTGGACGGCGCACTGTTGCAGAGATAATTCACGCTGATAGCGGCCTAGGAGTACAATCTTTCCGCAATATCAATTGCTCTTCGGCTACCGCAGCGGAACTATTGGACATATTAGATCGGGAAAATATTGGGACATTGTTCCTAAACAATATTTGTGAACTCAGCCCCGCTCTGCAGCCCTACATAGTGAAACTCTTACAGAAAAAAACACCCCGTATTATCGCTTCAGCAGAACACAATCTCCCAGCCCTCGTGGACAAAGGTCGCTTCCGCAAAGATCTGTACTACAGTCTTAATGTTGTCAAAATTAAAGTGCCCACCCTGAGCGAGAGAGTTGGGGATATACCCGCTCTGATTAATTATTTTGTCAAACTCTACAGCACCGAATTAGGCATGGAAATAGTCTTGACCCAAGACGCTATTCGCGCTCTGACCAACTACAGTTGGCCAGGCAATGTACAAGAATTGCAGAATACGATTTATCAGGCAGCAATTCTTGCAGAAGACGGAGAGCAGATAAATACTCAGATGTTAGGTCTTAGTGAAACACCTGATCATCATACTTATGAGGAAACCAGCGCAGCAGGTCATCCAGCCGCATCTATAGATGGGCCGGCAGGACTCTCGCTTGAAGACTACTTCACTAGCTTTGTGCTGGAAAATCAGGAAAATATGAGCGAAACAGCGCTAGCACAAAAACTTGGCATTAGCCGAAAATCTCTCTGGGAAAGACGCAATAAACTAGGTATTAGTCGCAAAAAGGCCTAAATATTAAGCTAAAACGGATTGAAATCGATATTAACTGTTTCTAAAAGTAACATTTCAGACGAAATTGTTTTTTTATACAGAAAATTCGTTAAATCTCTTGAAGCCATATGATTTCTGTTTAGAATGGAACTACCAAGGAAGTTTCCTTGAGTAATAACAACAATAAATAATAAAAAACGGATGGATTGCAAAAAGTGTTCCAGAAGCTCAGGCTTTAAGAACCATTGAGGGGGGATGTCAGAAGGCATCCCTTTTTTATTGCTTGTCGGATTTTGCCTGTGATAATGAATTCTCCCGTAATCGCTAATCCTCTGGTAAACTCTCCTGCAACTATTGTTCACTGACACCCTTTTCATGCTGAAACGTATCAGTCATTTTTTCTCACCGACTTCTCGCACACAAACTACTCATGAGCATAGAGTGATCCTCGGTGATGAGCATGCATTGTCACCTAAGATGATCAATAAAGATGCTCTTAAAGTTGTTGAAGTACTTCAGGATCATGGTTACGACGCCTATATAGTGGGAGGCTCCATCCGTGACTTGCTATTAGGGCTCAAACCCAAAGATTTTGACGTTGCCACCAATGCTAGGCCTAGTGAAATAAAGCCTCTATTTAGGCGGTCGCGCATTATCGGTCGGCGTTTTCAGATTGTGCATGTACAACTCGGTAGAGAACTCATTGAGGTGACTACGTTTCGCTCCAATGAAACACAGGGTGCTGATAAAAAAAGCGGTAGCCGCCGCCAACAAGCAAATTCCGGCGTACTCACTAGGGATAATGTATTTGGCTCAATCAGCGATGATGCCAGCCGCAGAGATCTTACTATTAATGCCCTTTACTACAATCCCAGAGACAACAGTATTCATGATTTTGCCGGTGGTCTTGATGATATTGATCGACGTCTGATCAGAATTATGGGCGACCCCGCCACCAGGTTCCGAGAGGATCCAGTGCGCTTACTTCGCGTCGCCCGCTTTGCCGCCAAGCTAGGTTTCACCATTGATGTAATTACAGAGAAGCCAATGCGCAAATTGGCCTCTAATCTGCAACACGTCTCCCCACCCAGACTATTTGATGAAACCTTGAAGCTATTTATGAGTGGGCAGGGCTTGGCTACCTTCTGGCTACTTTATGAATACGGTTTATTTGATTATATAGCGCCTCAGGTCAGCGCTATGATGAAAGACCGAAATAACCTCACTGGCAAACTTATTGAACAGGCTTTCACCAATACTGATTTGCGTATTCGCAACAATAAACGTGTCACACCCGCTTTTATCTATGCGGCATTGTTATGGCCCTCGGTGCAACAGTTGGCGGCAAGTTATCGAGAGCGCGGTAATAGTCCAGCCTATGCTCTCAGCAAAGCGGCAGGCGAAGTTATAGCCAAACAAATTCCAATTACTGCTATCCCAAAAAGATTTACCATGCCAATGCGTGAGATATGGGATCTACAGCTATTGTTACCTCGCCGCGGGGGACACCGAGCCAAACGTCTCGCAGATCACCCAAGGTTTCGCGCTGCCTATGACTTTGTTCTATTGCGCGAACAGGCCGGCGAGGAACTAAGTGGGCTGGGCGACTGGTGGACCGCTTACCAAAACGCCGATGAAGAGAAGCGTGAACAGATGGCAAGGGCCCTCGGTGAACCAAAGCGCAACCGCAAACGTCGCAAACCCCGAAAATCCAAGGCTAACTGATGGCCGTTGCTTATGTAGGGCTCGGCAGTAATCTCTCTGGCAATCATAATGGTCAAATATTAAGCCCTCAGGCGCAGCTTAAGCGAGCGGTGCTGAGTCTATCCGAACATCAACAGGTCGACGCTCTCAGGCAGTCTAGCTTCTATCAAACAACAGCCATTGGGCCAGGGCAACAACCAGATTACATTAATGCGGTAGCGCAATTACAAACCAGCCTAAGCCCCCTTGAGCTACTCGATTTATTGCAATCTATTGAGAATCAGCAAGGTAGAGAGCGAATAATACGCTGGGGTGCCAGAACGCTTGATCTCGATATTTTGCTGTACGATCAAATCACTGAAAACAGCCAACGTTTGATTCTGCCCCACCCCCGCATGCATGAGCGCAACTTTGTACTGGCGCCTCTGGCGGAGCTAGCACCGCAGCTTACTCTAGCTAATGGCAAAAATATCACTGAGCTATTGGCAAACTGCTCGATGCAGGGTATTGTCAAACTCTAGCGCTACTCACCGGTGGTAGCTGAAGTGAGACATAATCACGGTTTTGGAGACATCTGTGGAACCCACATTGCTCAATGAATTTGATCTCGATTTATCCCTAGCCTCTATACCCAGATACATTGCTATAGAGGGCCCTATCGGTATTGGAAAGACCACGCTCGCCAAGCGTTTAGCCAACTCTTTTAATTATGAGACATTGCTTGAGGAAGCTGAGGAGAACCCCTTTCTAGAGCGTTTTTATCAAGATCGGCGTAGCAATGCACTCCCCACGCAGCTTTACTTTCTATTCCAACGCATGCGTAAACTGCAAGATTTGCGTCAGGGTGACATTTTTCAACAAGTTCGTGTCTCTGATTTTCTTATCGAAAAAGACCCTTTATTTGCCCGCATTACATTGGACGATGACGAATATCGACTCTATCAAACCGTATACGACAACATTATTGAAGATCTGCCAAAACCAGATTTAGTGGTCTATCTGCAGGCACCCACTGAAACCCTCTACGAGCGGGTTCAACGCCGAGGTATTGCGATAGAGCGGTCAATAGAACAGTCCTATCTTCAGCAACTCAATGACGCCTACACTCAGTTCTTTTACCATTATGATGACAGCCCTCTACTGATTGTTAATACCAGCGAGATAAACCTTGCCGATGGCGACCTTGACTATCATAACTTGGTGAAATATATCCTTAAGACAACCACAGGGCGCCATTACTACAACCCTCAATCAATTCAATAATCCGCTACCGCGCCAACTGGGTTTACAACTTGTTATCAGTTGCGAAACCCAGTAACGTAACGTTCCTGCCAACAAATTAAGTCTAAATTAAGCAATGAAAACCACAACAATCAGCAATCTTAATGCGATGAAGACAGCAGGCGAAAAATTTGCTGTGATCACCGCCTATGACTACACATTTTCGCGTTTAATTGAAACTGCCGGCATTGAAGTTACCCTGGTGGGGGATTCTCTGGGTAATGTTATTCAGGGCAGAGACAGTACGATTCCAGTCTCGGTAGATGAAATGGCTTACCATACCGAGATTGTTAAACGCGGCAACAGCCGCACACTACTGATGACCGACATGCCATTCATGTCCTATGCATCAGAAAACCAAGCACTAGATAATGCCGCTATCTTGATGCAGGCTGGCGCTCAGATGGTCAAGCTTGAGGGCGGTGAATGGTTGGCAGAAACGGTTTTTATGCTCACTGAGCGCGGC
>JBNAAJ010000028.1:21384-28364 GCA_049631145.1 Porticoccaceae bacterium
TATTCCAGTTTGTGGTCATGTTGGCCTTACACCTCAGTCAGTACATAAACTAGGTGGGTACAAAGTCCAAGGTAAAGAAGAAGATGCCGCTCAGCGTATGATTCATGAAGCACAGGTGCTTGAGGAGGCCGGAGCCGATTTGATGGTGGTGGAATGCGTGCCCTCTTCATTAGGTAAAAATTTAGCGGATAGCCTAAATATACCTGTAATTGGTATTGGTGCAGGCCCAGATACCGACGCACAAGTATTGGTACTTCAAGATATGTTGGGTATCTCGCAGCGACTGCCAAAGTTCTCAAAGAACTTTTTAGAGCACACTTCAAGTATTCAGCAAGCCATTATCAACTACGGCAACGAAGTGCGCGCCGGCACTTTCCCAGCCCCAGAACACTGCTTTAAGTAATAAAAATAAGGTAACTCAATGTCTCAAGCACATAATATTTACGACTTTTCTGTACCCACTAGCACCGGTGAAGAACAAGCATTAAGTGACTATCAGGGTAAGGTTGTACTCATTGTGAATACAGCCAGTAAATGTGGATTTACGCCGCAATATGAGGGTTTGCAAACACTGCATGATACCTATGCCGAACGTGGCTTAGTGATTATTGCACTGCCTTGTAATCAGTTCCGCGGCCAAGAACCCGGCACCAATGCCGAAGTACAAGAGTTTTGCCAGATGAACTATGGCTTGAGTTTTCCAGTGATGGGGAAAATCGAGGTCAATGGTGAAGGAAGACATCCGTTATACCATTATCTCACCAAACAGGCTGGCGGGCTTTTTAATAATAATATCAAATGGAATTTCACTAAGTTTTTGGTTGATCGCAATGGTCAGGTAGTCGACCGATTTGCCACTATCACCAAACCGGCCGATCTTGCCAAGTCGATTGAAAAACTGCTCTGAGGAGCAGTGTTAAACTGGCTTGGAGGCGGCGACAACAGAAGTAGCGCATTATTTTTTCTTTAGCTCAGCAAAGTAGGCCGCTGCAGCTTGATTAACTTTAGGCGCTAAATATAAAGCAGAAATCATTGTTGGAATCGCCATCGTAGCGTAGCTGGCGAGGATCAAGCCATTCACAATATCCATAGACACCACGGCACCACCAACCAGCAAAGCGAGATAAACAGGGGTGTACCAGTATTGGCGTTTGGCACCAAACAAAAAACCCATTGCTTTAACGCCATAAAACCACATAGTGACCATGGTGCTAAAACTCAGTAGCCCCACCATCACCAACAATAAATAAATCCCAGTGACAGGAAAAACTTGCTCGATGGCGCGTGCAGTCAACGTCACCCCAGCAACACCTACCTCAGTCTGCCACACGCCGGTCAGCAAAATAATCAGTGCCGTACAGGTGCAAACTAAAAGGGTATCTACTACGGGGCCAACCATGGCAACAATGCCCTCTCGGATCGGCTGCGCTGTTTTCGCCGCACCATGTGCCATCGATTCAGTGCCAATACCAGCCTCATTAGAAAAAGCACCACGACGCACACCAATTAGAATCACCGCACCTATGGATCCGCCCGCTGCTGCCTCACCAGTAAAGGCGTCCGTGACAATCAGCAGAAGTGTGGCTGGAATTTGATCAATAAAGTGAAACAACACTGTTGCCGTTATCACCAGATAAAGTACCACCATTGAGGGAACCAAACGCACTGTCAGTCGCCCAATACGTTCGATACGGCCAATTACAACCATAGCGACCAATGACGTCACGATAAGGCTCGCTATCAGATCAAAGTTAAAATGTTGCTCAGTTGTCGCCCAACCGGCCGGTATAGCAACGACATCACGTAACAACTGAATAAATTGATTGGCTTGAAAGATAGGTAGGGCACCAAGCAAACAGGCCACCGCAAACAGTGCAGCCAGTGGATACCAACGCTTACCCATGCCCTCCATAATAACGTACATCGGGCCGCCTTGAACCACTCCCTCGGAGTCATGACCGCGATACATTACGGCCAGTGAAGCGGTATAAAATTTCGTCGCAACACCAACAATGGCGGTTATCCACATCCAAAATACAGCGCCGGGTCCACCAATACCAATGGCAATCGCAACACCGGCGATATTACCTAGACCTAGTGTTCCAGATAACGCGGTTGCTAGAGCCTGAGAATGAGGGATATGTCCGGGGTCATTGGGGTCGCTAAACCGTCCGCTAAGTAGCGCAACAGCATGCCCAAAATATCGATAGGGCTGGAAGCGCGAATAAACCAGAAAAAACAGCCCTCCACCGACCAACAGCACCACCAGCGGCGTGCTCCACATCAAATCGGCCCACGCGTTAAAAAAATCTTCGAGTTGTTGCAAGCTCATATTAGCGTCTTATTATTTTGTTTTCGCTAACCATCAAACTTTCGGCTTTACATACAATACCAAACTATGTCCCACTAGTTCGTAGCCTTTCTCATTGACTAAGGTTTCCTGAATTTTCTCGATTTCCGCATTATGGAACTCAATCACTGCCCCAGTCTCGGTACACACCATGTGATCATGATGCTCACCGCGGTCAAGCTCATACACTGCTGGGCCATTATCAAAATTATGCCTCTCAATCAGACCCGCGACTTCAAACTGGGTGAGGACTCGATACACCGTGGCTATACCTACATCCTCATCAGCATCGCGCAATACCTGATAGATATCTTCAGCAGTCATATGGCGATCGGGACTGCTTTCCAATATCTGCAAGATCTTGACTCGCGGCAAAGTGACCTTGAGCCCAACTTTTTTTAGCTCCTGATCTTCTGTAGGCATACTTACCCCTTCTTTATATCTCAATCATTCGGTATTATCCCTCTTTGCGCAACTAACTGGAAGCCCACTGATGCGATTAACCATTATCTACTTGATCACGTTTACCCTAATGTCTGCTGGTTGCAGTTGGCTAAAATTCCCTGGCGTACACAAAGTCGACATTCAACAGGGTAATATTGTGGATCAAGAGATGATCGACAAATTGCGTCCAGGCATGAGTATGGCGCAGGTACAATTTGTGCTCGGCACGCCACTGGTAATCGACACATTTAATCAAAAGCGCTGGGATTATTTTTATAGCCGCATCTCATCTGCTGGAATTAAACTTGAAGAGAGAGTCACCATTTACTTTGACGCCGAGGGCAATCTGACACGCATGACTGGTGATTATCTACCGAGTTCAGCAACTACTGAAGAGCCCTAATTTAGGCGCAGGCATCTTTATTAAGTCTGCGCTCGCTTTGCCTTCGCTTCTGCCGCGCGGCGTCGACGCACCTCTTTTGGGTCAGCAATCAGCGGACGATAAATCTCGACACGATCCATTGGTTGAAGCTGGTACTGCGCTGGCTCACTTAGGCCTTTTGTGCCTAAAACCTGCGAAAATACCCCGATTCTGTCGCTATTTGCATCGATCTCCGGAAAAGACTCCAGTATTCCAGACATATTTACCGCCTCCAAAGCGGTGGTTCCCGGCGCCACAGATAAGGTCTTTAGCACCTGTTTTTGCGGTAGCGCATATGCAACTTCGACGGTTATCAACTCAGTCATTGTTCGACTCCAAAAGAACTTTATCGGCCCGCTGACACAGCGAGTCAACTAAATTATTCGCCACTCCGGCAAACAGCGTCGAACCGGCCAAGCCAAGACCTGTGCGACTAAACTCAAATTCTAAATGCAAAGAGACCTTGCAAGCATTATCGGCAAGGGGCTTGAATAACCACAGCCCTTTAAGCATTTTAAACGGACCATCCTGTAACTGCATCTCAATTTGATGCGGTGCATCCAAGCTGTTGCGAGTGACAAAACTAATCTGTACACCGGCCTTCTTTAAATCTAACCTCGCCAGCATACTGTGATCATTGTGTTCAAAAATCTCCACCCCAGCGCAACCATCCATAAACTGTGGATAGCTAGTAACATCATTGACTAAATCATACATTGCCTGTGCGGAGTGCATGACCAGCGCTGAGCGAGAAATTTCCGCCATTATTGCCAATACCTAGGACAAGAATTTATCGTAAATACCCATAACAAAAACGGCCGCGATAGCCACTGGCGCTATATACCGCACGGTAAAAAACCAAAGTGTGCTCACCGTAGTTGATGTGCCTTCTAATTGCTCTTTAACCAATTGCTTATTCATCACATAGCCAACAAACAATGCGATCATCAATCCCGATATCGGCAACATTATATTAGCCGTCAAAAAGTCGAGAAAATCAAAAAAGGTGAAACCCACCAAACGGTATTCAGACCAGATATTAAATGAGAAAACAGATCCCAGCCCAAGCAACCAGGCACAGCCCGCAAGCATCAGATTAGCTCTAATCCGACCCAGGTTTTTTATTTCAATTAACCAAGCAACGCAGGGTTCCAATAGGGATATTGCTGAGCTCCAAGCTGCAATGGACACCAAAACAAAGAAGATCGAACCAATTAATACACCACCGGGCATAGCACCAAAGGCGACCGGCAAACTGATAAACATCAGCCCAGGACCAGCGCTAGGTTCTATTCCCTGCGTGGCAAATACAAAGGAGAATATGATCAGACCAGAGATAATAGCTACAGCGCTATCAAAGAACGCTACCACTAAAATAGTTTTGCCTATATTAGCTTTCTGAGGCATATAGGCACCATAGGCCATAATAGCGCCCATACCGATACTGAGCGTAAAGAATGCTTGCCCCATAGCCTCCAAGACACCGCGCCAACTTAATGCTGCAATATCAAAATCAAATAGAAAAGACCAAGCAGCAGCAAAATTACCCTTTAAAACAGAGAAGCCAAGCAACACCAACATCATAACGAACAGAAGCGGCATTAAAATCTCTACCGCAACTCCCAGTCCTTTTTTAACGCCACCGACCACTACCCCAACACAGAGCAATATAAAAATGGTTTGCCACAGGATTAGGCGGCTTGGATCGGCGAGCAAATCCTCAAATACCGCTCCGGCAGATGCTCCATTGACGCCAATTAGACTTCCCGAAGCCACCTCGAAGATATAGTCCAGCGCCCACCCCGCAATCACAGCGTAAAAGGATAAGATGAGCATGCCGGCAAGAACACCTAACCACCCCAGATAACCCCAGCGCGAATCAGCACCGCTCTCTTGAACTGCATCGCGCACCGAATTAATCGGGCTCTTGCGCCCATGACGGCCAATCATGACCTCTGCCATCATCACCGGTACACCGATCAGCAGGATGCAAATTAGATAGGTTAATACAAAGGCGCCACCCCCATTACTTCCCGCAACATAGGGAAACTTCCACATATTACCGAGACCCACTGCAGATCCCGTGGCCGCCATAATAAATGTCCAACGACTAGCCCAAGCGCCATGCATACCTTTTTGTTGTAATGCCATAATTAACTCCATGTTGTTATGATCTAGTAGTAGAATTGTAACCTACATCAGCATAGTAGCGAATAAACTCTCCAAATAAGCGGGTTGTTTTTGAATATAAAATGACAATGCCAACTGCCCACGTATAATCCGCCCATGAGCAAAAAGAAACCCAAGCAACAATCCGGCACAATTGCCCTTAATCGTAAGGTCAAACATGACTATTTTATCGAAGAGACCTTTGAGGCCGGCTTGGCACTATTAGGTTGGGAGGTGAAAAGTCTTAGGGAAAGCAGAGTCAACCTCACCGATACCTATGTATTTATAAAAAATGGTGAGGCCTTTTTAATCGGCACCAATATCACACCCCTACCTGCAGCCTCAACTCATTACGTCACCGAGCCTACACGCACGAGAAAACTACTACTCAACAGGCGAGAATTACAAAAACTCGAAGACGGGGTTAATCAAAAAGGCCATACCTGTGTATGCACCGCCCTTTACTGGAAAGGGCATCTAATCAAATGTGAGATTGCGCTCGCCAAAGGCAAGGTGTCATATGATAAGCGCATGGATGATAAAGAGCGTGATTGGAACCGTCAGAAACAGCGCTTAATGCGTCATCATTAAGCTGTTTGGTATCATTGCTATGAACACAGATACTCGCTATCCCCCACCGAAAGTCATAGCACTATGCCACTGAAACCATCATTTGCTAGTAATTTGAGTGGGCCAGCACTACTTTATCAAGGTGCAAGGCTTCTTTGGCATCCGCGGGTTCGCTGGCTGGTACTGACGCCATTACTTATTAATATTCTGCTATTTTCATCGCTTACATGGCTAGTTGGACAATGGCTGGCAGATTGGCTACAAACAATAATGACCCATATTCCAGATTGGTTGCATTGGCTAATGTGGCTTATTTGGCTCTTATTTATGGTATTGGCTCTGGTTATTTACGCCTTTAGCTTTACCTTACTGGCTAATCTAATTGGTTCACCATTTTATGGCTTGCTAGCCGAACGAATTTTATTTATGGAGCGCCGCGATACCAGTGGTCAACCAACCACAGCATTATTACACACCGCATGGCAGAGTTTTTTACGCCAACTGCAACTACTCAGCTATTTTGTTCCGCGTACCATTGGTATTGGGCTGCTGACAGTAGTAATTAGTTTTGTTCCAGCACTCAACCTACTGGCACCACTGATAGCTGGAGCCTGGGCTGCTTGGTCCCTATCAATTCAATATCTCGACTACGGCGCTGATATTGATCGAGTGGGGTTTAACGATTTAGTGAAACGTGGTCGCGATAACCGGTGGCAGGGAATGAGTTTTGGCTTGACTGTATTGCTGGCCTCAGCAATACCGCTGCTAAATATATTAGTACTGCCTGCAGCGGTTATTGGAGGAACGCTGTTGTGGAGCAGAGCATATCAGGCTACGCAATAGAGTCGTCTGATGTCCCGCTAGCTTTGGCTAGCTGCTCTGTTGGAGGCTCGTCTTTAGTGGGGGGCTCTGCTCTCACTGAAGGCTCCTCTTTCGCTGAGGGCTCTTTTTTCGCTAAGGGCTCCTCTTTCGCTGAGGGCTCTTTTTTTGCTGAGGGCTCTTTTTTTGCTGAGGGCTCTTTTTTTG
>JBNAAJ010000029.1:0-26194 GCA_049631145.1 Porticoccaceae bacterium
GAATAACCAAGAAGTTGGGGCCTTCATAAAAGCAATCCACTGGGCATACTTCTACGCAGTCTGTGTGCTTACACTTAATGCAGTTGTCACCAACTATAAAGGTCATCTGTTACTACTCTCGTCTGTTTGGGGTCATTTTAGGCGCGGCATTATAGCAGGAAGATATAATCTGTGAATGCCTTGCTGAGGTTATTTGGTTCTATCTTATAAACAATCGCTGAAGGTTACGTTAAAGCAGATTCTTTAGTTCATACATCAGGTCCAGCGCTTGTTTTGGTGATAGGTCATCAGGTTTTAATGCTTCAAGCCGTTTTTGCAGTTGCGGGTTCACTGGCGGCGGAAAGAGTTCTGTTTGGCTTGGACCAGTACGATCGTCTGAATGCGCAATTCCATGGCTGTTCGCCTCAAGTAGGGCCAGCTCCTGTCGGGCAAGATTGATGACTTCAGTGGGAATACCTGCAAGCTGAGCAACTTGGATGCCATAACTTTGACTGGCGGGGCCATCTTGCACACTGTGTAAGAACACAATGCTGTCGTTGTGCTCGGTGGCATCTAAATGTACGTTGACGGTCGATGCCACTTTGCTCGGCAATGCGGTTAACTCAAAGTAGTGGGTGGCAAACAGCGTAAAGGCGTTCACTTGTTCAGCGAGGTAATAGGCGCAGGCCCATGCCAGAGATAGACCGTCGAATGTGCTGGTGCCTCTTCCGACCTCATCCATTAATACCAAGCTACGGTCGGAGGCGTTGTGCAAAATATTGGCGGTTTCTGTCATTTCGACCATAAATGTCGAGCGGCCGCCCGCCAAGTCATCAGATGAGCCTATGCGGGTAAAGATGCGATCCACTAAGCCAATTTTAGCCTCGCTTGCCGGAACAAAACTGCCAATTTGCGCTAGTAGAACGATCAGGGCTGCCTGTCGCATATAGGTCGATTTACCACCCATATTAGGTCCGGTGATAACCAGCATTTTACGCTCATCATTCATGTGTAAATCATTGGCGACAAACGGGTCAGTTGATACTTGCTCAACTACAGGGTGACGACCACCCTCAATATGAATGCCGGGTTGTAACTGCAATTGCGGTTTGCAGAAGCCTAGATTATGCGCGCGTTCTGCCAAGGTTGCTAAAACATCGAGTTCAGCGACAGCAGCGGCACAGATCTGCAGTGCAGCCAGATCTTGATTGAGTGTTTCTAACAGTTGTTCATAGAGGTGTTTTTCGCGACTGAGTGAGCGACTTTTCGCACTCAGTGCCTTATCTTCAAATTCTTTGAGTTCAGGGGTGATAAAACGCTCAGCGTTTTTTAGCGTCTGTCGGCGAATATACTCTACCGGGGCCTGATCGCTCTGCGCGCGGGATATCTCAATATAGTAGCCATGCACGCGGTTGTAACCCACTTTAAGTGTGGATATGCCAGTACTGGCTTTTTCGCGCTCTTCCATTGCCAGTAAAAACTCACCGGCATTGGTATTGAGTGCCCGCAGCTCATCTAATTCTGTATCATAGCCATCGGCAATCACACCGCCATCGCGAATAATCACCGGCGGGTTTTCTTTTATGGCGCTGCTAAGTAATTCAACCAGATGGGGCAGTGGTTTGGCGCCTTGCGCCAGATATTGCAAATGATCCCCATCGGCAGAGGATAGGCTACTGTTTATCTGCGGCAATACAGCTAAGGAGTCCAATAGCCGCGTTAAATCTCGTGGACGTGCTGAGCGCAATGCGACTCTGGTGAGAATACGTTCCATATCGCCGACTTGCTTAAGGTGATCATGCAAAATCTCGTACAGGTAATTATCCTGCATTGTGGCGATGGTATTTTGCCGCGCTTGCAGTACCTCAATATCCTGTAGTGGCCGATTGAGCCAGCGCCGCAGCAGGCGGCTGGCCATACTGGTGGCGGTATTGTCCAATACATCAAATAGCGTGTTTTCCTGGCTACCACTGAGATTGGTATCCAGTTCGAGATTGCGCCGGCTAGCGGCATCGAGCGCAACGCTATCCTCTGTGCTTTCGGCGCTAATACTGCGAATATGAGGAAGGTTATTACGCTGGGTATCTTTGGCGTACTGCAGTAGGCAACCGGCAGCGCTGATACCAACGGGTAGGTGATCGCAGCCAAAGCCACTGAGATCTTTGGTGCCAAATTGCTGATTTAGCAGACGCAGTGCACTATCGCTATCGAATTCCCAGGGCGGCCGGCGGCGCACGCCGATATGAGCCGCCAATATCTCTTCCATAAGCAGATCTTCATTAACCAATATTTCTGCGGGATTAAGCCGTTGTAATTCACTGTGCAGTTGCTCTGCGCTGTCCAGTTGTAATAGCTGAAATCGCCCACTACTCATATCTAATGTGGCGAGGCCCAGTTGGTTATCTTGCTGGTGAATAGCGGCGAGCAGGCTGTCGCTGCGATCATCGAGTAAGGCCTCGTCAGTAATTGTACCTGGGGTCAAAACACGCATCACTTGGCGTTCTACTGGCCCTTTGCTAGTCTCAGGATCGCCTACCTGTTCGCAGATAGCGACCGAAATACCCTGTTTGACCAATTTGGCTAAGTAGCTCTCAGCGGCATGATAGGGCACGCCGCACATGGGAATTGGATTGCCATTGGTTTTACCCCGTGCAGTCAGAGTGATATCGAGTAGTTGACTGGCCTGTTTAGCATCATCAAAAAACAGCTCATAAAAATCCCCCATGCGATAGAAAACAATATCGTTGGGGTGCTCGGCCTTGATACGCAAATACTGTTGCATCATCGGTGTGTAGGCGTTGGAAGCGGTTGCTGCGGTCATATACTTTTATTATCGGGTTGGTCGGTATAAATCTAGCCCAATAGTTTAGACCATACAGGCAGTTTTACACTAATTGAAATGCCGATTATTGTTATGAATACACAGTATGGGGTGTTTACTAGCGTCATAAACACTGCTAATTTCTCCATTGAAGCCTATTCGCGTGATGCGCTAGGGAAAACCAGTTAAACGATTGATTTAGGGGTAGCGAAATGAGTGACACAGTGACAGTCTCAATTGAACAGGGCGTCGCCACCATTGTGATGGATGATGGCAAAGCAAACGTACTCGGTCATGCTATGTGGGACCAGCTAGAAGCCGCATTTGATCAGGCCGAAGCTGCTGGTGCGATAGTGTTGCTCAAGGGGCGAGCTGGTATTTTTTCCGGTGGCTTTGATTTAAAGGAAATGACTAAGGGTCCGCAAGAGGCGATGTTTTTAACCTCGCGGGGATCTAAAATGGCGCGCCGCATACTAGCCTTTCCAACACCAGTTATAGGGGTGTCGACTGGTCATTGTATTGCCATGGGAGCATTTCTTATGTTGGCCTGTGATTACCGTATTGGTGCCGCTGGTGATTTTAAAGTGGGGCTCAACGAAACCATGATTGGCATGACCATGCATAATTTTGGTATTGAGTTGGCTCGTTACCGTATTCCTCTCAATTACTTTAGCCGTGCAGTGATTAATGCTGAGATATGGTCGCCAGAGGATGCTATATCCGCTGGTTTTTATGACCGTATTGCGCCGGCTGAAGAGCTTGATGCTGGTGCTGCGATGGTTGCCAAGATGTTTGGTAATCTCGATATGGGTGCGTTTAACGGGTCTAAAACTAAATCGCGTAAAGCATTTTTAGCACTATTAGATGACTGTATTGAGGCGGATCTGGTTCCCGCCTCGGCCTGATTGTTGGGCTTGCTTCGCGGTGCCTTATCTTGGCTACTGCGGTGTCACCGCAAGTATTATGAGGCGCCAAGCGGCCATGCAGAGCTGCTTAGCATAGGGCTATATTGCTTAGTCGCTCTGGACTACTCAGCCCGCCGTTATGCTGGAGAGATGTTTGGTTTTTCTGCTGTGCTTATCTGAGCGTCGACGCGGCAACGATGAGGACCAGATAAAGCGCAAAATATCTACCCGCCTTGTGATAAAGCAAGATACACTTTCGCCATGAATGCTAATCACTACCAACTATGCCGCCAAATTGGCACAGCGCTTGAAGTGCGTAATGCCAGCGTAACCACAGCAGAATCTTGCACTGGTGGTGGTGTGGCGAGAGCGATTACAGCCGTTCCCGGCAGTTCCAACTGGTTTGGCTATGGTTTTGTTAGTTACGCTAACCGCGCCAAACAAAATCTATTGAGTGTCTCAGCGCAGACTATCGAGCAACATGGCGCGGTAAGTGAGGCTGTTGTTGGGCAGATGGCCGCCGGTGCGTTAGCGGCTTCCGGTGCTGATTATGCCATTGCCATTAGCGGTATTGCCGGTCCCAATGGTGGTACTGAGGATAAACCTGTGGGTACAGTATGGTTTGCCTGGGCAGGTCCTGAGGGGGTGACGACGCAAAAGCATCTGCTATCAGGTGACCGAGACGCGGTCCGCGAGCAAGCAATTGAAATTTCTTTAAAACAGCTATTGCATCATCTTGCTGGATAGACTACTGTATAGCCATACAGCTACTGATTAAGTAAACAGTATTAAAAATTACGTCAAAATTACGAGGAAATCATTATGGACGCCAATAAGTCAAAAGCACTAGAGGCAGCGCTAGGTCAGATTGAACGCCAATTCGGTAAAGGTACTGTTATGCGTATGGGCGACAGCGGTCGTGCGGCGGTACCTGCGATTTCAACCGGGTCTCTGGGGCTAGATATTGCTTTGGGTATTGGTGGACTGCCAAAAGGCCGCGTGGTTGAAATTTATGGCCCGGAGTCCTCAGGCAAAACGACATTGACATTACAAGTCATTGCTGAGGCCCAAAAAGCCGGCGGTACTTGTGCGTTTATCGATGCTGAACATGCTCTGGATCCTGTCTATGCCGAAAAATTGGGCGTTGAGGTCGATGATCTAATCGTGTCGCAACCAGACACTGGTGAGCAAGCGCTTGAAGTGACTGATATGTTGGTGCGCAGTGGCGCCTGTGACGTGCTTGTAGTCGACTCGGTTGCGGCATTGACGCCAAGAGCCGAGATCGAGGGTGAGATGGGTGATCATCATGTAGGTTTGCAGGCGCGCTTGATGTCGCAGGCACTTCGCAAGTTGACCAGCAATATTAAGACAGCGAATTGTTTGGTGATCTTTATTAACCAAATTCGAATGAAAATTGGCGTGATGTTTGGCAACCCCGAAACCACTACCGGTGGTAATGCACTAAAGTTCTACTCTTCTGTTCGCCTAGATATCCGTCGTATTGGTGCGGTCAAGGATGGCGATGAAATAGTGGGTAATGAAACGCGGGTCAAGGTGGTTAAAAACAAAGTTGCTCCTCCCTTTAAGCAGACTGAGTTTCAGATCCTTTATGGCCGCGGTATTAACCGTAATGGTGAATTAGTCGATCTAGGTGTTAAACATGGCTTGGTTGATAAGTCTGGAGCCTGGTATGCGTACAAAGGCAACAAGATTGGTCAGGGTAAGGCAAATGTGGGTGTGTTCCTCACTGAGAATCCAGAGATAGCGGCCGAAATTGAAGAGCAGATTCGAGCTAAAGAGCTGGGCAACTTGACTGTTGAGGCTGAGTCACCCGATGCGCCAGAACAGAGTGTTTCAGAAGAATAGTCGCTATTCTATTGTGGCCTTACACAGTGTAAAAAAAAGCGTCATAAAGACGCTTTTTTTACAGCTTGATTATTTAACGAGCCTTAATACTGATCATGCTGAGATTGTGTTATGAAAATGCAAAAAGGTGAGATTACGCCAGCCAAGATCCGCGCTACAGCGATGGATCTGTTGACCGGTAGGGAGTTTTCTCGAGCAGAATTAGGCAAAAAACTACAGCAGCGCTTTGACGGTGATTCGGCAATTAGTGAAGTGCTAGATCGTTTGCAAGATGAAGGGTTGCAGTCCGATCTGCGCTTTACTGAAGCCTTTTTGCGCGCGCGAATTTATCGCGGTCATGGATTAAATAGAATTCGTTTGGATATTCGGCAGAAGGGTATTGAAGATGGCCTGTTTAATGCGGCAGTTGCGCAAGCTGATATCGATTGGTTTGCCTTAGCAGCGGATGTAGCCAGACGTAAGTTTGGTCTTACACCCGCTCAAGATCAAAAAGACAAGGCTCGGCGGGTTCGGTTTATGCAGTATCGTGGTTTTAACTTTGAGCAAATCAAATATGCTCTTTCAGTCTCGGAGTATGATCAGGACTAGTTATCAGCACTAGTTATCAGCACAGTCTAGATAGCCATTAAAAAGGTCGACCAACCGCGGTTCCATAAAGCTGTGTGCTTTACAATTAGCAATAAATCCACAATGACCACCAAACCGGTATACCTCCAATTTGAGCTTATTCTGACAGGTTATCTTATCTAGGTCGGTTATCGGAATCACCGGATCATCTTCTGCTGTAATTAAATGAGCAGGAATATCTAATTTGCTAAGCCGATCACCTGTAAGCGCGTAAGATTTAAAATAGCTTTCGGTATCGGCAAAATCGGTATATCTAGGAACAAAAAATTTGTTCAGCTCATCGAATGTTTTATTGTTTTCTAGTTCCTTTGCAAAATCATATTCGGGGAAGTGCTGTAATTTTTTACGCAGCGAATTTTTCCACCGACGCATAAAATACTTTCGATAGATAAAGGACCCTTGGTTTAACGTGGCCATCGCATTCACTGGATCTACCGGTGGTGAGATCGCAACCACCGCGGTGAGACCCAATGTTTTGCCAGAGTCTGCGGCAATGCGCAAAGAAAAGTTGCCTCCCAGAGAAAAGCCAACCAAAAATACAGATGGATAGCTATACTGTCGAAGAAATACGCCTATGGCATCGGCCACTTCTGGCGTCATGGTGGAGTTAAATAGTTCTTTATTAAGGTGTTGGGTGTCGCCATGATCGCGCATATTGATGCGTAACACATCAAAACCATGATCCAATAGGTACTTGGCTGTAGTCACTTGATAGGCAGATCGGCTTGAGCCTTCCCAGCCATGAATCATAATCACCAAGGCCTCTTTGCTAGGAGCCTTTCTTGCTGTACTTAGATCGTATTCCGCTGCTAGACGAACTCCGTCAGCTGTCTCGAGAATCAGATATTCAGAGTTGAGCTTGTCGGCTAATCGGTTGGCGCGAATCTTTCGGGGCCCTAAGCTATTGAGCGCACTTTGGATATGTGCGTTTCTCAGATAGCGCGGTGGCGTAAAAGCATGGGTGTTTTTCATTGATTAGGTTAGGCGGTAAGGCTGCAATAGTCGGCTTATGATCGTCCCTGAATAATAACCGTGATCGGTTAGAAAAACCAAATAATTTCTAGTGATTTATCAAGGCAGAAACAGGGGTACAATTAAGCTGGCCGCTTTATCTGATCTGGTGGCGATAGGGCAGAACTGCAGTAGATATCATTTTGACACTATTGGTACTTGAGGCTTGGACGGGAAAAAATATATGATCTTGCCCATACAAATGCCTAGCCTTACCCTTAAATTTAAGGTTATGTGAGGTCCACACTGAGATAGGTGAACTAGTTGAGAACTGTACTACCGCTGTTATTAATATTGTCGACTGTTGCCGCTAATACTGCGCCTATCGTGACGGAAAGTGCGACGGAAAGTGCGACGGATAGTGTGATGGATAGTGTGATGGATAGTGTGATGGATAGTGTGACGGATAGTGCGACAGAAGAATCACAAGACATTTCGATAATCGATCGTTTACGCGCCATTGACGATGTGAATGGTCGCGACTGGGGTATTCGTAATGGCTGTATTTCGCTCAGGCGAATCCGCAGTATCAATTTTATTGACGACCAGTCAGCGGTTATTCAGCTAGGACGTGATAAAGAGGTAATTTTGCGCCTGCGGAGAGAGTGTCGAGGTATTGGGTCTGAGGCATTTATTTATAAAACGCGTGGACATCAGCTCTGTGAGCGCTTCGATAGTTTAAGGTTGGTTACAACAGAGCGCGATTGTCTGATTCAATCTATTGAACCCTACCTCAAGATAGAGCAAGCAAATACTGTGGAGGAAAACTAATGGTTCTGCTGCGGAGATTGTTTTTGTCACTATTGGTTACGCTATCCTCACTGGTTGGCGCACTTGAGTTGCAAGGGAGTTTGCAGCAGGGTGGGCTGGTATTGGGCGTTGTCGAACAAGGATCTGTGGCTTATTACCAAGACAAACCTTTGCAGTTGACCGATCGAGGGCAATTTTTACTGGGCTTAGGGCGTGATGCACCTGCAACTATAGAAATCCGTACGGTTGATAATGAGCAGATGCAAACGATTCATAAATATACCGTAGCGCGGCGCGAGTATCGCATTCAGAAAGTCAATGGTGTGCCGGCTAAGACGGTGACGCCAAGCGAGTCAGATTTGGCGCGAATTCGCCATGATTCGGCATTGGTAAAGCGTGCGCGTCGAGATATTACCAACGAAATTGACTTTCTCGACGGCTTCGAGAAACCCCTTAACGGGCCTATCACCGGAGTATATGGTAGCCAAAGGGTATACAACGGTGTGCCCAAATATCCCCATTATGGAGTCGATTATGCGGCGCCCACCGGCACTGCAGTGAAAGCACCTGCAGCTGGTATTGTGCGATTAGCGCATCGAGATTTATTTTACTCCGGTGGTACATTGATTATTGATCATGGTCATGGTCTCAGTTCCAGTTTCCTGCATCTAAGTGATATTTTAGTTGCTGAGGGAAGTCGGGTTACGCATGGGCAGCCTATCGCTAAAGTAGGGGCCACAGGTCGTGCCACAGGACCCCATTTAGACTGGCGGATGAACTGGCGCAACCAGCGCATTGACCCTCAATTGGTGTTGGAAACTCTGCCGCGTCAGTAGATTGGTAGGAGAAACGCTTTTAACCCTATAAACTCGCCCGTTGGCATGGCAGTCTGGTGCTATTTTGCGTAAACTATCGCGGTTTTTTAATGGACAATAATTGTGGATAAGAAACTACTCAGCATTCTGGTTTGCCCGGTCAGTAAGGCACCAGTGACCTACGATGCGGACAAGCAAGAATTAGTTTGTCGCGCCAGCGGTTTGGCCTATCCAATTCGCGATGGCATTCCGGTAATGCTGGAAGCCGAGGCGCGGCCATTGCAAACGGATGAAAAACTCCATTCATCAAACGCTGCCAAGTAATTGTGGCTGAAGCGGTGGGTATTAGACTATGACCACAGAAACACTCTTTACGCGCATTATCAATCGGGAGATACCGGCGGAATTCCTCTACGAAGACGACCAGTGCATTGTTATCAACGATATTGCCCCGCAAGCACCAGTGCATATGTTGGTTATCCCGCGCCAGCCATTGCCGCGGCTGGCCGATGCCAGTCAGGCAGATCGAGCATTGCTGGGGCATTTAATGTGGGTTGCCGGTGAGGTTGCGCGCCAATATTCAGTCGACGATGCTTTTCGTTTAGTCGTCAATAATGGTGAAGCTGCTGGTCAGACCGTGTTTCATCTGCATCTTCATATTCTGGCAAATAAAGGTACCGACCAGACCTTCTCAGAATCTAAACTATAAGTGCTTCGGCCCTATGGCTGAGCCCTCAATTGGAATTGAATTATCATGAAAAGCGCCGAAATCCGTGACGCCTTCTTAAACTACTTTGCTAGCAAACAGCATAAGATCATGCCTAGTAGTAGCTTGGTCCCTGGCAATGATCCCACTTTGCTGTTCACTAATGCGGGGATGGTGCAATTTAAAGATGTGTTTTTGGGCGAGGATAAGCGCGATTACAACAGAGCCGTATCCTCTCAACGCTGTGTCCGTGCAGGCGGTAAGCACAATGACCTAGAGAATGTGGGTTATACCGCTCGACACCATACCTTCTTTGAGATGCTAGGTAACTTTAGCTTTGGCGATTATTTTAAGCATGATGCGATTGCCTTCGCTTGGCAGTTTCTCACTGAGGTACTGGAACTGCCCAAAGAGCGGCTATGGGTTACCGTGCATATTAGCGACGATGAAGCCGCTGATATCTGGGTTAATGAAATAGGTGTAGATCCCGCTCGACTGTCCCGCCTTGATGAGGACAACTTCTGGCAGATGGGGGATACCGGACCCTGTGGACCCTGCACCGAAATTTTTTGGGACCATGGTGAGGATATCCCCGGTGGACCTCCGGGTAGTGAGGATGATGATCTCGATCGCTATATCGAGATATGGAATCTGGTGTTTATGCAATTTGAGCGCGACAGTAGCGGCAAAATGACCCCACTGCCCAAGCCGTCGATAGATACAGGCATGGGTCTTGAGCGCATCGCTGCGGTTATGCAAGGCGTGCACAATAATTATGATATCGATCTATTTCAGCATTTGATCAAGTCAGCTGCCAAGGTTATAGGTTGTACTGATCTGCAAGAAAATTCATTAAAAGTCGTTGCTGACCATATTCGCTCTTGTGCTTTTTTGGTGGTCGATGGTGTGCAACCGTCTAACGAAGGTCGTGGCTATGTGCTGCGCCGCATTATTCGCCGAGCCTTAAGGCATGGTCACAACTTAG
The DNA here is from genome assembly GCA_049631145.1 of Porticoccaceae bacterium. Taxonomy (GTDB): domain Bacteria; phylum Pseudomonadota; class Gammaproteobacteria; order Pseudomonadales; family Porticoccaceae; genus HTCC2207. The sequence continues at coordinate 10,466 of JBNAAJ010000029.1, forward strand.
GTGCCAGTGGCAGTTTTTTCTACAAATTAGTGGCGCCTTTGGCTGAGGTGATGGGCGAAGCTTATCCGGAACTTGTGGGCATGGCTGATCAAATTGCTTCAGTGCTGAAAAAAGAAGAGGAGCAGTTTGCTCGAACGCTTGATAAGGGTATGGGTGTACTTGAGGCGGGTCTCGCTGAGCTATCTGGAACCGTATTGCCCGGTGAGTTGATTTTTCAACTCTATGATACGTTTGGCTTTCCAACCGACTTAACCAATGATGTTGCTCGAGAGAAAGGCTATAGCCTCGATATGGCGGGTTATGAGAAATGCATGGACGAACAGCGTACTAGAGCCCGTTCGTCCAGCCAATTTAATCTCGACTATAGCGATACTATCCGTGTTGATGGTGCTACAGAATTTTGCGGCTACGACGCACTGGAAAACACGGCCTCTGTGGTGAGTCTGCATGTGGCGGGTGAGGCGGTAGAAACGGTGAGTGAAGACACTGAAGTTATAGTGATTCTGGATAAGACAGTGTTTTACGCTGAATCCGGTGGTCAGGTTGGTGACTCCGGTTATTTGCACAGCGACTCCGGCACAATTGAAATTGTTGATTGTCAGAAATCTGGTGACCATCATTTGCATATTGGGCGGGTATTATCTGGTGAGATAAGCACTGGTCAGCAAATTGTTGCCAAAGTCGATAATAAGGTGCGTCAGGCCACTGCCCTAAATCATTCGGCCACGCATTTAATGCATGCCGCATTGCAACAGGTTCTTGGTGAGCATGTCACGCAAAAAGGCTCATTGGTTAATAGTGAGCGATTGCGGTTTGATTTCTCCCACAGCGAGGCGGTGAGCGCAGAGCAAATTCGCCAAATTGAACATATAGTCAATCGGCAAATATTGCTTAATAGTTCAGTAGACACTGCGGTTATGTCGATGGACGATGCTAAGGCTAAAGGTGCCATGGCACTGTTCGGTGAAAAGTATGCTGATGAAGTACGAGTGCTGAGTATGGGTGGCGACTTTTCTGTTGAGCTCTGTGGCGGTACACATGTTGCACGCACCGGTGATATTGGCCTATTAAGAGTGTCCGGTGAATCCAGTGTCGCTGCAGGGGTGCGTCGTATTGAGGCTGTGACGGGTGAGGTGGCAATAGCATTCTGCGACGAACTGCAGGACAGTATTAAGGATGTGGCTGCGGTGGTGCGCGCGTCTGGCGCCAATATCAAAGACAAGGTGCAGCAGCTTGTTGACGATAATCGTCGCCTACAAAAAGAAATTGAAAGTTTAAAGAGTAAATTAGCCAATGCCTCGGGTTCTGACCTGATGTCTGATCTGCGAGAGATCAGCGGCATTAAAGTATTGTCCACGGTAGTTGAGGGCGCTGATGCAAAAAGTTTGCGCGATGTTGCCGATCAAGTTCGTTCAAAGCTAGATAAAGGGGTTTTCTTGCTGGTTGCAGTGGATGGTGATAAGGCCGCGTTGCTAGTAGGTGTGACAAATAATTTAACCGATAAGATCAAGGCCGGAGAGCTACTAAAGCATGTTGCAGCGCAGTTAGGCGGCAAAGGCGGTGGTCGGCCCGATATGGCTCAGGGCGCGGCGAGCGACCTCAGTTCGCTGCCGCAGGCGCTGGAATCTGTCTACAGCTGGGTTGAAACGACGGTAAACTAGGATAAAAGCACTTAACTTTAGGGGCAAAGTGCTGTTTAATCGGCGCCCCATTAACATTCGTACATCGAATATTAGAGACTAATGAGCTTAATCGTACAAAAATATGGTGGTACCTCCGTGGGTACCGTTGAGCGTATCCAAGCCGTTGCTGACAAGGTGGCGAAAAGCTATCGCAGTGGTAATCAGCTGGTTGTTGCGGTATCGGCAATGAGTGGTGAGACCAATCGTCTTATTGGTTTGGCCAAAGAGATTGACGATCAGCCCAGTTTGCGTGAAATGGATGTGCTGGTCAGTACGGGTGAACAGGTCACCATTGCGCTGCTGTGCATGGCACTTGCCAAAGTGGGTATAGAGGCGCGGTCATATACCGGTGCTCAGGTACGCATCCTGACTGATAGTTCCCATGGCAAAGCACGTATTCAAGCTATCGATAGCCATCTTATCGAAGCCGACTTAAACGCAGGTCGTGTTGTTGTTGTGGCAGGCTTTCAGGGTTCTGATGACAGTGGCAATATTACTACCCTAGGTCGTGGAGGCTCTGACACCACTGCTGTTGCACTGGCTGCTGCATTAAAGGCCGATGAGTGCCAGATCTACACCGATGTTGATGGTGTTTATACTACCGATCCACGGGTGGTCAGTCGCGCTCGGCGTCTGGATAAAATTACCTTTGAAGAAATGCTAGAAATGGCCAGTCAGGGCTCGAAAATACTGCAGATTCGCTCGGTCGAGTTTGCTGGAAAATACAATGTACCACTGCGTGTTATGTCCAGTTTTGAAGAGGGGCCAGGCACGCTGATATCGCTTGAGGATGAAGATCAGATGGAAAAAGCAGTTGTATCAGGCATTGCCTTTAATCGTGATGAGGCGAAACTAACTATTCGCGGTATTCCCGATCAGCCAGGCGTGGCGTATAAAGTTTTGGGTGCGATTAGTGCTGCGAATGTCGAAATTGATGTGATTGTACAAAATGTGGCTAAAGATAACTCGGCCACGATCACCTTCACAGTGCATCGCAATGATCTGGCACAGGCTGAGGCTTTACTTCGTAAGATTGCTGAGGATTTGGGTGCTCAAGAAGTCGACGCCGATGACCGGATTGCCAAGGTGTCAATCGTTGGCGTGGGTATGCGCTCCCATGCTGGTGTTGCCTCACAAATGTTTGAGGCCCTAGCTCAAGAGGGCATAAATATTCAATTAATTACCACCTCAGAGATCAAAATCACCGTTGTGATTGAAGAGCGTTATCTCGAGTTAGCAGTACGTGCTTTGCACTCTGGGTTTGAACTAGACACACAAGATGGTGACCCTAGTTAATCCTTCCTTGGACAATAACTGCAAACTCTGCTAGATTCGAGGTTCTCTTGTGGCTATAGGCGTGGCTGTATAGGGATGTTTAAAGGAAAAGCCACCTTTTTTGAGGGTGGATTATGGATAATTTACCCTTCATTGACTGGTAGGGTAGTATTGTAGGAGCGTGCTATGTTGATACTAACAAGAAGAGTTGGAGAGACTCTCGTTATTGGTGACGAAGTCACCGTTACGGTGCTAGGTGTTCGTGGAAATCAAGTTAGATTAGGTGTAAACGCACCAAAAGAAGTAGCTGTGCACAGGGAGGAAATCTACCAGAGAATTCAGATGGAAAAAGGTGGCGAAAAATCGCCCCAGATGGATGAATCTGACGATAACAGTCTTTGATTTTTCCGTCGATGTGATATTATGCCGCCGCTACCGCAGGGCGGCATAGTTGTTTCTAAGCAGCGTTAAATATAGATAGATTTTGGAGAAGTGGCCGAGTGGCTGAAGGCGCGCCCCTGCTAAGGGCGTATACGTTAATAGCGTATCGAGGGTTCGAATCCCTCTTTCTCCGCCATACAAGAGAGCCTCAGTAACGACAACGTTTCTGGGGCTTTTTTGTGGCTACTTTGTAGCAAATCTTTGTAGCAAAATTATCTTCTAATTATTCTGATTCAGTCAGCTGAGCCGTCACCTGTGATGCATCAGGGCAGGGGGCTTCTTTATACCCCACGGGGGGCTGCTGAACATCCCTTTATAGTTACTGTATCTGCCCAGATACTCTAGAAGCTAATGTTAAAAGGCTGGTTACTAATGGTGGAATTGCACCGCAAAACCTTTGAAGCACCTACGCTTCCGAATCTACCTTCCATCGAACTAAGTTTTTCGCTTTGAGCCTGTTGGTAAACAGTTTGTATCTGCTTTGCTCTGACTGCCACTCTGCCAACCACTGTGCACCCGTGCGCTCAGCATCTACAAAAACTGCATTAGTAATCATAATAGGAATTAAGATGGTCAGGTGGACAACGATACTTGTTATGGTGCTATACCCTAGCCATCCAAGGTAAAAAGTAGCTATAAAGCCAAACGTTACGCTCCAAATTGTAAACAACACAAGCATGAAATAGGATTGAAGCGTGTTATCTGGGATATGCTTAAGCGGGTTAAACCTTACGTTCATCACGCGTCTCCAGATGTGCACGACTAGCATTATTGATCTTTTTAAAAAGTTTGGCTTATCCATGTAACGTCTCCTTAGTGGCAATACATTTTGACCTATCAAACACCTAGTGGGGTATATCATGACAGAACTACGAGGGCAGTCTAGCCCTTTTTAGGGGGCGGGGGAGCAGTTGGAGTATGTTGATTGATGTTATCTTAGGTATACTTTGCCGCCTGTAATAATACGAAACTAACACTCAGAAATGCTCCATTTAGGATTACACTTTTTAGTGCCGGCGTTGCTAGCTGGTATTTTTTATCGCAATAATTGGCGAGTTGCTTTTCTAGTGATGATGGCGACTATGCTTGTTGATCTTGATCATCTGTGGGCTAATCCCATTTATGATCCCAATCGATGCAGTATTGGCTTTCACCCTCTCCATCGTTTACCTTTTATAGCAATTTATCTCGTACTTTGCTGTATCCCTCGGTGGCGGCTTGTGGGGTTGGGGTTATCTGTGCATATGACATTAGATGCATTGGATTGCCAGGTGACTAATGGGATTTGGATGAACTAGGCGTCTTGTCTTTTAGATTAGGCCGATTTTAGATTAGGCTGATACCGTGCCTACCGTGTGATTATAGTTTTTGCCAGTCCAAAGTGCCGTCGCTACAGAGGTTGCCGAGAGTAAATAGTTCGGCCAGCCTTAATCGTTTCGAGTACCACAATATCCTTAATATTTTCAGGCTCAACCTCGGTAGGGTTTTTGTCTAGTATCACTAAATCAGCCAGCTTGCCAATTGCTAGAGAGCCTTTATGGTTCTCCTCAAAATGTTGGTAGGCTGGCCAGATTGTCATGGCTTTGATCGCATCCATAGGGCTGAGTTTGTGTTCTTGACCGAGAATTGCGCCAGTTCTTGTTGTTCGATTAACTGCACTGTGCATTACTCGCATAGAGTTTGGGAAGGTAACCGGCGCATCGGAGTGGATAGAGAACTTCATACCTCGGGCCATTAGCCAGCCTGTAGGAGAAATATTTTGCGCGCGTGCCGGCCCTGCCACTGAATCTCTATGCCAATCGCCCCAATAAAAAGTGTGCATGGGGAATAGCGCGGGAAATACCTTCAGCTGCTCCAGTTTAGCGACTTGGTCCTTACGTAAAAATTGACCATGTATCAGTACAGTCCTAGCATCATAGCTATCCAGGCTTGCCTGTACTTTTTCGGTACTGCGGATAAATTGATCAATAGCGGCATCGCCATCGGCATGAACCATCAGCTGCCACTTATTGGTGTAGGCCAAATTAAACCATTTCAGGGCCGCTTTATCGGAAAGCGCACCGTATCCAGCGAAGTTTTTATTATGGTTAGCCGGTGGTCGATGATATGGATGAGTGAACCAAGCGGTTTTGCCTTGCGGGGAACCATCTAGTGTTAGTTTGACGCCACCGATACGGAAGTTATTGATGTAGTCGCGAGAGATAAATGGTTGGTAAGTTGGATTATTGATATTGACCTTAACGATATCTGGGTATGACACCACATCTACATCTAATACCTTGGCTTGAGAGGTTGCAACTAATGTCCGTAGTGAAAGCATATCAGTTTTGCCATCTTGCACTGTGGTAAAACCATTGGCTGCGTAGGTTGCCTCACCAGCTTTCAGAAAGGATACATACTGCTGCGGAGAAAATTTGGGGATAAGGCTAAAAAGTGCAGCAAAATGAGCGGTCTCCTGTAATACCCCATTGGGTGTTTTACCGTCTGCTTCTCGTTCGATAACACCACCCATTGGATTAATGGACTCGGCATTAATGCCAACCAATTCTAGAGCCTTGGTATTGTATACACCTAGGTGCCCGGATTGATGCAGAGCAAATATAGGAATATCCTTGGTGACCGCATCCAGTTCGTGCCTAGTTGGATGACGTTGCTCCACCAGTTGTGAGTCATCATAGTTAAAACCCATTACCAAATTATGTTCGCGGACAATATCTGAATCGGATAAATAGTCTCGCAACGTTTGCTGAAGTTGAGCGATGTTGTTAACTGGGCCATCGGGTGGCGGTAATAAATTGGCAGCATTGGCTTGAATCGCCACCGCAGACAGGTGGCTGTGAGCATCAACAAAACCCGGCAACATGGTCTTGCCTTCAAGGTTGATTACTTTGGTGTTGTTGCCCTTGTGAAGGCTTACTGCGCTGTTAGATCCGAGGGCGATAATACGCCCATCTTTAACCGCGATGGCGTCAACAGTGCCGATGTTGTCATCAACAGTGATTACTTGACCGTTGATATAAATACTTTCAGCTTCTGGCGGTGAGCTGGATTTTTCGCAACCTAAAAGTCCAGTGACTAGTAGGCTTATGATGATCAACAGTACACTAGTGCGCGGCATGGTATTAATACCTTTTTGTTGTTATGGCGTAACAGTACTAGACTATTATCCCACCCGCCAGTACTCCAATTTTAAAGGTTAGTATGGGTTAAATGACAATCACGCTTGGCACCTTGGTAGACCTAGAATCAATTAATCAAGTGATTGATGATGCTGTCATGACTTGGCCTTTATCTGAGCGAAATAAGCGCCTCACTGTACCTATTCTGAGTTATGACCAGCAGGACTTTAGGCAATTCCGTTTTCTGCTCTACAAGGATGGAGGGCGGCTCATTGGCGTAGCGGCATGGGATGCAGAAAATATGCTTGTTACCACCAATGGGCGTGGCCATCTCCTACACGGGTTGTATATTGCGCCATCGCATCAACGTCGGGGCTATGGGCAGCGTTTAATGGAGGAAGCGTTTATGGCATCCGAAATGTTGGGTGCTGATGGTCTGATTGTCAAAGCTCAGAGGGTAGCATTAGGCTTCTTTCAGCATTGTGGCTTAAAGGTTTTGCCAGTGCAGGATTCAACTGATTATCCCTATTTGTTGTGGTACCAGAGAGACTAAATTTAAAGGGTTATTTTGGTGAACCCCCAGTCTACATTGGCACAAAGTTCAGTAACAATAGGTGTTACCATTAAAGTCAACGATACTTTGCTAAAAGAGACTTCCTATGAAACTTCATCGAGAATTGGATATTGTCGTCTATGGCGCGACAGGATTTACTGGTCGGCTAGTCGTCGAATATTTAAATAATCAATATGGCATTAATGGCGATGTCAATTGGGCGATGGCAGGGCGTAACAAAAGTAAGTTAGAACAGGTGAGAGACGAAATGGGGATCTCTTCTGCTGTGCCATTAGTGGTTGCAGACTCTGCTGATCTCGGCTCGATTACGGCGATGGTCGAGCGCAGCGCCGTGATTTGCTCAACAGTGGGACCCTATCAGCTGTATGGCAATGAATTGGTTGCGGCTTGTGCGATGGCTGGCACCGACTATGTGGATTTATGTGGTGAGCCGGGCTGGATGCACAAAATGATTGCTGAGCACAGTGATGCCGCGCAAGCTAGTGGCGCGCGAATTGTATTCTCTTGTGGCTTTGATTCTATTCCTTTTGATTTGGGCGTACTGTTTTTACAGCAGACTGCCGAGCAAAAATTAGGTGCCACAGTCCCCCGTGTCAGTGGTCGTGTGCGAGCGATGAAAGGCACTTGGTCTGGTGGTACATTAGCCAGCTTCCGCGCGACTATGGCTGCAGCGGCAAATGATCGCGAGTTAATTAATGTGCTGCGAGATCCGTTTGCCTTGGCCACCGGATTCACCGGCCCCCAGCAACCGTTGGGAAATAAGCCGGAATTTGATGAGCGGCTGCAGAGCTGGGTTGCCCCATTTGTGATGGCATCGATTAACACCAAAAATATTCACCGTTCTAACCTATTGATGCACCACCATTATGGTAGTGATTTTATTTATGACGAGATGATAATGACTGGACCAGGTGATAAAGGCGAGGCGGTGGCCCAGCATATCACCAATGATAAGTCTATGGCTGAGGATCAGACTCAGCCAGGCGAGGGGCCGGATAGAGAGCAGCGTGAAAATGGACTATATGATGTTTTATTTATTGGTCAATCGACTGCTGGAGACATAGTTAAAGTAAGTGTGCAGGGAGACAAAGATCCTGGCTATGGATCAACCTCGCAAATGATCGCAGAGAGTGCTGTATGTCTGTTGAAAAATCCTCAGGCTGCCAGCGGTGGTATTTGGACCCCAGCGCCTGCGATGGGATCATTATTAATTGATCGATTACAGGCCAATGCTGGGCTGAAGTTTACTATAGAAGATTAAGGATTTACTGTTTATATGCTTAACAAAGGAATCTATCTGGCGTTTGGATTAGCCTTAGTAGCCAATACTACATTAGCCAATATTGATGAAATTGTCACAGTGGCCACACGAGCAGAAGCTGAACTATCGGAGGTGATTGGCACTGTGTCAGTGCTAGATGAAAGCACCTTGACATTGGTGTCTCATGCTCATGTGCAGCAAGCACTATCGCGCATTGCGGGGGTTAATTTGCACCGCGGCAATGGTCAGGAATATCTACCGGCGATGCGCTCGCCAGTATTAACCGGTGCTGGTGGCTGTGGCGGTTTTCTGATGCAGGAAGATGGTATTCCGCTCAGAGCTGCTGGGTTTTGCAATATAAATGAACTATTTGAGGCCAATACAGAGATGGCACAGCGCATAGAGGTGTTGCGCGGTACCGGCACCGTATTGCATGGCTCCAACGCCATGCACGGGGTGATCAATATAGTCACACCAGCGCCAAGTTCTGACAGTAAGGCGGCACTAGAAATTGGCGCTGATGATTATCGTAGACTTAAATATCAGTCTTCGTTGGGTTCTGTAGGTGTTGCTGCGAATTTTACTCATGATGGTGGGTTCCGTGATGAATCGGGTTTTGATCAGCAAAAAATCTCTCTGCGATATGCGTATAACAATGCCAATGTGCAGGTTGATAGTGGCCTAACCCTGACTAATCTTAATCAGGAAACCGCCGGCTTTATTGAAGGTCGAGACGCCTACAAAGATAGCGCTGCAGTAAGACAAAATCTTAACCCCGAAGCTTATCGCGATGTCAGTTCGATGCGCGCTTGGTCGCGGATTAGTCAGTCCAAGCAGCATTATCAGTTAGTTATAACGCCCTATATTCGCTACAGCCAAATGGATTTTTTACAGCATTTTTTGCCCGGTGACCCACTGGAAGAAAACGGACAGAAAAGCTTTGGTGTGCAGGTCGGTTACTATCGCACAATCAGGCAAGGGTTAAATGTTATCGCTGGTGTGGATGCGGAGATAACCGATGCCTATCTTAAACAGTCTCAGGATATGCCAACTCAGGGTTCCTCATTTTTGCAGGAGACTATCCCACAGGGTCAGCATTATGATTATCAGGTTGACGCCATAGTTGCGGCGCCCTTTATGCATTTGGACTGGTCCGTTAACGACGAGTTATCGGTTAGTGGTGGGCTTCGCTTTGAATCAATGCGCTATGACTACCATAATAATATGCTGAGCGGTCGCACCAAAGCGGATGGCACAGTCTGTGGTCGTGGTGGTTGTCGCTACAGTCGTCCGCCCAGTGGCATAGATGAGTTTAATAATTGGTCAGCTAATCTCGGTGCCAAGTTAGTGCTCAACGATAACAATACTATCTTTATGCGTGTGGCCAGAGGATTTAGAGCCCCGCAGGCGACTGAGTTGTATCGTTTACAACGCAACCAGCAAATTACCGATCTTGATTCCGAGAGCATTGATTCTGTCGAACTGGGTTTTGATGGTAGCATCAATGCATTGCGTTACAAGCTTACTGCGTACCATATGGAGAAAGACAATGTGATCTTTAGGGACTCTGATTTTTTCAATGTGAGCGACGGTAATACAGAGCATCAAGGTATCGAGTTGGAGCTTGATTATGCGATTAATGCGCAATGGTCTTTAGCTGTTAGTGCCACCCAAGCTAAACATATTTATCTAAATAGTGCGAGCAGTGGCGATATTAATATTCGTCATAATGATATTGATACTGCACCGCGACATTTTGGTAATGCTAGGCTAGCATGGCAGCCATCTGACTATAGTCGTGTAGAGCTTGAATGGCAGTCAATGGGAAGTTATTTCTTAGATCCGGAGAACCTCCATCGCTATGAGGGGCATAACATAGTGAATCTTCGCGCAAGTTGGGCGGTAACTGAGTCACGTCGCATTTACGCCAATATCAGCAATCTGACCGACCGCAATTATGCAGAGCGCGCCGATTTTACCGGTTTCAGTCAAGAGCGTTATTTTCCAGGATTGCCCCGTGCAGTTCAATTGGGTGTTGAGTTAAATTGGTAGCGCGGAGGTAATGTAAACCAAATACTCTAATATAAACGTACTGTTGGCAATGCCATGGGCATACTAATGGATAAACAAAACTAAAGGACCAGTTATAATTTTTATCGTCTGATCGCAGAAGGGGCGTATGCTATGGATCTTCACCCGCTTAAAGATTCTTTAATTGACGAACTTCACAACCGCCCCTTTCCAGTCGTGGAGCTTCCCGCACAGGTGTCCAGTTTGGTGTTCCTTCACTGTGGTGATCGCCGAGCTGAGATAGATAAGCTTAATGCGCTAGCCAAACAGCATAATATTCAGGGACCGGAAGATGACGCGGGTTGTTACTACCAAAGCTTCGATGACTTTGATTTGCGCTGGGAATTCCATAACGAATTCTCCACTTACACGGTAATTCGCCGCACCGACCCCGACCAATTAATTTGCGCTAATGTCTTCTCCGCAATCGCAGAAGACTGGGTTGACGATCTTCCCGGTCAGCTAATAGCGGCTAATCATATCGACTTGCGCGCTAAGGCGAATAACCTGAGTACGAAGCAGCAAGTAGCTGATCTTTTTAATGGACAGCGACTAGTGGGAGGCAAGATCTATGATGGTTTGGCAACCATTTGGACTTCCGTGCAAACAGAAGAAGATGGGTTTATTCGCACATTGGTGGTTGATGATGGATTAGATTCATCTCAGGCTGGTAGAGTGATTCGCAATCTATTGGAAATTGCTGCCTACCGGTCGATGACCTTACTCGCGTTGCCCGCTGCTCGTTTGTTGATGCCTGAAGTTCGTCAGCTAGAACAGCAGTTGGTAAAGACCAATAACAGATTAAATCAGCTCGTGACTCTGGAAGACGAACAGGCACTGATGACTGAGTTGATTACTCAAGCAACCCAATTGGAGAAATTGGTTGCCGATCATAACTTCCGTTTTTCAGCCACTGAGGCCTATTTTAATTTGACTGAAAGTCGTCTCGATATGTTGCGAGAGCAAAAGATGCCTACTATTCGAACCCTCAAGCAGTTTCATGCCAGACGTTTTATCCCGGCATTTAACACTTGTATGTCTGTGGTAAAGCGTAAAGAAAATCTATCCAAGCGGATTAGCCGCACCAGTGAGTTATTGCATCTGCGATTGCAGCTTTCACTAGAAACACAAAACCAGCAGTTACTAGCATCCATGGATAAGCGCAGTGAAATACAGTTGCGTCTACAGCAGACTGTTGAGGGTCTCTCTGTGGTCGCGATGACCTATTACAGTATGAGTCTAATTAAATTGCTCACCACGCCGTTGGCGATCGAAAAGTATCTGCCAATGACTCAAGGTATGGCATTGGCTCTGACAACCCCAGTGGTGTTTTTTGCCGCCATTATGGTGGTGTTAAGAATACGTAAGAAATTACATCGCTAGAGTATTTGTTGATTCCACTCAACACAGTCAGCAAGACTCACCCCTTGCCCACCAAAGATATCTAAGGCACTGCCAATAGTAAGATCGACCTTACCATTGGACAGCGAATGGACTAATTTAAGATCCTCGAGTGATCTGGCGCCGCCAGCATAAGTGCAGGGGATGGAGCAACATTCGCCCAATAGTTCTACTAGGTCACTGTCTATGCCTGCCTGTAATCCCTCGACATCAGCAGCATGAACCAAAAACTCAGCACAATGACTTTGCAGCTCCTCGATGGTGGCTTTATTGATCGCGGTATTGGTGATGGTTTGCCAGCGATCAGTTGCGATCATCCAGCCTTGTGCAGTTTTACGGCAGCTGAGATCCAAGACTAGATGTTCGGCACCAACAGCTGCGCGCATAGCATTTAGTCGCGACCAAGAAAACTGGCCATCCTCAAACAGGTACGAGGTAACAATGATATGCGAGGCACCGGCGTCTAAATAGTCAGATGCGTTATCGAGGTTGACGCCACCGCCAAATTGCATACCTTTGGGGTAGGCCGCTAACGCCGCTAAAACCTGCTGTTGATTATTCGGTCCGAGAGCGATGATATGACCGCCGGTTAACTGATGTTGTCGATAGAGGTCAGCGTAATAAGCCGCAGACTGGCTACTGATAAAATTTGTACTGGCGCCAGACTCGGTGAGAGTGCCGCCAACAATCTGTTTAACCTGTCCCTGATGCAAGTCGATACAAGGGCGAAAAAGAGTCACAGGTTTGGCTCCATTGAAAGCATATCAATCGGTAGTATAACGTAATCACCAAAGGTTATTGAAAAGCTCTTGCCACTTTAGCGCCATTTTCTCGATTAAGTTTGGCGCAAATCATATTGCCAGTAGTGATTAATGCTGGCAGATCAACGCCGTGCTTAATACCCAGGCCATCGAGCATATAAACTAAATCTTCAGTGGCGACATTACCAGAGGCGCCGTTTGCATAGGGACAACCGCCCAGGCCAGCCACCGAGCTATCAATAACTGAGATACCATGTTGCAGAGCAATAAGAATATTTGATAATGCTTGGCCATAGGTATCATGCATATGTACTGCTAGTTTATCAGTGGGAAATTGCCCTAATAATCTTTCGAGTAAACGATGGGTCGAGCCCGCCGTACCCACGCCAATGGTGTCACCCAAGGACACTTGGTAGCAACCCATGGTCAATAATTTATCGGTTAGCTCAGCGACTTGCTCTGGCGCTATTGCACCTTCGTACGGGCAGCCCAATACACAGGAAATATAACCACGCACTGCTATACCAGATTCAGTCGCGGTTGATACAACTGGGGCAAAGCGTTCGAGACTTTCATCAATAGAGCAATTGATATTCTTTTGACTAAAACTCTCAGAGGCGGCTGCGAATACAGCGACTTCCCTGACGTCGCACTCCATAGCCCGCTGTAAACCCTGCATATTAGGCGTTAATGCGGCATAGGTTTTGCCGTCTTTGGGAAGCACAGCAAAGACTTCATCACTGCCCGCCATTTGTGGAACCCACTTGGGGCTAACGAAACTGCCGGCCTCTATATAGCCAATACCGGCATTGGCCAGTTGATTAATCAGTGCGACTTTGGTTGTGACGTCGATAGAAAGTTTTTCATTTTGCAAACCGTCTCGAGGACCGACTTCGACAATTGTTACTTCGGCAGGATAATTCATTGCTCTCTGCTCTCTTCAAAAGCTAAAAGTTCAGCACCACCATCGACAAGGTCGCCTGGCTGAAAATAGAACTCAGAGACTGTTCCATCACAAGGTGCCTTGATATTGTGTTCCATTTTCATTGCTTCCATCACTAATAGCGCCGTACCTTTGATCACCGGTTCTCCACTTTTAACCAATAAGCTTACTATCGTACCATTCATCGGTGCGCTGAGACTGCCGCTAGTGTCTGTCTCAGAATCCAAGCCGAAATCTGGCGAGACTTCTGCGCAGTAAAAGAAGCCCTGCGGAGTAAATAAATCAAAACCAATACTGTGCTCGACAACAGTGACGGCATTGAGGTCTGCGGTATGGTCTAAGTTCAGTGATATCTCAGCTTGCTGTATTCGCAAGTTGACTTTGGGTTGGTGGAGCCCCCAGCTGTTACTAAGGTGCCAGGGTGAGTTGGGCTGAGTTGATTTTTTTGCTCGATCTTTGGCGCGCTGCTCGCGCATTTTTACAACTGCGGCGGCAGCGAGGGGTCCAGCATAGTCTAGATCGGTATCTCGTTGACGAAAAATTTCCTGCTCATGCTCTTCAATATAGCCGGTATCGACATCACCTTGTTGAAATGACTGGCTGGTTGCTAGGTTGTAAAGAAAACCGATATTTGTGGTTAGTCCGGCAATACGATAGTCACTAAGCGCTTGAGTTAAACGCGCCAGCGCACGGCCACGATCGGTATCCCAGACCACCAGTTTAGCGATCATCGGATCGTAATAAATACTGACCTCATCTCCCTCAATCACACCTGTATCGACACGCACATTAGCGGTTTCTATCGGTGGGCACAGAGTAGTCAAACAGCCGGTTGCCGGCAGAAAATCTTGCTCGGGGTCTTCGGCATAAATTCTCGCTTCAAAGGCATGGCCGTTAATAGTAAGTTGCTCTTGAGTGCAGGGCAGAGGTTCGCCGTTGGCCACTCGTAATTGCCACTCCACCAGATCCTGACCACTGATCATTTCGGTCACCGGATGTTCCACTTGCAAGCGTGTGTTCATCTCCATAAAGAAAAACTCACCGCGGCTATCGAGTAAAAACTCCACTGTCCCAGCACCCTGATAGTTGATTGCCGCTGCAGCTTTTAGTGCGGCTTCACCCATTTGCTGCCGAAGCGCGTCGGTCATACCCGGTGCCGGTGCTTCCTCGATAACTTTTTGATGGCGTCGCTGCACAGAACAATCGCGTTCAAAGAGATAAACACCATTATTATGACTGTCACAGAAAACCTGAATTTCAACATGCCGTGGTTTGAGCAGGTATTTTTCCACCAACATAATGTCGTCATTAAAACTATTTAAAGCCTCGCGCTTAGCCGCATCTAATGCCTGATCAAATTCCGCTTCACTGTGGACTGCGCGCATACCTTTGCCACCACCACCGGCGGCCGCTTTGAGTAATACGGGATAGCCCATACTGTCTGCTGCCTGCTTAATGATCGCAGCAGATTGATCTTCACCATGGTAGCCGGGCACCAGTGGCACACCGGCATCTTGCATAATAGTTTTTGCCGCAGACTTGGAACCCATAGCGACAATTGCTTCAACAGGCGGCCCGATAAAAACAATATTATGGGCTTGGCACTGACGACAAAATTCGGCATTTTCAGACAGAAAGCCATAGCCTGGGTGGATCGCTTCGGCACCTGTATCCAGCGCTGCCTTGAGTATATTGTCGATAACTAGATAGGATTCATTAGAGGGGGACGGGCCTATATAAACAGACTCATCTGCCATTTGCACATGTAGGGCATTGCGGTCAGCTTCACTGTAAACCGCCACCGTACTAATGCCCATTTTTCTGGCAGTTTTAATAATTCGACAGGCTATTTCGCCACGATTAGCAATTAATATTTTAGACAACATAAGCTATTTTAATCCCTTATCCATTGGGGTTTTCTTTTGTGTAAAAACGCATTTAAACCCTCTTGACCTTGATCACTGACTCGAATGGCCGCAATCAGATCACAGGTGTAATCAATAACAGCTTGATCAATCGGCTTGCCGCTGATCTCTGAGATTAACTTTTTGGCTGCCATTGTGGCTTCTGGACCATTGGTCAGCAGTGTGTCAATCAGACCATTGATCTCGTGATCTAAATGCTGCTCATCAACTACTTCATTCACTAAACCCAGCTGCAGTGCTGTGTTAGCATCAAAACGCTCGGCTGTTAAGAAGTAGC
>JBNAAJ010000030.1:0-24087 GCA_049631145.1 Porticoccaceae bacterium
GCCGCATAACCCTGTCAACCGGGCGCAAGGGTGGCAGCGATGCGCCGCAAACATATCTGTCTGTCTGCTGTTCCAAAAGCGGTGGGGAAATTAACCGCTACCAATTTTATGAAGCGGTGATGCATTCCCATGCGCGCATGACCTACACGCAGGTGGCACAGATTATAGCTGATCGAGATAAGCATGATAGTTCCGGTGTGCGTAAGCAGTTTACAGCCATTTTGCCCCAGATTGATGCATTACATGATTTGTATAAAGTATTGCACAGGCGCAGAGCCAAACGCGGTGCCATTGATTTTGATAGTCAGGAAACACGGATTCTTTTCGACAGCGAACGCAAGATCAGTCAAATTATTCCAATTGACCGAACTGAGGCCCATCGGCTAATTGAAGAATGCATGCTCTGTGCCAATGTTTGCTCTGCTGAGTTTCTTCAGAAGGCCAAGCTGCCAGGACTTTATCGAGTGCATGAGGGTCCCAGCGAAGAGCGCTTAAGCGCGGTGCGTGATTTCCTCGGAGAGCTTGGTATAGGTCTGGGCGGTGGCGACGATCCTCAACCGCAGGACTATCAGCGGGTATTAGCCGCGGTTAAGGGGCGAGATGACGCTGCAGTGATCCAGTCAGTGATGTTGCGTTCCATGAGTCAGGCTGTCTATCAGCCAGAGAATTTGGGGCACTTTGGTCTTGCATTTGAAGCTTATAGCCATTTC
This sequence comes from Porticoccaceae bacterium, assembly GCA_049631145.1. Lineage (GTDB taxonomy): Bacteria > Pseudomonadota > Gammaproteobacteria > Pseudomonadales > Porticoccaceae > HTCC2207. Next base: position 711 of record JBNAAJ010000030.1, read on the forward strand.
ACCTCACCTATCCGGCGCTACGCAGATCTGCTGGTCCATCGAGCAATTCGTCGCTTGATTAGAAGCAAACAGAAAATGTCTGCTGTGCGTCGTGTAGACGGGGCGACGATGCTGGCCTCACAAAGTATCTATCCCTATGAGTTAGCGCGCTTAGACGAAATAGGCGAGCATTTGTCAGTGACAGAGCGCCGCGCTGATGAAGCCACTAGGGATGTGGTTAATTGGCTGAAATGTGAATACCTTATGGATCATGTCGGTGAGCAGTATGCTGGTATGGTTAGTGCTGTGACGGGATTTGGTTTATTTGTAATGCTGGACGATTTGTACGTGGAAGGTTTGATTCATGTCACTGGCTTACCCAAGGATTATTATTATCATGAGGCCGCTCAGCACCGTATGGTGGGTGAGCGAACTGGACGGATATTTCGGCTCGGTCAGAAATTACAGGTAAAAGTTGTTCGGGTTAATTTAGAGGAGCGTAAGATCGACTTTGAATTAGTCGATAAGTCTGCCAGTAATGGCGATCGTCAGAATACGAAGCATAATTCCAACAAGAAGATAAAAGTCTCAAACCGAGCAGCTGAGTTAGCCTCCGAGTATGAAAAAAAGCGTAAACGCCGCGTTAAATCTGGGCCAAAGAAAAAAGCCAAGGGTTCATCTAAACGTGGAAAGACTGGAGCAAAAAGGAAGCCCTCTTCTGCAGCCAAAAAAAGACGTTAAGTCAGCACTCAATAGCACCACAAAATTTTAGGGTAGATGCTTGGGTAATAGACGATTAAGCACGTCTGCAATGTAGTCTAAAAACAGCGTTCCTGTTGTACTTTTGTAAAAGTTGGCGTCGGTGCTACCGAGAGCAAGAATGCCATATAGGTCATCGGAGCGCAGGGGGGCAGCGGCAACTGAGCCGACTTGCGACCCCTTGTCTCCAAACAAAAACATCATTTCCTCCTCACGGAGCACGCCACAAACCACATTGTTGGCGTTGAGGACTGCACCGATACCTTCGTTGGCCTCTTCGATCGTAACCAGTCGCGCTTCGGTTTTAAGCTGTGTTTTATGGTCATCCAGTAAGATAAGGCTGAAGAAGCTAATTTCAAAGTCATTGCCGAGGCTGTCATAAATAACTGACACCATATCAGTAAGATTTTTTGCCTCTAATAAGTTAAGTACTAAGCGTTTGGTTTTTTCGAAAAGCAGTTCATTGTCATTGGCTACGGTGAGAATATTATCTAGGCGTCCACGCATTTCTCTATTGCGATCACGCATAACACCGACTTGACGTTCCACTAAAGAAATAGCCTTGCCGCTGTTATGAGGAAGATCAAGTATTTCTAGGATATCCGGATTATCAGCCAAAAAACTCGGATTGTCGCTGAGAAACGCCTTTACCATATCTTCTTTGGAATCAACCTGTTGCTCTTCGCTCATATTCGCACTCGCCCATGAAAAACGCTGACTGCCGGTCCAGTCATAAATAGAGGTTTATTATCCCCCTGCCAATGGATGCTGAGATCTCCGCCAGTTAACTGCACTGTTACTGGTGAGTCTACCAGTTGCTGGCATATTGCGGCTACTGCTGCAGCGCAGGCTCCAGAGCCGCAGGCCTGAGTTTCGCCAACACCGCGCTCAAAAACGCGCAATTTGATATTATTTCGATCGATTATTTGCATAAACCCTACGTTCACCTGATTGGGAAAGCTGGGGTGCGACTCTAGCGTTGGGCCAAGAGATGCAACGGGTGCCTCGCTAATATCCTCGACTTGCAATACTGCATGGGGGTTGCCCATTGAAACTGCTGCGATTTGATGTGCTTGATCATTGAGATCAATATCATAGAGCAATGCTGGTTGGTCAGCTTGGAATGGGATCTGTGCCGGATCTAATTGCGGAACTCCCATATTTACGGTAACCAACTTATCACTTTCTAACTGCAGCTCCATAACACGATTTTTGGTTTTTACGACAATCGGATTTTTACCGGTTAGTCGGCGATCTTGAACATAGCGAGCAAGGCAGCGTGCACCATTGCCACACTGCTCGACCTCGCCGCCGTCCTGATTGAATATGCGGTAATTAAAATCAATCTCAGGTTCTGTTGGAGGTTCAATAACTAATACTTGGTCACAGCCAATGCCCAATGTGCGATTGGCCAGACGTCGAACCATCGATCCTGTAACGCGGACATTTTGCGTAACAGCATCAACGACAACAAAGTCATTGCCAAGGCCATGCATTTTAGTGAACTTCATCAACATAGAATGGACCTTAGTTTACATCGGGCAATAATTTTTCACCCCTGACCAAATCGGCGACAGTTTCTCGAGCACGGATCAAATGAGTTTGCTCGCCATCAACCATAATTTCAGCGACCCTTGGGCGGCTATTGTAATTCGAGCTCATAGCGAAACTGTATGCCCCTGCAGAAAACTGGCATAGCCTATCACCAGCGGCAATTGCCAGAGGCCGATCTTTCGCCAAAAAGTCACCGGTCTCACAGACTGGCCCTACCACATCATAGATTTTTTCGACCGCTCCACTATTGCTGTTTATCGGCTGAATATCCATCCACGCTTGATACAGTGCTGGGCGCAACATGTCGTTCATACCGGCATCGACGATAGCAAAATTCTTATCACCATTAGATTTGATAAATTGTACCTGCATTAGCAACAGCCCTGCATTTGCGGTTAGAGAGCGCCCTGGCTCCATCACCAATGTCTCATGCCGTCCTTCAAGCTGTGGTAATAGCTCAGCCATATAATCTGCGACAGAGGGGACATGCTCATTTTGATAGAGCACACCCAGACCACCGCCAATATCGATATGCTGCAAGCGGATGCCTAGGGTTTCGAGTTGGTCCACTAAAATTAGTAGGCGATCCATCGCATCAGTAAAGGGTTTGATATCGGTCAACTGCGATCCTATATGGCAATCAACACCCACAACAGTAATATTTGCCATACTTGCAGCGCGCTCATAGAGTTGAGGAGCGACATTTATATCAACACCAAATTTGTTTTCTTTCAGGCCGGTAGAAATATAGGGGTGCGTTTTCGCATCGACATCAGGGTTGACTCTTATAGACACGGGTGCCAGCTGATTTTCTTCACCCGCAGTCATGTTTAATAGCTCTAGCTCAGCTTCTGATTCCACATTAAAGCAATGGATACCGACCTCGAGCGCACGGCGCATCTCATTGGCAGTTTTAGCGACACCAGAAAATACTACTTTACGCGGATCGCCTCCGGCAAGTAACACTCGCTCCAACTCACCGCCAGAGACAATATCAAAGCCAGCTCCCAGTTTGGCTAGGGTCTGCAATACGGCAATATTTGAGTTTGACTTCACTGCATAACAAATCAAATGATCTCTATTACCAAGAGCATGTTTATAGGCCATAAAATGTTGTGTAAGCGCGGCTTTGCTGTATATATAGCACGGAGTGCCATATTGATTGGCTATATCATCGAGGGGGACGCCTTCCATGAAAAGGCGTTGGTCTTGAGTGGTAATTGTATTGGGCATGGCGCGTTAGGATTCGCTGTTATCTAAATTAGCTGGTTGTACTGTACTTTCATCTTGAGGAAGATATAGTTCTCCCATATTACCGCAGCCAATTAGCCCAGAGACTAGTGCTAACGTACAAAAAAGCTGGATAATACGTATAAACATGAATAACCCTCCTCAAAAGCGTAATTATAGCGGCACAGATAGAACACAACCAAACTATTATGCTGTGAGGACGACATTTGGACGCTAGCCAATGAATGAAGCAGAATTTAATCAAACCGTTGATGAGCTTATGTTTGCCATTGAAGAGAGCATTGATAACAGCGGTGCAGATATTGATTACGAGAACAGTGCTGGCATGCTGACAATCACCTGCGAGGTCAATGGCTCACAGATTATCCTATCTCGGCAGCCAGCAATGGGTGAGATATGGCTGGCAGCGCGCTCAGGTGGTTTTCATTTTCGCTTACAAGCGGCAGACAAAAATGGTGCTGCGGAGCAGGTATGGCGCAATACACAGAGCGGAGAACGGCTCTCCAGTATGCTCAGTGAAGCCTGCCAAGCACAGTCTGGCGAAATGGTTAACTTCGATTTTTAACTCGTTGCAATGCACGCTTGGCCGCAGCTCTTACCTGTTCAGGCGCGGTACCACCAATATGATCTCGCGCGGCGACCGAGCCCTGCAGTGTCAATACATCAAAAACATCGTCGCTGATTTGATCGGAAAACTGCTGTAATTCCTCAAGGCTCATCTCTGAGAGGTCCTTATCTTCGGCAATAGCGTATGCGACAGATTTACCGACAATCTCGTGTGAATCGCGGAATGCAATGCCTTTGCCAACGAGGTAGTCTGCCAGATCAGTTGCTGTAGAAAAGCCTCTCAGGGCAGCCTCAGCCATAGCTTCTCTGTTAGCTTTTATGGCTGGAATCATATCGCTAAAAGCGCGCAGACAGTCACTAACGGTATCTACGGTATCAAATAGTGGTTCTTTATCTTCTTGATTATCTTTGTTGTAAGCCAATGGTTGCGATTTCATTAGCGTTAGCAGAGCAATTAAATGGCCATTTACTCGACCAGCCTTACCGCGCACCAACTCAGGCACATCGGGGTTTTTTTTCTGCGGCATAATTGACGAGCCAGTACAGAACCTGTCCGGCAAGTTGATAAACTGGAACTGCGCCGAGGTCCACAGAATGAGTTCTTCGGACATTCTTGATAGATGGGTCATTAACAGGCTGGCGAAAGCGCAGAACTCTATGGCGAAATCGCGATCACTGACAGAATCCAATGAATTTTCTGTGGGCTTATCGAAACCGAGCTGAGAGGCAGTCAACTCACGATCTATTGGATAGGTCGTGCCAGCTAATGCCGCGGCCCCCAATGGGCTTTGGTTCATTCTTGCGCGGCAGTCTACTAGGCGTCCATAGTCGCGTTCTAACATCTCATTCCAAGCGAGCAGATGATGACCAAAGGTGACCGGCTGAGCCGTTTGCAGGTGGGTAAACCCAGGCATAATACTGTCAGCTTCAGCGGAAGCAAGCTCAATTAAACCGGTTTGTAGCGTTGAGAAAAGCGGTTTGATGCTGTCGATTTGATCTCGCAGCCACAATCGAATATCGGTAGCCACCTGATCATTTCTCGACCTGCCGGTGTGGAGTTTTTTACCGACAGTGCCAATACGCTCAGTCAGTGCTGCTTCAATATTCATATGCACATCTTCAAGTGCTACAGACCAAGTAAAAGTGCCCTGATCAATTTCAGCGGCGATATCCTGCAGACCTGAGATAATCAACTGTAACTCGTCCTTGCTGAGCACGCCGGCCTTACTAAGCATCTTGGCATGTGCCAAAGAACCCTCAATATCTTGCTGGGCTAGTCTTTGATCAAAATCAACCGACGCAGTAAAGCGAGCCACAAAAGCATCGACCGGCTCATTAAATCGCCCGCCCCAGGCTTGATTAGTTTGGCCGGCGGATGTTTTTTTATCAGAGTTACTCATTCAGCGTTGCTCAGTTGGTGAGTGCGTGCGGAATTATAGCTAATACTGACGCCAAGTGGGTAAAAGATAACACTTGATAGCATAATGTCGGCAGAGCTTGAATCCCGTGATTACAGTACCTGTCGACTTATCAGTATGGCAAGTAAAGGTGCCTGTGAGTAAGTATGACGTGATTGCCGCTGTGTGAAATTCACCTACTCAATGCAAAGATACCTAATTTCCAGCGCGCTATTTTTGCCAATTGATATTGTTACTCTGACAAAATTGGTTAAATCGTTGATAATGCTTACCTAAGCTTTTATGACTAGGTTTTTTAGTGACTCAAATTATTCGTATAGCGACAAGAAAAAGCGCGTTGGCACTGTGGCAGGCAGAATTTGTTAAGGCGCAGTTATTGGCCCATCATCCCGAGTTAGAGGTGCAACTGATACCGATGAGCACCAAAGGTGACAAACTTCTCGATACACCATTATCGAAAGTGGGTGGCAAGGGGCTATTTGTCAAAGAGTTAGAAGTTGCCATGCTTGAAGACCAGGCGGATATCGCTGTCCATTCTATGAAAGACGTGCCTATGGAATTCCCCGATGGGCTTGGATTGGCGGTTATTTGCGAGCGTGAAGATCCACTAGACGCTTTTGTTTCCAATCATTATCAACATATAGAGCAACTCCCAGCTGACGCTGTTATTGGTACATCGAGCCTACGTCGTCAGTCACAGATCCAAGCTCGCTTTCCCTCACTGCGCATTAAAGAATTACGCGGTAATGTTAATACACGACTCAGTAAGCTAGATGGTGGTGAATACGACGCTATTATTCTTGCCAGTGCCGGATTAATGCGTTTGCAGATGGACGATAGGATTAGCAGTCGGTTACCCTCAGAGGTATCACTGCCAGCCGGGGGGCAGGGGGCAGTGGGTATTGAATGTCGCACTGATGATCAAGCTATTCAGACATTATTAGCGCCATTGAATCATAGTAATACTGCTTATTGTGTGCTGGCTGAGCGAGCCGCCAACCGTCATTTGCAAGGGGGATGTCAGGTGCCTATTGCTTGTTTTGCTGAGCTCAATACTGAGGGCACAGGACTCTATATGCGTGGTTTGGTTGGTAGCGTTGATGGTCGTATCATATTGCGCGCCGATATCGAGGGTCAGGTGCAATATGCTGAGCAACTCGGCGTACAACTGGCCGAGCAGCTGTTGGCTCAGGGTGCAAGAGATATTTTGGCTGAGGTCTATGGTAGCTGAGTCCGCTGTCGGTGCCGACGTACTTGTTGTGCGACCCCTGCGAGAACAGGACGCTTTCTTGCAACTTCTCACTGCGGCCAATATAAGTTTCCGCTACAACCCGATTATGCGTATTGTGCCGATAGCTGAGTCATCAGCGGCGGTTGAGCGCATCCGAGACCTGATTCTTCAGTTTGCTCAATTCGATAAAGCTATTTTTATTAGTGCGAATGCTGCGGAACTAGCAATTCAATGGCTGGATCAATACTGGCCCATGTTACCCGAGGTGCAGTTGTTTGCTGTGGGTCAGCAGACTGGATTGCTGTTAAAAGCGTACGGTGCCGAGGTGCTATCGCCTCAGAGGCAACAAAATACCGAGGGTCTGCTTAATGAAATGCCGCAACTACAGGATCTTGCCAATAAGTCGGTGATTATTTTTCGTGGCGCCGGTGGTCGCGCTACTTTAGCTGATACACTGAGTAGCCGTGGCGCAACAGTGACTTATTGCGATCTTTATCGACGTGTTATCGATCCGGTCAGTCTAGCCAAGGCACAGGCTGAGGACTGTCGTTGCCTAGTTGCCCATAGTGGTGAATTACTCCAAGCTATGGGTGCAGTCGGCAATACATCGACGGTGCTGGTAGTGCCGAGTGAACGGGTTGCCGAAATAGGAAGTGACCTCGGTTATAAGCACTTGGTTGTCGCCGAAAGCGCGTTACCAGAGTCCATGTTTCGTGCTGTTCAGCAGGCATTGAGCTAAAGTAACAAGGTATTTGGTTTGAGCGAAATTTACGCTAACATTTTCCAAACAATAGGCTGACCAATAGAGGACTCAAAGTGGCAAAAACCAGTAAACCAGCTACATCCGATGAGCTATCTAAGCAAGCCGAATCGCCACAGGTAAAGAAAAAAAATACGCCAGCGAAACCTTTAGGGCGATCTATAAGCATTTTAAAAGTATTGGTCTCGGTGGTCGTTGTGATTGCCCTTGTGGTCGGTGCATGGTGGTTACAGCTCATTTGGCAGAAGGACAGGCAGGCCATTTCAGAGCAGATGGCAGCGCTTGCGGCCAAAGTGAATGGACTGGAGCTGAGTCATAAAAGCAGTGATAAGGCTATTCTCGAGCAAAACCAACGCATAGAGGAGGTAGAGAAATTTGCCTCAGATCTAGGACTTCTTCTAAGTCAGCAAAATCAGCGATTGCGGGAATTGAACTTAGAAGCATCTGATAATCGGATTATTGCTGAGGCTCTCCATCTCAGCCAACTCGCTAGTTGGCGAGTGCAAACCGAACGCAGCAATAAGATTCCACTGGCATTGTTAAACAATGCCGATGGCGTTTTAAGCCGTTTGCAGGGCATCAATATTGTCACTGTTCGCGATGTGCTGGCAGCCGATATCCAAGCATTACAGCTTGTCGACACTGTAGATTATGAGGCGTTATTCCTTGAGTTAAGTCTTATGGCGAGCAACGTTAATCGATTGAAGATGACCACTTCTGCGCCTGCACTATCTTCTGTCGCTGAACCCGCCGCGACTGATATTGAGACTGTGTCTGACATACTGGGTGGGTTTATTGATAATCTGAGCCAATTGGTACGTATTCGCCAGCATGATCAACCTATCACGCCATTGCTGGATGCGGCAGATCAAAAAGTTGTTCGTCATAATGTAGCATTCCATTTTCAATATGCTCAGACTGCGCTTTTACGTGGGCAACAGTCGTTGTACCAGCAAAGCCTGACTGCCGCTAAAGTAGCGCTTGAGCAATATTTTCAACAAAATACTGATCTTCAGACCATGTTGCAGCGACTGGATCAGCTTGTTGATATCCGCATTGCTGAACCATTACCTCGAGTCGATGCTTCTGTGCAGGCTATTCAAGCACTGATGCAGGGCTCTCAAGTTGAGATGCTTGAGAGTCAGGAGCAAAACCAATGAGAAAGATCCTGCTCGTATTAGTATTGGCTTTACTGGCGGGTGCCGCAGTAGTTTGGCTGATGCAACAGGGTACAGGCTATCTGTTGATCAGTTTTGCCAAAATTAGCATTGAGATGAGCCTGTGGGTCGCGGGCGTGCTGTATTTAACCACTACTCTGTTGGTAGTTTGGCTTGTACTGGTGGTTAAATGGTTGATAGCAGTGGGTGGTTTTCGGCAGTGGTGGACGTCAAGACGGCAGATAAAGCAGTTGAGTAAGACAGCCCAAGGTTTGCTAAAGTACGCGGATAAAGACTGGGTTAAGGCCAAGGAAATACTGGCAAGCTCAGCGCAACTATCATCAATGTCTGATATCAATTTGTTGTTTGCAGCCCAAGCGGCCGCCAAAGCCAACGATAATGAAGCAGCGACTCGTCTGCTCCAACGCCTGCAGGGCAGTCATCCCAACGCTGCCGCAGTCGCTTCTAAGCTGCAAATCAGATTGCTGGTCAGTAACGGACAATTAGATCAAGCGCTGGCACAGATACAACCCTTATATCGAGATAATCCCAGTGACACTGGCTTGATAAGATTGCTGGTCAACATCTATTGCCAACAACATGATTGGTATTCTGCGCAGAGATTACTGCGAGATATCGAGCATTATAAAGTGTTACCCAAAGAGGCCATCACGGCACTACAGATAAATATCTATGTAGCGCTGCTCAATGATTGTGACAATAAGCCTGAGTTGAGCGAAGTAGAGCAGTATGATCAGCTCAGTGAGCTCTGGGAGCTGGTGCCTAAAGCTCTGCGCAAAATGCCCGAGTTAATTGCCCCCTATGCCGATGCGCTGGCGCGAATAAACGCAACAGAAAAATTATTGCCGCTACTCAGCGCGGCGCTCAATAGTCAGTGGCATCAAGATCTGGTGGAGCGCTTTGGACTCTTGACTATGTCTAACATGGAAAAGCAATTGTCTACAGCTGAAAAATGGTTGCTCAGGCAGCCGCAGGATGCTGACCTTCTGCTGGCACTAGGCCGTATTTGCATCCGTTTGGATTTTCGGGGTAAAGCAAAGGATTATCTCAGTAGAGCTTTAGAGCTAGATCCACAGCCAGCAGTCTATTTTGAGTTAGCTCAGCTTTTACAGTCTATGGGGGAGTCTGAGGCCAGCGCCGAGATGTATCGCCAAGGTCTTGAGGTTGCAGTTGCAAGATAACAGTAGCCGGTTACAGGCGTTTCTTTTTTAAATCGCGAATAATAAACCGCGTTGGGTGTAGGGCTAAACGTAAGTCCTTATCGAGTATTGGCTCATCTCCAGCGAGTTCAGCTGCCAAAATCTCGGCGCTCAATGGCGCGTAGCTTAGCCCTCGCGATCCCATCCCGCAATTAATGTACAGGTTGGGCAAATAGCTACCGGCGGTTGCTATGCTGGACTTTGCGTCGCGTCGCAGACCACTGTAATCCTCGATCAGTTGTGCCAAATCGGCGACAGCACCAACAATAGGTAAATAGTCTTTGGTGGTACAACGGTAGTTGGCGCGACCGGTCATAGTGGTGACATTCTGTGAGCCGATAACAGTGGCGATTCCACAATCTGTAGCACCAATTTTATCCAGATTAGCTTGATGGTCCTCAGGTCGCAGTGCAGTGGTAAAAACCCCTTTGTTATAGGTAGCCCCTATACTGTGCTGGCCGTTATGTTGTGGCGTGATATAGCCTTCTCCGCAGATCACCGTTTTTAACGCCGAGGATGCTCTGTTGGATGGGATATGGCTAATTTGTCCGCGCAGCTGAGTAACCGGTAAAAACTCGGTTTGTTGGAATTGCTTGCAATCGAAGGCATTGGCAATCACCAGAGTTTCGCTAGTAATGCAGGATTGCCCGTCTGCGCCAAATAAGTGCCAGCGATCATCGTTATGCGCAATTCGTTGGATATCGGCCTGAAGCAATGGTATTTGATGTTGAGCGACTAGCTGTTGGCAAATATCCGCGGGCGATAGCCAGCCGAGTTGGGGGAAATAGAGACCTATCTGTGCTTGCATATTAATGCCAGATAACCTGCACAATTGTTCGTTACCATGCAGTTGAACTAAATTAGGCTGGTCTTTAAAGCGCTGTCCAATAATTTCAAAATCCTGTTTAATTTTGTCATTTTCGGGGACGACAATAACACCGCATTGGCGCCCTAGGCCCTGAGCCCAAAATGGCTGGTAATAGCGACTTGAAAACTGCATTGCTGCCAGATTAATACGCGGTAGTACATCATCTCGTGCAGATAACTTCGGATAAACGATTCCCTGATTGTTACCGGATGCTTCGCAACCAGCGATTGGATGACGGTCAACAAGGGTGACATTGAAGCCTCGTTTGGCGAGTGCAACGGCTGAAGTGCAACCGGCAATTCCAGCGCCAAGCACCGCTATTTCCCGGGTTGATCTACCAGCCGGTGATTTATCGAGATGCCAGACACTAGACTTTACCACAGCACACCTTAGGCTAAGCCAAATTCTTGCATAATTTGTCGCGACCATTGATCGATATAAGTATCGGCCAAATCAAACTGATTCTCATCATCCAAAGCTAGGCCGACAAAGAATTGTTTATCTGCAGTAAGTGCTTGAGATTGATCGAACTGATAGTTTTGATTGGGCCAGGCGCCCACGCTAGTAGCACCGATATTGACCACTTTAGCCCATAGATAGCCGAGTGCATCCTGAAACCATTCGGGGTAGCCAATCTGATCACCAAGGCCATAAATCGCAACCTGACATCCGCTGAGATCAAGATCGTCAATGGCATCCCAATTAGCCTCCCAGTCCTCTTGTAATTCCCCGTAGTCCCAAGTGGGAATGCCGAGAATAAGGTATTGGTAATCAGCCATCAGCGCCACAGGATCGGAGGCGATATTGTGTAACGTTACGAGGTCGCGGCCATAGGTATTATGAATACAATCACGGATTTTTTCTGCCGCCATTTCGGTATAACAGGTTGAGCTACCATAGAATAAGCCTATCTTATTGCTCATAAGCCAGTGTCTCCCTGAGGTTGTAGGCTACCGACAAAGTCCAGTTGTCGCCAAGCTTCGTAGGCCACGATAGAAACGCTATTAGATAGATTTAAACTGCGACTCTCTGCTTGCATGGGTAGACGCAGCACATGATCTGTGCCGATATCAATACGAAGCTGCTCAGGCAGGCCCCTTGTTTCGGGACCAAATAACAAAGTATCCCCTTGTTGATATTGAACCTTAGAATAACACACAGTACCTTTGGTGCTAAGGGCGTAAATAGTAGAGGATTGAACGTTGGCGCGATAGTCTCTCCAGTTGGCATGTACTTGAAGAGACTGAAATTCGCGATAGTCGAGTCCGGCACGTCTGAGTTTTTTGTCGTCGAGATCAAAACCCAACGGCTCAATTAGATGTAATCGAAAGCCGGTATTGGCACAGAGGCGAATAATATTGCCGGTATTAGGCGGTATCTCTGGCTGGTAGAGGACTATATTGAGCATAATTTTTTGTTTCACCGTGAAGCCCTGTATTATCGCATTAATTAAGACGGTTGAACTAGATTACAGGACCAGTATTGACGTCCTTTTTCAATAGAAAGAGTAATAGGGTAGGCCGATGAAGTTGTTACGAAGTGGATTGCTAAAGGCACAGATTTTTGATTGAAATTCCTCTAGAGCGTCTGAGTACGGAAATCTTAACCGCGATTATCGAAGAGTTTATTCTCCGAGATGGCACTGATTATGGTGCTCAGGAGGCAAGCATGGACAGTAAGATTACTCAGGTTCAGCGGCAATTGGTGCGCGGTGATGTGTTGATTACCTTTGATCCAGTGACTGAAAATTGTACCTTGCTAACCAAACATCAATTTCAGCGTTACCAAGACGAGCATAAGATGGCTGAGGAATCAGATCAATCGAGTATTTATACTGATGCTGAAGCCTATGATCATTATTCACAAGACACAGGCTACAACAGTGAATAGGCAAGTGCTCAGTGCAACCAACGTATTTGCTTTATGGCAACATCAGTTAGACAGTGCGCCACAGATTCTGGTGGCGCTAAGCGGCGGGCTGGATTCTACTCTGCTACTACATTTACTGACTGAGGTTGTACCCCTAGAGCGTATTCGTGCTATCCATATAAATCACGGCCTGTCGCCTGATGCCGATGCCTGGCAGGCGCATGCTGAAACTTATTGTCGCTCTCTCGGAGTGTCATTCTATGCTGAAACTATCGAGGTTTCGGCAAATGGTGAAGGGCTAGAGGCCGCTGCCCGATCGGCGCGTTATGGCGTGTTTAAGCGTGTGCTGGAGAAAGACGCGCTATTATTGCTTGGCCATCATGGCGATGATCAGGCGGAGACATTGCTCTACCGTTTGATGCGCGGGTCGGGGAGCAAAGGGTTAGCCAGTATGCCGGCCCAGCGCAGTTTGGGTCTAGGGCAGTTGATCAGACCTCTATTGCCTTGGTCAAAAGCCACATTGCAGCAGGCTGCTATTCAGCGACAACTACATTGGATTGAGGATGATAGCAATGCGGATAATAGATTCGACCGCAATTATCTGCGCAACCAAGTTATACCTGCTATCGCTGATCGCTGGCCTGACTATACGCGGTCTCTCGGTCAGTCTGCGGCTTATGCAACGGAGGCAGAACAGTTAGCCGAGATATTGGCTAAAGAGGATTTAGCGCAACTTGAACTGCGAGTTGAGCGCGCAGGCTGGTCTATCGCTATTGAATTACTGCTTAGTAAAAGCGATTTGCGACAGCGTAATATTCTGCGCTATTGGCCTGCAGCGTGCGGATTGCCAATGCCCAACAGGCAAATAATCGATGAAATTACGGGGTCGATATTATCGGCTCGCGATGATGGCTCACCGCAAGTCGTTTGGCAGTCAATGCAATGGCGTCGCTTTCGTGGGCGCCTGTATTTGCTTAAGTCACAATCGGCACAATTTGATCAAGCGCAGCGTTGGCAATGGTCGCTTGATCACCGCCTTGAACTTGCCGATGGCAGCTGTCTAGAAGTGCAAGAGAAAACAGGTGAGGGGTTGATACTAGCGCCTAATGATTGCCTCACAGTGCGTTACAGACGTGGTGGTGAGCGCTGTCGACCGGCGGGGCGCAGTCATTCCAATAGCCTGAAAAAGCTCCTTCAGGAGTTTGCTTTAGAACCTTGGTGGCGAGATAGAATGCCGCTGTTATATGTGGGTGAAACCTTGGTCGCGGTGGGTGATTGCTGGATTTGTGATGGCTGGCAGGCGGGGCCTCAGCAGCAGGGCAAAAAAATTCGCTGGCAGGTCAACTCTTTGTAGATCGCAGTGGAATACCAGCCACCTTTCTGGTAATCTGCTAACCCATCTTGAGTAGGATGGGCGCCGGCCAGAGATAGATCGACTTCTTGGCCATCACCACTTCCAGAGATAACTTTTTTCACTTTTTTGCGATCGTTGCAGGGGCCTTATGACGCGATTTATTTTTGTTACTGGCGGTGTTGTTTCTTCTTTGGGTAAGGGTATTGCGGCGGCATCACTTGGTGCAGTGCTCGAGGCTCGAGGCCTGAGTGTCACCATTCTTAAGTTAGACCCCTATCTCAATGTTGATCCAGGCACCATGAGCCCTTATCAGCACGGTGAGGTGTATGTCACTGAGGATGGTGCGGAGACAGACCTCGATCTCGGTCATTACGAACGTTTCTTGCGCTCAAAAATGACTCAGAATAATAATTTTACCAGTGGTCAAGTTTACGAGACTATTTTGCGTCGTGAACGTCGCGGCGATTATCTTGGCGGCACTGTGCAGGTGATTCCTCATGTAACGGATGAGATTAAGCGCCGCGTTTATGCGGGCGCTGGTGAGCATGATATTGCGGTGGTAGAAATTGGTGGTACCGTTGGTGATATTGAATCGCAGCCATTTCTCGAAGCGGTGCGGCAACTAAAAGGTGAGTTGGGTCATCAACGAGCGCTGTTATTGCATCTGACGCTGGTGCCCTATATTGCCTCAGCTGGTGAGACTAAAACCAAGCCAACACAGCATTCGGTGAAAGAAATGCGATCCCTTGGCCTGCAACCTGATGTTCTGCTATGCCGCTCTGAGGTTGAGTTGGAGGAAGTGCAACGCAAAAAGATATCATTGTTCACCAATGTTGAGGAGCGTGCGGTTATCCCAGTAATGGATGCCGAGACTATCTATCAAGTACCGCGTATGCTGCACCATTGGGGTCTCGACCAATATGTGATTGAACGCTTTAACCTCGATACGCCGGTGGCAGACTTGCAGGAATGGGATAAAGTTGTCGATAACCAATTGAACTCTCAGGGAGAGGTGGTTATTGCCATGGTTGGCAAATATATGGAACTGCTGGATGCCTACAAATCTCTTACCGAGTCACTTATCCACGCCGGTATACATAATAAGACAAAAGTAAAAATTCGCTATATCGATTCTGAGCGTCTGGAAGCGGATCATTCCCTTATTGATGGCGTCGATGCGATTTTGGTTCCCGGAGGCTTCGGTACACGGGGTACTGAGGGTAAGATCTACGCGGTTAAAACAGCGCGAGAAAATAATATTCCCTATCTGGGTATCTGCCTCGGTATGCAGATCGCAGTCATCGAGTATGCGCGCAATGTATGCGGCCTTAGTGGTGCCAATAGCACCGAGTTTGATCCACAAACACCGCATCCGGTTGTCGGTTTAATTGCCGAATGGATTGATAGTCAGGGTAACAAGGAGTTGCGTACTGAAGATTCTGATTTAGGCGGTACCATGCGTTTGGGCGCTCAGGTGTGTCATCTGATACCTGGCTCAAAGGCCCATGAAATTTATGGTTCTGAACAGATTGAAGAGCGTCATCGCCATCGCTATGAGGTCAATAATAACTTTTTGCCACAAATCAAAGAGGCAGGCCTCGTTATTGGTGGCTTGTCCTCAGATAAAACACTGGTTGAGACGGTTGAATTACCAGACCACCCTTGGTTTTTTGCCAGTCAATTCCATCCGGAATTTACCTCAACGCCAAGAGATGGTCATCCGTTATTTCAAGGTTTTGTTACAGCGGCAACAGCCTATCAGGCGGCAAAATAAGGACTTCAAACCATGGCATCAATCAGTATACAGGTAGAAGATTTCGATGTGAGTAATGATTCACCGATGGTGTTGTTTGGTGGCATGAATGTATTGGAGTCTCGAGATATGGCGATGCAAATTGCCGAGACTTATGTTGAGGTCACGCAAAAACTGGGGATTCCCTACGTATTTAAAGCATCGTTTGATAAGGCTAATCGCTCATCGATCCACTCATTCCGTGGCCCTGGCGTTGATGAGGGGCTAAAGATTTTCCAAGAGATTAAAAATACCTTCAATGTACCGCTGATTACTGATATCCATGAAATTGATCAAGCTGCCCCCGTGGCTGAAGTCTGCGATATTATTCAGTTGCCGGCCTTCTTGGCGCGACAGACTGATTTGGTCAAAGCAATGGCGGCAACTGGTGCTGTTATCAATGTTAAAAAGCCGCAGTTTCTCAGCCCTGGCCAGATGGGCAATATTGTCGATAAATTTCGCGAGTGCGGTAATGACAAAATTATGCTGTGTGAACGCGGTACCTGTATGGGCTATGACAATCTAGTGGTCGATATGCTGGGCTTCAGAACAATGAAGGATGTCAGTGGTGGTTTGCCGCTTATATTCGATGTGACTCATGCCTTGCAGTGTCGGGATCCACTGGGGGCGGCCTCAGGTGGTCGCCGACATCAGGTGGCCGAATTGGGTCGTGCCGGCATAGCGGTCGGTATTGCGGGCTTGTTTTTAGAGGCTCATCCGGCGCCAGATCAGGCTCGTTGTGATGGCCCCAGTGCCTTACCATTAGATAAATTAGCGCCGTTTATGGCCCAGATGAAAGCCTTCGATGATCTTATCAAATCGCAATCCGATCTCGATATTAGCTAACTTAGGCTTAAAGAGACTAAATTCCCTAACTTTTTCACAATCACTTTAAATGGAGTACCCGGTAAATGAGTAACATTGCAGATATTCAAGCTTTTGAAGTTTTGGATTCAAGAGGCAACCCTACAGTTCAAGCGGATGTTATTTTGGATAATGGCATCGTGGGAACAGCCTGTGCGCCCTCCGGCGCCTCAACCGGATCCAGAGAAGCGCTTGAATTGCGAGATGGCGACAAAAATCGCTATTTGGGTAAGGGTGTACTTAAAGCGGTGGACAATATTAACGGTACGATCAAGGCATTATTGGTAGGGTCTGATGTTGCCGATCAACGCGCTCTCGATAAGGCCATGATTGCGGCAGATGGTACGGAAAATAAAGCGGTATTGGGCGCCAACGCTATCTTGGCCGTTTCACTGGCTGCAGCAAAGGCGGCGGCTCAAGATAAAGGTATGCCGCTCTATGCGCATATTGCGGAATTAAATGGTACGGCTGGTCAGTACAGTATGCCTGTGCCAATGATGAATATTATCAATGGTGGTGAGCATGCCGATAACAATGTTGATATTCAGGAGTTTATGGTCCAGCCAGTATCAGCCAAAAGCTTTGCTGAAGCATTGCAAGTAGGTGCTGAAATCTTTCATGCGCTGAAAAAGGTGCTCAGTGCCAAAGGATTAAATACAGCGGTTGGTGATGAGGGTGGATTTGCACCGGATTTGGCGTCTAATGCCGATGCATTAGCGGTGATAAAGGAAGCCACTGAAGCTGCAGGCTATACCTTGGGTGAAGACGTTACCTTAGCGCTCGATTGTGCGGCCTCAGAATTTTATAAAGAAGGGCAATATGACCTCTCTGGTGAGGGTAAAGTCTACAGCTCTGAGGGTTTTAGTGACTTTTTAGCCGAACTCTGCTCGCAATACCCAATTATCAGCATTGAGGATGGCTTAGATGAGTCGGATTGGGATGGCTGGAAGTACCAAACTGAAAAACTGGGAGAGACAGTACAGTTAGTTGGCGATGATTTGTTTGTGACCAATACAAGTATTCTTAGTCGCGGTATTGAACTGGGTGTGGCTAATTCGATTCTGATTAAGTTTAACCAAATCGGCACATTATCCGAGACCTTGGATGCTATTAATATGGCCAAGGATGCCGGCTATAGCGTGGTGATTTCTCATCGCTCTGGCGAGACGGAAGATACTACCATTGCTGATTTAGCCGTGGCGACTGCAGCTGGTCAGATCAAAACAGGTTCATTGTGCCGTTCAGATCGTGTCGCCAAGTACAACCGTCTTCTCCGTATCGAAGCTGAATTAGGTGATGCTGCTATTTACCGTGGTCGCGCCGAATTTAAATCATAATATAAACGCTATTGACATATTATCGGCCAAAGCAATTACAATAATCAGATGCGTTGGTTGCTGATAATACTGGTGGTGCTCTTTATCGGGCTACAGACCCGTCTGTGGTTCGGTGAGGGCAGTCTTGCGCATAAATCTGAGCTAGATCAGCAGTTGCAAGTTCAGCGAGAGAAAAATCAGCAGTTACTACTGCGCAATGAGCGTATTGCCGAGGAAGTAAAAAGCCTTAAAAATAATCTCGGCTCAATCGAAGAAAAAGCACGTGAGGATCTTGGCATGATTAAGCAGGGTGAGACGTTCTACTTGGTGATCGATGACAATGACAGCCTGTTGAAACATGACTGATAGCCAAGCCAACTACTGGGCAATTGTGCCTGCCGCTGGTGTAGGAAAGCGCTTTGCCGCTGATATTCCCAAGCAATTTCATTATCTTAATGGCACGCTAGTCGCGCAGCATACGCTCAGCCGTCTACTTAGTGTGACGTCAATAAGTGCTATTGTCGCCCCCTGTGATAATAGCTCGGCTTATTGGTCAAAAGTCCCCGCTGTAACGGACCGGCGAGTACGCCTAGTTTCCGGTGGCACACATCGCGTCAACTCTGTTGTCAATGGTTTGCTGGCACTCGAGGAGCTGGCAGCTGATGATGATTGGGTATTGATTCACGATATGGCGAGGCCCTGTGTTACAGCGGCTAATATTGCCAAATTAATCACTGAAGTGGGTGATCATGCGGTGGGTGGTATCTTGGCAGCGCCCATTAATGACACATTGAAAATTGTCGATTCGCAGACTATTGTCAGCACAGTTAATCGCGCGCAGTACCGAGCGGCGCAGACCCCGCAAATGTTTCGTTTCAGCCTCTTGAAGTCAGCTATTCAGGTAATGCTTGATGAGCAAAAAATTCCTACCGATGAAGCATCGGCCATTGAGTATGCCGGTCTAACGGCCATGGTAGTAGAGGGGCGTCAAGACAATATCAAAATCACTCGGCGAGAAGATTTGGCTATAGCCGAAGCGATTATGCGAAATCAGGAGGCCGAGTGATGCGTATAGGGCATGGCTATGATGTGCACGCTTTTGGTGAGGGCAATAGTTTAGTCCTCGGTGGTGTCAAGATTCCCTACCATCGCGCCTTTGTGGCCCATTCTGATGGCGATGTTCTGATCCATGCCTTAATAGACAGTCTTCTCGGTGCTATGGCTCTGGGGGATATAGGGCAGCATTTTCCCGACACCGATAGCGCTTTTGCGGGCTGTAATAGCCGTGATCTTCTAGGTAACGTGGTTAAGCTGATGCAGGAGCGAGGTTTTCAGTTGGCCAATGCCGATATTAGTATTATTGCCGAAGCGCCGAAAATCGCGCCCTATCTTGCAGCCATGCGGCAAAATATTGCAACTGATCTACATTGCGATATTGATCAAATCAATATCAAAGCGACCACCACTGAAAAACTCGGTTTTGAGGGTCGTGAAGAGGGTATTGCTTGTCATGCCGTGGCGTTGTTGCTAGCTGACGGGGCCTAATCTAATCAAGTCAGATTATTTCGATTTTCACCAACTGCCGCGTCTGCATGGGCGCTCGCTAGGCATTGCTTTATTTCGCAGTTGCCCCGAAGATTTCCAAGTTGATGAACTTATCGATGTCGTACCCAGTGATCAAGGCGAGCACTTACTTGTGCATGTGCGCAAGCGAGATCAGAATTCGCAGTGGGTGGCCGGGTTGTTAGCCCAGTTGGCACAAATTAAGCGCGCCGATATTGGCTTTTGTGGGCTTAAAGATCGCTTTGCCGTGACTACGCAATGGTACAGCCTGTATTTACCGGGTCGTGATATGGATCTTACTCAGTTGAGGCATGCGGACTTTGAGATACTTGCCGCGACTCGTCATCACAAGAAACTACGCCGTGGTATGCATCGGGGTAATCGTTTCAATATTACATTGCGTGAGGTCGATTTTACGCCAGCTACACTGGATGATCGCCTTAAGTTGATAGGGCAATTAGGGGTGCCAAATTATTTTGCCGAACAGCGCTTTGGTCATCATGGCAACAATCTTTATAAAGCTCAGGCATTGATCGAAGCTGACAAGTTAAAGGGTAATAAACAGGGTACGGGCATCTATCTCTCGGCTGCCCGCTCTTGGTTATTTAATTTATTGGTTAAGCGGCGCATTGAGCTCGGCCATCTTGCTGAAGATTTCGCTGGTGATCGATCAGCGGCGCTATGGGGAAGGGGTCGCAGTAATGCTAGTGGTTTGATTGCAGAGATTGAGGCAGAGGTTTTGGCCGATTGGCAGTCATGGTGTTATGCCCTTGAGCATGCAGGATTAAAGCAGGCGCGCAGAGATATTACACTGCGCCCACAGCGGCTTGAGGCACAATGGTTAGCCAATGATCGGGTAAAGCTACAATTTTCGCTTGCGGCTGGTTGTTATGCCACCGCAGTGTTGCGCGAAATAACCCAATTAATCCGCCCAGAATACAGGTCCCTGTGATATATTGACGAGCAAGCTGGGAAGCGGGATACAGCCAATTTTTGGCAGTCTTCACAGCACGTCTTTATCTCATTATGGGCAGATGACAGCATAGGAGTAATAGGTGAACTCGATCGAATTAGCGGGCATCGGTATGACCTCTCAGCGCACGCGGGAGCGACTTATTCAGCGCTTGATAGATCAAGGTATTACCAACCCGTCGGTGCTGGATGTTATCAGAATGACGCCGAGGCATATCTTTCTTGATGAGGCCTTGTCGCATCGAGCCTATGAGGATACCGCGCTACCAATTGGCTTCTCCCAAACATTATCTCAGCCCTATATTGTAGCTCGGATGACGGAGATTTTACTCAGTGCTGGGCCGCTAACCAAGGTCTTGGAAATTGGCACCGGTTCTGGTTATCAAACCACCATTTTATCTCAGTTAGTGGCGCAGGTATTTACCGTTGAGCGTATTGATCCGCTATTGCGCAAAGCTAAAGAGCGTTTCCGCACCTTGGCTTTAAATAATATTACTGCGGAACTATCGGACGGTAGTTTCGGTTGGGAAAAACATGCCCTTTACGATGGTATTATCACTACAGCGGCTCCTCAAGCAGTACCACAGGGGCTGTTACGCCAGATGGCACCAGATGGGATCTTGGTTATTCCCGTTGGTAACGGCGTGGAGCAGGATCTGCGTGTCTTTAGACGACTGGGTGATTCCGCTGAGTTCGATGAAGAAATCGTCGAGAAAGTGAAATTTGTACCTCTGTTGGGCGGGGTTTCCCGTTAGAGTGAATTTATTGGCGATCTGCTATGTATAATTTCAGACATCATTGTTTGCTGTTTTTAAAAGGCTTAGCGATGGGCGCGGCGGATCTTGTGCCTGGGGTGTCTGGTGGCACTATTGCTTTTATAAGTGGTATTTATGTAGATCTCATTAACAGTATCAAATCTGTCAACTTAAATGCGTTAAAAATGTTGAGAGATCAGGGTATCGCAGCAGCTTGGCATTATATTAATGGTCAATTTTTAGTCTTGTTATTGGCGGGCATACTAACCAGCATATTTTCTCTGGCTAAAGTAATGCAACATTTACTTAACCAGTACCCACTACCGCTGTGGTCATTTTTTATTGGACTGATTGTCGGTTCGGTGATTTATTTACTCAGACAACATCCCCCTCGCCTTATCGTTGAGAGAGTGTTGCTGGTTATCGGTGTGGTTATAGCCTACACATTGTCTACAGCACCAGCGATTGCGCTTGAGGGCAGTCATCTGACGATGTTTTTCGCTGGGACTATTGCACTGTGCGCAATGATATTGCCGGGCATATCGGGCTCCTTTATTTTGGTGTTGCTGGGCTTATATCCGGTTTTTATAAATGCCATTGCCAACCTTGAACTAGATATCCTCTTAGTTTTCGCCTCTGGTGGTATTATCGGGTTGATGCTGTTTAGCCGGCTACTATCTTGGTTATTGCACCACTATCAAACCATGGTTATTGCGATGATGTGCGGTTTTCTAATTGGCAGTTTAAACGTTATTTGGCCATGGAAATTGGTAACAGACTCTGTGCTTAGTCAGTCAGGTAAGACCATTGTATTAGCGTCGCAAAATTTACTCCCCGATCAGTATCTGCGGCTTGTTGGTCAGGATCCATTGACCAGTGTATGTGTATTGGCTGCCATTATTGGCTTGCTTTTAGTGATGGGTTTGGAATATGTTGGTGCTAAACATAAACAACATCCTCAATAGGAAGGGTAATTTTGGGCTCAATCGCACTACCGGCGTTGTTGCTTATCACTGCTTTAGTCAGCGGGTGTACTAACTATTCAGCACCGGTGACTAGTCTAGCCCAGCCCCCTAGTATTCGCATTGTTACCCATCAAGTAGTTGCTGGGGATACTCTGTACTCCATCGCATGGCGCTATGATCTCGATTATAGATTGCTTGGTTCCGCCAACGGTTTGCGTCCACCCTACAGGCTTGAAATTGGTCAGGTACTATCTCTTGATACGTCTGGGGTCAAGCCGATTGCCAGTGCCAAAGCTACTTCCAGATCAGCTGCTAAGTCAGCTAAAAAATCAGTGGGGTCGAGGGTACAAGAGCCACTTTCAAAAAGTGCGGCAAGCTACAGCAAAGATTTGCGTTGGCAATGGCCGGTTAAAGGCGACATAGTTGAGGACTACAATCCAAAGCAATTGCGTAAAGGCTTAAGTATCAAGACGGTGAGTGGTTCCATGGTACGTCCTGCTGCCCCGGGTATTGTGGTGTATGTTGGCGATGGATTGCGTGGATATGGCAAACTTATCATTATTAAACACAGTGATATTCTTCTCAGTGCCTACGCTCACAATGAAAAAATCTTGGTTAAAGAGGGGCAGCAGGTTAAAAATACGGAAATAATTTCAAAATTAGGGTATAAAGGAACCCTGTATTTCGAAATTCGGGAAGATGGCTATCCGGTCAATCCGAAAAAGTATGTACAGTAGGCCGACGTGAATTTGTTATGCTGTCGGTGTGGTACAGGAGTTTAGATGTTGTATCCGAACAAGGAAGTATGGTTTAGCGCCGGGAATGGCTGCTAATGACATGGGAGAGTACCAATAAAAGGATGTGAAACGTCATGGATGAAACGTTTAAATTAGACCAGCAGGATCAGTCCACTGGCAATCAGGAAGATATCACCGAAACAAGTCAACAGGTCATCAACGCGACTAGCCTTTATTTAAAAGAAATTGGCTATGCACCGTTGTTAACTGCTGAAGAAGAAGTTTTCTACGCTCGTAAATTACAGAAAGGCTGTGAGTCAGCACGTTGTCGTATGATTGAAAGTAATCTGCGCTTGGTGGTTAAGATCTCACGACGCTATGTAAATCGTGGTCTCGAACCACTGGATCTGATCGAAGAGGGTAATC
>JBNAAJ010000031.1:0-23383 GCA_049631145.1 Porticoccaceae bacterium
ATCATTTATAACAACATAACCAGTGAACCAAGACCCATGAACTATCTATTGATCATTATTTTCATTGTCGCCAGTTATTTTGCACCCAATGCCGTGGCACAAGACGCACAGACAACAGAGACAGAGGAACAAAAAATACTCGACACAATGGAGCGTCTCAGCGTACCGCTGCAGCGCTATATTGCCGACGAATTCTATGTTCCTCTGCGTGAGACACCCTGCCGACGCTGTAAAATTGTCCATCGAGGTATTAAATCTGGCACAGAGGTAAAGCTAGTCGGTGAAAAAGATAACTGGGCCCTGGTGTTGACTGAAAAAGGGGTTGAAGGCTGGATGGAGCTGCAACATCTGACCGCAAAACCTATCGCTCGGGTTGCACTCAACGCAAATCAGGCAAAACTAGACAAGCTAGTACGCCGTAACAACCAGCTAGAACAGATCATGACAGAGCTTCGTCAGCAATCAAAAGTATTGAGAGGGAAGCTTGATAGTACCGAGGGAAGCAAGGAGAATCTTGCGGCAGAACTGGCAAGCATTAAGGAAATCTCCTCTGATGTAATAGCGCTCAACGAACAAAACCAAAGCTTGGTAAAGCAAAATCATATGTTACAGCGAGATTTTGACGTGATAAAAGCTAACTTTGATAATTTGCAAAGTGACAAACGTAATGAATCCTTCTTATATGGCGGTGTCACCGTGTTTCTCGGTGCGATTTTAGTGGTACTGATCCCCAAACTGCGCGGCCGTAAACGTTTCTCAGAATGGCAGTAAACTGAATTAGGTGCTTACAATTATGCATAACTTCCTCTATAAGCTTGCCGCCATCAAACTTTCACTTTTAATTGCTGCAAGTCTATGCTGGGGTGAAAACAATAATCCTCAGGTGATGCTTAATACAGAAAAGGGCGAGATTATTATTGAGTTATTCCCTCAACAAGCACCCATCACTGTGGATAACTTTGTTAAATTAGTAAATGAGTTTCATTACGATGGCCTTATTTTCCACCGTGTTATCAAGGGATTTATGATCCAAACCGGCGGCTTTACCTTTGACTTAAGTCGCAGGGAATCACCGCGCCCTGCCATTGTTAACGAATCACTGAACGGGCTTAAAAATAAGCGCGGCTCCGTTGCTATGGCGCGCATGGCAGATCCAGATAGCGCAGAGGCGCAGTTTTTTATCAATCATAAAAGCAACCGCACCCTTAATGCGAGGGATGACACAATGGGTTATGCGGTGTTTGGTCAAGTGATATCTGGTATGGAAGTAGTTGACGCTATAGCCGTAGTAGAAACACAGGCCGTCAGTTTTTATCGAGACGTGCCAGTTGAAGCCATTCGTATTCTTAGTGCTCGACTGCTTAATCCAGAAGCTTGGACCCCGCTTCCGGAACCGAAAAGACCTGAGACGCTGTCTTTCGAGAGACCCATTCCTATTAGATAAGCGATAGAGCCATGACTGCACTGAGTGTAAATCTCAACAAAATTGCGCTAATTAGAAACTCCAGAGAAGGCAACTACCCCAATATCGTTAAGCATGCACAGCTCTGCATTGATCATGGCGCCGAAGGCATCACAGTACACCCACGACCTGATCAACGCCATATTCGTCCAGACGATGTAAGGCAATTGGCTGCGTTACTCGTGGGTAATATTGATGTGGAATTCAATATAGAGGGCAACCCTTTTGCTCCGGCACTAGCGGATTACCCTGGCTTTATTCCGCTAGTTGAAGAAACCCAACCCAATCAGTGCACCCTAGTGCCCGATTCTGATGATCAATTAACCTCCGATCATGGCTTTGACCTTACCAGTTGTGGAGAGGCGTTGGCACCAATTGTTCAACGACTTAAATCACAAGGCATGCGCGTTAGCCTGTTTATGGATCCAGATTTAGAGCAAATAAAACTCGCTTCACAACTCGGCGCTGATCGAATCGAACTATACACAGGCCCATACGCTGCCGCTTGGGGCTCTGATGGTATCCACGACATCTTCCAAAGTCATCTCGCAGCAGCTGAGCTAGCAACGGAGCTGGGTATGGGTGTTAATGCAGGTCATGACCTCAACCTCGACAATCTGGGGCAGTTTGCCAGCATACCAAATTTACTCGAAGTCTCGATTGGCCATGCTTTTACCGTAGATTCCCTGGCGATGGGTATGGGCAATGCAGTGTTGGCTTACAAAGCATTACTGGCCTAAGCCTCAATGAAAACGCTATCCTGTATTGGAGCTGGACGACTGGGCAAGACACTATGCCGACTGCTCTCTAATACGGTCAATATCCAGCAGATTGTCAATCGCAGTCTAGCGTCATCGCAACGAGCTGTTGATTTTATTGGCAGTGGATTAGCAGCCCCTATCACCGATTTACAAGCGGCTAATATCTGGCTTATCGCCACACCTGACAGTCAGATTGAAACGGCTTACAAGCAGCTACAGGCCTCTGGTGTTCTCAACAACAAAGCTATTGTCTTTCATTGCAGTGGCTCCACTAGTGCGTCGGTACTTTACTCCAGCAACTCAGATATTCGTGTGGCGTCAGTACATCCAATTCATAGTTTTGCTGATCCACAAAAATCATTAAATCATTTTCCCGGATGTCACTGTGCCATCGAGGGCCAGCCTGATGCAGTTGAAGAGCTACACAGCCTGTTCGAGTCTATAGGAGCCCTGCCTTTTATAATTGATAGCCAGCATAAAGCCCTGTATCACAGCGCTACGGTAATGGCCTGTAATTATCTCGTCAGCCTACTGCAAACCAGCCAGCAAATATTGACTGCCGCCGGTGTTGATGGTCGCAACGGCAACCCGCTGGAATCTTTAATCCGACAAACCCTCAATAATTACCTTGATACTAATGCGGCTTCAGCTCTCACAGGCCCAATCGCCCGAGGCGACAGCAAAACTATCGCCAGTCATCTAGATGCACTGGGGCAGGAGAATCATGGAGATTTGTGGAAACAGGTATATACCGCACTCGGCAAAGCCACTCTTCCAATCGCCGCCCAACAGGCTCAGGCATCGAGCTCTGACCTTCAGCAAATAGAAAAACTGTTAGATCAACATTAATTAATCAAACAGCGGAATAGTAATGGCCGATAGTCCAGAGTACCTCAAGCGCAAATCATTTTTTGACCAGCTTATTACTGTTTATGGCCGCAAACCAGTGCTTGAAATTCTAGAGGATAGTAGAATTCAAATCTTTCGCCTGCACTTGGCAGAGTCCAATCGCGGCGGAGGTATTATTCAACAAATACAACAGCTCGCCGAACATCGCGCTATTGAAATATGTTTTCACAATCGTGCCGAGCTATCGCGAATCTCGCGCAATAGTAAACAGGACCAAGGCGTTGCCTGTGACATCCATTGCCCAGGTTATCAAGACTATCATCAAGCACTGAGTAATAATATTTCAGGTACCATTATTGCGTTGGATGGCATCACCAACCCGCAAAACCTCGGTATGATTATTCGCAGTGTTACCGCCAGCCCAGCTGAAGCTCTGCTACTGCCGAGTAAGGGTACTGCAGATATCTCGTCATTGGTTATTAAGGCCAGCGCGGGCACTGTTTTTAAGGGCAATATTCTGCGTTGCGACAAGCTACCTCAAGCCTTGGTGGAGTTTAAACAAAAGGGATATCAGATTTGCACTCTATCATCACACCAATCAGTACCACTGCAAAGTTTTTCGCCACAAGCGCCAATAGTATTTGTGTTGGGTAATGAAACCGACGGTGTCAGCGCCGAGGTCGCAGCACTGAGCGATCATCGTATCGGCATCCCTATGGCCAATGATGTAGAGTCTCTGAATGTTGCTGTCACTGCGGCACTTATCGCCTTTAGGCAGTTTTAGCCGAGCTTAATTGCCACAATGGTGAGAATAACACAGTGGCAATAGAGGCGAGTAAAGTGCAAAGGGCGACAACCACAAACGTTGCGCTTAAACCGATATATTCGATGGTCACCCCACAAACCCAAGCCCCTAACGGTGCACCCGCTAACAAGCACAGCTGGTACACCGATGCCGCTCTAGAGCGCATGCTGTGATCGACCTGATTATGCAGGATAGTGCGCCCTAAGGTCATTGATAACCCAGAAAAAAAGCCCCAGATAAACACCACGGGAAATAACAGCCAAAGACTGGGAACCGCGGCGATAATCGCAACTAGAGTACCCCGCAGCAAGAAACTAATAACCATCAGACGACCGAGCCTAGCACTTAACTTGGCTTGTTTCATCACACCCAAATTCGCACTCACAATACCCAGACTAAATAAAACCTGTAGTCCTGCAAACAATGTTGCACCACCGCTATAGAATTCTCGCACTATCAACGGCAACCCGACCAAATAAACACCAAAGGCAAGAAAGCCTGTGGCAAAGATAATTAGCAAGAGGTGCAACAGAGATTTATCATCTCGAAATAGCCGCAGCCCCTCACGCAATTCAAGCCAGCTTTGCCTGATAGATTTCTTATTTGTCTCCACATCCTCCGGCAATGTTTGTTTAGGCAAAGGGTGACTGCGTTTAATCAATATTGAACTGACAACAAAAATCACTATTTGAATCGCCAATAGCTGCGGTAGACCAACTGCACTCAACTGCCCCGCAACGATAAAGCCAATACCTTGAGCGATAAATTGCATTGCCATGACCTTGGCCACCGCCTGATGCATTATTTCCGGAGCAGCATAACCGAGTAGACTCTCACGTGCGGGTTGCACAAATGCCAGCAAACTACCAAAAGTGACACCAAACAGAAGTAGCAGAGCAAAACTTAATTGACCACTGAGCGTGGCGATTAATAATAGTCCCAAGGGCAACAGAAAAAGTAAGAATAGCAGTGCTAACCAAGTCCCACGATGGGAACGATCGGACACCACACCACCAGGAAGAATAAACAACAAATTGGGCAGTAGTAGCGCTAGTTGCGCTAAACCTAACTGACTGGGAGATTCATGCAGTACTCCTACGACCAACCAAGGATACAGCACTTTATGTATACCCATGGCTAAGTTGCTAGTAGCAATGGTCGCCAAAAAATAACGAAATGAGAATGTTTGAGCACTCACCTTTTGTTGCGCTGGCGCAACGCGAGAATAAGACGCCCCACGCCGGCCGCCGTCCCTATAATAGCCAGCAGTACGAACAACAAAGTGAATAAATTACTCAGCATATCATTGACAGGGACTTGATAAACCTTCACTGCCATCAGCAAAAATAAGAAGCAAGCGACCATAGAGGCTATCCAAGTCGATCTTTGTCTGTTTGCGCTTTTGTCGTTAGAGTTGGTCACGTTTTTCCTAGTAGACATTATTATCAACTATACGTATTGAACCATCTGATAGTGCAATCGTAAGCAGATGTCTGACTAACCATCATTTCTGTTAGTGGACATCTCAGTTAATCTTGGGTGGTTAAAAAAGCTATAAATTCAGCCTCATCCATCACCGGTATCTGCAAAGCCTCGGCTTTCGTCAATTTAGATCCTGCTCCCGGCCCAGCCACAACTTGTGATGTTTTTGCTGATACTGAACCAGCCACCTTGGCCCCCAATAGTTGTAATCTATCTTTAGCCTCAGCGCGGCTCATATATTCCAAACTACCAGTCAACACCCAGGTTTGCCCTTTTAAAGGCCGAGAGGCCTGAGCATGTTGATCAATATCGGGCCAGTTAACGCCCGCATCCCGCAGCGCTTGAATTATAGACAAGTTATCAGGGTTGCGGAAAAAATTGACTATATGCCCCGCGACGATAGGACCTATATCCTCGACCTCTAACAACTGCTCGTTGGACGCTGCGATAACCGACTCAATTGAACCAAAGTTATTAGCCAACGTTTGGCCAGTAGTTTCACCTACTTCGCGAATGCCCAAAGCATACAAAAATTTAGCCAGGCTAGTCTGCTTACTCGCCTCAATCGCGGCTAATAAATTTGTTGCTGATTTTTCAGCCATACGGTCCAGACTTATCAACTGGTGTACCTCTATCTCATAGAGATCCGCTACTGAAAAAATAACGTCTTGATCAACCAGTAAGTCGACCAATTTATCACCCAAGCCATCTATATCCATAGCTTTGCGCGAGGCAAAATGCTTGATCGCTTGCTTAATTTGCGCACCGCAAAAAAGCCCCCCAGAACAACGCGCTACCGCTTCACCCTCGGCTCGCTTAACCGGTGACTGACATACAGGACAGTATTCTGGGAAGACTATTTGTTTTGCATCTGCAGGTCGCCGCTCTAATATAACCTTGACGATCTGCGGTATTACATCGCCCGCTCGGCGAATAATCACTGAGTCACCAATACAGATACCAAGACGATTGATTTCATCAGCGTTGTGTAATGTCGCATTACTCACCGTGACACCACCTACAAATACCGGTTCCAAACGCGCCACAGGAGTAACGGCACCGGTACGCCCCACCTGAAATTCAACATCCAGTAACCGAGTAATTTCCTCCTGGGCGGGAAACTTACGAGCAATCGCCCAGCGCGGTGCCTTAGCGACAAAACCTAACCGTTGCTGGAGTTTTAATTCATTCACCTTGTAGACGATACCGTCAATGTCATAAGTCAAATCATCTCGACGTTGCGCCATTTGATGGTAGTAATCCTCGCAGGCAGCAATGCCCGTGACTAACCGAACATATTGGTTAATTTTAAATCCCCAACTCGCCAGTGATTCAAGCATTTGCATATGCGTTTCTGGCACCGCTTCGGCCTGAAACTGACCGACGCTATAGGCGCACATTTCCAGCGGCCGACCGGCGGTAATTTTGGAGTCTAACTGCCGCAAGCTGCCTGCAGCAGCATTGCGCGGATTAACAAAGGTTTTTTCTCCGGCGGCTGCAGCTGCAGTATTAAGCGCTTCAAAACCTGCATGAGGAAGATAAATTTCACCGCGAACCTCTAACAATTCGGGAATATTATGACCATGCAATTTTAATGGAATACTGTTGATGGTGCGCACATTACTGGTGATATTCTCACCCACTGCACCGTCTCCTCGAGTGGCGCCTCGCACTAATACACCAGACTGATATAAGAGACTTACCGCAACCCCATCGAGCTTTGGTTCACAGACATAGTCGATAGATGGCGAATCTTGTGATGCTGAATAATTCAACCGATCTTTTATCTTGCGCTCAAAACTTTCGAGGTCACCAGAAGAAAACGCATTATCCAACGATAACATGGCCACATCGTGACGCACTTGCTCAAAGGCTGACAGCGCCTCGCCGCCTACACGCTGGCTTGGAGAGTCTGCGCTAACCAGACTGGGATATTGCTCTTCCAGCTCCTGCAGCAGTCGCATTTGACGATCGTATTCGCTATCGGGAACCGTTGGGTCATCCAATACGTAGTAGCGGTGATTATGGTGATTTAACTCGTCCTTGAGACGCTCATACTGCTGCAGAACGTGCTCTGGAATATTTGTCATTATGAGCCGCCGTAAATTATCAGTTGCCCTGCTCGCGTCTATGTGCGGCGGCGCGGGCACGCTGACGATAGTGATCGATAGTCTGCTTGGTCATGGAGCTACGTGTCTCGTCAAGTACATGAAGATGCAATTGAGCCACCAATTGATCAACGGTATCGACCATAATATCGAACGCTGTCACCGGATCGGCCAAACCATCAAGTTGCATAAACAATGAAACCCCTGGGGTCTGTATGTCTGCGATAGTATTTAAATCAAAGGTTCCAGGGTTAGCTACATTAGCCAGACTAAATAGCACATCACCAGAGCCCTGCTCATTGAGGTGTCGATCAAAAATTTTGCGTCCGCCGAAACGAAAACCAACCGACAACACCGCATCCAGTAGCATTTGACCGTCGATTATCTCGCCCTTGCTGGCCATCAGATGCATTGCAAGCACGTCTTGCGTCTGCGGACTATTATTGTCGCTTAAAGATGCCTTTTGATGACCCTCAGACTGTTGCGCCAGCGTAACCTCAAGCTGCGCTCTCTGGGCCTCTAAGGCCGAGCGATCCTTCTCCACTTGAGCGTCATCAAGATCAAACTGTCCTTGTCGCGTCTGACTGGAAGCGTTAGTGCCTCGGAGTAAACTGTCAATCTCGTCAAAGTTGTCGTCTTCACGAATGCCGACGATTCGAGAGCCTCCAGAGGGAAACTGACTATCGCTTAAGTCATCAGAGTCATCATCGTATTTCGATGCAGACCTTTGAAGCTTACGCGATGACATATGCAAATTTTCGTAGCGGTTCCGTTTTACCCGACGCAAGCCATCCAATACTAGGGCTAACACCACTAGCACACCGATCACTAATAACAATCCACGCGGGCCCACAAAGTCCATATCTACGGCGTACTCACACTACCTAAAACATTTATACTATTGTAATTCGCAATGAAAAAAAACCTAGCAATTTTTAGCCACCACCCTTGACCATTAGGCCTCCGCTAATTCTGCGGCTTGATTAACATCGACGGAAACTAATCGTGATACTCCCGGCTCATGCATGGTTACCCCCATCAACTGATTGGCAGCTTCCATTGAAATCTTATTGTGGGTGATAAAGATAAACTGAACTTGGTCAGACATCTCTTTAACCATATTAGCGTATCGCCCCACGTTGGCATCATCTAGCGGTGCATCGACCTCATCGAGCATACAGAAGGGTGCCGGATTCAACTTAAAAATAGAAAATACCATCGCAATCGCAGTCATCGCCTTCTCGCCACCCGATAACAGATGAATTGACGAGTTCTTTTTCCCTGGTGGCCTAGCCATCAGGGTGACGCCGGTATCCAGAAGATCATCTCCGGTCATTTCTAGATAGGCGTGGCCCCCACCAAATAGCTTGGGAAACAACTCTTGAATATGGCTATTGACCAATTCAAAGGTCTCTTTAAAGCGGGTACGGGTCTCACGATCAATTTTTTGAATAGCATTTTGCAAGGTTGTCAAAGCATCTTCCAACTCGGCATTCTGCTGGTCGAGGTACTCTTTTCGCTCAGACTCAATTTTATATTCATCAATGGCCGCCAGATTGATCGGACCCAGTCGCTGAATACGGTTACCGATTAATTGAAGCTTTTCTTCCCAATCAACAGGTGCGGCATCTTCCTCTAAGCTATCTAATAAGCTCTCAAGACTGCCCTGCTTTTCAATAATTTGTTCCTCAATCGTGCGGCTGAGCGTACTTATTTCTTGGGCAGCAATACGCTGTTTTTCAAGTTTGTGCTGAATAGTTTGAACGTCATTTTCCATCTCACCACGCAGCTTCTCTTGCTCTCGCATCTGATGCTCGACCGCCTCAACACTAGCGCGGGCTTCACCGAGCTCTGACTCCGCGACAAGGCGAGCCTCCAATTGTGCCTCCAGCTCAACTTTATGTCCTTCACTGGGGTCCTCTTTGATATTAAAGGCTTCGCGCAGTTGCTCACGGCGCTCCTGAAGTCTTTCAAACTGCACTTCAAGGCGACCAATACCCTCACGAATAGAGGCAAGCTGAGTGGTAAGAGAGTTTTCGCGCACCGCTAACTGCTGTCGATGTTCGCGATCGTGATTGGCTTTTTGACGCACTGTATCAAGCTCAGCACGGCACGAGTCACGCTGACCAATTAGCGCCTCTCGGCGCTCGGTATCAGCTTCCATTTTTTCAATAGACTCCTGCAGAATGACTCGCGCTGCAGACAGATTTTCCTGCTCAGTGGCCGATTGCTGTTGGACCTCAGCGAGTTCATTTTCAGCGCGCTCTTTACGCGCTTTGTATTGTTCGATTTGCACCTCAAAACCACTGAGCTTGGAGCGCAACTCCGCATAATTTGACTGCTGCTGAGCAATATCGGCAGCGATTTCCTGACGATTTTGCTCCAAACCCTGCAGTCGTTGCTCATTGGCCTGTCTGTTGCTATCCAATGTTGCAATGGTCTTCTCTACCTCAGATAACTGCTCAGCGATACTGTCAAGCTCTTGTTTGCGCTGCAACACGCCCGCGGTGGCGTCCTTATCTCGCGCCACGCGCAACCAGTTATATCCCAACCAGATGCCATCACGCGTCACTATTGACTCAATTGCAGACAGCGACGACTGCAGTTTTAATGCGTCAGCCAAGGTATCAACAGCATAAACATTGCTCATCAGACCTCGGGCACAATCACCCGAAACTAAATCGCTAAGCAATTTTCCGGCGCTGCCAGACACCGGTGCTGCGCTGTTATTGCCGACCAGCAACAATTCACCCTTGTTAAAGTCCTCTAGCAGACTTACCGAACTGGCGATATCGTCGACCGCAACGGCCTGCAGATAACTACCCAACACCGTTTCTACGGCGATCTCCCAACCAGCCTCTGGTACCACAGAATCTGCAAGACGTGGCTTATCTCCAAGACCTTTAGCATCAAGCCATCGCTGCTCGGCATTATCCCCTTTGGCAGCTTGTTGCAATGCTTCTAAGGAAGCTTGGCGACCCTTAAGCGTTTGTTGCTGACTGCGGGCGACATTCTGTTCCTCAGCAACCAACTTGTCATCATTCCGGAGTAGTTCAATTTGCTCAGCATTGGCGATTCGCTGTTGCTCAACACTGTCTTTGGCTAATTCTGCCTCAGACAACAATGCCTGAATGGTCGCCATTTCATCTTCCGCGGGGCTGGCCTGAAAACTGCTGGCTTCGATAGACAAAGTGGCCTGTCGCTCCGTCAATCGTCGCATCAACTGCTCAAGATGCTGTATGCGTGACTGCTGCACCTCAGCCTGCTGTCTCGGGCTAGCAGACTTCTGGTTGAACTCATCCCAAGTTTGTTGCCATTGTTGCATCGCTGTTTCAGCCGCCTCCAATGCGGCTGAAGAAATCGCTTCAGCCGCCACGGCCTCCTCTAACCCAGGCGTCAACTCACTGAGTTCCGCTTCCCAGCCCACCGCACGCTGTCGATCTGCGGTGAGATGTTGATCGGTTTCGGTATAATTGCGCTCAGTCTGCTCAAGATCCTTATGCAGTTCTTGAGCTCGCTGTTGAGCGTGCTCAATGGCCTGCTCAATGCGAGCTACATCACCACCGATTTTATAAAATCGCGCTTGGGCCTGGTTGAACGCATCACTGCTATCAGTAAATTCAGTGCGTAGCTTTTCAATTGCAGTGTCGCAACCACTGCGCTGTGTAACAAACTTTTCTAACTCAATTTCGAGGTTGCCAATCACTTGCTTCTGCTCGCTGGCCGCTGCATTGTGACCACGCCACTTAAGCGCTAGTAATTCCGTCGATATTTGGCGCTCTTCCTTTTTTAACTCCGCATATTTTTCAGCAGACTTAGCCTGACGCTCTAAGCGGCTTAATTGCCGACCCAACTCATCTCGGATATCAGTAAGACGCTCAAGATTTTCTAGGGTGCGCTGCATACGATTTTCCGTATCACGACGACGCTCTTTATATTTTGAAATACCTGCGGCTTCCTCAATATACACCCGCAATTCATCGGGTTTTGCCTCAATCAACCGCGAAATCATGCCCTGCTCAATAATCGCGTAACTACGGGGCCCTAACCCTGTGCCCAGAAAGATATCAGTGATATCCCGACGACGACATTTATTGCCATTAAGATAATAATTGGATTGACCATCACGGGTGACTTTGCGCTTAATACCAATCTCGTTGTAAGAGGCGTACTCCCCAACAATTCGCCCTTCAGAATTATCAAACACTAACTCAATGGATGCTTGACCAACCGGCTTGCGCCCTCCAGAACCATTGAAAATAACATCGGACATCGATTCGCCACGGAGGTTTTTCGCTGAGCTCTCGCCCATCACCCAACGCACGGCATCAATAATATTTGATTTGCCACAGCCATTGGGCCCAACGACTGCGCAGAGATTACTCGGAAAGTTTACATTGGTGGGGTCAACAAAAGATTTGAACCCAGCTAATTTAATCGATTTAAGCCGCATGTTTAATGATTTCTACTTATACTCGGTCCAGTCCGTTGACCGCAGGATTGCTTTAAATTTAGCGGTCAATTCTACACAGTATGAGCCTGACACAAAACAGTAAATCACCGAATGTTGCATTTACTTTTAGCGGCTACGGGGTCAGCAGACTATTCAACCGCTTAAACGCGTTAATTAGGGACGCTGACGGTTAATAATTAGCTGGATAGGCCCCTGATCAGGGGGCAGATCAATTATTGGCGAAATTGCCTCCCAATCACCTGACTGCGCCGTTGCGGAGCCCGAAGTGGACAATCTCGCTACCAGTCGCACCGCAGGCACTGACGCCAGTGTACGCCCAGCCATTAACTCATCTGCAGCAGTTAGACTGAGCGTTATGGGTAAATCAGCGGCTCGTAATTTACGCGCCGCTATAGGCATAGGTGGCCCCGATGCCTCAACGACTGCGACAAAAACCTGTTGATCGGGCGTATAGCCAATAGTGCCATCGACCATTACCGATACCTCAATGGTTATCGAGCCCTGCTCCCCAGTTTGAGTATCAGTCGCACCATCCGCGAGTAATCTCTTGGCGCGCTCTATACCGATCAACAGAGCCTTGGCCGTAGATCCAGCCGGATCAAGTGATTGACGGGCTCCCTGCCAATAACTTATCGCCAGCGCTAACTGCCGCGTCTCAAACGCCTGAATACCTTTTAGACCCAATACTGTTGCGTTATTAGAGTCCACTGCAAAGGCCTTATCCATGGCCTCAACAACAGTCGGTGTAAACTGGCTGCCAGCCAACAAATATAGCGTTTCAGCATATTGGGCGAGCAAATAGCCGTCGTCGGGCTGAGCTTTAATGGCCGCGGCTAAATAGTCACTGGCTTGCTGTAGCTCACCATCGGCAATAGCTGACTGTGCCAACATAACCCAGTAATAAACATTATCTGGGCGCTGTTCAACGCGCTCAGCAATGGCACTATTCAACTGCCGACGCCATTGCTGTGCAGCTTCAGCGTTGTCTGATACTTCTGCGCCCTCGGCAATCAACTGGCGAATGTCCTCATCAGCCTGAGCGCCGAGTTCGTCATACAGCAACCAACTGCACAGGGTTAACAAGACAACCAATACCGGCAACAACCATAGGCCGGCATTGTTCTGCTCTAGACTATCAGTAGACTGACTTGCAGTATTGCTTAACAAAAGCTGCTTGGCATCGGCGCTCAATTGTTCAAACTGCTCCAAACTGATTTCACTATTATCCAGCTGGCGTTGTAACTGCTCTTGCTGTTCGCGATAAATCGCAACATTAGCGCGTTCAACACTGAGTCCAGCTGAAACATTTTTACTCGACAGACGCCAATAGGATAAAAATGGAAAGGCGATAAAACCACTGGCGACCAGCAACAGAAGTGCAAACATCATCCAAAATGTCATTATTGCTCTTCCCCATCCGTTAATAGCTGCTCCAAGCGTCGCTGATCTGTCATAGCTATCGCTGTATCACCGTAACCCTTGCTTTCAGTCTCAGCCAATGCCTCAGCGTTAGTGTTAACCATGCCTTTTGGTCTGTTCTTTTGTCTATACAGGCTAAAAGCAACCCAAGCACCAATAAACATAAACAGTACTGGGGCAGCCCATAGCAACCAGGTCGTTTTATTAACCTCAGGGCGATAAAGAATAAAATCGGAATATCGCGCTTTGAGGTAATCTTTGATTTGCCGATCACTCATACCCTCTTCCAACAGGCTCTGTACCTGAGCACGCAGATCCTGTGAGATAGGGGCATTGGAATCAGCTAGGTTTTGATTTTGACATTTTGGACAACGCAGTTCTTGGATCAATTGCTGATATCGCCCACGTAATGACTCATCTGAAAATTCTACTATCTCTGAACTAGCCAACAGCTGACTGGACAATAGCATTGCACATAACAGCCTCCACAGAGTTCTCACCGCGACTCTCCAATCAATTGCTCATAAAGCGGTTTAAATTCCTCATCCCAGATTGCTTCATCAACCACACCTACCCGCCTGTGTTGAATATAACCTTGAGCATCCACCAAGTAGGTCTCTGGCGCACCGTAAACCCCTAAATCAATCCCCAGACTACCCTCGGCATCAAAAATATTAAATTGGTAGGGATTACCGCGCTTATCAAGCCAAACGTTGGCCTCTGCTCTTTGATCTTTGTAATTGAGCCCAACAATAACGACACCCTGCTCGGCCAGTTTATTGAGCATAGGGTGTTCTATGCGGCAAGCAAAGCACCAGGTCGCCCACACATTCACTAGCAGGACCTGACCTTTAAAATCCTCGCGACTAACAACCCGCTGACTATCATCAAGTGCGGGTAAAAAGAATTCCGGAAAGGGGTCACCGATTAATGCTGAAGGTAATTCCTGCGGGTTCTTATCTAGCCCCAGTAGAAGCACTATCGAAAGTACCACAAATAAAAGCAGCGGAACGAATAACGCAACCCTAGTCATAGGCTCGCTCCGTTCATTGCAGTATGCTGACTAGTCACTGGTCGACGTTTACGCCGATAGCGTTTATCCAACGCTGCCAGCAGGCCGCCTAATGCAATCATTAACCCGCCCAACCAGATACAGCGCACAAAAGGTTTCACCTGCAATCGAATTGCCCAAGCTTGGCCCGCCAGAGGCTCGGCCAGAGAAACATAGAGATCGCGACTCAAAGACGCGTCAATAGCCGCCTCAGTCATCACTTGACCACCGGCACTATAATTGCGCTTTTCCGGTGTCAGTAGCGCACTAAAGTTGCGCTCAGACTGCACCTTTATCTGGCCTTGATAGGCCGTATAATTCGGACCTTGCACCTGCTTAACACCAGCAAATTCGAATTCATAACCTGCCACCATCGCCCTGTCACCTGGCTCCATCCGCACATCTCTTTGCACGTCATAAATACTGCTTAGCCCTACACCCAGAACACAAACGGCTAGGCCCAAGTGAGCACAAATCATACCCCAGTAGCTGCCGGGTAACAGGGTGACTCGCGATATCTTTCCCGCCAGTTTGGCAGCCACATCGGCTACCGACATTGTGATTACCCATATACCTAGCCACAGAGTAATAGCAGCACTCCAAGAGTAATCAGATCCACCAACCTCTGCGCCGATAAAGAACGGCAAAACCAGCGCCAAGAGTAAACTTAACAGCATAGGTATATTGGCTTTGCGGCGCAGTGTCGATAATTCAGTTTTCTTCCAACGAGTAAACATTGCAAAACCGACACACAGCGTGAGTGCTGACATCATGGGCACAAAGAAAAAATCAAAATACGGCGGGCCAACAGAAATTTTACCCCAACCTAGCACATCGGCCAGTAGCGGATACAAGGTACCCACTAAGATCATTGCCATGGAACTGACCAATAAAATATTATTGACCAATAGCATCATTTCGCGAGACCAAGCACCGTAACCGGCAGATTGGTACATGGCCGGACCGCGCAGAGCGAATAGCAGTAAAGAGCCGCCGATTACCAATGCGAGGAAAGCTAAGATAAACAAACCCCTCTCCGGATCACTGGCGAAGGCATGCACCGAGGTGAGAATGCCGGAGCGCACCAAGAAGGTGCCCAATAGACTCAACGAAAAAGCAAAAATCGCTAGCAATAATGTCCAGCTGCGAAAGACACCGCGTTTTTCCGTCGCGGCAATACTGTGCACGAGCGCAGTGCCCACTAGCCACGGCATAAATGAAGCATTTTCTACTGGATCCCAGAACCACCAGCCACCCCATCCCAGTTCATAATAGGCCCACCAGCTACCCAGCGTAATACCAATGGTCAGAAATACCCAAGCCAGATTGATCCAAGGTCGCGACCACCGCGCCCAAGCACTGTCGAACTGACCGCCTATCAAAGCCGCAATGGCAAAGGCAAAGGGGACAGCAAAACCGACATAACCCATATATAGCATGGGCGGGTGCACAATAAGACCAAAGTCTTGTAACAGTGGATTAAGATCTCCCCCCTGAGTCGGCGCTACAGGCAAAATACGTTCGAAAGGATTCGAGGTAAACAGCAGAAATAGCGCAAAACCTACGGCAATAGCACCAAGAATTGACAGCACACGAGCAGAAAGCTGTACTGGCAACTCACGACTAAACAGGGCAACAGCCGCCGACCAGCCAGCCAAAATCAACGCCCATAACAGCAGCGAGCCTTCGTGTGCGCCCCATACCGCACTAAATTTAAAATGGTCTGGCAACAGTGTATTGGAGTTATTGGCGACATACCTGAGAGAAAAGTCGTCGAGTAAAAAAGCATTGGTCAAACAAGCAAACGATAATGCCATAAAGACAAATTGGCCTAAGGCCATAGAATGACCAAGCCTCATCCAACTGCGATAGCCATTGAACGAACCAATCATGGGTACCAGCGTCTGAACCACGGCAAACCCTAATGCAACAACGAGGGCCGCATGTCCCACTTCCGGTGTCATTGCGCCAATTCCTCTTGTTGCTTTTGCTGATGAGCCTGATTCATCGCCTCAGCCACCTCGGGTGGCGTGTAATTCTCGTCGTGCTTGGCTAGTACTTCAGTCGCCTGTAGCACTAAGTTTTCGTCAAGTTGGCCAGATGCAATGGCAGCCTCGCCTTCGGCGAATAGATCGGGAAGAATGCCGCCATAATGCACCTCCAAAACAGCTCGACCATCCGTGACCTTAAACGTCACATCAAGTGAATCCACCGAACGCTCTACGGAATTATCAACGACCATACCGCCAGCTCTAATATTGACCGCCTGCGGTGCCTCACCATTGGTAATTTGCCAAGGCGTATAAAAATAATTGGCATTTTGACCAAGCATATACATCATCAGTCCGACAATAGTGCTCGCGGCCACTACAAGAAGGATAACCAGTTGCAGGCGCTGTTTTCGTATTGGGTGCATTAAGGAGCCTCAGTAGTCGTTTGACGCTGCTGTTCGCGGCGATGTTGGCGGGCAATATCTCTTAAATTGTGTTGGTGCTGTTGCAGTGGCTTGACTAACAACCACGCCATAGTCAACAAAGACACCAGAACAGCGGTCCACACATATTCTCCGTGACCAGCCATCACCAACAACCCCTCAAGATTTTCGAACTGAAATTGCATTATTCATTCTCCCTGCTGGACTCAGCTTGCAAAGCCAAATCACGCACCCATGTAGCGTCGCGCTCGCGCCGCAATATCTCAGCACGAGTAAATAAAATTAACGCCAGCGCATAAAAACAATAGAGCGCTGCAATCATCACCAACAAGGGCTGAAACATATCAGGGTGCATGCTTGGTGCCGATGTTAATTTGATGGTGGCCGGCTGGTGCAATGTGTACCACCAGTCCACCGACTTATAGATTATGGGTATGTTAATAGTGCCAACTAGGGCCAATATTGCGCCGGCTTTACTGCCGGCCTCTTGGCTATGAAAGGCATATTGCAAGGCCAAGACACCCAAATACAGAAACAGCAAAATTAACATGGAGGTTATACGTGCATCCCACACCCAGTAGGTACCCCATGTCGGCTTACCCCAAATCGCACCAGTGAACAGTGCTAAAAAAGTTAGCGCGGCGCCAATAGGGGCGGCAGATTTCATCACTACGTAACTGAGCTTCATACGCCATACAAGACCTATAGCGCCCGCGATAGCCATCAGGTAGTACCCTGCTAAGGCGAGAAAAGACACCGGTACGTGCAGATAGATAATCCTAAAACTATTGCCCTGTTTGGCATCCTGTGGCGCGAAACCCAGGCCCCATACCAATCCAATCGATAACAGTAATAATGTCACAGCCCCGAGCCAAGGCAACCATCGGCCAGTGGTCTCATAAAACCAACGCGGTGATCCGAGTCGATAGAACCATGTCCAACCCTTACTCGATGCCATATTACTAAAAACCTTTTATCAAAATTAGTTACTGTTAACCAACCGCAGCGCGCCAGCGATGGCCAAGGGACACAACGCTATCGCCGCACAGAGCATCGCCAGCAATACAGCTAGTGGTGGCAACCAATTGATGCCATCAATTGCAGTCTGCACGGTGGCACTGCCAAATATAATAACGGGCGTATACAAAGGAATCACCACGATTGACAACAGCAAGCCACCCTTACGCAATGACACAGTTAGCGCCGCACCCACGGCTCCGACCAGACTCAAGCAAGCCGTTCCGACAGCCAAACTGATCATCATCGGCACAATAGCTATCTCAGGCAATGACAACATCAAACCAATAAGCGGCGATACCATTGTTAGTGGCAACCCAGTGACTAGCCAATGAGCAGCCACCTTTCCCAATACCGGCATTACCACTAACTGAGGCGATATAAGCATTTGTTCAAGCGTACCATCTTGATGATCAGTAGCGAACAGTCCCTCAGTTGACAGCAGCGTCGCCAATAACGCCATTACCCAAATAATACCGGGCGCTAACTCGGCCAGTCGAGCAGAGTCGGGAGTAACGCCCAACGGAATCAATGTCGACACCAATAAAAAAAACATCAGTGGGCTGGCCGCCTCACCTCGTCGGCGATAAGCCAACAGTAAATCTCGCCTCAAATATGCCAAAAAGCCAATATTGTTCATAACCGTAAGCTTCTTTGCTTGTGAGGTTCGACACAGTATCTACGCACGCCATCCAGGGCTAGATCCTGATGGGTCGACAGTAACAGACAGCCCCCAGCATCGACATGGTTGCGCATAAGCGCCTCTAGAGTAGCCACTCCCTGCTTATCGATCGCGGTAAAAGGTTCATCCAGATACCAGATTGCGGCGGTGCTAACTAATAGGCGTGCAAGTGCAACTCGTCGATGCTGACCGGCTGACAGGCTATAACAAGGGACATCTTCATAACTGCGCAGGCCGACCTCAGCTAGGGCCGCGCGGATGTCGTCACCTGAGCAAGTCGCGGGACTCATCCAAGATAAATTTTCTTCCGCTGTAAGGGTCATCTTAAGTCCTGACTGATGCCCTATGTAAAGGATATTGGCTAGATATTCATAGCGACAACGACGGATGTCTTCGCCCTGATAAAGAATTGAACCAGAAGTGGGCTGCAGCGCGCTGGTCAGCAACCGCATTAATGTGGTTTTGCCGGCGCCATTTGCGCCCTCAATTTGCAGGATGTCCCCTGCGTCAACGGTAAAGTTGATGGGTTCAAAAACATTACGGTCATCACGCTCAAACAAAAGGTGGTCAACCGTTAGTGGATTTGCTAAAGGCAAAGGATAAATCCGAGTTATGTTATGTTTTAGCGGGCGTGACTATACCAAAATTCAGCCCTAGATTGTAAACTTAAACAAACTTTGCAGCCAACGATCAGAAGATGCAGCGGTTAATCATAATCATCGTCAAAATCGTAGTCTTGAACCTGTTTCAGCATGCGCGTTTCTTCAAGCTTGCGTTCCAATCGACGCCGAGATTCACAACTAGCCTTCGCCTGTTGCTTTTCAGATAAATCAACAGGCTCCCCATCCTCTAAATCATCTGGGTTCTGAATATTGTCTAAATCATCAAGATCTTCGCCCATCACCTAACCTCAAGGTCGTTTTATCACAACTCGTCAGTACAAATGAATACGCTACAACGGCGAAAATAAGTGCAAAATCATGCTTCGTCAAGAAAATAAATTGATCGAGCAGTGCATCTTTAACCACGCCATCAAACCAATGTGATTATCACCGCGTAATTTTACAGCTATTACTTGCTTTGAAACGCACTGGAGATATCACTTGATTGATGCGATAACAAAATCTTACCTCTCAACGCAGGGCTTGTTTATTCTAATCTTGAGCCTGAGTCAGTTCAGTTATGCAAATCAGGAGCAAGCTATTTTCGCTGGAGGTTGCTTTTGGTGCATAGAGCGTGATTTCGAAAAAATAGATGGCGTCACTTCCGCAGTGTCAGGCTATATCGGCGGCCGCATAGCCAATCCCAGTTATCAGCAGGTGTCGTCGGGCACTACTGGTCATACTGAAGCCGTCAAGATCGTTTTCGACAGCAGTATTATCAGTTACCCACAGTTGCTTACCCATTTTTGGGTTAATATCGACCCGTTAGACGGCGACGGTCAATTTTGCGATCGCGGCTCGCAGTATCGCAGTGAGATTTTCTATCTAAACCCATCACAACAGTTGGCCGCGCAACAATCACTAAATGAGTTGGTTGCAAGCGCCGAACTACCGGGCAAAATCCAAACGGCTATTACTGCAGCAAACGAGTTCTACATCGCTGAGGAGTATCATCAGGATTATTATAAAAAAAATCCTACACGCTACAATTATTACCGCTGGCGTTGTGGACGCGACGATCGTCTTAAACAATTATGGGGTTAGACTGATTAATTGGCCCCTCCGGTGCTGCTAACTAGTGGCTCACAAGGAAACTACCATCGGCCATACAAAACGTTGGCCACAACCCAAACATTTCAACCCTCTTGATCGACGACAACTGCGTTTAGTTTGAGCTAAGTGCTAACGCACCCTACAATAGGCTGAGATATTGGATCAGACGATGAAAATCTATTTAGTTGGTGGCGCTGTCCGCGATAAATTACTCAATTACCCGAGCACTGAAAATGACTGGGTAGTCGTTGGTGGGTCACCACAACAGATGATTGAGCAGGGCTATAGGGCCGTAGGGCAAGATTTTCCTGTATTTATCGAGCCTAAAACCGGCGAAGAATATGCGCTTGCTCGAACCGAGCGAAAATCTGGTCATGGCTA
The DNA here is from genome assembly GCA_049631145.1 of Porticoccaceae bacterium. GTDB lineage: Bacteria > Pseudomonadota > Gammaproteobacteria > Pseudomonadales > Porticoccaceae > HTCC2207. The sequence goes on from JBNAAJ010000031.1 coordinate 20,641, forward strand.
TCAAGGATTTACCTTCCATACCGACCCCAGTATCAGCCTTGAAGACGACTTAATGCGACGTGATTTGACCATTAATGCGATGGCAGAGGATGCCAATGGTGTGATTATCGATCCCTACGGAGGTCAACAGGACCTTCAAGCCAAACTACTGCGTCATGTCTCCAACGCTTTTACCGAAGATCCATTACGCATTTTGCGAGTTGCACGCTTTGCTGCCCGATATCATCACTTAGGGTTTTCTATTGCACCGGAAACAATGACGCTGATGCGGCAGTTGGTTAACAGCGATGAACTCAGTCATTTGGTCGCAGAACGCCTATGGAAAGAGACAGAGCGCGCGCTTAGCGAGCGTTCTCCTGATATCTATATTCAGGTGCTTCGCGACTGCGGAGCCCTGGCCAAATTGCTTCCAGAAGTCGATAATTTATTCGGCATTCCGCAGCGCGCTGATTATCATCCGGAGATCGATACTGGCATTCACACTTTAATGTCACTGCAACAGGCAGCGAAACTCTCGCCATGCTCAAAAGTGAGATTTTCTGTATTGGTCCATGATCTCGGCAAGGCCATCACTCCAGATCATGTGCTACCCAGCCACAAAGGCCACGAAGAGCGCGGCCTGCCTCTGGTAAACGATGTTTGTGACCGTTTTAAAGTGCCAAATGCGCACCGTCAGCTAGCTATGGCCGTGACCGAGTATCATTTACTCTGTCATAAGGCACTGGAACTGCGACCGCAAACCATATTAAAACTTCTCAAAGGACTTGGGGCATTAAAATCGCCACAACAACTGGAGGACTTTTTGCTCTGCTGCGAAGCCGATGCGCGGGGGCGCACGGGTTTTGAAGATCGCAATTATCCTTCGGCGAATTATTTACGCGCCGCCAAACAAGTTGTCACTGATACCGATATCTCCGACTTGCTTGAAGCCAATATCAGCGGCGCTGAAATCGGCCATGAACTCAGTCTCCGGCAAGTTGCCAACCTCACTGAATTCAAACATAACTATCTACAATCTCGAGTTTAATTATGCGTCACATAGATGAAAAAGTAGTACTGATTACGGGTGCAGCGAGACGTATTGGCGCAGTGACTGCGCGCCTGTTCCATGAGGCTGGCTATCTTGTTGTTATTCACTACAACAGATCTGCGGCTGCCGCAGATAAACTCTGCGAACAACTCAATGCAAGCCGTGAAAATAGCTGTTTACTGGTGCAAACAGATCTCAACAATATGGATGACTTAGACAATATTAGCCAACTGATCGCCACGCTGGGGCGTCTTGATGTACTGGTTAATAATGCATCCAGTTTTTACCCCACTCCGTTGCAAGATTGCGATGATGAGCAGTGGAATGATCTTATTAACAGCAATCTAAAAGGCCCATTTTTTCTCTCACAAAAACTCGCTCCGATGCTGGTAAAGACCCGGGGAGCTATTGTGAATATTTCTGATATGCATGCTCGGCAAGCGTTGAGCAATCATCCCATCTATACCATAGCCAAAGCTGGCAATATCGCTATGACCAAATCACTGGCTTTAGATTTGGCTCCAAATGTGCGTGTCAACAGTGTGGCACCAGGCGCTATACTGTGGCCCGAACATGAAGAAGATGATGTCGATAAACAGGATTCGGTGTTAGGCAAGGTTCCCATGGGGCGCCTCGGCACAGAGTCAGATATTGCACAAACCGCGTTTTTTCTGGCTGTCAATGCCACTTATATGACCGGCCAAACTATTGCCGTGGATGGCGGTAGCTCAAATAGCCTTTAGTCAGACTGGGTTAAATTGGCACCGCGCCAGATAAAATCCACTGGCCATAGTTTTTGTTTTTTATGATCGTAGTTTTGCCAGTGCTGGGCAAACGACTTTCCCGTCAAGGGGTGGATCTGCTCCCCCGCAACCTCAGCCAGCGGCAATAATACAAAAGCATTCTTAAGCACCTCGTCGCGAGGCAATCTAATGCCGCCAAGCTCACCGGCTATATCATCTACGGTTAGAATATCTATATCTAAACTTCGCGGCCCAAATCGCGGGGCGTTGCGGTCACGACCATTTTGATCCTCAATCTGTTTTAGCAAGGTGGCTATATCATTAATATCCATTTTGCTGTGAATACCGACCACCAGATTGTAGAAACTGTCCCCTTCAAATCCCACCGCGACGCTCTCGTAAACAGACGAGATAATCATGTCACCAAAGTTCTCAGCCAAGCTATCCAGAGCATTGCCAATATGCAACTGGCGCTGAATATTGCTACCTAGACTAAGAAAAATTAACGCCATTAGGAACGCTCTCCTCGCTCAATAATGATGCCAACATCTTGCGAATACCTCAGAGCACCCGGCTTACTTACACGCAACTTCAACCAAGGTACCGAAAACTCCTCACGAACAATGCGCGCGATCTCCTCCGCCATACGCTCCACCAGCAAAAACTCGCTGGCCTCAATAAATGCGATCAGTCGCTTGGCAATAGATTTATAGTTAAGCGCATATTCAATATCGTCGGTCTCTGCGGCACGGCGAATATCATGGGCCATCTCCAAATCCAAACTAATCGTTTGCTTGACCTCTCGTTCCCAATCATAGATACCAATAATAGTTTCTATACGCAGATCTCTTATATAAACAATATCCATTTCTTTTCCTTATTGGCGGTGCTATAGGCTGGGCAATTGATCGAGTGGCCAACGCGGTGTTGCACTAATAGCCAGATCATTGCGTTGCCCTGCGGCTAAACG
>JBNAAJ010000032.1:0-19875 GCA_049631145.1 Porticoccaceae bacterium
GGTCGCCGTAGTCGGAAACATACCGGAAAAACCCAACTGATAAAAATCTGCCAAAGCTTCCGCTGGATCCAACCCATCAATTTTATTGGCGACTAAATAAACTTTACGATTTTTCTGCCGCAGTTTTTCGGCGATCATATAGTCCGCGGCTATAATTCCGGAACGGCAGTCAACAATAAATAGGACAATATCGGCCTCATCCATCGCCAGTAGCGACTGTTCAGCCATCCCCGCATCAATACCCTGCTCCTCGCCACTGATACCACCAGTATCGATAACCATAAAACGTCGGTTATACATTTCGCCATCACCGTACTTACGGTCACGCGTCAAACCGGAGTAATTGGCCACCAATGCATCTCGACTGCGAGTGAGCCGATTAAACAAAGTCGATTTGCCAACATTGGGGCGCCCCACTAGGGCGATAACAGGGATCATAAAATAAGGCGATGCCGCAGGATTTAGTTGCGGCATTTTACTGTAGTTTGCTGTGCTTAACACCCTAGAATATTGGGTATTAATCAATACGCTCTTTGAAACGCTTGACTCGGCTATGAAACCTTCAGTGAGCAGTCGCGACAGTGAACTGATCGAGTCCCACAATCTCCATGAAGGCGATATCTCTCGGAATCAATTCAAGAATTTGGTGGTCTGAAGCACTTAAAAATCCCGCAATCATAGCCTCATCACCTGACACCCGTGACCATCTTATAAAATAGACATTACCGGCCTTAAAAAAGGTCTCAACACCGGCGCTTTTCTTATCATGGTGATAATCGTTTCTGGTATGTAGCACATGATCACCAGGGGTAATATCGATGCGGAACCAACTTGCATCGCCCAATACACCTATAAAATCTCCATCCTCGAATATAGGTGTCTTAGCATAACGTATTTGGTAATCTCTCCCTCGATAAATATAGACCGTGGCAATATCTTCAGTTTTGGAAAAAATCACATCATGAGACGGCAACTGCCCTGAAGATACGCACCCACCTACTAAGATAATGAATTCAATCATTATAAAAACTCTCAAACCGATCATTTGAATATCCTTATTCAAAAATTGAAATCGCGAAGACCTCCACTCAAGACTTAAACATTATCCAAGCTAACTCTGATAACAGATCCGACATTAGCGCTGAATAGAACCCAACTACACTAAATGTAGCTGGATTTTGCTCTAATGCTAGCCGCTTTTCAAAAAGTAGCATATTCCAATAATCGGTTAAAATTCACCAGGGCAAGGCATCCAAATCAACATTACCGCCGGTAAGAATTATCGCCACGCGCTTACCCTGAAACTGCTCTGGTTGATCCATTATGGCAGCTAACGGCACAGCGCAGGAAGGTTCTACAATGACCTTCAATCGAGTCCAAATCAATCGCATTGCTTCAATAATCCGCGCTTCAGAGCAGAGCAAAATATTATCCACCGACTCACGGATAACATCAAAGTTACGCACCCCCACAGTGGCCCGCAAACCATCGGCAATGGTGTTGGGAGTAAACTCAGCTAGCCTACTACCACGATTAAAGCCCAACCAAGCATCATTGGCTTGCTCTGGTTCCGCGCCTATCACATGGGCACTGGACAGCGCTTTAACACAGATACCTGTGCCACCTAGTAGACCACCTCCACCAATGGGTGCCATTACAATATCCACTGGCTCTTCAATCTGCTCAAGTAGCTCCAATGCTGCCGTGCCCTGTCCAGCAATAATTACATCACTATCATAGGGGTGGATTAGACTTAAATTCTGCTCTGCGATCAGTTTGGTTACAGTATCTTCCCGCGCTGCCATGGTCGGCTGACAAAGCTCAATAGTGGCGCCATAGCCGGCCACCGCAGCTTTTTTAACCTCTGGGGCATTACTGGGCATTACCACTGTGCAAGGGCTATTTTTAAGTGCGGCGGCCCACGCCAGTGCAGCACCATGATTGCCGGAGGAATGGGTGATGACGCCCTGCTGCAAAATCGCATCATCCATTGAGACAACGGCATTACAGGCACCACGGGCTTTAAAGGCACCAATTTTCTGCAGATTTTCGGCTTTAAAAAATAACTCACAGCCAATAATTTTATTGAGTGCGCGACTCTGCAGGATGGGCGTGCAGTGGATATATGGCTGTATGCGCTTGTGAGCTTGCTGGATATCGTCAATGGTTATGTTCATTGCGCCAGTTTAGACGAAACAGGCCCTACGTGGCGACTAAAACTATTGCCGAATGATGGCACCAACGAGATTGAAACAGGCTGTAGAGTTTATCTCCGCAAATGCTTTAGCATCTGCGGAGAGAGATGTGAGTGAGTCTGGCTTACAGCTTGCGACCTCTATTAGCAGCAATCCTCAAGCGCAATGCATTTAGTTTGATAAAGCCCTCGGCATCCGCCTGATCATAGGCACCGCCATCATCGTCAAAGGTAGCGATATTGGCATCGAACAAACTATCGTCTGATCTGCGGCCGACAACAGTCACATTGCCTTTGTAGAGCTTTACCCGCACCTCGCCATTGACCACATCCTGACTTTGGTCGATAGCGCTCTGCAACATTAAACGCTCTGGCGCCCACCAGTAACCATTGTAAATAAGCTTGGCATAGCGCGGCATGAGCTCATCTTTCATATGCGCCACTTCACGATCCAGCGTCAATGACTCTATGGCACGATGCGTTTTCATCATCACAGTGCCGGCAGGCGTTTCATAACAGCCACGCGACTTCATACCCACATAGCGATTTTCAACAATATCCAAACGTCCAATACCATTATCGCCGGCCACCTTATTTAAATATTCAATCACTGTTGCCGCGGACATCGCCTTACCATCAATAGCGACTATATCTCCCTTGTGGTAAGTCAGCGTTATATAGGTTGCCTGATCGGGCGCCTGTTCCGGAGACACTGTCCAGCGCCACATTTCGTCCTCGGCTTCTGACCAAGGGTCTTCGAGGTTGCCGCCCTCATAAGAGATATGCAATAAGTTTGCATCCATTGAGAAGGGTGATTTTTTGCCACGCTTCATTTCTACAGGGATTTTATGCTGCGCGCAGTAGTCCATCAATTTATCGCGAGAATTCAAGTCCCACTCACGCCATGGCGCTATCACTTTAATACCAGGCTTTAATGCATAGGCGCCCAATTCAAAACGCACCTGATCATTACCTTTACCGGTGGCACCATGAGAAATAGCATCAGCGCCAGTTTCATTGGCAATTTCGATCAGTCGTTTAGCGATTAAGGGGCGCGCAATGGAAGTACCGAGCAAATACTCCCCCTCATAAATAGTATTGGCGCGGAACATAGGAAACACATAGTCGCGGGCATACTCTTCGCGCAGATCATCAATATAAATTTCTTTTACACCTAGCGCTTCGGCTTTGGCGCGGGCAGGCTCTACCTCCTCGCCCTGACCGATATCGGCGGTGAAGGTAACCACCTCACATTGATACTCTTCCTGCAGCCACTTCACAATCACTGAGGTATCTAGGCCGCCCGAATAGGCGAGTACGACTTTATTAACCGATGACACGTTGCATAATCCTGTACTGGGAAATTTAAGGCGGCAATTTTACATTAATTTGTGCGGCTTGTGTGTCGTTTGGCGTTGTAACTTGTTGATGGCATCAAGTTCGTCACTATCGAATAATTGATAACCCTGATCAAAAAAGCTTTTCAGTAAAGACGCGTCGGGAAAACTGTAATAACTGGGCTCACCCAACTGCGGACGAGCACTTAGCGGTTCGCCCTGCTGTAATGTCGTTACTGCTGAGACGATCTGCTGACAACCAGCAGAATAAAGCTGCAATGTATTGAGTAAATAAGACTGTTGAAGGTTAAGAGGTCGTTTAGCAATCGACACAATATCGCCATTATCGATACCGCTATTTTGAATAAAATGCAGTGTCGAACCAATTTCAGCCTGCTGGTCTAGCATCGCCCGAAAGGTTGCCATAACACCGCGGTAGTCGGGTAACAGACCAGAGTGCAAATTGATGACACCGTATTTCGCTAGGTTAATCACTTGATCATCGATAATCAGGCCAAAACGGATCGATAAAATCAACTCTGGCTCAGTCGCCTTGATACGCGCCAGTCCTTCAGCACCGTTTACGCGGTTACCAATATCAGTAAAGCCTTGCAGACAACAACCTGCCTGCGCGGCCAAGTCATCAAAACTGTGATCACTAGAGGCTATAATATCTTGTTCAAATTTGGCCAGCGCCTGTAGTGGTGGCGAAAGATACTCATCTTTACCGACTTTTTCCGAGATAAAGATCGACAGCTCATGATCACTGAGTTGGCGAATAAGCCGACTTAATGCTAGGTGGCTGGCGAGGTCTCGATTAGTCAGAAGCGTGATATTCATAGGCTAACTTTTCCACAAATACTCGTATGACGCCAGCATTTCCGGTAGCATTCAACCTACAACAACGGAATCTCTTGCCATGGATCAAATCAGCCTTATTTTGCCGGACGACTGGCACCTCCATCTGCGTGATGACCGCGCACTAGAAACCTCTGTGCCGGCGGCGGCTCGCGGTTTTGGTCGCGGTATTATCATGCCTAATCTGACCCCACCTGTTACCACAGTTGCACAAGCGGCGGCGTACAAAGAGCGTATACTGGCACAACGCCCCGAAGGATCAGATTGGGAACCGCTGATGGTACTCTATCTGACTGACAATACTGACCCCGCTGAAATCCGCGCAGCTAAAGACTGTGGCTTTATTCAGGGTTGCAAATACTATCCTGCCGGCGCGACCACTAACTCAGATTCCGGTGTCACAGATCTCGACAATATCAGCGCTGTACTGGAAACGATGCAAGAGGTTGGCATGATCTTGCAACTGCATGGCGAGGTGACAGCCGGAGAAATTGATATCTTCGATCGCGAGGCTGAATTTATCGATCGCCACCTGCGTGGTCTAGTAGCACAGTATCCGGATCTGAAAATAATCTTCGAACATATCACCACAGCGCAGGCGGCCCAATTTGTTGCCGAAGCTGGTGATAATGTTGCCGCCACTATCACGCCGCAACATTTATTATTTAATCGCAATGATATGCTGGTCGGTGGCATTCGCCCTCACTTGTTTTGCTTACCTATTTTAAAACGCGATATTCATCAGCAAGCACTTATAGAAGCCGCCACCAGTGGCGATCCGTCATTTTTTCTCGGTACAGATTCTGCACCGCATATTCAAGGTCGCAAAGAAAGCGCTTGTGGCTGCGCTGGCTGTTTTAGCCATCATGCAGCGATTGAGCTTTATGCAGAGGTATTCGACCAAGCGGGTGCCTTGGATAAGCTGGAGGGCTTTGCCAGTTTCTATGGCGCTGACTTTTATAACCTGCCTCGTAACAGTCGTAAAATCACCTTAGACCGTCAATCCTGGCAACTGCCCGAGGCGATACCTTTTGACGGCTCTCAGTTAATACCATTAGGTGCTGGTACGCACTTAAACTGGCAGTTAAGACTGTAATGGATATGCCTGACGCACTACTGCAACCCTCATTGATGGCAAAGCGCTTTCGCGGTTTTCTGCCCGTAGTAGTGGACGTAGAAACTGGCGGCTTTAATGCCGACACCAATGCGCTATTGGAGATCGCCGCGGTTATTTTAGAGATGGATGAGCAGGGTAATCTGCAAATCAAAGAGAGTTACAGTAAAAATATAGAGCCTTTCCCCGGTGCGGTGGTTGAACAATCAGCGCTGGAGTTTACCGGTATTGATATTTACGATCCTGAACGGGAGCCCGAGGAGGAGAGCGAAGCCCTGCGTGAAATTTTTAGACCGATTCGCAAAGAAGTCAGTGATACCGGCTGCACCAGAGCCATTATGGTGGCCCATAATGCCCACTTTGATCTTGGCTTTGTCAATGCGGCAATTAATCGCAACCAGATAAAACGCAGTCCTTTCCATCCCTTTTCTTGTTTTGACACTTCCGGTTTAGCTGGATTGGCCTATGGCCAGACAGTACTGGCGAAAGCTTGCCAAGCGGCAGACATTGAGTTCAATAACCGCGATGCCCACAGCGCCCTTTACGATACGATAAAAACGGCAGAACTATTTTGCAAAATTGTTAATCGCTGGAAAGCATTAGGCGGCTGGCCCACCGCCTAAATTAGGTAGTTTATTTTTTCAGCCAGAAATCGGCTTTTTCGATACCAACTTTATGCGGATCAAATACCGGATCCAATCCTTGATCAAGCTGCTGTTCATAATCTGTTAACGCCAACATCGCCGGCTTCTGCAGAATAAGAATCGCGATAATATTTAACCAGGCCATAAGACCGACACCAATATCACCCAGAGCCCAAGCAATATTGGCACTCTTTAAGCCGCCATACATCACCGAAGTAAGTACCAAAGCCTTGAGAAATAACACCAACCAAGGGCGATGAACCTTGCGATTAATAAACATAACGTTGGTTTCAGCAATATAGTAGTAAGCAATCACTGTAGTGAAAGCAAAAAACAACAATGAAATAGCTAAAATGCCACTGCCAAAGCCGGGTAGCACGGTGTCAAAGGCACTCTGTACATAAGCAGGACCGGCTTCATAACCTGATAGGCCCTCATACAGCATAGCGCCCTCTGCGCCCTGAACATTGTAGAGACCGGTCATTAAAATCATAAAGGCGGTGGCCGTACAGATTAGTAATGTATCGACATAGACAGAGAAGGACTGCACTAAGCCCTGCTTGGCTGGATGCGATACCTCAGCCGCTGCCGCGGCATGAGGCGCAGTGCCCTGACCAGCCTCATTAGAGTAAACACCGCGCTTAACTCCCCATTGAACAGCCATACCAATAATGGCGCCGAAGCCTGCATCCAGACCAAATGCGCTATTAACAATTAGCGTTACAACTGCTGGGAACTGCGCTATGTTGGCCGCCATAACCATAAAAGCAATGGCGATATAGCCAAGTGCCATAAATGGCACCACCACCTGCGTAAAGTGAGCAATTCGCTTTACACCACCAAAGATAATTAAGGCAACGCCAAAGGCAATAAATGATGCAGTCGCTAATGGCGGCACCGACCAGGCATTATCCATCGCTGCAACGATACTATTGGCCTGAATACCGGGTAGACAGAAACCCACGGCAATAATGGTAGATGCCGCAAATAACCAAGCGTACCAGTTCTGCCCCATGGCTTTTTCAATATAGTAAGCGGGGCCACCACGGTATTCACCATTATCGTCTTTTTCTTTGTAGATCTGGGCCAGTGTGGCCTCAACATAGGCAGTCGACGCCCCCAAAAACGCTACCATCCACATCCAGAACACGGCACCGGGGCCGCCCATGGCAATGGCCGTGGCTACACCGGCAATATTGCCTGTGCCCACACGACCTGACAGAGACATGGCCAGAGCTTGAAAGGAGGATACGCCCGAGGCAGAACTGCGTCCTTGGAACATCAGTGTGAGCATATGGCGGAAATGTCGCACCTGCAGAAATCGGGTGCGCAAGGAAAAGTACAGCCCCGTACCCAAACATAAATAGATAAGTGCTGAGCTCCAGATAATGCTATTGAGTTGACTTAGCAGCGCTTCCAAGATAATTCCCCTATGTGGTTATTCTATGCTTTTATCTGCTCTAGAGAACAAATCATCGACACGGTTTAAAAACGCATCGCCAGAGCGACCGCTGGCAAAAAGTAATGCGGGTGGCTGTAGTGTACTCGAATACTCTGGAAATGGGGAAAACTCTCCCCAACGCTTCATTTCTACCACTAATCCAATAGTCGCCAGCAAGCCCACACAACATGCACTGGTTATCCAGCGGGATCGCGCACTGAGGTTAGTGGCCAAGGCTAAATTAGCACTGAGCAAAACAAAGACGATAAGCAATGGCGTCAACCGTTGCATATGATCGCCAAACAGTAGCAGGTTGCTATTATAATTGAGCATCACCAACAGCCAATCACTAGCCGAAAATAATAACGTCGCCAGTAACAATAAACTGTACTGCCCTAGCAGGTGAGATTCATGCCGAATCAAACGTCCAATCAGCGCCCAAAACAATGCACCGACTAAAACAACAAGCTGGGCACCCAACAGCATGGGAATAACGTTTTTCCACTCCCATGCAACCACAGTGTTAGCATAAATAATGAGTAACTCAGTGACAAAAACCGCAATAAACAATGGCAACCAAACTGCCAATCGGTTGAGTCGACTAGACTCCAACTCTAATCGGTGTAGCATTTTGGTCTGTTCCACCGCATGATCAATCGCGACTATACGCAACCTAGTGCGGCCAATTTTTATCTCTGAACCAGAGGCAAAGACTCCCTCAATATCCCCCCGCTTGCAGACCACCTGCACCCCATTAAGACTGTGCAAATCCTCAATGGTCCAACCTTGATCTGTGGCATGAAGTTGCAGATGCTGTGGTGAAATATGGGGATCGGACAAGACAATATCGTTTGCATACCCACGACCTATAGTAACCTCATCAGACTCGACACGAAATTGCTTGCGGCTTTTTCCCGCCCAGCCAAGTACCTCTATCACTACCGCCACTGAGAGACCTCCATAAACCTGCGCGCAAACCTGAGGCTGTTTTCTCTACTCACTCCAGCCAAGGTAAAGTGGCTTATAAAGGCTTTATCGCTATTGTCTGCGGTACCCTGTAAAAACACCGTGTCATAAAGCCCAGGATAGTCTCTATAGGCGCGGGTACAGAAGACGGTTTTGCTCTGACGTTGGCTGGCACTAGTGATGAAATCATGGTCACAGTGAAACTCACTCACGTCCTCCTCAGTGGCGCGATTGCCCGGAGCAAAATCACCAAATAGGTTTTCATAGACAGTGTAAAATTGCCAGCTATTTAGCTTATCTGCCTCAAGCCAAAAAAACTGATACTCCAGTGTTCCGGTTTCAAATCCTGCATTGAGATAGATATTATCTTCACTGCGACAACTGCGTTCAGCACTGAGAAATTGCGCCTTGGTACTGGCATTATTGGAGCCACCCCAGCACTTTACAAATGGGGGCAATTGCTGCAATACCTGTGCTTGCCCCAACCCGATAGCCTGCCAATCAGCGGCGAGCAACTGCGTCATTTTTTGCTGTTGATCGGCCTGCAATTGGTTGCCTATATAGTCAGCAACCTCGGTAACCGCGCTACCCCGTGACTGATAATCGGCAACCAGTTTTTGCAACTTCCCTACCGGTACCAAAAAGCTAATTTGATTTCCTGCAGTAGCGACGTTAATGCCGATAACCTGCCCCTGCTGGTTCAATGTCGGCCCACCACTCATACCGGAATTTAATGACCCAGTAAAATGCACTCTTGGGTAGTAGGAGGTGGTATTAATACCGTTGTAGGTCCCGGGAACTACAGTTAACCCCAAATCCAAGGGATTACCCAATGCAAAAACCGGCACGCCAACCTCAGGCTCAATGCTGGCCAGCGCAATCGGCTGACTAACCACTTGATCAGCTTTAACCAAGGCTAAATCATTGATAACGTCGACATCAACCAGTTTCAGCACACCCGTCTGATTGGCTTCAGTCAGATACTCAATACGGTACTGATGTGGCTCGCTGGCCGCTAATTCAATAACATGATAATTGGTCGCTATCAGTCCGTGTTGGTCAATGGGAAACCCCGAACCTATGGCGCTTTTACTGCCCGAGGTCAAATCAATAATACGGATCTGTAATATCGCAGATCGGTTATCAGCAAATAATTGACGTGCGACTGTCGTATCAGCAACAACAAGACGAGTATTGGCCAGCAATAGGAAAAAACCGCAGAGCAATAAACAGTGTTTTAAAAGGGTTGGCAAGAACGTACTCCAGTTACAGGTAAAACAATAGCCATAAGTGATTCTGGTCGATTTATTTACGAAACGCTAATAATTACAAGATCAATTATCTATTTATCCTGCAGACTAAGCCCTAATTGGTACAGTTGCTTTTTATCGCCACCAGTAATTTTGGCAGTAACAGAGGCCGCTTTGGCTAATGGCAATTCCTTGAGCAGTAGACTGAGTACCTTTTCAGCATCCACAGAGATCGTTTCCATATCATCTTGATAACCGCCGATCGCTAGCACAATCTCACCACGCCGCTGATTGCTATCTGCCTGCACTTGATCGAGCACCTCAGCGATACTGCCATGGAGATAGGTTTCAAATGCTTTGCTAATTTCACGCGCCATAAAAGCGGGTCGCTCAGCACCCAACACCGCCACCATATCGATGAGAGTATCGCTAATACGATGTGGCGCCTCATAGCAGACAAGCGTTTCAGTGGTTGTTTTTAAGTCCTTCAGCGCACTTAAACGCTGACTACTTTTGGTCGGTAAAAAACCGATAAATTTAAATTTATCGGTAGGCAATCCAGCGACACTTAGTGCGGCGATAACTGCACTGGCACCGGGAATGGGTATCACGCTAATACCTTGAGCACGGGCATCAGCAACTAACCTATAACCCGGATCGGAAATCAATGGGGTACCGGCATCCGATATCAACGCGACATCATCACCAGCAGCCAGTCTTTTGATCAGGTTGTCACTGGCTTTTTTATCCGTATGATCATGATAGGCAATACAGGGTTTATCGATATTAAAGTGATCGAGCAGTTTTTTGCTATGGCGGGTATCCTCACAGGCGATTACACTGACTTCATTGAGTGTCGCTATGGCTCGGGGTACCATATCACCCAGATTGCCGATGGGTGTGGCGACTATATACAACGTACCGGATTGAAGAGAATTCATGAATAAACGCTTTCTACTGTTGGTTGCCTACGCTGGGTGCATCTTAGCCTTTATTAGTGGCTGTGCGCCAACTACAACGCTAGAAACTGTGTCTGCACCGGTAACTGAAATTGAATCTGCCGACAGTACTACCCTCAGTCGGGCACAGAGCCTTTTGCAACAGGCAGAAAACGACCCACAGCCAGATGGCCTATTGCTTGACGCTGCGACACTGTTTTTAGTCGCTGGAGATGCTCAAGCCAGCCGCAGATCTCTGCTAACTATTGATGCCGAGCAACTCAGTAACCTCGACTACAGCCAATTTATTATTCTACAGGCCCGCTGCAGCCTGGCACTTAACAGCGCCGCTGACGCCTTCGATTATCTCCAACAGCAACGATTTCTCGTTATCAGTACGACATTTGGTGCAGAGCAGCAACGACAAACCATTGAGCTACGGGCTGAGATTGATCTCGCTCTGGGTAATATTGAACAGTCGCTACAACATTATATTCGCTTGGCTGCACTTAGCAGAGAGCAAAAATCTATCCGCGCAGTGCATGACCAACTATGGTACCAACTCAATAGCCAGCCATTTAGCTACCTGCAGCAGGGGCAAAGTCATAGCGACAGTGCACTTGCCGGCTGGCTTCAACTGGCTGAACTGCACCGACGCTATCAAATTAATCACAGCGCCCAACAACTGGCCTACGACGACTGGCGACAGCGTTGGAGAACCCACCCTGCCGCAAAAGTGCCGCCAACAGCGATCAAAAACTCTGCCAAATCCACGTCGGCGCCTCAACAGATAGGCCTGCTACTACCGTTGCAGGGCCAGTATGAGACGCCCAGTTATACCTTGCTCGACGGCTTTATGAGTGCCTATTACCATTTATTGGCGCAGGATCAGCAATCTGATGAAATTGTGCCCGAAATACGCCTCTATGACAGTAGCGCTGAATCTATGGCACAAGCTTACAATCATGCCGTAGAGGATGGTGCAGATATTATTATTGGCCCAATGCGCCGCGCTGAAGTCGAGAGTTTATTACCTCTCGAGGTCCTTCCCGTACCCACAATTAGTCTCAATCGTATTGACAGTGATGATCAATTACAGCCGCAAAATCTTTATCAGTTTGGCTTATCTCCATTAGATGAGATACGCCAAATAGCTGATCGCGCCTGGCGTAAGGATCAGCGCAATGTATTATTGATCGCCCCAGATAATGGTTGGGGCAATAGAGCTTCAACGTTTTTTAATAATTACTGGAGTAGTAAAGGAGGCGCAGTTTTAAGTCAAGTCAGCTACCCAGCTGCTACGAAAGACTTTACCCCCTTACTCAAGCCGCCACTGCAAATTGATCTCAGCGAAGAACGTGGGCGCCAGCTTAAACGTTTCATCAACAGCCGTATTCAATTTGATGTCCGTCGTCGCCAAGATATCGACTTGGTGATCGTTCTAGGCTACCCAGTAGTGGCGCGGCAGATTAAACCAGCGCTTGATTTTCTCTATGCCTCAGATCTTCCGGTCGTTGCTACCTCTCATATTTATAATGGCAGCCAACAAGTCAGTCTTGATCGAGATTTATCCCGCGTAGAGTTTAGTGCGATGCCATGGACTCTGCCGGGACAATTGGTCAATAGCCTGCAACCTGATAAGCGACTTCATACTGCTTACCGACATCTTTATGCCGTGGGTCACGATGCGTTTTTACTGCATAAAAATATTAATTATCTGGAATCTGATAATGCCCTACCATTATTTGGCGCTACCGGAATACTGAGCCTTGAAAATGGTATGGTTGTACGCCAGCCGAAATGGGCCGTATTTCAACGCGGAAAAGTGAGGGAAATTCAACCCTAGAGAACAACAGGCAAGGGATGGCTTGATTGAATAAAAACGTAGCTAAGGTTAATCGGACCAGAGCCTCAATGCTATCTGGCACTGAGGCAGAAATGCTGGCCTGTAAGTATCTGCAAAAAAAAGGGCTCAAACTGCTGGAGCGGAACTTTGCGACCCGCCGCAGAGAAATCGATTTAGTCATGCAGGATCGATCCTGCCTTGTATTTGTCGAGGTAAGATTCCGTCAATCGACAAACTATGGCAGTGCAGAGGAATCCATTAGCCAACGTAAATGTCAACGCCTTCAGGCTGCAGCATTGGCCTATCTGCAACAACGAGGTCAAAGCATAACAATTGAAGCGCGATTCGACGCTGTGGCTATAAGCCCAGATCATGCACCAAGGGGTAACTTTGCTATCAACTGGGTGCAAAATATTTTAATCTAGCACTGGGCAAAACCAGAGATCGTAGCAGTCATTATGGATCAGAAAATTTTTAACCACTTTCAGCAACTTATTGAGACCACTATGGTAGTTGGCGATAGCTTTGCTGGACCAATGGCTGCTGCCGCAGAAAAGATTAGTGCCGCTCTATTATCGGGCAATCGAATATTTAGTTACGGTGAACAGACCACCGTGCCGCTAGCCCAATTATTTACAGATTATTTGGCCACGGGTTATGAAATTGAGCGCCCGGGCTTCCCCGCATTGAATATCAATCAAATTATGGCCACCAGCTTTGGTGCTGAACGCTTTGCCCACTGTCTGCAAACACAGGGACAAAGTGCAGATCTGCTGTTGGCAGTGAGTGCAGGGGGTAATAGCTTGTCACTGATTAGTGCCTTAGAAACCGCAGTTAACAAAGGTATGACCATCATTTTACTGTCAGCGCACAATGACGATTTACTATCTGCCTCAGTTGGCTACAATAACGTGGAAATCAATATGGCACAGTTTTCTGGGCAACTGGCAAACGCAGCACAGTTTCAAATTATTCAGTGCCTCTGTGCACTAGTAGACCATCAGATATTTGGAGGAGAATAAATGCGGCAATTAATTGTGCTTTGTCTGGGCATTCTGGTACTTAGCGGCTGTACCTCAGTCGTCGATTCCGTGACTAGTGAACCCATTGTGGCCGATCCGGCTAGCACTAGTGCGGGAACTTATTATAACGATAGAAAAATGGATACTTTTATTGGTGTGAATATTAAAAAAGCGCACCCTGATCTCGATGCATCGCATATTAATGTCAGTGTTGCTAAAGCGGTAGTGTTGCTCACAGGCGAGGTGCCAAGCCGTGAAATGAAAATGCTGGCGGGCGATACGGCAAGGGACTTTACCGGTGTGCGTCTAGTCCATAATGAATTACAGGTGAGAGGCAAAACCTCAATAGTATCGCGTACCAATGATTCTATGATCACAGCTAAAATAAAAACCAAATTGGCCTTTGAAGAACAGGTCAAAGCTATCAATATCGATGTAATTACCGAGGATAGCGTGGTTTACCTTATGGGTACTATCGATAGGGTCAGTGGCGATTTAGCCGCTGATATTGCCAGCGCCAGTGGCGGTGTAAGGAAAGTGGTTAAAGTATTTGAATATATCGATTGAGCTATCAATACCAATAAAAAAGCCCTGTATTTATCAACAGGGCTTTTTTTGGCTTAAAACTTTTCGTCAAACCAATTCTATTGCCATAGCAGTTGCCTCGCCACCACCAATACACAGACTGGCAATACCTTTTTTACCACCACGCTGCTGCAATGCATGAATCAATGTCACTATAATTCGCGAACCACTGGCACCGATAGGATGACCTAAAGCACAGGCGCCACCATGAACATTTAACCGCTCATGGGGCATACCAATTTCTTTTAACGCTGCCATCGCTACCACAGCAAAAGCTTCATTGACCTCCCATAGGTCAACATCCTCGACAGACCAACCAACACGTTGCAAAGTGTTATTCATTGCCGTGACGGGCGCGGTAGTAAACCACTCAGGCTCCTGTGCAACCTGATCATAACCATGAATCAACGCAATGGGCTTGAATCCCTGAGCCTCAGCTTCATCAGCCATCATCAGTGTCAGTGCTGCAGCACCGTCGGAAATAGAGCTAGCATTAGCAGCAGTAACCGTACCCTCTTTAACAAAGGCTGGGCGCAACTGGGGGATTTTATCTGGCCGCGCATTGCCCGGTTGCTCGTCGGTATCGATAACAATATCACCTTTGCGCGAGGCAATGGTGACGGGTGCAATTTCACGGCTAAATAAACCCTGCTCTATGGCCTCATTGGCACGGCGCAGTGACTCAATAGCGTAGGCATCTTGGTCTTCGCGACTAAACTGGTATTTATTGGCACAACTCTCGGCAAAGTTGCCCATCGCAAGCCCCTGATAGGCGTCCTGCAATCCGTCATATTGCATATGATCTAACATCTCAGCGCTGCCGAAGCGATAGCCCTGACGACCCTGTGGAATTAGGTAAGGGGCTCGACTCATGCTCTCCATGCCGCCAGCAACCACCAGCGATGACTGTGCTGAGCGCAGTGCATTACCCGCCATCATCACTGACATCATGGCAGAGCCGCAGACTTTATTTACCGTGGTACAGGGCGTGGCTTTACCAAGGCCTGCCGCGAGGGCTGCCTGTCGCGCGGGCGCTTGTCCGACGGCGGCGCTGAGCACAGAACCCATAATAACTTCATCAATAGTGGCTTTATCCAGTCCAGCCCGCTCAATAGCTGCTCGAATGGTCACCGCACCCAACTCTGGTGAAGATACTGATGAAAGACTACCCATCATGCCACCCATTGGGGTGCGTGCAGCGGAAAGAATTGCAATAGGCTTGGACATTACATACTCCTTATCTCGGGGGTAAGCTTCCTTATTTAACCACTCGCAGGGAAGGTTTAGTCTTGCCTTTGGAGGGTTTCGTGGATGATTTCTTCGACGGTTTCTGTCGATCAGCTGCTATGGCCTGAGGCCCTTTCGGGGGCTCTGGCGGCTTATCTTCCGGATCCTCAGGCTCAAACACCATACCCTGACCATTTTCCTGCGTGTAAATACCCATCACGGCACCGATAGGAAGATAGATATCGATAGGCATACCGCTAAAACGCGTGGACAACTGCAGGTGATCCTTAGTCATCTCGAAACTACTCACCGCACGCGGTGCAATATTGAGCACGATCTGACCGTCAGTAACAAAATCCTGAGGCACCTCTACACCAGGGTAGTGTGCATTGACCGCAATGTAAGGGGTGCAATCGTTATCCACTATCCAGTCATAGAGTGCTCTGAGCAGGTAGGGTCGATTGGACCTCATCTTCATTTCTGTCAACTAGGCGCGGATTTCGCGCTCAAGATCGGTGAGACTCTCTTGGAATGAGGGACGTTCGAATAAACGGTCCATATAATCCAATAGAGGTTTAACCTGGCGGTTATTTGGCAGCTTGATGCCCAATTGGGGCAGTCGCCACAACATTGGAGCAAGACAGCAGTCCACCAGCGTAAATTCCTCACTCATAAAGTAAGGCATCTCGGTAAATATACTGGCGATAGTCACCAGTGATTCTTGAAATTCTTTGCGCGCAGACTCTGCTTTCTTGCTTTCTGGGTTAGCGACAATCGCATCAATTAACTTGCACCAATCACGCTCGATACGGTAAATCCACAGTCGACTCTGAGCACGGGCGACAGGGTATACGGGCAATAACGGAGGATGGGGGAAACGCTCGTCCAAATATTCCATCACCACTTTAGACTCATAGAGAGCCAAGTCGCGATCAACCAGCGTCGGCAGCGTGCCGTAAGGGTTGGCCTCAAGAATTTCTTCTGTCACCGCATTGGCTTCGACATCGTCAATATCAACAGTTACGCCCTTTTCAGCAAGTACAATACGCACTCGGTGACTGTACTGGCAAGTAGGATCAGAAAATAGCGTCATCGATGATCGTCGCACAACAACCTCTCATAGTTTTTTTTAGTTAAAGGGGCAGAGCTATTCTACCCCCTAGTAGCAATCTTAGTGGCAATTTTAGCAGGACCTTTTACAGGGTCCTTAGTGAATGCCCTTCCAGTACTCGCGATTCAATAGAACCGTCGGCACCAGTAAAAATAGCAAGAATAAAATAACCAATTTGCCAATATGCTTGCGCTGTTCAGCCATAGGTTCCGCTATATAAGTCAAAAAGTTTACCAAATCGTAAACCGCAACATCATATTCTTCCGCTGTCATCGTACCAGCTTTTGTAATATTGTAGTTACCACAGGGGTTATCCAAGATGTCTTGACCGGTTAAAAGATCGCGTTTGATCCCACCATTAGCTGCCATCACAGGCCCAGGTGCGCATTCTGCCAGACCCTGCAGATCTAACAATGCATGAGGCATACCCACATCTTTATATACCTTATTGTTCACACCCAGCGGGCGACTGGGATCGGCGTAAAAATTACGCAGGTATGTGTAGAGCCAATCGGGTTTACGTGATCGAGCAACCAACGTCAGATCTGGAGGTGTAGCACCAAACCAACTTTTCGCTGCATCAGCCGGCATAGCTATATCCATCAACTCACCAATTTTTTGCCCTGTGAATACCATATTATCGAGCATTAATTGATTGGGAATACCGATATCCGTAGCCACACGCTCCCAGCGCGAATATTTGAACGAATGGCAGCCCATGCAGTAGTTAACCGCGAGCATTGCGCCATTTTGCAAGGAGGCCTCATTGGTAAGATCAGCCTCAAAGCTATCACAGGGGATAGTACCGCACTTATACGCTGACTCAGCACCCACTGCCTTAATTGGTATGATCACCAACAGCGCGACAATTGCTACAGCCCCCATAGATCTGAGGAAGCCGATTCCCCCATCCATAGTAATGCGCTCCGGCTCAGGCTTAGTAGTCTCGATTCTGGTCCAGAAGTAGATACCAATAAAGTAAGCAAAATACAGTACCGTACAAATCTGCGCCAGAATCGTTCGGCCTGGAGTCGGTGCCTTAACCCCCAAGTAACCGAGGATAATAAATACCGCAACCAACATTAACAGAGCAACGCGGCTAAAGGTTCCTTTATAGCGAATCGAGCGAACTGGGCTTCTATCCAGCCATGGCAGAACAAATAATATAGCAATGGCCGCCGCCATGATAATAAAGCCTCCCAGCTTATCAGGGACCGCACGCAGCATTGAATAGTAAGGTGTAAAGTACCAAACAGGCGCAATATGCTCGGGTGTTTTCAATGAGTTGGCAATTTCAAAATTAGCGTATTCAAGGAAAAAGCCACCCATCTCTGGCATAAAGAATAATATGGCGCAGAAGACTATCAAGAAGACCACAATTGGCACTAAGTCGTGGATCACAAAGTAAGGGTAGAACGGTAGACCATCAACGGGGTTGCCATCCTTATCCTTATGATTCTTGATACTAACACCATCCGGATTATTTGAGCCTACATCGTGTAGTGCAATAATATGCATCACCACCAACGCAATCAGAATAATCGGCAACGCCACCACGTGAAGCGACATAAAGCGATTTAGGGTAATACCTGAGATTAGGTAGTCACCGCGAATCCACTGCACAATATCTTCACCGACCACCGGAATAGCGCCGAATAGGCTGATAATCACCTGAGCGCCCCAATAGGACATCTGCCCCCAGGGAAGCACATAGCCGAGGAAGGCCTCTGCCATCAGTGCGACGTAAATGGTCATACCAAAGATCCAAACCAGCTCGCGGGGCGCTTTGTAAGAGCCGTACATCAAGCCGCGGAACATATGCAGATAAACGACAATAAAGAATGCAGACGCACCGGTACTGTGGGCGTAGCGTATTATCCAGCCGAGATCGACATCTCGCATAATGTACTCAACAGAGGCGAAGGCCTGTTCTGCTGAGCCTTGATAGCTCATTAATAACCAAATACCAGTAATCAACTGGATTACCAGAACCACCAACGACAACACGCCAAAGTAGTACCAGAAGTTAAAGTTTTTAGGCGCGTAGTACTCGGCCATATGTCGGTTCCACTCGCGCTTGAGCGTCGGCAAACGCGAATCTAACCATGCAGCAAAGCCAGTTTCATTGCTCATTAAGCAACCTCCGAATCTATACCAATAATAACGACATCGTCCGACTCATAAGAATGCGGCGGAACTTCGAGATTGCTCGGTGCGGGAACACCAGCATAAACGCGACCGGACAGATCAAACTTGGAGCCATGGCAGGGGCAGAAAAACCCACCTAACCATGAGTCGCCACCTAGATCCTGAGCACCGACATCGGGTCGATACATAGGCGCGCAACCCAGGTGAGTGCAAAGCCCGACCAACACTAAAAATTCCTCTTTACCTTCTAGGGTACGAGCTGATCCGGCAACATAGTCAGGCTGAGCTGCTTCTTTAGATTCAGCATCTCTTAATATGCTGGTATCCATAGCATTGATGGCTGCGAGAGACTCTGCCGTGCGACGAACGATATACACTGGCTTACCTCGCCACTCCACGACCAGACGGCCACCGGATTCTAGCTTGGAAATATTGACTTTAACTGGGGCTCCCGCAGCTTTAGCCTTAGCACTTGGCTGCCAGGATGAAACAAATGGTATTGCTGCACCAACGACACCTGCACCACCCACTACCGAGGTAGCACCCAACAGGAAATTGCGGCGGCTTTGGTTGACACCGTCATTGCTCATGACGTTCTCCCTCTAAACACAAAATTGGATTTAAAACACGCGGATTCGCGCGCCAATAAAAAAGGCGGTGCATAGTAACGGAAAGCCACTTTTTAAGCAATATGAAGTTGCGTAATCGTTGACTAAGCTACTGATTTTTTTGGTAAAAAAAAAGCCCGACCAATGGGTCGGGCTTTTTCGATAGGGTAGATTTTAACGCTTGGAGAACTGCGGACGCTTACGCGCTTTATGCAGACCAACTTTCTTACGTTCAACCTGGCGAGCATCACGAGTCAAGAAGCCCGCTTTGCGCAATGGCGGACGCAGATTTTCATCATACTCGACCAACGCACGAGCAATACCGTGGCGAATCGCACCTGCCTGGCCAAAATTACCGCCGCCAGCAACAGTGATATTGAGATCAAATTTTTCAACCATATCGACAACTTCGAAAGGTTGGCGAACAATCATTCGCGCTACTTCTCGACCGAAGTAGACGTCGATTGCACGGTCGTTGATAGTGATATTGCCGCTTCCAGATTTCATGAAAACGCGGGCGGCTGAAGTCTTGCGACGTCCAGTGCCATAAAATTGAGTTTCTGCCATGGTCGCTTTCCGTTACAGT
>JBNAAJ010000033.1:0-17633 GCA_049631145.1 Porticoccaceae bacterium
GCCACCATGAATGATTACCATGACGGGTAGCTTTTTTGCGCCGATGGGAGCAGCGACATTTAGAGTCAAGCAGTCTTCCCGTAGAGCCCGGTGGTTGGGAATCAATCCGTGGACGGTCGGTTGAGGGCAGGCCGCACCAAACTCCTTGGCCTGCCGAACGCCTGACCAGTATTCGACATCATGGGGCGGTTGCCATCGGCGTTCACCGGTCGGGGGCGCTGCGTAGGGTATACCCAGAAAGACTTGTGAACCCTGCGTAACAAGGCCTTCCAGAGTGCCTTCATTGGTTTGGACTAATGCGGTAGCGTTATCGGACTTCGCTGTGGTCTCCGCTCGGACGTCTGTCAGTGGGCTGAGAAGGGTGATAGCAATAAAAAACGACGGCAATACAAGTCGAAAAAGCACTGCAAGCCTATTGTTAACGAGTGTTTTTAAGTTAGTTTGCAACATATTCCCCTCTAGTTTGATGTAAAAGGTTTACGTAAGGCGGCAAGCCGGCGGTATTTTTATTCTGTTTGATGATCCATCAGTCGGTAGCACGTGTTGTTATTGTTATATTCACCCCTGTGCTGATATCTCATCAATTCACTGCTACTAAGTGAGGTCTTCAGCTCTTTCTCTTTCGAAATAGGACCATACCGAAGCTATCGTTGTTGTTTTACCGTTTAATTTAAAGCTAATCCTATAAATCTCATGGCACCCTTATTATCAATTCTCGACTTGTCGCTCTCAGCTATGGTACTGTATCACATGTCATTCGACATGTTGAGCGAGAAGAAAAATAAATATAGGTCAAAATAAGCAATCATCAAGGTACAGCAATATATGACGTCTAAAATCACACGAAGAGATTTTCTCAATGGTGTCGCTATTGGCACCGGCGCCAGCCTATTGATGCCGGGGCAACTTATAGCGCAATCTAGTGGATCGGTAACCAGTAACCAATTTCCCAGCGACTATTACCCTCCAACATTAACCGGCATGCGCGGTAGTCATGAAGGGTCCTATGAGGTTGCTCATGCATTAGCTTGGAATGGGCAAAAGCCGGCCAATTATGACGCGTTGGATCAGCACTATGATTTGGTTGTTGTCGGCGCTGGCCAGAGTGGTCTTGCCGCTGCCTGGTATTACCGAAAGAAAATGGGACCTAGTGCAAAAATACTATTGCTGGACAACCACGATGACTTTGGCGGGCATGCCAAGCGTAATGAATTTCATCAAGACGGCAATATGGTGCTTGGGTTGGGTGGGGCTCAAAATATTGAGTCTATGTCATCCTACAGTGATGTGGCGGCGGAGTTATTAGAAGATATAGGTATTGATACGCAGGCTCTAGCGGCAATGGCAGTCAATACGCCTGATGATTATTTGCTTGGCGGAAAACTTCGTGCCGATAATGGTATGACCGTTCCTACACCTGAGGGCCATAAAACTCTGCGTGGTAACTGGTTAGGGTTTTTCCATGGCGGTCAAGGATATGAGGCGGCGGTTAAAGAGTTGCCCATTCCTGAGGAAGAACAAAATAAGTTGATTGCTTTTTTCGGTGGTGATCGGGATTTCTTGGATGATTTGTCTCTCTTGGAACAGTACAGATATGTTAAGTCCGTCAGTTATAACCAATTTTTGATTGAGCGAGTTGGTTTAGCCGAACAAACCTTGCCCATATTCAACTCTTTTTTGAGTATCTTAAAGGGCTCTTCTGGGTGGAACCATACTGTCTTGGAAGCTCTGATGACTGGTTGTCCCGGTCTTAAGGCTATGGGTTGGTTGACCAATCGGCTCAGCGATCTTGCCGGCGCTTTTGTTTTAGGGGATGCCCCCGTAGCTGTTATGTTTCCCGATGGTAATGCGTCGGTTGCCCGATTATTGGTCCATAAGTTAATTCCTGAGGTTGCGCCAGCGATGAGGGGATTTGAGGATGTGGCCATTGCAAACTTTAACTACGATGCTTTGGATCTTGCAGAAAACCCGACTCGCTTAAGGCTTAATAGCACAGTCGTAGGGGTTAAAGAGACAGCTTTTAATAATGTAAAGGTGGATTACGTGCAACGAGGTAAAGCCTTTAGCCTGAGTGCAGACCACTGTATTCTCGCTTGTTACAACGGCATTATTCCCCATCTTTGCCCAGAAATGAGCAAAGCGCAGAAAGAGGGTTTGAGCTATGGCGTTAAGATTCCCTTTGTCTACGCCAATGTGTTGTTAAAAAATGGCCGAGCCTTTGCTGGACTTGAGACGACTTTTACCCAGTGCCCTTATGATCCCTTTCACTGGGTGAGTGCCGCGCCCACGGTGACGTCAGGGGGCTATAAGCCACCCCAGAGTCTCGATCAGCCGATGGCAGTGTTTATGATGGCCTCACCCACACCAATGGATTTGAAAGGTACGCCGGCACGCGATCTATTCAGGATGGGTCGCCACAATATTTATAGCACGCCATTTGTAGACTATGAAAAACAGATTCGTGATCAGCTTCAGGCAATGCTAGGTAAGCATGGCTTTAATCATGAGACTGATATTGCAGCCATTACGCTTAATCGAATTCCTCATGGTTACGCCTACTCCTATAAGGGACTCGATGACCCGGAATGGAAAGAAGGGCAGGCGCCGCATGAGATTGGTCGAGCACAATTTGGACGGATCTCAATTGCCAATTCTGATTCAGAGGCCACGCCTCTAATGCAGGCAGCTTTTGATGCGGCCTGGCGAGCAGTGGAAGAGCAGACGGCTTAACCACCATGGACCGATTTATATAAACACATATAAAAACCAATAATGGAGTCATAGATGCAAAAGTTCTTTTTAATGGCAGCCTTGTTTCTGGCTGCAACACAACTATCAGCGCAACCAGTGATTGATGTTTTACCCTTAGATAAAGATGCCTTCAGGACGACTGAGTTGGAGTCTATTCCGCCTTGGCCCGATGGCACAGTGCTTTCAGGCGCTAATGAGCACTGGCAAAAAGTGGTACACAAAGGTGATTTTGTGGTCGCGCTTTATGAGTCTATGCCAGCGCTGATCGATGTGAGTTATCCCTTTGCTTATGATGAGTTTGTAACGGTCTTAGAGGGCAAGGTTATTCTGACTTCGTTATCCGGTGAAAAGCAGACTTATTCTGTGGGTGATAGCTTCCTTGTGCCAAAAGGTTGGCAGGGAACTTGGGATATGCCCGTTAAGTTTCGAGAAATGATCATTATTGAAACTAAAGCTTGGGTGGCAGGTGAAGAGTAATTAATGCTTTGAGAAAAATTACAGGGTGAGATATTCAACTGTTGCAGTGCCATCTCTGGCGGCATTACTGTTGCGTATCACGGCTATTTTGTGACCTGAAGGACACAGATTATTGTCCGTCACAGCTATTCCTACTCGCTAAGATACGTGAGATTAAATGGTAACTTCGTTTACACTAAGGCCTATGGGGAGTTTAGTTAATAGTGACGATGAAGGTAGTCTGTTGGGTCATGAAACGCGCAACAGGCCAATGGACTATGAAAAACTATTAATCAAAAAAACTGACCTTTATCGTAAACGTTAAGGTTATCGATTTTGGGGTTAATAATGAAACGTATTCTAAGCATCGTGGCGGTTGTAATTACTGTAGGGCTGGTCGTGATCATCATGCGCACCGTGGCTCATCAACCCCTGCAACCTCAAGTCATAGATCAGGTGGATATCCAGCTCGATGAAATGGCTATGGCTGAGCGCCTCTCGGCTTCGATACGATTTAAGACTGTTTCCCATCAAAATCCGCAATACAGAGATCTGAGCCAATTTCAGGGTTTTATTGACTGGGTGCGGCGCAGTTATCCCTTGGTTGATAGCACTTTGAAACTGACCATGCTCAATGACAGTATGTTGTATCGTTGGGACGGTGCGGACCCGTCCCTAGCACCTATATTGGTCACTGGCCATTATGATGTGGTACCGGTTATTCCTGGTTCTGAATACAAATGGCACCATCCTCCTTATTCGGGTGCTATCGTTGATGGCATTGTTTGGGGCCGCGGTGCACTCGATGATAAAAGTGGGGTTCTCGGTATTCTCGAGGCCGTCACTTATTTGATTGAACAGGGTCATCAACCCCAGCGCACTGTTTATCTAAGTTTTGGTCATGATGAGGAGATTGGTGGCCCAGAGGGCGCGGCTGCTGTGGCGGCTTATTTGCAGGAACAACAGGTGCAACTGGCGTGGTCTCTGGATGAAGGTTCATTTGTTTTCGACGGCTTACTACCGGGTGTTGAGGGATTGGTTGCGGTAATCAATGTGGCAGAGAAGGGCAGTATTACGCTGGATATTGTGGCGACAGCGCAGGGCGGCCACTCGTCGATGCCCACTCAACAGAATGCAGTCAATGATCTGGCGCGTGCGATTACCAAGTTAGAAAAGCAACCCATTCCCGGTGGCCTTGAGGGTCTGGGCGCTGAGTTATTTGATAAGGTCAGTCGTCATATGCCGTTTCTAACCCGCGCGCTATTTGCTAACCAGTGGCTGTTTGGCGCGGTTATTGAAAAGCAACTCAGCAATTCGCCCACCACTAATGCCATGCTACGCACTACCACCGCACCAACCATGCTTTCGGGCAGTGTCAAAACCAATGTGCTGCCGATAGAAGCCGTGGCGACAGTGAATTTTAGAATCCACCCCAGAGATTCCATGGACAGTATTGAGGCCTATGTCAGCGATATTGTAGCAAGCGATACTGTTTCTGTTAGACGTCGCGGTGGTAGTAATGCTTCTGCGGTATCGGACTGGAGCGCATCGGGTTATGACGCCATCACCGAGAGTATGCGCGAGGTATATGGTAATCTGATCGTGGCGCCGGGACTGATGATCGCCGCATCAGATAGCAGGCACTATGGCAAGGTGGCAGATGATGCTTACCGATTTAATCCGATACGCCTGACACCGGAGTTGCTCACTGGATTCCATGGCACAAACGAGCGAATTTCCATTGCTGACTACGCTCAGGGTGTGCGGGGCTATATTAGGATAATTGGACAGGGGAGCAGTAGATAACAGCACCAACAAATGGGTGGAAACTTGGCGTGATATTTGAGCATAGCCTTTAAAACTCAAGATATAAAAAAACCGCGGTATAGACCGCGGTTTTTTTATACTATAAGCTTTTGCTTAAAAGTTCATTTGAGCAATCACTTCAACAGTGCGTGGTGGATCGATCATTTTGAAGTAAGCACCGTTAAATCCAAGACTTCCAAGTGGGATATCATTGCCCCACATAAAGGTATCTTCACCGGTGAGGTTTTTGCCGATAAGCGACAGCTGCCACTGGTCACTGCTGGCTAATGAGATGCGAGCATTCAGCTTACCATAGCTGTCCTGAATAAGGTTCTCATCCAAGTCTGCAGCGGCAACTACATCATCGGTCCAGTTGTAATCCAAACCAGCGCTTAGCAATAGACCAGAGGATAGCTCGGTTTCATAAGTAATACCTAGGTTTGCAGTGTACTCAGGAGCAAACTGCAATGGCTGGCCACTCAAATCTTGAGTACATCCAGTAGGACCACCGTTGGCTATCACTTGCGCGAGGTTACAGCCGGCGCCGGGGAACGACTTATAGGTCGCATCCATATAGGCAAATGCGCCATTAACGGTAATCTCTTCAGTTGCGCGGTAGAGAACGTCTGCTTCGATACCCTGTACCTCTGATTCGGCTGCGTTGCCTACAACAAAGCCGGCAGTGCCGTCAAAGGTAGAGACCTGAACATCTTCATAGGTGCTGGAAAATGCAGCAATATTTAGACGACCACGACCATTAGCGAGATTGATCTTGGCGCCAATTTCGATAGTATCGACAGTCTCGTCTTCAAAAACGGCAATATCATCCGTAATACCATCGACTGTTTCCACCTCGCGTCCCATGCCATTATCTTCGTCAAATCCACCTGCTTTATAGCCGTTACCCACCTCTAGGTAGACCATGGCCTCGTCGCTCATATCCCACTGCAAGTTAACATGACCTGTCACATGGTCCTCGCTGCGCTCACGGGTGTAGGCATGTGTTTTGGCTAGCTTAAGCCCCTGACTAAATACCGCATTCAACTGGGCTGGCGCCAATGTAGAGGAGGGGGCTGTTGGATCTATGTAACCTATCTCCGCACTCTTAGCCATCTCTTTATCGTCTTCCGAATAGCGTAAACCAGCGGTAATGCGGAAGGTATCGCTGACATTGTAAGTGCCTTCGAAAAACACTGACCAGCTATCGGCATCCTGTTCAAGGCTGTTGGTAGCATCGCCATCTAAAATGCCATTATTAGCAGTTGGCGATAGATTGCCGTCTAGAACTGCTTGCGCGAAACTCGCGCCGCCTAACGCTGGATTAGGAGCGTTTAGCATCCCGAAGATACCACTTTGAAGAGTGGGCGCGGCCGAAACATTAACCATGCTATAGCGATCGTGAGAAAGCTCTTCAGTCTGATAGTAAGCGCCGGCCATATATTCAAAGGCGTTATCGCTGGGTGATGTTAGGATAAACTCAGCACTCATTTGTTCGTGCTCTTCGTTGCGGCCACGGTTGATTAGTCTGAGCGGACCGTAGTCAGAATCCAAGCTGTTAGTAAATTCATATTCGGTGTAAGCAATAATCGCTTTAAGGCCGTATTCCCCAACAGCGCCATCCACAGTCACCTGCATAATGGTCGATTCAGTGTCATCAAATATCGGATTATCATTAACATTTTGCTGGTAGTTGGTGTAACCAAAACCCGCTTCAAAATTGGGCGATCCAAACGGTGATGCATAGAGCCCAACTGCCGGCCCGATAGCTGGATTAACCTCTGAAATGACTTCTTGTCGACCTAATACATCATAATAACCATGTTCGGCTTTGATGGTGGCCGACCAATCTTCGTCGAGATCAATGGCAAGGGTTCCGCGAACATAAACACTTTCATTTTGCGGGCCATCCACCCCAGCGGCTGCCAAGTTCTCAACATAGCCCTTATCTTCATAGCTACGCATAGCCAAACGACCGCGCACTGAATCGCTCAGTGGGCCGGACACTACGCCAGTTACCGTCTTGGCTTCCAGTTCACTGGTGTATCCAGCACTGATATAGCCTTCGAACTCTTCAGTTGGTTGAGCCGTAGTAATATTGATTGCACCGGCAATGGTATTTTTACCAAATAGCGTTGACTGCGGCCCTTTCAGCACCTCAACGCGCTCTAAGTCAAGGAACTTACCGCGGGCGCTGCGGCCACGACCATAGTAGACGCCATC
Organism: Porticoccaceae bacterium; assembly: GCA_049631145.1. Taxonomy (GTDB): domain Bacteria; phylum Pseudomonadota; class Gammaproteobacteria; order Pseudomonadales; family Porticoccaceae; genus HTCC2207. The sequence goes on from JBNAAJ010000033.1 coordinate 7,234, forward strand.
GACAAATGTGCCTACTGACTGTTCAAAACCATAATTGACGCCTGATCCAACACCACGGATAAATAGGTTAGTACCGCCACTGGCTTCAGCAACATGCACATTGGGCATGTAGGAGGAAAGGTCTTCCATTTTAGTCAGGCCTTTGGCGGTAATGTCTTGTCCGCTCATCACCGAAATGGCGATGGGGACTTCTTGCAGTCCCTCGGTCCGCTTAGTTGCGGTGACGGTAATTTCTTCGAGAGTTAAATTTTGTGAGAGAGCAGGAACACTTGTGGCTAGTGCCAATGTCGCTGCTGCAGTGTATAGACTGAGTGTATTTTTTTTCATTAGAAATCCCCATTGTATCCAAGCAATATCATTTTGTTTTACATTATTTTTATTGGCATAAGGTATGCCTTATTTACTATACCTATGACAAAATGAATTTGCTAGCTATTTTTGACCATTAAATCTGTGGGATCACTAACTATGGATAATAGTACTGATAATCAACGGAATGATTTACGGTAAATCGGTCGACGCAGATAGTGCACCGGTTTTGGTCTTTTGTATGGTTGTGAAACAGAGAATACTCGCGCATCGAGCCGGGTACGCCATGGAAATAGATGACCAATTACCGGTCCTAGTTATCGAATTCAATAAACACTAACTGTTGGCCGCTATAAGCCATAGTGTTGCTATTGACTTGAGAGACTATTGTCGATTGTGCACAAGTTAGCTTGCGATTAGGTTATAAATTTTTCCCGCAGCACTTCTTGAATTTTCGGCCATTGCCACAGATGCAAGGATCATTGCGTCCAACTTTTGGCGCTACTCTTGTAATAGGTGTTTTAGGAGGACAGCAACTGGTATCACTGCAGCCAGCTTGATTATCTTCGCTCATTGGGTTGGTTGAAATGCCGCGTTTATCATTCATATCAGTTCTTTTTCACGAATGTAGGATCGGTAGCTATTATGACACAAAACACTGTTACAAGGGACTAGGACGCTAGTAGCCTGAAGATCAGCTAGACAGTAATTGAAATCTCGGTCTGCGACTTAACATTCTCGATCACCACATAGGTATGCGTTTGGCTGATGCCCTCAATGGTGGCTAGCTTTCCACCCAGAAAGCGCTGGTAGTGCTGCATATCGGCGACACGAATCTTAATAAGATAATCAAAGCCTCCAGCGACCATCTGACATTCCTGCACTTCGTCTAGTGCTAGCATGGCCTGATTAAAGCGCCGAATCGCCTCTGTGGTGGTGCTGGTCAACTGTACCTCAATATAGGCACAGAGTGCAGCATTGGCTTTGACCGGATCTAACAGGGCAACATAGCCGGTGATAAAGCCCTCTTTTTCCAGACGCTTGACCCGCTCCAAACAGGGGGTGGGAGTTAGGTTTACGGTTCTGGCAAGATCGACATTGGCAATCCGTCCATCTTTTTGCAGTACGCGCAAAATTTTACGATCGGTACGATCCAAGTGTTGTACTGTTTTCATTACTACCTCGCGCCAGTGATGGCCTTATATTGCAATCAGCATAATACCCTATAGATACAAATAATATAGATTTTTTATCTGTATTTTAGCTAATTATAGAGATAAATATCATGATAAATAGAGAATAATTGACATATTATTTATCTATTTATGGCCTAGGGATAGGCGTATTTAATCAGGTACCTGTTATGAATCAGACACAATTACGTAGGCATATTCGCTGCACTACTCATCAAGATGAACATCAGTCTGTTACCCAGTTACTCCACAGCAATCTATTCTCTAAACAGGCTCGCCAACAGATTCTTGATGAGTCTCGTGATTTAGTGACGGCTTGTCGTCGTGACCAAGGTAGTGGGGGTACGCTAGATGCGTTTTTGTTGGAGTTCGGTTTATCCAATGCTGAGGGCGTCGCTTTAATGTGTTTGGCAGAGGCTTTGTTGCGGGTGCCTGATGCCTTAACGGCGGATCGGCTAATTGCGGAGAAGATTCAATCGGGCGATTGGCAGGATCACCGTGGACAATCGCAATCTCTTTTTGTTAACGCGTCCACTTGGGGGCTGATGCTCACAGGTCACCTAGTCAGTCTGGATAAAGCTATCACCGAGGATACGAGCAACTGGGTTAAACGCCTAACATCTACCCTAGGTGAGCCAGTGATTCGCGCCGCAGTGATGCAGGCGATGAAGATAATGGGTGGTCAGTATGTATTGGGTCGTACCATAGAAGAAAGTTTAAAACGTGGCACTAAGCAGAATCATAAAAGTAGTCGCTTTTCGTTTGATATGCTCGGTGAAGGGGCGCGCACCGAGGCAGATGCTCAACGTTATATGCACGCCTACGCCACAGCAATCGATACAATTGGCAGGGCAAACACTAGCGGTAGTGATGTCTATAGCGGCAATGGCATTTCGGTAAAACTCAGTGCTCTGCATCCACGCTATTTCTACTCTCAGCATAAAAAGGTAATCAAAGAGCTACTACCCAGAATCAAACAGCTGTGCCTGCAGGCAAAAAAACATGCCATAGGCTTATCCATCGATGCTGAAGAGTCCTATCGTTTGGATATATCACTGGATATTTTTCAAGCGCTTGCCAGCAACTCAGATCTTCAGGGTTGGCAGGGCTTGGGTTTTGTATTACAGGCCTACCAAAAGCGGGCACCGGCTGTGGCCAAGTGGCTTATTGGGCTAGCCGAGCAGACGCAGCGGCGCCTGATGGTGCGCTTAGTGAAAGGGGCTTATTGGGATGCAGAGATTAAACATGCGCAGGAGCTTGGTCTAGAGGGCTATCCGGTGTTTACTCGCAAGGCGAATACCGATCTTTGCTACCAACAATGTGCGGCATTATTGCTCGATGCGCAGGCGCAGATCTACCCGCAATTTGCTACCCATAATGCCTACACTATTACCATGATTATGGCCTTGGCAGGCGATCGCGAATTTGAATTCCAGCGCCTTCACGGTATGGGCCATGCGCTATATGATCAGGCTCGCCGGCGTTATGGCAGAGCTATGGTTGTGCGTGTCTACGCACCGGTGGGTAACCATAGAGATCTGCTACCTTATTTGGTGCGGCGACTATTGGAGAATGGTGCTAATAGCTCCTTCGTCAATCGCTTTCTTGACGCGCAAACCCCCGTTGAAGAATTACTGCAGGATACAAGAACGGAGGTTAGGCAATCATTCCCTTACCAACATCGACAGATTGATTTACCTCGGAATGTGTTTACTGCTGCTGGGGAACCGAGAAATAATGCCAGTGGCATTGATATCGATTGCCCATTGGAGACCCAAACACTATTACAAGCGGTTGAGCGTATCTCAAATCAGTCGTTGCTAGCCCACTCGATTATCGATGGACATGCAGTAGAGACTGATCTGAAAACCAGATTCAGCCCTGCAGATAATCGTCAGCAGATCGGTCACAGCAGTGCCGCTCAGATTGAGGATATAGAGCGCGCCCTGACCTCAGCATCAACTGAGCACCAAGCATGGAGTGCACTGGGCGCTGAGAGGCGAGCCGATATTATTGATAAAGCCGCTGATCTGCTTGAGCGGGATTGTGCAGAGTTAATTGCGGTAATCAGTTTGGAAGCAGGCCGCACCATCGGTGATGGTATTTCTGAAGTGCGAGAAGCTATCGACTTTTGCCGCTATTACGCATTGCAGGCGAGACAGCTTGCTACTGATTCCACACAGCCCTGCATAGGGCGGGGTGTTTTTCTCTGTATTAGTCCGTGGAATTTCCCTCTGGCTATTTTTGTCGGTCAAGTGGTGGCCGCTCTGGTAGCGGGTAATACGGTGATTGCTAAACCCGCGGACCAGACACCAGCTATCGCCTGCTCTGCAGTGCGTTTATTGCATGCCGCCGGTGTACCGGGAGAAGTGCTGCAGTTGGTGTTGGGTAGCGGCTCGCAAATTGGTAAGTTATTAGTGCCTGACCATCGTATCGCGGGCATTGCTTTTACCGGTTCTACTGCCACAGCGCAGACGATTAATCGACAGCTTGCTGAGAGAGAGGGTGGATCTATACCCTTTATCGCCGAAACTGGCGGCCAGAATTGTATGATAGTCGATTCCACTGCACTGCCTGAGCAGGTGGTGGATGATGTGATTACCTCTGCCTTCCTCAGTGCCGGACAGCGCTGCTCAGCTCTTAGGGTATTGTTTATCCAGTCTGATATCGCTGATCATTGCCTAGAGATGCTGGCGGGTGCTATGGCCTGTATTGAGATGGGAGATCCAAGATTACTGAGTACGGATTTGGGTCCAGTGATTGATCGCAGTGCGCAACAACAACTGCAAGCACATATCGATTTAATGGGTAGTAAAAGCGATAAACAGTCGCAACTGCTTGCCACTATTGAGCCACCAGAGCACTGTGCCTATGGCAGTTTTATCGCCCCCCATATCATTGAAATCGATAGCATTGATCAACTCGCCGAGGAGGTCTTCGGTCCAGTGCTACATGTAATCCGCTACCGCGCTGATCAATTGAGTCACGTGCTTCAGCAGATTAATCAAACAGGCTATGGGTTGACCTTGGGCGTTCATAGTCGTATCCAAGCTTTTGCCGATACCGTGTTCCGCAACAGTATTGCCGGCAATACCTATATCAATCGCAATATGGTGGGGGCCGTGGTGGGAGTTAATCCTTTTGGTGGCCGTGGGTTATCAGGCACTGGCCCGAAAGCAGGTGGACCTAACTACTTATTACGTTTTTCTACCACAGTGCCCCCAACACCATGCGATCAACCCTATCTGATTGATTTTTCAGATAGCTACGCGATAGATCCAGTGTTGATTGATAATGCTATTACCGCGCTGTCTGACTGGCACTGCGTATCAATAGACAATCGTTTAATGAAGCTCAAGCAATGCAATCCGCAGATCCTATCTAGATTCGACGCTATGACCATTGAAAAACTATCCAACCCTGTTCGACTACCTGGACCAACCGGTGAGGATAATCAATTATCATTACTGGCTCGTGGCGCCATGGTATTAGTGATTAGGGAACAAGACCCCATTGACGTCGCAGAGCAACAAATAACCTGTGCTTTGCTATGCGGTTGCCCAATTATTATGGCTGCTGATAGGTCGCATTGGGTTGCGCTCGAGCAGATGCGGGAGCGCTACCAACAGGCAGGGATATCAGCATTGCTACTGCAGCTAATGCCAATAGAAGGACTAAATGGTATTGTTCAAAACAACCGTATTGAAGGGGTGATCGCCAATAGCCTAAATACGGATAGCTCTAAGCTGCGGCAGATTATGGCTAGCAGGACAGGAAGCATCATTCCATTGATTGAATGGCCAGCAGACAATTCAGGTTATCACTACCACTGGTTATTATGGTTTTTGAGTGAGCGCACCAAGACAGAAAATTTGGTGGCTCGAGGGGGCAATACACAGTTGTTTAATCTACAGGACTAGGTCATAGCTAGCATTCAGGTTGATCAAAAAGCGATTGTCACTATTGGTCGAATTCACTGATTATTTTGTTTGCGCTAAGAAATCTATGATCATAATGTTATTATTTGTCGTCAAGTCATCAAACGGCAAATCGATATAACAATTTCAATAGCGCGTTTGGTATATATTCCGCAGATCCCGTAATTGCAGGGTTTGTAAAATTGTAGTCACTCAGTGGAAATAAATAATGAATTACTTTCGCCCCCTTTACCCCTTTATATTGGGTCTGATTTTAATTTTATCGACCGCCACATTTTCTACTATCGCTATGATCAATAGTTTGCTCCAAGCTATCTTATTTCTGTTGGTGGTCTGTATACCGATCTGGCGCACTGGGCGTATGAGCTATGTGGATATAGGTTGGCCTTGGGGGCTAGTGTTACTTGGACTGGTTTCGCTTATTTATAGTGACGGCTACTGGCTGCGCTCTTTTATGATAAGTGCGGTGGTAATACTCGTTGGGCTGCGTATGGGGCTGGGTGCGGTGAATATGTGGCGGCTAGGGTTGTTACAGAAAGAGTTTCCACGCTATCAATACCAGCGCATTCTCTGGCAGCAGGAGGGCAAGACTAATACCGCGTTGGCCTTACAGGTAGATGCGATCTCACAGGGCTTGGCAAATGCTTCATTTTTGGCGTTTCCGATATTTATTATTGCCTCTAATCCAAGCTCAGAGTTTGCTTTGCTTGAACTGGTCGGACTTATTATTTGGTTGTTTGCTTTTGCTATGGAGTCAATCGCCGATATGCAGAAAGTACGCTTTTTGAGAGCTATGAAGGCCGAGGGAAAACAGCGTCAAGTGTGCAATGTCGGGTTGTGGCAATACTGCCGGCATCCCAACTACTTTGCCGAATGGATGGTGTGGAATGGCCTAGTGACCGCAGCCATTCCATCTTGGCTGGCTCTGCGAGATGCAGAATCTGATCTAGTCTGGCTACTGCTGGGGCTTGGTCTTTTATTGGCGTCAAAATTTATGTACAGCACATTGGTTTATATCACCGGTGCCGTCCCTTCTGAATATTATTCAGCGCAGAAAAGAGCTGGCTATAAAGAATATCAGCAACAGACCAATCGTTTTTTCCCCGGTCCAAGAAAGCAACAATAGTTAATGCAGGTAGTGCTACGATCTATTGTTTAGCTACACGTCTAACTTTAAAGGAAGGCTTCTAAGGCGTTTACCCGTGGCGGCAAATATTCCATTGGCAACCGCTGCGGCAATGGGGGGTAACCCTGGCTCGCCGACACCTGTGGGGGCTTCATCACTGTCGATAATGGTCACGTCGATAGCCGGCGTTTCATGCATACGAAGAGCAGGGTAGTCATGAAAATTGCTCTGTTGCACCTGGCCATTTTTCAGCGTGATTTCACCGGATAGCGCGGCGCTTAAACCATAAATAATACCGCTTTCCATCTGTGCTTCGACAATACCTGGATTGACGGCTAAACCACAATCAATTACGCAGGTCACTCGATGGATGATAAGTTGATTGTTATTAACTGATACTTCGGCAATTTGAGCGACAAATGAACTAAATGACTCATGTACTGCAACGCCATGATAATGACCGGCTGGCAGTGGCTTTTGCCAGCCCGCTTTATCAGCGGCTACCCGCAATACATTAGCTAATTTAGGGTTGTTATTTAAATGTTTAAGACGAAAGGCTACCGCATCTTGATTGAGTTGTGCGGCCACTTCGTCGATCATACTTTCTTTGAAAAAACCACTAAAGGAATGGCCAACGCTACGCCATGCGCCTAGCGGTAAGCCGGGGTCTACGGAAACATGATCAGAGGATTTATGTGGCACATCGTAGTCTTCATATAAACCCTCAACACTACTGTGATCTACAAGCAAGCTACCATACAGGCCGTACCCCGTTTTGCTTAACCAGTCCACCATCGGGTTGGGTAATATGCTGGGCATAAGACCATCTACCAGATTGTCGATAACGTAGGGCATTAATTGCGGACCTGCCCGTTTCACTACCCAGCTATCGATAACGCCTTGTTTATTGATACCAATACTGAACTTTGCCATCGACGCAGGGCGATAGCGGTCATTCTGCATATCGTCTTCGCGACTCCAGCATAGTTGAATGGGCAGTCCTGAGGCTTTGGCAATCGCAGCGGCTTCCGCGACAAAATCAGATTCGCTACGCCGACCAAATCCACCACCTAAGAAGGTACTGTGAACAATCACATTATCTTTGGGTACATCGGCGTAATAGGCGGCAGTATAGGCAGCAAGCTGCGGTGTTTGGGTGCCAACCCATAGTTCTAAGGTATCCCCGGTTAATCTGGCGGTGCAGTTCATGGGTTCCATGGTGCTGTGGGCTAAGTAGGGTGCCCAATATTCCGCGCTAATTATTGTGTCAGCATTTTGTAACGCCTCTATGCCGTCACCTTGCTCAAATGCGTTGGTTGCCTGGTCGCTATCGAGAGCAGTTTTAAACAACCCCTTACCGTTATCAGTAGCAGTTGAGTCTGAGCTAAATGCAGACAGTGTATCGGGTAGATTCCATTGTATTTTGAGCTTGGGAAGGGCATTTTTTGCCTGATAATAATGTTCTGCGATTACCGCGACACCATTATAGATTTCGACAATCGACTTCACCCCCGGCATAGTTTTGGCTTCGCTGTCATCAAACGATTTCACTGTGCCGCCGATTACCGGGCATCGTTTTAACGCTGCGCGATGCAAGCCCTCAAAATCGATATCGATACCGAACTGTGCAGTGCCAGTGCTCTTTTGCAGGCCATCCAATGTGTGAGTGTTTTTGCCGATATATTTAAATTGGTCTTTGTTTGTTAATGGTGCATCTTCTGGGAAAGACAAACTGTTGGCATGGTCGGCAAAATCGCCGTAAGGCATGATCTTCCCGTTAGCAATAATATTACCGTTATCGGTCTGTATATCGGCTAGGCTAAGGTTTAATTGTTGTGCCGCGGCTTGTCGAATTACCTGACGTGCATTAGCGGCTAGGTGGCGTAGAGGCAAGAAATGGATGCGTAAGCTATTGCTGCCACCGGTTGCTTGGAACTGGAATTCAGGATTTATATAGTCTTCGTGCTTACCGGCATGGAGCACGTGAATGCGCGCCGGATCAATATCTAATTCCTCTGCGACAATGGTGGTAAGGCCGGTATAGGCGCCCTGACCCATCTCCGATCGCGGCAGATAAAAGTTAATTTGATTGTCGCTAGTAATTTGTAACACTGCGTTGGGTTGCAATGCTGATAGATTGTTATTTGGCAGTGGATTACTGGCACAGGCGGCAAGGGGTAATCCAACCACTAAGCCGGCACCGGCCATTGATAGGTTTTTTATAAAACCGCGGCGTGTTGTGCTGATTCCGGCCGCCTTATCAATTATGTTCTGAGGTGTAGGAGTAGTCATCATTGCACCTCCTCGCGCGCAGCAACCGGATCAAAATAAGTCACTGCCTGTACCGAGTCATTGTTTTCCCGCATATTTTTTGCAGCTTGTTTAATGGCTTTTTTGATATTTGGGTAGGTGCCACAGCGGCATATATTGCCGCTCATACCGGCATCTATATCACTATCAGATGGATTGCTGTTTTTGCTTAAGAGTGCGGTTGCACTGATTAACTGGCCGCTTTGGCAATAGCCACATTGCGGCACACTGGCGTCAACCCAAGCGGATTGCAGGGTCGACAGCATGTTTTTATCACCGATACCCTCAATAGTGGTGACACTGCGCCCTTGAACAGCAGCTATAGGCAGGACACAGGTACGAGTAGACTCGCCATCAACGAGCATACTGCAGGCGCCGCACAGGCCCATACCGCAACCAAACTTTGAGCCCTTGAGGTTTAAATGATCTCTAATAACCCAAAGTAGTGGTGTGTCACCATCGGCCGCTACCTGCACAGTTTGACCATTTAATTCGAAATTGATCATGTCGATTCCCACCAGCTAATATCTAACTATTTTTATAATTGTACCAAAAGCTCTTTTTGTTGCAGTCAAGATAGAAAGGCGATGAAGAGCCTTTGATACATGAAATTTCTACAGGAGTAGCAACAATTTTAGCCTTCTCTTTCGTAGAACGCTTCAGACTTTACGACGATCATTTCACGATAGATCTCTGGCATATCCCATGTACCGAGAAATCCTTTAGGCACCAAGAAGCTGTCACCTTTTTTATAGGTTTGTGCCTGCCCGTTTATATGGGTGAGCGTCACTTGGCCCTCAAGAACCGTAACAAACTCATCGAAGGGAAATGGATTTTGAATATTGATCAGTGCAGGTTTTGACTCGTAGATGGCCACTAGGATTTCTCCCTGATGAAGAATTTTGAGCCAGTTCTCCCCCGTTCCTGACAGCAGATCTTCGGCACGATAGGGAGGGATAGAGTCGAGAAGCATCGTCTGCATCGCTTTGGTTTTAAGCGATAAGACTTCAGGCGCGGCATGGCTTTGTAGACTGATTGTGCTTAGCATTACACTGAGTAAAAAGAGATATTTTGTCATAATAATTACGCTTGAATTTCGTTAACGGCACGCTCTGCTGCATCGATAGCAGACTGAAGGTAGGCATAAGCTTCAGAGTCGGAATTGGCGATGCTGATGCGGCCTATGGGCGCTCGACCTAATTCATGGGGAGCTTGACCCTCTTCCCACTCGGGGTCAAACAATCTGTTGTATTCATAGGCGTAGCCATGAGACCAACGATTGACAGTGATGGCTTCGATATCACGTTCCGCATCAAACCCTAAGTGCCCAAACATATCAGTAAGCTGTTGCTTGACCTCTTGCTCGTAGCTGGCGAAGGGTGTTCGGTAGAGCTGATGACGGCCAAGACGATAAAGATCGCGAGTGCTCTGCTTACCGTTGTTATTTGGTGCTGGAGCATGCGCCATCCATAACACTAAGGGATTGTCGCCGGTGCTAATATCCTTGTAGTTGCCAAGGCTCAC
>JBNAAJ010000034.1:0-16450 GCA_049631145.1 Porticoccaceae bacterium
ATTGTTGAGGTAATTTTTATCCTGTAATTCATCTAATTCCCCTTAAATCTCAACTACTCCAAGTTGTGAGGCATTACATTACCACACAGATCTGCCGTAAATGTATATCTAATACTCTCTATTCTCGAGTATTAGTCGGCCTGAATAACAACCAATAGATTGATTGCGCGCGCATGCATTTAGGTGTAATCTTTGCCGAATATTTTGTGGACTAGTCGCTTTAGACGCTAGCCCCAAACTTAAAAATGAGGTCGATATATTGAACAAAGAAGGCCCACATACATCGTTCGATATTGCCTATCTAGCAGGTGTCTCCCAACCGACCGTATCGAGAGCTTTACGGAACAGTCCGCTTGTCAGTGAGGGGACACGCAAAAAAGTCCAGGAAATAGCCAAACAGGTCAACTACAAAGTCGATCGCAACGCAGCCAATTTACGCACGAAAACCACCAAGACCATAGCTCTGCTAATATTTGAGGACCCTACTCTCGACGACTCGCAGATCAATCCGTTTTTTCTCTCTTTGCTCGGCAGCATCACACGTTCCTCAGCACTTGAAGGTTATGATTTACTGGTATCATTTCAGCAGCTATCAGAAGACTGGCATAGTGAGTATGAACTCTCACATCGCGCTGACGGAATCATTCTGCTGGGCTATGGCGATTATGTTAGCTATCAAGAAAAACTACAGAAATTGGCAGAATCGGAAGCTCATTTTATTATCTGGGGGCCAATTGTCGATGGGCAAGCAGGTCATTCATTGGGTTGCGACAATTTCTACGGAGGCTATCTCGCGACCAAACATCTACTGAATATGGGTCATCGATCGATTGCTTTTATTGGTGAAGCAAATCATCACTGCCCAGAATATTTACTGCGCTATCAAGGCCATGAAAAAGCACTACTAGAACAGGATCTCAAACTGGACGCTTCTCTACTTCAGTTCTCCAGTAATCTTGAGTCCTCAGGTTATACCGCGACTATGACGCTACTGGACAAAAAGACTGAATTTAGTGCTATTTTCGCCGCCAGTGATTTGATGGCGATTGGCGCGATCAAGGCGCTTAATGAGTCAGGCAAACAAGTTCCCCAAGACATTGCAGTGGTCGGCTTTGATGATATTATCACCGCGTCTTACATTAATCCCCCGTTGACGACTATTCACCAAGATACTGGCAAATCAGGCGAGTTACTAGTCAAAAGCCTTGTTTCTTTGATTAATGGAGAGAAGCTCAAATCAAGTCTAGTTGAGCCCTCATTGATTATCCGCCAATCCTGCGGTGCCTCTGAATAGGATTATGATTATTCCGCTGTGACCGGCTGATCTACCCGCAATGTAAACAGACCTGCCACGAGCATACTGCATCCACCTATCACCAAGGCATAGATTGACTGACCATCAAAAAACCGACTAATCAGGAATCCGAGGATGCTCGCTGCCAATATCTGCGGAAGCACAATAAAAAAGTTGAAAATTCCCATATACAGGCCCATTTTCTTGAATGGCAGCACATTGGACAGCAGAGCATAGGGTACAGAGAGAATCGACGCCCAGGCAAAACCCACACCAACCATTGGTAACAATAGCCATTGTGGATCTTTAATCAGCACAAATGAGATAAAGCTAATACCACCTAGCCATAGGTTAATCAGATGCACTGCTCTTAGACTCAAAAATCGTGTCATGATCGGAATACTAATAGCGGCGACCACTGCGGTCAGATTGTAAGTCGAGAATAACACTCCCACCCAGTCTGCGCCAATATTGTAGGCCTCGGAGCTGGCATCAGCTGTGGCATAGTGAAAAGAGGTAACTGCGGCGGTGGTCGAACTCCACATTGCAAAAAAAGGAAACCAACTAAAGAACTGCACCACGGCGAGTTTTTGCATGGGCCGCGGCATATTAAATAGGTCGATCATCACATAAGAAAAGCCATTTTGATTACGACCTGCCGCTGCTAGAATTCCGGCTAGCAGTTGCAACAGACCAAACAGCGCCAGTCCGGCGGTGAGGATAAAGAGATTGCGATCAAGGCTGTTGATATTGTGATAGATCAGCACAGTGAGCAATAGGCCGGCGATCAGCCAGATACCCCCTCCCCGATAAAATTGCTGCGCGGAGCGCTGTGATTCAAGCACTACAGTCCGACCGGAAGCCTTATCTTCGGCGCGCTGAAATTCAGCTAATTGCTCCGGCGAATACTCTTCAGTGGAATAGACTGTCCACAGCACCGCCAGTAGAAAAATGGCGCCGCCAGCATAAAAGGCATATTTAACCGACAAAGGAATCTCACCTGCTACTGCAGTATTACTGATATCGAACCAATTGCTCATCATCCAGGGCAATGCCGAGGCAACGACCGCGCCGACCCCAATAAAAAAGCTTTGCATAGCATAGCCAAGCGAACGCTGTTTTGGCGGTAACATATCACCGACAAACGCTCTAAAGGGCTCCATGGAAATATTGATAGAGGCATCTAGAACCCAGAGCATACCGGCGGCAATCCAAAGGGTTGGAGAGTTAGGCAAAATCAGCAGCGACAAGCTGGCGAGAATAGCGCCGACTAGAAAATAGGGGCGACGACGACCTAGCCGGCCCCAGGTATTGTCACTCATATAGCCAATAATCGGCTGTACAACTAAACCGGTGATCGGCGCGGCCACCCAGAGTAGCGTCATATTATTGTAGTCTGCACCCAGAGTCTGAAATATCCGACTCACATTGGCATTTTGCAAGGCAAAACCAAACTGAATACCCATAAATCCAAAGCACATATTCCAGATTTGCCAAAACCCCAACTTTGCTTGTCCACTCATAAGGTCATTCCTATTGTTTTTCTTGCAGACTGAATTATTTTACCACTCGACTCGCTGCTCACGGTGAGCCCAACAGAAACAGCAACGGCATATGCAATCGCTTCTGCCACGCATTTTCCGAATGGTTTTCACCCTCAGCAATAAAGGTTTGCCAATTCTCTTCGCTATAGCCTTTTGACTGCATCAATTTATCAACTTCGGCCTGCAACGGCGGATACAGTGCATCTAGGTCCTCTGTACCGTGATCAAAGTAGAATCTGTGGCGACCAGGCAATGGTACGGACTGATCGATATAGCGATAAAATGTATTGGGGATTGGGTTATTCTGCATATTAAAAATGCCCGGCCAATGAGATGACAGGCAGGCAGCACCGGCAAAAATCTCAGGATATTCCGCCAATGCATACATTGAAATCAACCCGCCCATACTTGAACCCATAATAAAGGTGCTCTCTCTACCTGATTTGGTAGCATAGGTGCTGTCGATAAAGGGTTTTAGCTCGTCGACCAAAAACTTTAAGTAGCTGTCTGAATATGGCGGCACAACAAATACACCACTACCACCATCGCGAGTTGCCTTAATAATGGTTGCTCGCTGGGTATCAGTCAGACTCAACCAGGGCTTTTCGGGAAAGTACTCGCTATGACGCAGACCATTGGTAGCGCTAGGAATAGCAACCACCATAAACGACCGCACCGAGCCTGCTGCAATTAGTTCAGCAGCGGTTTCATCAACACCCCACTCCTGCTGATTCCACGCTACACTGGCGTCGAATAGCCCCTGGCCATCATGCATATAGAGCACATCATAGCGCTTCTCGCTACTGTAGTTATCGGGCAACCAGACGTAGATATTTCTCGACGGAATATACGCTGATGAGAAGTTTAAATGAGTGATAAGCTTTCCACTGGAGACTCTCGGTATCCGTTCCACGGACAGAACGCCCGCCAAACAGGTCTCAGTCAGTAGCAATAACACCGCAAATAGAGTGACTTTTAGTCGCGTATTGATGCTAATCACCTTTCGATCCCTTTGTAGCGAACCCAATCGAAATCGACAAAATCTGTGGTCGACTCGCCGTTGCTAGTGGTGTATAGCCCCATATAGGCGCCGGTATAACCGCGACTCAGCAGTAGGTCAGCCCTAGTCTCGACAAACGGCATCCAGCTCTGGCCTTGATCTAAGGAATAACCAAAGTAATAGCTCTGGCCGGTGGCTTTGACACGCAAGCGGATCTCGCCCTGATAGTTTGCCATTGGTGTCTGCGCCAAAACCTCGAGTGACTTCTTGGGTAATGCGGCCATAAGTTGCAAGCTGTAGCTGTCATCTCGTCGGACGATGGTATAACTCAGATAGTTGTTGTCCTTTTGAAACAAATTAACACCCGCCTCAACATTATTGGTCGAGGAGGTAAATTCCATAGCGACCTGATATTCAAAATCGCTCTCTGTTTGGCGAATTCCCATTAGGCTAGCGCGACCGCTGTTAGTCGGCACGGCGGGGCTGGTAGTCAGTCGTAAATAGCCTGGACGCTCGGTTGTGGAGTATAGGCCTGACGCAGGCATGCGTCGAAAGTTCCACTGCAAATCTAATTCGGCTGTATCGAACTGATCGATAAATACAGTTTTTGGGTGCTGCTGACGATCACTAAATGGCAATGGATTAATGCGCTCGACCTTGCCAGTCAGTGGTGCAACTACCGGCCACTCATGACGCACCTGCTTCCACTTATAGGGTTCTCGTTCCCAAATGACTGGCATCAGATGCGTCTCTCTACCCATATTGGAACCCCGTTGCTCATCGCCACGTACGCCCAGAGCAACCATATACCATCGACCATCCGCTAGCTCAACCAGATCACCGTGACCAGTGCTGTGTACCCAATTGTCATAGGACAGATGTCGAGATGTAAGAATTGGATTTCTTGCATTGCCTATGTAGGGGCCAGTAATTTTATCACTAACGGCAATGGTGACTGCATGATCAAAACTAGTACCACCCTCTGCGACCATAAGATAATAACGTCCACTGCGCTTATAAATATGCGGCCCCTCAGCCCAGATCGCACCGTACAAGGCACCACGCCAAAGGAAATGACGAGGCCCCTTGAGCTGCCAACTCTGTGAGTCGAGCTCTTGCAGCCAGATCTCGCCCTCGCCTGGGTAGTTTGGCTTATTCGGCGCATGGGTGCCCACGTACCATACGCGGCCATCATCATCAAAAAATAGATCCGGATCTATACCTGGTGCACCATCGATAATGTAGGGGTCGGACCAAGGGCCACTGATATTGTCCGCTGTCACAACAAAATTAATCATTTGTGCGGGCTGTGTGCTGCCAACCGGTTGATAGACATTAGTGGTAATAATGTAGAACTTATCACCTCGACACCGCAACGTTGGCGCATGAATACCGCCATTTGACTGCACATCGAGCAGATTAATGCCGGCGTAGACCTGCTCCGAGCGATGCAGGCCATACCCCACTAACGTCCAATTAACTAGATCATTACTCTGGTGGATTGGCAGTCCTGGAAAGTACTCAAACGAGGAATTAACCATGTAAAAGGTATTATTTACTCGGCAGATACTGGGATCCGGATAGCCACCAGGCAAGATCGGATTAGTAAAACTGACTTCATTAGCATCGCTGTAGTAGGTCGACACTAGTAACGCCGCGATTAGCATCAGCCTTATGAGCATTTTTTTGTAGCATTTGAAAAATAATTCTTTATAGGACAGTTCTTTTTCATAGCTCCCTCAATGATCATTCGCGCCCAAACATTCATGCCAAGCCAAGCGACATGCCTAAATTGCGCTTACCGCAACTCAAGAATAACAGCCGATTTTTCTGGCACCACAAGGGGTTTTTCTATATTGACTACTGCACCGTTTATCACCTCAATGCCCGTAACTGCGTCACCAATAGTATCTGCATATTGTGCTGTGTCGACGCGACGCATTTCATTGCTGTTATTCATAATCACCATCACCTTCTGCCTATCTGACACTCGAAAGTAGGTATACAACCCATTAAACGGCGCGTAATGTATCAATTTACCGTTATGAATTGCATCCGCACCTTTACGCCAGTTCAACAGCTTGGTTATAAATTGCTGTGCCCCTTTTTCAACCGCAGTTAACCCCTCGCCGGTAAAAGCATTGATCTTGTCACCCCGCCATCCACCAGGGAAGTCACTACGGATAATGCCGTGTTCACCGGTGCCAGGATTGGCCATCAGTATCTCGGTACCATACAGAAACTGCGGGATACCTCTGGTGGTCATCAGGAATGTCATCACCATTTCAAAACGATCCAAGTGCTCATCTAGCTGAGTAAAGATGCGGCTCTGATCATGATTGTCAGCCAGTATCACCAAATTGTCTGGGTCAGGATAGATAAAGTCACTGGACAGAGATTGATAGATTCGCACCAGACCCGAGTTCCAGTTCTCCTCCTCAGTCACAGCCTGAACTAATGCATGGCGTAGCGGAAAGTCCATCAAACTGGGCAATCCGGAGTCAAAACCATCCTGATTGATTTTGCCTCGTTGCCAGTAGGATACGTTGACAGGATTTTCTGCAGTTTCCTCGCCGACTAGATTAAAATTAGGGTATTCACGTAACACAGCATCGGTAAATGGACGCATAAATGCCTTTTGGATATAAGGCCAGGTGTCAATGCGATAGCCAGAAAGGCCAGCCGTTTCAATCCACCAAATACTGTTTTGAATCTGATATGTGGTAACAAAGGGGTTATCAAAATTCATATCAGGCATGGTTTCGACAAACCACCCATTGGACATTCGTTTACGGTCAGATGATGCCGCATGAATATCTTGGATCGCTTCGCGACGACTATTGGTGCTAACAAATTTGCCACCGTAGTTTATCCAGTTTGCGAACGGCAGATCGCTCATCCAAGGATGCTCAGAACCAATATGATTAGGTACTAGGTCATGAATAATACCAATGCCGTGCCCTGCGGCTCGTCGCGATAATTCTGCGTAAAGCTGGTTACTGCCAAAACGCGGATCGATGCGATAGAGATCTGTTGCGGAGTAACCGTGATAGGTCACCTGGGTCATATTGTTTTCCACCATTGGGGTTATCCACAACTGAGTGATACCCAGATCCTGCAGATAATCAAGGTGATTAATAATGCCCTGAATATCGCCCCCGTGCCGACCGATATGATGGTCTCTATCGAGACCCTCTTTCATCGACAACAGCTGGTCATTGCCCTCATCCCCATTGGCAAAACGATCCGGCACAATCAAATAAATAACATCTTTTGGAGAAAAACTTTGACGCTGTGCAGAGCCCGACTCGCGTTTCTGTAATGGATATTGCCATGTGGCAATAACCTCACCCTGATATTCAAAAGTCAGCGGAATAGTGCCGGCACTAATGTTTTTGTCCATTTCGAGATCGACAAACAGATAATTGCTGCTATCGCCCGGCGTGGTGTCAACTATCTTAACATCGGGATGATCAGTCACAACCTTGGCCTCAGAAATATCCTCGCCGTAGACCATCAACTGAAGATCGGGACTGGCCATTCCTGCGAACCAGTTAGGCGGGTCGATACGATCAACTGCGGTGTGACCAACGCTACTAAATAGCGTTAATCCAATGATCAAGATAGCTTTGATTTGACTCACCATTCCCTCCAATGATTTTGTTTGATTACTCCGAATGACACCGCGTTTCAATAACGTCATGCCTGCTTTTTAATTGTAACTCTTAGCGCTTGATTACACTGATAGCAAAACCGCCACCGGGCGCCATATCA
Organism: Porticoccaceae bacterium; assembly: GCA_049631145.1. Lineage (GTDB taxonomy): Bacteria > Pseudomonadota > Gammaproteobacteria > Pseudomonadales > Porticoccaceae > HTCC2207. Next base: position 7,613 of record JBNAAJ010000034.1, read on the forward strand.
ATGCCCAACGTCGACTGATTATTGACTTCTAGCGACTCGATCACCGTGCTGTAAGGGTTACTCTGCCAGTCCGCGTCAGCGCCATCGCGGTAGAGTGTCGCCAGGTAATCCCCCTCATCGAGAAAATCAAAATTAAGCTCGAAACTACGCGCCTGTTCGTTAGTAATGCCACCGACAAACCAGTTATCAGAATCGCGCTGCTGCCGAGCGTAAACGACAAACTCGCCGACATCCCCATCCAGCGGCAGACTCTTCTGCCAGTCAGCGGGCACATCTTTTATGAACTGAAATAACTCGAGCTTTTCATCGTAATTGCGTGGCAGATCAGCCGCCATTTGCAGTGGACTGTAGAGCACCACCATAAGAGCAAGCTGCTTGGCGATGGTTGTTCTGATACGACTCGGATCCTCCTCACCTTTGAATAATAGATCGAAGACTCCAGGCGTAAAATCAACAGGGCCCGCCATCATACGAGTAAACGGTAGAATAGTGGTATGCGCAGGCTGATTGCCATCGGACCATGCATTGTATTCTTGACCACGAACGCCTTCTCGCGTCATAAAGTTAGGGTATGTTCTGCGCAAGCCAGTAGGCTTGATCGGCTCATGCATATTGATTGCAATCTCACGCTTGGCTGCCTCTACAATCGATTTTTGATAATGATTGACCATAAACTGACCGTGATTCCACTCGTATACGACACGTCCATCAGACATCATCTTGTCACTCAGTTCACGCGGATAACCGTTAAAGAAACCGACATAACCAGTCTTCAAATAATGCACACCCAGCTCTTGATAGAAATCATAAGCCTGCTCCATCTGACGCTCATAATTACCAACTCCGCCGGATGTTTCATTATGCAAAATCAGTTCAACATTCTTAGCCTCGGCATAACGAGCAATCTCTAACAAATCAAAAAACGGATTGGCACGGGTGAAGTCGAATGCATTGGCATTGGCAATCCAATCCCCATCCCAGCCATGATTCCAGCCTTCTACAAGGAAACCATCGAGACCGTGCTCCGATATAAAATCGATATACCGCTTAGCTTCAGAGGTGGTAGCACCAAGTTTAGGCCCCGTAGCCCAACTATTCTCACCGAGGTGCATACCCCACCAAATGCCCATATAGATACCTGGTTTGATCCATGACACATCACCCAACTTATTGGGCTCATTTAGATTCAAAATCATATTGGATGACAGTAGTTGTGTGGCACTGTCGCCCAACTGTAGGGTTCTCCAGGGCGTATTAAAGGCACCGGTGCGTCGAACCTTTATGCCATCGTATGCAGCGACCAACTCGGCATTCAAGCCACCATTGGCGGCGCCACGCAACACCATACTCGAATAGTCAATCAGCGCAGCCTCATGAATAGTAATATATCGATCAGAGGTTGTTTTTAGAGTTAACGGAGTATGTGAAACCGACACAGCATCAAGATCTGAGCGAGTATATTCATACTCATAACGATCCTTCTGCAGTGCCTTCAACCAATGCACTTGACTGTTTCGATCGGCAATATTGAACTGAGTCAATTCGTCACTGATCAAAAGCTCAGAATCATGAAATTGCTCATCGAATTCATAGCGAAAGCCAATACCGTCATCAAAAACGCGTATGCGTAAATCCAACGTTCTGATACCGTCACTAAGCTCAACCAGTTGCTCGCTATAATGGTTTCTGACAAATTGTCGTTCTCCCCATGGCTGCTCCCATGTTTCATCAACCGTTCTCTCCTCTATCAGACGCACTGAAAGCCCATTGGCGAAAGACTCAGCATTGGCAAAACGAAAACCTAACTGTGATTGGTTAATTATCTGCTCACCAGACTTGCTTACCGAGTAATGCACCCCGCCCTGCTGATTTACCTGAAGAATGAAACTAACCTGCTCGTCAGGTGAACTAACGGACAGCGTAGATGACTGATCAGCACAGCCCGCCAACAACGCGATAACTGCAATAAAGAAAAATTTATTCAGGGTCATACTTAACTCCAAGGGCATATCTTAATGGCAAGGATATCGCAACCGAAGAGATTATTTGAATGAATACGTATGCTTTTTTATGATTATAATCAGCGCCTAAATGATGCTCGAGAAGAGCTTGCAAGAAACTCGCTGTGACTAGGAAAACCATCAACTGTAGAACCGATTAAGGTTTTCAAATCCATCAGCATTCCCTCTAGCTGATCATCACTAATACTATCCGCTGTCGGATGATAATCTCGTGGCATAACGCCCTGCCCCATCATAACCTGCTGCCAAGCGACTTCGGCAAATAGTTGCTCATGCTCTTTAAAAACCTTACCCGCCGACTGAAATAAATCAATTCTGTGTTTCAATGAATCTGGGATCGACATGGTCTGACGATCTATCCAGAATTGGCTGTCAGTTCGGGAATTTAGTCTGTAGTGCAGAATAATAAAATCGCGGATATGCTCAAATTCATTTTTCGACTGACGGTTGTATTCATCAATTTCCGATTGAGCGATACCATTGTGCGGAAAGTGTTTGATTAGTCGCAACAACCCCGACTGAAGCAAATGAATACTGGTTGACTCCAATGGCTCAAGGAAACCACTAGCAAGACCAAAGGCAATGCAATTTCGATTCCATTGCAGCTTGCGGCGTCCAGTCTGGAACGGAATCACTCTTGGCTGAGCGAGAATTTCACCGTCAAGATGATCCAGCAGAGTCTGTTCTGCCTCATCATCAGCAATATAGCTACTGCAATAGACATGACCATTGCCCGTGCGATGCTGCAGCGGAATGCGCCACTGCCAGCCAGCTTTATGAGCAATCGATCTAGTGTACGGGGTAATTTCACCCGTTGAGGTTGTCGGCACCGCTATCGCTCGATCACATGGCAACCAATGGGTCCAATCTTCGTAACCGGTGTGCAGTGCCTGTTCGATAAGAAGACCGCGGAATCCTGAGCAGTCAATAAACAGGTCGCCACTGACGATCTCACCATTTTCCATTACTACAGACTGAATAAAACCAGTTTCTGAATCCAGATTAGTATGAGAGATAATGCCCTCAAGTCTCTGGACACCGTTTTTCTCACTGTACTTGCGTAAATACGCAGCATAAAGGCTAGCATCAAAATGGTAAGCATAAGATGTTCCCGCCAAACTAGTACCAGGGATCATATCCAGCTTAGCAAACTTGTTTTTAATCGCCGTCTGATAGTTAAGACAAAAATCCCAGAAGTTAGAATTTATGCCCAACTGCTGACTCTTAACCCAAAAATGATGAAAACTACAAAACGGGAAGTCTTTACCAATATTCCCGAAGGCATGCATATAACTGTCACCAATGCGATTCCAGTTCTCAAACTGAATACCCAGTTTAATGCTGCCATTGGTCTCTCGAATAAAATCCGCCTCATCAAAACCAAGCGCGTTATTGAAATTGATTATCGGCGGAATCGTTGCTTCACCTACGCCGACAATACCAATAACATCGGATTCAATCAGTTTGATATTAATTGTTTTGCCGAGTGTTTTCGCCAACAGCGAGGCCGCATTCCAACCGGCGGTACCACCACCAACAATAATCACATTTTGTATTTTTTTAGTTTTCACTTCATCTCCCCAAAAAAAAGCCCCTGCGATCATGCCTTGCAGGGGCTTCAGTTTACTACCGTTTAAGTTTCAGAGCAGATCGCCCCAAAACAGACTTAGAACATATAGCTAAAGCCCAGACGATAGTTCTTACCATATTCCTGGTAGTCTCTGGTTTTCAGCGCCGAGCCCTGAGTCGAGATAAAGGGCTCATCGGTCAAGTTAGAACCCTGCAGATAAACACTCAACCCCTCCAGACCTGAAATACCCGCATCGCCAAAGTCGTAAGCAATCTGCGCATCGACGATAGTCTCACCGAGAATATCCACCTGATTGGTGCTGAAGCCAAGGCCGTATACTTCGCCTTTAAAGTCATCTCGCTTGCGCATACTCGCTCGCAACTGCAGACCATTCTTCTCATAGTATACCGTTGCATTCTGAATGCTGTCTGATAAACCCGGCAATTGGTATTCGTTACCATCAGGGGTGTTTATATCAGACGAAACCCCAGTATGACTGGCAATCAAGCCCCAGCCGTCAAGGCTCTCACTGAGCATGCTCAGCGGTAGCGACAAAGAAACCTCATAACCTTTGAGGGTGCCGTCACCGCCATTGACCTTACCGTAGACAGTAGCAGAGGTGCTACCATTAGCTGTCACGGCATTGGCCGCAGCGAGGTAATCTGAAACATCAATCTGGCTGTTACCATCAAAGATCCACTGATCGAGATCCTTCCAGAACAACGCGACAGAAAAGTAGCCTTCTTCACTAAAGTAGTTCTCATAGGTCAAATCAACACCCAGAGCCTCCTTCGGCTCTAGAGAAGTATTACCACCGTTGGCGGAGATATAGTTTCCATTCTCATCTGGCGTTGGGCTCGCGGTGACGCTAAATGATGCATTCATTTCGTCCATACGTGGGCGAGACATTGTCTTGGCAGCACCAAAGCGTAGCGACTGAGTATCGTCAAGCTCCAGCTTCAGATTCAAACTAGGCAAAATATTGTTGTAGTCATGACTGACGTTCTGTACAACAATACCATCAGGCTCAACCGCATTTCCGCGCGAAGACTGCTCAGTTCGCACGTAACGAATACCAACATTACCTGACAGCGGCATGCCTGCGAACTCAGTATCAATATTAGCCATGGCAAACAGCGAAACCACCTCTTCGCTAACCTCCCAAGAGTTAGTCGCATGATTTGCAGTCTCTTGAGTCAGAGAGTAGCGTCCATCACGAATCATCGCCATTGGGTTGTAAGCGATCATGTCGCCCATACCAATGAAGTCTAGAGATACAGAGCCTAGATCGTATTCAGTAGGCACCGGCAACATACTAGGAAATGCAGTTAGAGTCATAAAATAACCGTCAGACAGCTTACTCTTAGTTCGATCACGATAAGATACACCATACTCGATATCGCTGATTGCTCCAGCATCGACTACCTGCTTGGCTGCAAACTTCAATGCGGTGAGTTCATCATCAATCTCAGGTGCGTTAAGAAAGCCATCCTGTGCGGCGTTTTCATAGTCCGTCCCAGTCGCCCCAAACTTCTCGTTAAGAGAGCTCTGCCAACCCCAAGTCAATGGACCACCAAGCAAGATAAGGCTGTTGTCGCTGTAATCAAGGCCCGGATCAAAAATCGCACCGGCACCGCCTGGGTTCAGGGTATATCCGATGGTATCAGGAGCGCCTTCCGCATTACCACGTCCAGTACCTGCGTAGCTTTCTAGGCTATAGATCTGACGATCAACCTGCGAGTGGCTGACATCAAATTCAAGGGTCAAAGAGTCGCTGTAATCGAGCTCAGCATTAAAACCGAAAGACTTGAGCTTAGCATTACGCTCTTCATAGTCATTGCGTACAACAACGCGCTGACCTTCGGTAACAGCCGATGTAATCAGACCACTTGCAGAATCAATAACGAAGGAATCTGGATCTTGACTGCCCTGACCCCAGGCAAAAGGAACTTCAATTCCACGAAGGATCTTTTGATCTGAGAAGTCGACATAGAGCGCATCAGTAACAATGCGTAACGTATCACTGGGCTCTATTTCGACCACCAACATAGCCGAATCACGATCAAGCGTTGAAGAGCGGACGAAAGGCTTAGCGCCACCGAGGATCGCATAGTTAGTGCCGTCGACATCCTTATCTGGGAAACCCCATGAATTCCAACGATTTTCTTGATTGGGCGAGCTCATCGCAGAGTAAGCAAAAGCAACACCAATAGTTTCATCAGCAAAATGCTCGACCCATGAGAAAGTACCACTTACACCATTGTCATCACCGTCAGGGTTAAGTTTGCCAAGACCATTATGTTCCAGCTCAGCCTTCAACTGCAGACGACGCTCTGCTTCCAGAGGACGAATAGTGCGCATGTTGACAACACCCGCAATACCTTCGGCTTCAAGGCTGGCATCGGGCGTTTTGTAGACATCGGCACCGGCCATGATTTCCGATGGATAGAGATCGAACTCAACACCTCGGTTATCACTGATAGACACCTGCTCACGACCATTAAAAGTAGTCGCACTCTCATTTTCACCAAAACCACGTATGGTAATTCGGCTAGCGCGGCCATCTAGGCGCTGCGCAGCTAAACCAGGCAGACGAGCCAATGACTCAGCAATACTTGAATCAGGCAATTTGCCAATATCTTCTGCTGAGATAGATTCGATTACCGAGCTACTGTTACGTTTAGCCTCGACTGAATCAATAATGCTTTTGCGGAAGCCCGACGTAACAATGACTTCTTCAATCAGCGCTTCTTCCTGAGCGCTAGACTGTGTTGCTAAAAGGCCTCCAGACATAACGAGCGCCACAGAGATTCCTGTGGCTAGCTTGGAACGCTGAAAAGTTTTCTTATGTATCATAAATCCCCCGATCATCAGAGTTAATGTATTTGTGTTTTGTAACGCAATCAAGAATAGCGTCAGCGATTAAAACTCCACAAGCAATTACATACGTATTCATTTACCAGTCAATACAACGGCCAAATTTATTACCCACATCAGAAAGACATTTAACCCATTGTTTTCTATATCACTTTTTTTATTTTATTTGCCATAGTTTAAAAAATTTCAGTCAATTTCCAGCAATGAATAGGTATGCATAGGGTTGCCTCAAAGGTTCGAGATAGCGTTTCATACCGTGACACAACCGGCATCGTTTCGCTTTAATACGTTCACGAGGCTACTAACATCTGACTTTTGACACGCGATAGATCATTATGGGTAACATACAAAATCCTCAACTCTCCCATGAATGGTGGCGTGGCTCAGTCATTTATCAGGTGTATCCGCGTAGCTTAAAAGATAGTAACGGCGATGGTATTGGTGACATTCCCGGTATCACTGAAAAGCTTGAGTACATCGCCAATCTCGGTGTAGAAGCAATCTGGATCTCTCCCTTTTTTGAATCACCAATGAAAGATTTTGGTTATGACGTCAGTGACTATCGCAATGTGGATCCTATTTTTGGCTGCAACCAAGACTTTGAAGCATTAATCCGCCGCGCCCATGAACTAAATCTTAAAGTCATTATTGATCAAGTTCTCAGCCACACCTCAGATCAACATCAATGGTTTAAAGAGAGCCGCCTGAACAAAACCAACTCGAAAGCAGATTGGTATGTGTGGGCTGATGCAACAGAAGATGGTCAGCCACCAAATAACTGGCTGTCTATTTTTGGTGGGTCTGCATGGCAATGGGATGAAGTACGAGGGCAATATTATCTACACAATTTCCTTGTCAGCCAACCAGATCTGAATTATCACTGTTCCGAGGTCCGTAAGCAGATGCTTGCCGAGGTGGAGTATTGGTTGCAACGCGATGTCGATGGCGTGCGTCTAGATGCAATCAATTTCTGTTTTCATGATAGCCAACTGCGCAGTAATCCTCCCAAACCCGTAGCTGAGCGAACCGGCCGAGGTTTTTCTGCGAATAACCCCTACGCAGCGCAATATCATTATTTCGATAATACGCGACCAGAAAATATAGCGTTTATCGAGAGCTTGCGTTGCCTCCTAGATCGCTACCCAGGAACAATGTCTCTGGGAGAGATAAACTCCGAAGACTCTTTGAAGACAATGGCCGAATACACCGACGGTAGCAGACGTTTGCACATGGGTTATAACTTTGAATTGTTAGCCGATGATTTTTCCGCTGAATATATCCGCTCAACAGTGGCGAGTGTGGAACAACAATGTAGTAATAGCTGGCCCTGTTGGGCGGTAAGCAACCACGATGTTGCGCGTGTGGTATCACGATGGGGCAATACGTTTAATCCACCACAGAACCAAGAAAAAGTGGCTAAATTATTAATTGCCCTACTCGGCTGCCTCCGTGGAACCATCTGCACCTACCAAGGTGAAGAGCTTGGTCTGACTGAGGCGAGCATCGAATTTGAGCAACTACAGGATCCCTTCGGCCTTGAGTTTTGGCCGGACTTTAAAGGTCGTGACGGTTGTCGGACACCGATACCATGGAACCCAACAATGCCCAATATGGGCTTTTCCGATGCCTCGCCTTGGCTACCAATTCCTTCTGAGCATAAAACACGCAGTGTTTTTGATCAGGAAAATGATCCACATTCGGTGCTCAACTTTTATCGCAACTTTTTGCACTGGCGCGGCACACACGACTGTATGAAGTGGGGAACTATTAAATTTCTCGATCACGGTCATAATATCCTTGCCTTTGAAAGGGAGTACAAAGAAGCCCAGATGCAAATGTATTTCAACTTGGGATCCTCTACCGAGACAGTTTCACCAGTGGGGACCACAGTGAGTTTATGTAGTGAGGCGGTCCATATTGAAAATTTCTCTGCCAGCACAACAACTGAGGTTACCCTTGAACCTTGCAGTTTTATCTGCACTCGCTAATGACGGATATACATGCAGTTCCTTACCTATAAAAATCCGAGCCACACATACTCAATTAGGTGCGCTTATTTAAAATTTGGAAATATTCTAGCCACCACTCAATAGCTTGTTTTGTCGAAGTTCCTTGCACTTTGTAGCACTTTTTATGGTCAGTTACTCTCATAACACTGAAAGCGGAATAGTTTTAAACGAACCACCAGTTGAATTTTTATAAAACCCACACATTAAAGGTCCGACTTCATCACACGGGGCCAACCAAGTGACGCAAGGACCATAGTGCGCTGGCTTAAAAACATCCGCAACTATCATCTATGTAAGACTTTTTCCATACTGATACATAGCACCTTGATAAGCCGATTAGCTTTGCATCTTTGTGAAAAGA
>JBNAAJ010000035.1:0-14588 GCA_049631145.1 Porticoccaceae bacterium
CGGTTTGTCGGTAGGTGAACCGAAAGAGGATATGATCCGCATCCTCGACCATTTGGCAGATAATATGCCTGCGGATAAGCCGCGTTATCTGATGGGCGTGGGTAAGCCGGCGGATCTAGTTGAAGGGGTGCGTCGAGGCATTGATATGTTTGACTGTGTTATGCCGACACGCAATGCGCGCAATGGTCATCTGTTTACCAGTACTGGGGTGATAAAAATTCGCAATGCGGTGCATCGCCATGATACCAGCCCGTTAGATGCAGAATGTGACTGCTATACCTGCACCAACTTTAGTCGTGGCTATTTGCATCATTTAGAAAAATGCGGAGAAATGCTTGGTGCACAGCTCAATACGATTCATAACCTGCGCTATTATCAAGCTCTAATGGCGGGTTTGCGTGAGGCGATTGCCGCAGGACGGCTGGATGATTTTGTCGCTGAATTTTATGCCAAGCAGGCGACTACGGATCGTTAAATGGGCGCTGGGGTTTAAATACAAATTTGTGCCCCTATTTAACCCCTAATGTCGCTATAATGCGCGCTTGAAATACAGGATCAGCTAACTCATGCCAAATAAGTTTCCTCTGTGGAAGAATGTACTTGTTCTTCTGGTCGTTGCATTCGGCTTTCTCTTTGCCGCGCCAAACCTCTACCCACCAGACCCTGCAGTGCAGCTGTCAGGTCAGAGTGGTGCCATGGTAATTGACCAAGTTATTTTAGATAAGGTAGAAAAGTCTCTAGATGAGGCGGGCATTGAGTATTTTGCTGGTGAAGCCGATGGCAGTAGCGCACTGATTCGTTTGCGCGATGCAGACTTGCAGTTGCGTGCCAAAGAAGTCATTCAGGCGGAGATGGGTGGCGATTATATTGTCGCACTCAATCTAGCGCCTACTACTCCAGACTGGTTGGTTGGATTGGGCGGCAAGCCGATGAAACTAGGGCTTGATCTGCGCGGCGGGGTGCATTTTTTACTTGAGGTCGATCTTGACTCGGCATTGGCGACTAGGCTTGAGGCCGATATGCAAAATATCAAAGCCGAGTTGCGTGAAGAGCGTATCCGCTACGGCAGTTTTGCCCTGAAAGGTCGCCAGATAGTTGGTCAGTTTCGCGATCAGGAGCAGATTGATCGCGCCACTGCAGTAGTCCGTGCCAACTACCGTGATTTGCAACCGCAATCAGGGCAGGGGCAGTCTGAGTTAACGCTGGTATTGAACCTCAGTGAATTGGCAACGCGGGAAATTGAGGATAATGCAATTAAGCAAAACCTGACCTCCCTGCGCAATCGAGTGAATGAGTTGGGGGTGTCTGAACCTCTGGTATCGCGGCAGGGCAAAAATCGTATTGTTGTGGAGCTGCCCGGTGTGCAGGATACCGCCGAAGCCAAGCGCATTATTGGTAAAACCGCTAATCTTGAGTTCCGTTTGGAGGCTGAGGGTCGCAGTGGCGAGACGTTTGATTTTCGCACGCCCTCGGGACAGGGCCCCAATGCGCGCTTAGAAAATAAAGCCGTGATTACCGGTGAGAATGTGACTGATGCGCGTGCTAGTTTTGATGAAAATGGCCGCCCTCAGGTTAATATTGATCTTGACGCTAAGGGTGGTTGGCAAATGGGCTATGCCACGCGCGATAATATCGGTCGCGCTTTAGGTGTACTGTTTATCGAATACAAAACCAAGCTAGAAAAATCTATTGATGAAAATGGTGAGGTGGTGATTACGCCGGTACCGTTCGTTGAGAAGAATATTATCAGCCTAGCCACCATTCGCGGGCAGTTGGGCACCTCATTCCGAATTACGGGTCTTGATGGTCAGCGCGAATCTTCCGAGTTGGCGCTTCTTCTGCGTGCCGGTGCGCTGGCAGCGCCAATGTATATCGTGGAAGAGCGTACCATTGGTCCCTCACTTGGTGCTGAAAATATCCAATTGGGTATTCAGTCGGTGACCTTGGGTATGGCGCTAGTATTATTGTTTATGCTGGTGATTTATAAAGGCTTTGGTGTGTTTGCCAATATAGCGCTGGCGATGAATTTGCTCCTTTTGGTGGCGTTTATGTCATTGCTGGGGGCTACGCTAACCCTTCCAGGTATTGCCGGTATTGTATTAACGGTGGGCATGGCGGTAGATGCCAATGTGCTAATCTTTTCTAGAATTCGCGAAGAGCTTGCAGCGGGCTCATCCGTTCAGGGGGCAATTAGTGCAGGTTATGATCGCGCCTTTGTCTCTATTCTGGATGCCAATATCACTACGCTGATTGTGGCGTTTATTTTGTTCTTGATTGGCTCTGGACCAGTAAAAGGGTTTGCGGTAACCCTATCGATCGGTATTTTGACTTCGATGTTTACCTCTATTGTTATGACCCGCGGATTGGTCAATGCCGTGGTCGGTGGCCGCAAAATTGATAAGCTTTGGATTTAGGGAGAGCGCCATGACAAATTTAAAAGTGTATGACTTTATGGCTTTTCGCAAAATCGCGGTGGTTTGTTCTGCTGTTTTGCTGGTGGTCTCGATCTGGTCACTCTCTGTGCAAGGGTTGGTATTGGGGCTGGATTTTTCCGGTGGTACGCAAATTGAAGTGGGTTACGAACAACCCGCCGATGTTGGTGTTTTAAGCGATAAGCTTGAAGCGGCAGGGTTTGATAACCCGGTAGTGGTGCATTTTGGTGCTGAGACTGATGTGCTGATTCGTCTGCAAGGCCAACCTGAACAGTCTCTATCCGACCGCGTTTATGCTGTATTGCAGGAAGACGGTGATAGGGTCGAATTGCGCCGTGTCGATTTTGTTGGCCCGCAGATCGGTGAAGAGTTGCGCGATGATGGTGGTCTCGGCATGTTAACGGCGCTGGCTATTGTAATGCTCTATGTGGCGATTCGATTTCAGTTTAAATTTTCTGTCGGCGCGGTATTGGCACTGGCTCATGATGTAATTATTACTTTGGGCGTATTTTCATTGGCGCGATTGGAGTTCGATCTGACCGTATTAGCAGCGGTATTGGCTGTAGTGGGCTATTCACTTAATGACACTATTGTGGTGTCAGATAGGATTCGAGAAAACTTCCGTAAAATTCGCAAAGCGACCGCGGTTGAGGTGATCAATGAATCCCTCTCGCAAACGCTATGGCGCACCATCAATACCTCGGTAACCACTATGCTGGTGCTACTGGCTCTGTTTTTCTTTGGCGGTGAGTTAATCCACAACTTTGCCATTGCACTTATGATTGGTGTGGGCATTGGTACTTATTCCTCTATCTATGTAGCTGCAACGGTTATGTTGGCGATGAATGTGGACCGTGAGGATCTGCTGGAACCGGTTGAGGGTGAGTTGGTTGATGATCTGCCTTAGTTCTATCTTTGAGGTATGTCGATCTAATGGAGTCTAGGCTGATAGGATAATATTTCTTGTGGTTATGCTTTAAATACCTTTCAGCGTTATACTCTGACCCATGCTGAGAGTTAATCGGGTCAGATCTATTAAATTTTCATCGATATTCAGTCAGAGTCTAGTACTTTTTCTGCTCTCGGGCTGTGCGGTTTTGTCCCCAACACCGCCGCCGGTGGCACTTTGCCCTGTGCTAGAAGAGCCTGTCACCACCCCCCAGCAATGCCCGCCCGCCAAGGTGATCGAGCGAATTGTGACTAAAGAAGTGCCGGCTGAACTGCCGCCAATGGCCACTACTGCCGGTAAAATGCATTTGCCTATTGTCGGCGCGGTTGAATGGGTGGCGGTCGGGCGGTCTGAACTTATGATGGAGGCACGTATTGATACCGGTGCAGATACCACATCAATCCATGCCGACAGAATTCAGCTAATTGAAAAAGATGGGCGCCGCTATGTGCGCTTTGTATTAGTTGAACCTGAGACTGGTAGACAAGTGCGGCAGGAGTTGCGTCTGCGCCGTCGTGTGTTAATTAAGCAAAGTAATGGCCTTCGTGATCGGCGCTTTGTTGTGCGAATGTGGGTAGCCGTTGGCAATACGCGCTCACATATTGATGTGAATCTCACCGACCGTAGTGACTTTGAATACCCCATGTTGATTGGGCGTAATTTCTTGACTGATAGCCTAATTGTTGATGTCAGTCGCCATCACACTATTGATAAGTAATTGGATTGACCGACATGATCAGTTCTAGAGTACAGGTCGTCATTATTGCGACTCTGCTGATTGCGGTGGGGTTGGGGCTTTGCTTGTATAAGGCTACCAATCTGGGCTTCCCGCTATTTCCGGGTGAGTACCGTGATGTATGGACTGTGGAGTCTAAAGTGAGTTTTAAGCCCTCCAAAGCAGATCCTGTGGAAGTAGAGCTTAAGCTGCCGAAAATGCTGAATGGTTGGACTAGTGTTGATGAGTATTTCGCCTCCTCTGGATTTGGTTTTTCGGTAATTAAACCCCTTCAAGGTGATGGGGTTGGCGAGCGATTTGCGCAATGGACGCGTCAGCGTCTCGACCGGCCCACTACATTGTATTACAAGCTACAGGTCTTTCGAGCAGTTGAATCCAGTGGGTTGCCGGAAAAGGCGGTACCGCAAGTTCGTCGACCGCTAATGGAAAAGGATAGACAGGCGGCAATGCAGAGGTTGGTGGATGGGCTATCAGAAAAATCGTCTGACCGAGAGAGTTTTACCGGTCAGTTGCTACAGGAATTTTTAAGGGAGTCTCCAGATCAGGATAGCCTGTTTTTACTCGGCTCTTATCAGCAGGATAGTCTGATGGTGATTATGGATGCTCTAGCCTATCGTGGCATTCCCGCTCATCAGTTGAGGGGCTTGGTATTAGAAGATGGTCGTCGTAGGCAGACCCTCAGTTCGCTGATAGAAATTTATAATGGTCGAAGCTGGGTTGTGTTTGATCCCAAAACAGCCAGTATTGGCGTGCCAGATAACTTTTTCATTTGGCAGCGTGGTGATGAGGCTATCCTCAAGGTTGTTGGCGGTCGTGATTCCAGTTTAGAGTTTGCTCTGGTCAGTAATAGTCTGCCGGTCAAGACCGTGGTAGGTATGGGGCAGCGGTCTGAGCAGGTCAATCTTTTGGACTTTTCTGTTTATGCCTTGCCTGTCGAGCAGCAGGGCATTTTTAAAGGCTTGCTGTTAATTCCAGTGGCTGCTTTGGTCGTGGTTTTTATGCGGCTACTAGTGGGTATTCGTACATCGGGCACATTTATGCCGGTGCTGATTGCACTGGCTTTTATTCAAACCACTTTGCTGGTTGGGTTAATTATCTTCCTTGGTTTAATTGGTGTCGGTTTATGGATTCGCTCCTATCTCAGTCGACTGAATCTACTATTGGTATCTCGTGTTGCTGCGGTGATTATTGTGGTGATTTTATTGATGGCGGTATTGGCAGTGACAAGTTATCGCTTGGGGCTAGATCAGGCCCTGACGGTAACGTTTTTTCCTACGGTCATTATTGCTTGGACAATCGAGCGTATGTCGATTCTCTGGGAAGAAGAGGGGGGTAAAGAAGTACTTATTCAGGGTAGTGGTAGTCTACTCGTGGCGGTAATCGCCTATTTGGTGATGTCTAGCCAGATTATTGCACATCTCACCTTTAACTTTCCTGAGCTAATGCTGTGTTTGTTGGGGGTGATTTTATTATTGGGCAAATATACCGGTTTCCGGCTCTCGGAACTGTATCGTTTTCGCGACCTTGCCTCTCAGAAAAATCCCTAATCTGTGATTAAATTAATATCGCCAAAGGCATTGCGCACACTCGGTATACTGGGTATGAATCGGCGTAATATTGGGTTGATTGGTAATTATAACCAGCGTATCAATTACCATATTGCCGACAATAAATTGGCCACTAAAAGTGCGGCTTTGGATCGCGGTATTCCAGTGCCTGAGCTCTATGGTACGGTGGAGCATCAGTTTCAGGTGCCCAGTCTAGATAAGCAGATACAGTCACTCTCCAGTTTTGTTATCAAGCCAGCTCAGGGCAGCGGTGGTAAAGGTATTTTGGTGATTGTGGGTCGTGAGGGTGATCGCTTTGTTAAATCAAGTGGCGTCACCATCAGTGGTGACGAGGTAAAACGCCATGTATCCAATATTCTTGCAGGCTTATATAGTCTCGCTGGCCGCAACGATGTGGCCATGCTGGAGGCGCTAATTGATGTCGAGCCGATTCTCAAAGATTTTAGCGTCGATGGCGTGCCAGATATTCGTATTATTGTTTTTCGCGGTGTCCCTGTGATGGCCATGATGCGCTGTGCGACTCATGCTTCAGATGGTAAAGCGAATTTACACCAAGGTGCTGTGGGTGTGGGTATTGATATAGGCCTAGGTCAAGCAGTCGCAGCTGTGCAACACAGCGCAGTGATATCGTCCCATCCGGATACCGGTATTGGATTTTATCAATTGGAAGTGCCTTTCTGGTCGCGAATACTCAGACTGGCGGCCGGTTGTGCCAATATGGCTGGGTTGGGTTATCTGGGTGCGGATATTGTGCTTGATCGATTGCGCGGACCAATGCTACTGGAATTAAATGCTCGACCTGGGCTGACTATTCAAGTGGCCAATCAGGCGGGTCTGCGTCATAGGTTGGCAATTGCGGACGAAATTGCCAATAGCACTGAGGATCAGAGTGAAAAAATCCGCTTGGCGCGCACAGCCTTTGCTAGTTCGCATCCTTCCCTTGGTCAGATGTCACTGGATATTATTTAAACCATATGACCCAGTGGTAGCTCAGTTTTATAGCAAATCGGTTTCAGAGAGAAGCTACTCTTAATATGTTCTACGCCCTCGACCGCAGTGAGTTTTTCATCGAGAAAGGTTTGATAGGCCTGCAAATCCGGTGTTACCACGCGCATTAAATAGTCGAAGTCTCCCGTCATTAAATAACATTCCATAACTTCGGGCCATTGCGTCACTTGAGTGGCAAAGCGATCAAGATCTTTTTTAATCTGATGGTGCAAGGTGACTTGCACAAATACTGTTACTGGTAGACCAGCGCGCTGTGGGTCAATCAATGTGACGCGGCGGCTGATAAAGCCAAGTCGTTCAAGGTTTTTCACTCGGCGCGAGCAGGGGGAGGGTGATAGGCAGACCTGTTCGGCCAAGTCGATATTGGCAATAGCGGCGTCAGATTGCAAAATCGTTAGGATTTTCCAGTCAATATTATCCAGGTTGTAGTCCATAGCGGCGACCTCAGTGCGCCCTTTAATAGAGCGGTTATATTATGGTTAGTAGGGCTTAAAGCAACTCTACCAGAACCTGCTTTAACTACAGGCCTGCTTATTAATCAAATGCTAGGATATCGATGATCAGTAACCTTGTGTACCAATTTTCTTTAATAAGCGCAATTTATCACTAATACAAGCTGGTAAAGAGCAATAATAGTCTCTCTGTTGCACGTTATTTGCCGCAATTTGGCAGGATTCTCTCGTAATTTACATGCTAATTTAAACACTGAGCATAGGAGCCTAATTGGGGTAACAACTTTGGCTCCGTAAATGGATTTCTGGAGATGCAATATGAGTCTAAAACTAGCCAAAACAATAAACACTGATAAGGCGGTTGTAGAGTTTCTTGACGATTCGTCTGTCACTATTCCTAAACTACAGATTCTAAATCAGGACGGTAGCCTCATTGAGGGTGCTAATGCGCCTGAACTGTCGCGCGATCATGCGCGGAAGATATATTCCGATATGCTTTATATCAGACTATTTGATGAGCGCATGCTGAGTGCTCAGCGTCAAGGACGTTTGAGCTTTTACTTGACCTGTGTTGGTGAAGAGGCGTCAGTAGCGGGCACCATTGCTGCATTTGATACGCAGGATATGGTGATGGCGCAGTATCGTGAACAGGTGGCATTGCGTTATCGCGGATTTAGCACTGCCCAGTTTATGAATCAACTATTTAGCAATATTGATGATCTAGGCAAAGGCCGTCAGATGCCGGTCCATTATGGTTGCCGCGCATTAAATATGATGACTATTAGTTCGCCGCTAGCCACTCAGATTCCCCAGGCTGCAGGTTATGCCTATGGCCAAAAGCTTAAAGGTCGGGATGCCTGCACGGTCTGTTATTTTGGTGAAGGCGCTGCATCAGAAGGTGACTTTCATGCTGGTTTAAATATGGCCGCTGTGTTGCATTGCCCAGTGGTGTTTGTGGTACGCAACAATGGTTATGCGATTTCAACGCCTGCCTCTCAGCAGTTTGCCACCGATGGCATTGCGCCGCGTGGTTTAGGTTATGGGATTAAAACTATTCGTGTCGACGGTAACGATATTTTAGCCGTATATGGGGCGGCTACTGAAGCGCGAAAGATCGCCATTGAAGAACAGCGGCCGGTGTTGATTGAAACGATGAGCTATCGCCTCGCTGCTCACTCAACGTCTGATGATCCCAGTGGATATCGCGGTAGCGAAGAGGAGGATAAGTGGCGCCAGTTGGATCCCATTGAACGCATGAAAAATTGGTTAATTGCACAGCATTGGTGGGATGAAAAGGCAGATAAGGCACTACAGGAAACCTATCGTTCAGAGATTCTCACTGAACTGAAGCTAGCGGAAAAGCGAGATAAGCAGCCACTGAGTAGCCTAGTGACTGATGTCTACAAGACCACGCCAGCTCATTTACTTGAGCAATTTCAGCACCTGCAAGCGCATATCGACAAATACCCAGATCGCTATGTCGGACATGCCGGGTGTTAAGCATGACTGATTCAACATTAAGAGAGATAGGCCATGAGTCTAAAGCGGTCAAAATGAACTTGCTACAGGCCATTAATAGCGGTCTCGATATTGCGATGGCCAGTGATCAGCGTGTGGTTTGTTTTGGCGAGGATGTTGCTGAATTTGGTGGCGTCTTTAGAGCGACCAGTAATCTGCAAAAAAAATATGATAAGGCGCGCTGTTTTAACACACCGCTCTCTGAGCAAGGGATTGCGGGATTTGCCATTGGCTTGGCAGCTCAGGGGTCGATTGCCGTCGCTGAGATTCAGTTTGCCGATTATATATTTCCTGCCTTTGATCAAATTGTGAATGAAGCAGCTAAATTTCGCTATCGCAGTGGCGATGAATTTAACTGTGGTGGTGTTACATTCCGAGCCCCCTATGGTGGTGGCATCGATGGCGGCCTCTATCATTCTCAGTCGCCAGAGGCGTATTTTTGTCATACGCCGGGGCTAAAAGTGGTTATTCCAAGCAATGCCTATCAGGCCAAAGGACTATTGTTGTCGGCTATCCGCGATCCAGACCCAGTGATTTTCTTTGAGCCCAAGGCGATTTACCGTGCCTCGGTAGGGCAGGTGCCAGAGGGTGACTATGAGCTGCCACTGGGTGTTGCCGAGGTGTCTCGGCAGGGTTCCGATATTACTTTGCTCGGCTGGGGCGCACAGATGGTGCAGATTAACAAGGCCGCAGATTTGGCGGCGGAGCAGGGTATTAGCTGTGAAGTGATTGACCTCTGCTCACTGCTACCTTGGGACCGCGACGCGGTGATTAAGTCAGTCACTAAAACTGGGCGCTTACTGATTAGCCATGAGGCACCGCTCACCGGTGGCTTTGCTGGCGAAATAGCCGCCACTATTCAACAGTATTGTTTCCTTAATTTAGAGGCGCCTATCGCTCGAGTAACGGGACTTGATACCCCTTTTCCGCTTGTCCACGAACAACAGTATCTGCCCGACCATCTAAAGATTTTTGAAGCCATTATAGCCACCTGCAATTTTTGATCGGAGTTAATAATGAATAAAGATTTTATATTGCCGGATATAGGTGAAGGCATTGTTGAGTGCGAGGTTATTGAGTGGAAGGTCAAGGAGGGCGATCAGATTGAGGAAGATCAAATTGTTGTTGATGTCAGTACCGATAAAGCGATTGTTGAAATTCCCTCGATGTATAACGGGCGTGTGACCAAGCTTTATTATCAGGAATCAGATACTGCAGCGGTACATCAACCATTATTTGCTATTGAGATTGATGGCGAAACAGAGACCAAAGACCCAGAATCTAAAGCAGAAGAGGCTCAATCAGTTGCAGTTAAGCCGCCAGTTGAGGCCAACGGTGCAACGGTTGCTGAACCAAAACTAACAGTGATAACGGCAGACACAAACAGTATAAATAGTCATGGCAAAGTACTGAGCACACCGGCGGTGCGCAAAATGGCGCGTGAGCACAGTATTGACCTCAGCCATATTGCTGGATCTGGTAAGCAGGGGCGGGTGCTTAAAGAAGATGTATTGGCCTATCTTGCCGCCCAATCAAACCAAGCAACACAGAACCAAGATAAGAATCAGGATCGTTGTGAACCGATAAAAGGTGTGCGCAAAATCATGGCAGAGCGCATGGCAGAATCGGTGTCCAGTATTCCTCATTTCACTTTTATCGAGGAGCTGGATGTCACCGAACTAGTCGAGTTGCGTGCTACTCTTGTGCAGTCCTACGGCACAGATGAGTTGAAAATCACGCTAATGCCTTTATTTATCAAAGCGTTGTCATTGGCGATTAATCAATTTCCCATTATCAATAGTCGCGCTAATAAGGAATTTACCGAGCTCACTTATTTAAGTAGCCATAATATCGGTATGGCTGTTGATGGCAAAACCGGTTTGCTGGTACCCAATATTAAGAACGTTCAACAGTTGGGTCTATTGGATGTGGCTCGTGAGGTAAACCGGTTATCTACGGCAGCCCGCAATGGTGTGATTGATCCAGCTGATCTCTCTGGTGGCACTGTGACTATTTCCAATATCGGCGCCATAGGTGGAACGGCTGCCGCCCCAATTATTAATAAACCGGAAGTGGCGATTGTCGCGCTTGGTAAGATTCAGCAACTGCCGCGATTTGATCATAACAATAATGTCGTATCTCGCCGTATTATGACCGTGAGTTGGTCTGGCGATCACCGTGTTATTGATGGCGGCACAATTGCTCGGTTCAATAAGCTTTGGAAGCAGTATTTAGAGCAACCACAAACGCTGTTATTAGCCATGATGAATCTGCATTAAACAGCGACTATTTGCCGTCCTTAAGCACTTCCCGTGCCGCATTGCGGCCGGGGAGTCCGGTAACACCGCCGCCAGGATGGCTGCCAGCGCCGCACATATATAAGCCTTTCAGCGGGCCGCGATAGTCACCATGATTCATCAATGGGCGAGCGGCCCACATCTGATCCAATGTCATTACCCCGTGCATAATATCACCCCCAATAAGGCCCAGTTTTTCCTCCAGATCTAGTGGCGATAGCATCACTTTGCCAACAATAGCATCACGGAAATTGGGTGCATGGGCGGTAATCGTATCAATGATTGTCTCCGCTGCTGCCTCACGAGCGTCATGCCAAGACTGGCCATCGGGTAGTGTTGGCGAGAACTGTTGACAGAATAATGAGGCTACATGCTGGCCCGCTGGTGCCAGTGAGTCATCTAATGTTGACGGAATCAGCATCTCTACTATCGGCTGTTTCGACCAACCATTTTGTTTGGCATCGACATAGGCTTGGTCCATATAATCCAAGGTTGGTGCGATAACAATACCGCATTGATGATGCTCGGCGACCTGCTTGCCAGGCAGGGCAGTAAAATCGGGTAATTCCGATAACGCCACATTCATGCGAAATGTCCCTGAACCATTTTTATAGCCATCCATACGGCGGACAAACTCTGGATCCAGATCACCTTCGGCAAACATTTGGCCATAGAGCATTTTTGGATTGACGTTAGCGATGACCCTTTTTGCCGTAATATTATCGCCATTGGCTAGGCTGACCCCGGTGACGGCATCATGACTAACAGACACCTTATCGACTGGGCTATCGGTAGAGATTGTTACCCCAGCTTGTTCACAGGCTTGGCGCATGGCTTGAGTAATCGCACCCATGCCGCCAATAGCATGTCCCCAAGCGCCTTTTTCACCATCGACCTCACCAAACACATGGTGCAGCAAGACATAGGCTGAGCCGGGGGTGTCGGGGCTGGCATAGTTGCCGACGATAGCATCAAAGCCAAAGATCGCTTTAATATGCTCATTTTCAAACCAACCATCGAGAAAACTGCGTGCGCTTTTGGTGAAAAGATCATAGACATCTCGATGGAGTTGGTTACTGCCTTTGGCGACAGGCCAAAGTTGCAGTGCGGCTTGAAGCGCGGCTCTTAGCCCGCGCTTGGGGTTAGGTGGTGTCTTGGTGCTAATATCTCTAAGCACATCAGCTACAGCCTCAATACGATCGTAATATTCAGGCAGTCGCTCGGCATCGCGGGCTGAAAATTTGCGAAATTGCTCTTGGGTGCGCTCAAGACTGCCGCCAAGCTTTAAATAGCGACTATTGTCGATAGGCAAGAAATTAGAAATCGGTCGCTTAATGATCTGCAGGCCATGATGCTTAAGATTCATATCTGCAATCACTTGAGGGTTGAGCAGGCTGACGGTGTAGCTAGCCAGTGAATTTCGAAAGCCAGGATGAAATTCTTCCGTAACGGCGGCACCACCGACAATAGATCGTCGCTCACAAACGCGGACACTCAGACCCGCCTTGGCAAGGTAGTAGGCACACACAAGACCATTGTGGCCGCCGCCAATAATGACAGCATCATAGGATGAATGACTCATAATACTCTCCGACCTAAATGTCCACTTTATCAGAGGCTATAATTGCCGGAGCCTCTGATTTTATTATTTTGCTAGTCAGCCGAAACGACGCGCTGCTTCAACGGTATTTTTTAATAGGCAGGCAATTGTCATAGGGCCAACGCCACCAGGTACTGGTGTTATTGCACCGGCGATAGCCTCGGCTTCTGCGAAGTCAACATCACCTACCAGACGACCTTTGCCATCCTCTGTAGCAATGCGGTTAATACCGACATCAATCACCGTAGCACCAGGTTTTACCCAGTCGCCTTTAATCATTTCCGGTCGGCCAACAGCGGCAACCAAAATATCAGCGCTGGCACAGAGATCGGTTAGATTTTCCGTACGTGAGTGAGCAATAGTAACAGTGCAGTTTTCCTGCAGTAGTAGCAGTGCCACTGGCTTGCCAACAATATTTGAACGGCCTACGATCACTGCATGTTTGCCCGAGAGATTATCGCCAAGATGCTTTTTCGCCAACATTACGCAGCCTTGAGGTGTGCAAGGCACCAATGCAGCAGCATCGCCATTGGCCAACCGACCTGAATTCATCGGGTGAAAACCATCGACATCTTTTTCTGGCAGTATTGACTCAATCACCAATGCTTCATCAATATGCTTGGGCAGTGGTAACTGCACCAAGATCCCATGGACTGCGGGGTCTTTATTCAGCTTGTCGAGTTCATCTAGCAGCGCCTGCTGACTGGTATCTGCGGTCAGTCTGATTTCATTACTGATCATGCCGACTTCTTTAGTTTGGCGCACTTTGTTGCGCACGTAGACTTGGCTGGCTGGATCTTCGCCCACCAGTATCACGGTTAGGCCAGGCGTAATACCTCGCTCATCTTTGAGTTGCTTTACTTCAATTGCTAATGATTGGCGTAGTTCTTGCGCTACGGCTTTGCCGTCAATATTCATCGATTGTCTCTCTTTGCACGATTGATTCAGTGTTAGGGTGCTGGCAGAAGAGTTTACTTAATAAGCTAAGAAAACACTTATCCGCGCCGCATAGTAAACGTTCAATTAGCGTCATGCCACTGCCATATCGCAGTAATAGATATAAATTACGCTCTAGCCCTTTTAGGGTTATTGGCGAAGTTTTTAGGCTCTGTTACGCTGTAAGAGACAAATGATAAGCGGAGCAGATTAAATTGCCAATTGCCCAACCACCACTGGTACTTGTTACCGCTGACCGAAGCCTTAATGGGCTACACCCGTCACATTCTGCCGGTGAGAAATATTTAACCGCTGTTACCAGAGGAGCGGGATGTACGCCGCTTATTTTGCCAGCGTTAGTTGATGATCTCGCTCTGCAGGAGCTATTGATACGCATTGATGGTGTTTTGCTAACGGGCGGCTACAGCAATATTGAGCCCCATTATTATGGTCAGCAGCCGGCCTCAGGCGAAGATGAGCGTGACCCGGAGCGAGATAAAACCAACTTATCTTTAATACCGCGAATTATTGCCGCGGAGATTCCTGTGTTAGGTATTTGTCGGGGCCTCCAAGAGCTTAATGTGTCCATGGGCGGTAGCCTATTTCAGCGTGTGCATGAAGTCGAGGGTATGTTGGATCATCGTGAGGATAAAGCGGCTGCGGTAGAAGTGCAGTATGGTTTGTCACATAGGGTAGCGCTGCAGGCCGGTGGTATATTGTCTGGGTTGCAAGATGAACAAAATCCACTAGTTAACTCTGTTCATGGTCAAGGTATTGATCGGTTGGCAGAGGGTCTGTCTGTGGAAGCTGTGGCAGAGGATGGTTTAGTTGAAGCGGTTTCTGTAACTGATGCCAAGCAATTTGCACTGGCTGTGCAATGGCATCCAGAGTGGCAGGTGCAGGAAAATGATTTCTATAAGGCCATTTTTACTGCGTTTGGTGATGCCTGTCGGGCCCGAGCTGAACGACGCTAACTTGGTGAGAAAAATATATTATCAATGCCGGAGGTAAAGTGATGGGTCTATCGAAGGTTACCTTGGCGTTGTTATCAATCGCTTTACTGATTGTTATTGCATTGCCTCTTACTGCCGC
>JBNAAJ010000036.1:0-13926 GCA_049631145.1 Porticoccaceae bacterium
CCGATGCAAAAACAACCCACCGCAATTAGCTTTTTGGCTGCAGCGAAGACTTGGGCATTTAACTGAGTACGTGAGCGAATACCAACAAAATGCGCATCGGCTATTTTACTGAGTAATTCGGTCTCTGGAAGCGCTGCCGGATAGTAGTCAATATTGTTGTAGCCAGCCGCCTTAAACTTATCGACGGCTGATGGGTGGACGCCTTCGAGCAACAAAATTTTAATTTTTTGTTTGCCAAGAGAGAAATTGAGCATAATTGATCAGGCCCTTTGGGCGGTCAAAAATAAGTAGCCTATGGTACCATGGCTAGTTACCAAACCATCGTATTGACCAGCGACATAATGAGGATATCCGAATGTTATCGGAGCAGATAATCGCGCGCTTAAAGGAGATTGTTGGCGATCAGCGAGTGTTGCTTGATGCTAGTGACCTACAGCGATTTGGCGTTGATCGCACAACTATCTGGCAGGCTAGCCCCTGTGCTGTTGTGCTTCCGGGCTCGATAGATGAAGTTCAGCAGGTAGTCCGTTTGGCCAATGAATGCAACTTAGCTATCGTCCCCTCGGGCGGAAGAACTGGGCTTAGTGGTGGCGCTGTGGCAAAAGAGGGAGAGGTTGTGGTGGCTATGGATCGCCTCAATCAAGTGGTAGATTTTAATCCTTTAGATCGCTGTGTAACGGTGGGAGCCGGAATGATTACAGCCAATTTACAGGATTATGCGGCTGAGCAGGGACTGTTCTATCCGGTCGATTTTGCCTCCACTGGATCGAGTCAGATTGGCGGCAATATTGCCACCAATGCGGGCGGTATCAAAGTCATTCGCTACGGCATGACCAGAGATTGGGTTATGGGACTCAAGGTAGTCAATGGTGCAGGTGATATTCTCGAGCTCAATAAAGGGCTGGTGAAAAATAATACAGGATACGATTTCCGCCATTTGTTTATCGGTTCAGAGGGAACATTAGGTCTGATTTGTGAGGCGACGATTCAGCTGACAAGACCGCCGGCGGAGTCATCTGTATTGGTGTTGGGGGTGGATAGTTTTCCTGCGATCCTCGACGTACTGAGTACTTTTAGCGCGCAAATTGACCTCAGCGCGTTTGAGTTTTTCACCCAGTCGGCACTGGATAAGGTTAGCGCACACATGGGCCATGCCGTTCCCTTTGCAACGCAGACACCATTTTATGCGCTACTGGAGTTCGAGTCTGTCAACGAGGCGGTTATGGATCAGGTTATGGCGCTATTTGAGCTGACGGTCGAGCGAGGATGGGTGCATGATGGCGTATTAAGCCAGAGCCTTTCTCAGGCAGAGGCATTATGGAAACTGCGAGAGGACATTTCTGAAACGCTATGGCACTGGCAGCCCTATAAAAATGATATTTCGGTGTTGGTCTCTCGTATGCCCGCATTTTTGCGTGAAGTAGAGGAGCTGGTTGCAGATCGCTATCCAGATTTCGAGTTGGTATGGTATGGCCATATTGGTGACGGTAACTTACACCTCAATATACTCAAGCCAGAAACCTTAACTAATGACGAATTTATTGCGTGCTGTGTGCCGGTCAGTGCGGAAATAGGCCAATTACTGGCCAAGTATGAGGGCAGCGTTAGTGCCGAGCACGGTGTTGGTTTGTTGAAGAAAGATTATTTGCAATATTCCCGTTCGCCATTGGAGTTAGCGTTGATGAAACAGATTAAACAAGCTTTTGATCCCAACGCTATCCTCAATCCAGGGAAGCTATTTGACTGACGATATGATCGACCGATAATAGAAATCTACCGAGGATGACCAATGAATGAACAGGTAACTGAACCGCAGAATCATGATTCTCAGAGCCAATTTAAGCATTTGGCCTTGCTCGTTTATGTGTTGCAGGCGCTCGGGTTTGTGACTGGTGGATTGACCTGTATTGCTGCCCTAATGATTAACTATTTTAAGCGCAGTGAAGTTCGCGACACTTGGCTCGAGAGCCATTTCCGTTGGCAGCTGAATACGTTTTGGTACGGACTGCTGTGGTACTTGTTGGCTTTCTTGTTTTGGCTAGTGTTGCTGGGTTGGGTTGCTAGCGGCATGGTTACCATTTGGATCATTTACCGGATTGTTAAAGGCGCTCTCTATTTGCACGATAACAAACCAATTATTGTCTAACTCGTTGGCATTGATCATGCGCGGTAACAGTTAGGCACACAAAGGAGAGCCATCATTGGGTTACCAACATAAAGTGAACGGTACGGCTGTGGACTTGCCCGTGGGTAAAGTTGTCTGTGTTGGCAGAAATTACGCAGCCCATGCCAGAGAGCTAAATAACCCCATTCCCACGGAGCCCGTGTTATTTATCAAGCCAAATACTTCGGTTGTTAAACTCAGTGAACGGTTCGAGGTGCCAGACCAACAGGGAGATTGTCACTTTGAGGCCGAAATCAGTATTTTGATTGGTCAGACAATCAAGGCCGATTGTGACCAGCAACAGGCCCAGTCTGCGATTGCTGGCGTCGGTCTGGCATTAGATTTGACTCTGCGCGATCTTCAACAGCAACTTAAAGACAATGGTTTACCTTGGGAAAAGGCCAAGGCTTTTGACGGCGCCTGCCCAGTATCCGATTTTGTGAGTCTCGATAGAGTTGATGATTTGCAACAATTACATATTCAGTTGATTCAAAATCATCATGTGCGACAGGATGGTACTAGTGCGGATATGTTGACGCCTGTATTGCCCCTACTGGTCTATATCAGTCAGTTTTTCACGCTAATGCCCGGTGATTTGGTTCTCACGGGCACACCGTCGGGGGTTGGCCCATTAGCTATCGGCGATCAATTAGAGTTAATTCTGTCTGATCATGTTCGCTGTCAGACTCGCGTGTGCGCAAAATCATAAGGCGTTTGTATGAGTATAGATAATGGAGTTTACCGACATTATAAAGGCAATCGCTATGAGGTATTGGGGGTTGCCACACATAGCGAGACGGAAGAGCCATATGTGGTCTACAGACCCCTTTATGGTGACTATAGTCTGTGGATAAGACCTTTGAGCATGTTTATTGAGACGGTTGAGGTTGATGGCAAGACGATGCCGCGGTTTACTTTTGTCGAGTCGGCCACTGAGCCCACAGCCTGATGCTTTTTATCACTAGTACGATTTCTATTGCGGATGCCGAGATCGACTTTAGCGCCATTCGTTCTCAGGGGCCGGGCGGACAAAATGTCAATAAGGTAGCCTCAGCGATTCATCTGCGTTTTGATATTCATGCCTCTTCGCTACCGCCTATGTATAAACAACGTCTGCTGAAGTTAAATGATCATCGTATTAACAAAGATGCGGTCGTGGTTATCAAGGCGCAACGCTATCGCAGTCAGGATAAAAATCGCATTGAGGCGTTGCAGCGCCTGCAGGAATTATTGCAATCAGTGACGCATAATCCAAAAGTGCGCCGACCGACCAAGCCAACTAGGAGCTCACAGTTAAGGCGAATGGATAAGAAAAAGCAGCATGGTCAAAAGAAAACCATGCGGGCAAAACCAACGTTCGACTGAGGGATGGGTAATTTATGACAGACCTAGATATACATCCCTTTGAGGCGTTATCTCCCGATCTATTAATCGATGCAGTTGAAAGTCAGGGCTATGCCTCTGATGGCCGTTTTATTGCCCTTAATAGCTATGAAAATCGAGTCTATCAAGTTGGTATCGAAGGCCAAACGCCAATGATTGCGAAGTTCTATCGTCCAGCACGCTGGTCTGATGAGCAAATTGCTGAGGAGCATAAGTTTTGCTTTCAATTACAGGAGCAGGAGTTGCCGGTTGTCTGCCCCTTGGTTAACTCAGAGGGCGAGTCAGTAAACCATTATCGGGGCTTCAGATTTGCGCTGTATCCGCGCAAGGGCGGCCGGGCCCCGGAGCTGGATAATCTCGACAATCTTTTTATTCTCGGACGTTTGCTAGGGCGTTTCCATGGCATTGGCGCTATGCAACCTTTTGAGCATAGACCGGCGCTTGATATTGACACTTTTGGTTGGCGTTCTTATCGGTTAATTAGTGAGCAATTTATGCCGGCTGAATTGAGTCCAGCCTATGATTCGCTTGCCTTGGACTTGCTAAAAACCATTGAGCAGATTCTGGCAAACTATGGGCCGTTACACAGGGTTCGGGTCCATGGTGATTGCCATTCAGGTAATATTTTATGCCGTGATGATAACCCGCACTTTGTCGACTTTGATGATGCGCGTATGGCGCCTGCTGTTCAGGACTTATGGATGCTGCTATCAGGTGATCGACAGGAGCAGCGGTCGCAAATGATCGAGCTTATTGAGGGATACAGTGAATTTTATGATTTTGATTATCGTGAGTTACAACTGATTGAGGTATTGCGTACGTTGAGAATTATGCATCATAGTGCTTGGATTGCTAGGCGCTGGTCGGATCCGGCTTTTCCTCGTGCCTTTGCTTGGTTTAATACCCCTCGATATTGGAGTGAACATATTTTGATATTGCGAGAGCAGTTAGCGGCACTCAATGAGCCTGCTTTAGATATCCGGCTTTAAAGAGGTAGTATCAGGTCCACTCGGGCAGATAGGTTAGCTTTAAACAACGGGCTGTTTGAACCTCATCCCCGCGAATTGTCGTTGATAGTTTGGGAATAGCGATTAGAGTTTTAAATAGCGTTAACTTTTTAGCTAATCCTCAGTAGAATAAGCGCCCTAAGTTTTAAGGGTCCTTATGTGACAAATCAAAAGCACCATCAACAGAGTAAGTTTAGGAGAAAACTATGAGCGATCTTCCCGCAGAATTGAAATATGCGAGTAGCCATGAGTGGGCAAGACTGGACAGTGATGGAACTGTCGTCGTCGGTATTACTGACCATGCTCAGGAAGCTCTGGGTGATATCGTTTATATCGAGCTCCCAGAAACGGGCGCAGCAGTGGATGCTGGTGCCGAGGTAGCAGTGGTTGAATCGGTCAAAGCTGCCTCGGATATATACTCGCCGGTTACCGGAGAGGTGGTTGAGATCAACCCTGTGCTGGAGGACGAGCCGGAAACAGTGAACAGCAACCCCTATGCCGATGGCTGGCTATTCCGAGTCAAGGTTGCAAGCGCTGACGAACTAGAAGATATGCTAGATGCCGACGGCTATCAGGCTATTGTTGAAGAATCCTAAGTCTTAGGAGTGACGGCAAGCCTCAGTCTTTACTGGGGCTTTTTTATTTCTACTTCTTATGCCCGCCCAAGTTACCTTGTCGGCGTGATGTCAGAATTATATCAATCTCGCAAGGAGAGGATTTGCCATCCTCTATTTTTTGCCTCTTGGCGCAGAGCTGGATCGGGGTCTACTGCCACCGGATGGCTTACCTGCAAGAGCAATGGTAGGTCATTGATGGAATCAGAGTAAAAATAACTGCCATCGCTGGTAACATTATTGTCTTGTAACCATTGATTTAGGCGCTCCACTTTACCCTCTTGGTAGGTTGGTGTGCCTATAATTTTGCCGGTATATCGGTTATCCACTATTTCTAGCTCTGTTGCCAATAGTTCATGGATGCCCAAAGCCTGACAGATAGGCTCAACAATAAAGCGATTAGTGGAGGTGATGACCAACAGCCGGTCGCCGGCATCACGGTGTTTAGTGATCAAACTGTCCGCCTTGCTTAAGCGCATAGGCGCAATAATTTGCTGCATAAACTCAAGATGCAACTGCGTCAATTGCTGAGGTGCTATAGCGGCCAACGGTTTCAATGAAAAGGCTAAGTAGGCGAAAATATCTAACTGGCCAGCCTCATAATCGGCATAAAAGCGATCATTCATCGCGCGGTAATAATCGCCATCGACTTGGTTTTTGGCGACTAAAAATTCTCCCCAAGCATGGTCACTGTCGCCGGCTATCAGCGTGTTATCTAAATCGAAGATGGCAAGAGCCATAGAAATCCTGCGGCAATAAAAAGGTGTATGAATAATCGGGCAGGATAGCGATGATGTAAGATGGTCTCAAGAGAAAATTGCCGCTACGCAGAGACTATGGAACAATATGTGGATATTAATGGACTTAAAATGGGACAGACGCCGTGGTTGATAAGGATGGTTTTCGCTCTAACATTGCTATTGTCATCAGCGATGGTAAAGGCAAGGTATTTTGGGCTAAGCGCTTGGGACAAAAGGCTTGGCAGTTTCCACAGGGTGGTGTTAACCCAGGTGAATCAGCTGAGCAGGCGCTCTATCGAGAGCTGTATGAGGAAGTAGGTCTCGAATCCACTGATGTCAAAATTATTCAGCGATCTAAAAAATGGCTGCGCTATAATATTCCACCACAAATGCAGCGCAAACATTCTAAGCCACTGTGCGTGGGGCAAAAGCAGAAATGGTTTTTTTTGCAGCTGACCGGAAATATCGACAAAGTTCGGTTCGATGCCACCGGCAACCCAGAATTTGACGGTTGGGAGTGGGTCAATTATTGGTATCCAATTGAGTCTGTAGTGTCATTTAAACGCAATGTTTATCGCAATGCCCTGACTGAATTTGCACCAGCTAATGCCCGATTTGAAAAGCTTGCGCGGGATCGTCGATGAATATGCTTGGCTCATTGAGAACCATTGTTCAAGAGGTCAACAGCGCTCGAAGCTTGTCTGAAGTACTGACCATTATTGTTAAAGAAGTTCGCGCAGCATTGCAAGCTGGGGTTTGCTCAGTCTACCTGTTTGATGAAAGTGATCAGCGTTATGTATTAATGGCCACTGAAGGATTGCGAGAGCAATCTATCGGCAAGGTGCGATTAGCCATGCGCGAAGGCCTAGTTGGTTTGGTGGCAGCTAAAGAAGAGCCGCTCAATCTCGAGGACGCTGATCAGCATCCAAATTTTGCGTACTTTGAGGAGACGGGTGAATCGCCCTTTCACTCCTTTCTAGGGGTACCCATTATTCATCACCGCAAGGTTCTTGGGGTGTTGGTATTGCAGCAACAAACTCAGCGTCGTTTTGCCTCGGAGGAAGAGGCTTTTGTGGTCACGGTTTGTGCCCAGCTATCGGGTGCTATTGCCCATGCCGAGGCCACAGGTGCACTGCGTAAGTTAGCGTCCGCGGGCAGAGGCAAAAGCCGTGAGGCGATCTTTCGTGGTATCCCCAGTTCGCCGGGGGTGGGTATTGGGCGCGTCGTAAGAGTCGCTTCAAGCACCGACCTAAGGTCGGTACCAGAGCGTTTTACTAATGACCCTGAGGGCGAAGTCAATATCTTTCGTTCAGCGCTAGCAGCAGCTAAAAATGATATGCGCGATCTCGGTGCTGGGTTGGTCAATAAACTCAGCTCTGAGGAGCTCGCCCTATTTGATGTCTATATCCGTATGCTTGATGACAGCTCACTGGGCGGAGAGGTGATTGCCGCAATTAACGCCGGTCAAACTGCGCAGAGTGCGTGGAGTTCGGTGATACTGAAGCACGTGCGTACTTTTCGCCAAATGGATGATCCCTATCTGCGCGAGCGAGCGGCGGACGTCAATGATCTAGGCAAGCGCGTACTAGGGTATTTACAGAGTAATTTGAAGGAAGAGACGCCAATGCCACGGCGGGTAGTTTTGGTTGGCGAGGATTTATCTGCTACCGCCTTAGCGGATATTCCAGTCAACCGGTTGGTGGGCATTATCTCCCTCAAGGGTTCGAGTAATTCGCATATGGCAATTGTGGGTCGAGCGTTAGGTATTCCGACGGTGATGGGGGCCATCGATTTACCTTGGGCTGAACTTGAGGGTGAGGAGCTTATTGTTGATGGTTTCACCGGAGACGTGATCAGTAGTCCAACCCGCACATTGCGCCGCTCCTACCTCCAGCGACAGCGCGAAGAGAAAATACTCAATAAAGATTTACAAAAACTACGCGATATTCCCTGTATTACACCAGACGGTTTTCGTTTTTCGCTGTGGGTAAACACTGGCTTGCGCCAAGACACCATGATGTCGCTCAAAAGTGGCGCTGAGGCCGTTGGTCTGTTCCGCACGGAAATTCCTTTTTTATTGCGCTCAAGCTTTCCAACCGAGGATGAGCAAGTCGCTATTTATCGCGAACAGCTGGTGGCGTTTTCACCGCGCCCTGTCACCATGAGAACCCTTGATATAGGGGGCGATAAAGATTTGCCCTACTTCCCGATTGAGGAAGAGAACCCATTTCTAGGTTGGCGTGGGGTGCGTATTTCTCTGGATCACCCAGAAATTTTTCTAGTGCAAATCCGAGCCTTACTGCGCGCCAGTCAGGGCACCCATAATCTGCGCATCATGTTACCGATGATCAGCAATGTACCGGAGTTGGATCGTGCATTAGAGCTTATTGATCGCGCTTATCATGAGTTGACGCAGGAAGAGGGCTACCTCATTGAGCGGCCGCCCGTGGGCGCGATGATCGAGGTGCCGGCGGCGGTTTATCAGGTGAAAGAAATTGGGCGCAGGGTGGATTTCTTGTCCGTGGGTACCAACGATTTAACCCAATACTTACTGGCAGTGGATCGCAACAATCCACGCGTGGCTGACCTCTACCATACCTTGCATCCGGCAGTTTTACGTGCACTGAAAGCTATTTATGAACAGGCCTCTTCAGTTAACTGTCAGCTCAGTGTTTGCGGTGAAATGGCCGGTGACCCGTTAAGTGCCGTGGTACTCTTGGGTCTTGGGTATGAAAATTTCTCGATGAGTGCCAGTACGTTACTACGGGTCAAAGCCGTATTATTGAATATTACCCGCAAAGAGGCGCGCGAGTTGGTTAAAAAGGCGCTGCGACTGTCGGATGCTGATGCTGTTATGACGTTTATGTCCCATTCCCTAGATCAGCCAGAGGTCGCTAAACTGATTCGGCCCTCGGGCGCTAATCAGCGCTCTGAGGCGTTAAAGTTAAAGGTGTGATAATCAAGCATTTTTCCGGCTTGATAATTTTGCTCTGCCACCTCGATACCACCTGATGACGATATAAGCACTGCTGTTGAAGCGCGTGTGCCGTAGTCCTCTGCAACAATAAATGGCGATGATAAGAGTTGCTCCCATTCCGGCGGTATGCCGGTGTTGGGCAGTAATTCAGGGGCATAGGTTTGCTCTGATAAGAGCAGTGATATCAGTTCAGGCAATTGCGGTGCAGCTTGCTTAGAGCTATCAATTAGCTGGCACAACTGAGTACGAGCGTGGTCAACTTTTGGCCAAGGGCTGTCTAATACGCCATTGCTTAATGCGTAGACGCCTGAGGAGAGAATCTGGGTTGGCTGGGAGTTATGATTATTGCAATACACCAGCTCGGTGCCATCATAGATTAGCAAATTAAAGCCATCAAAATCTGTGGCTGACTCTAGCATCGCTTGAGACCAATCGTGGCTCGACCGATTGGAGCACAAAAAATCTCTAACCAGATTACCTCGAGAGAGCAATGCGGTGTCTTTTGCGCGACTGTCTGTCACTTGACGATAGTTGGTGACAGCGGCAAAGCGTCCATTGCGTGATAGTCCCAGCCATGTGCCGTCGGCCTGCTGGTCTCTGCCAGCGAGAATAGGAGCATCGTGCCACCAGTGCATTGGTAGTGTCGGTCGCGCATAAAACTCATCACGATTTGAGGCGATGATTAATGGGACTTGGTTATATTGCTGATAGGCAATGGTGATTAAACACATACTCGACAGTGTAACTTTTTCTCAGTTTAGCCGACATCCCTCATAGCAGATAATCTAAGAACCCGTTATCATCAATTACCTGAGTGGAAGGAACAGACCTCATTATGATTACGCACCCTAATATAGATCCCGTTGCTATTTATCTGGGACCATTACAGATTCATTGGTATGGCATCATGTATATGATCGCTTTTGCTGGTGCCTGGTTTTTGGCGGCGCGCAATAGTCAGCGGCCTTGGTCTCCCATCAAGCCGACTCAGGTGGAGGACCTAATTGTTTATGGTGCTTGGGGTGTTATTTTGGGTGGTCGCCTCGGCTATATGCTTTTCTACAACACTGAAAAGTGGCTGGCTGACCCAGCGATGTTGCTGCGTATTTGGGAGGGTGGTATGTCCTTCCATGGTGGTCTGCTCGGAGTAGCGATTGCGCTGTTTATCTATGCACGCAAGTACCAGCTATCGTTTTTAGCGCTAGCAGATTTTGCTGTGCCGCTAGTCCCCGCTGGCTTATTTTTTGGTCGTATCGGTAACTTTATTGGTCAAGAATTATATGGTCGGGTAACAGATGTTCCCTGGGCTATGCTATTTCCCTCAGACCCAACGCAATTACCCCGTCACCCGTCACAGCTCTATGAAGCCCTCCTTGAAGGCTTGGTGCTATTTTTGGTGATTAATTGGTTTGCACGCAAGCCCCGGCTCTACGGTGAGGTAACAGGATTATTCTTGATTCTCTATGGGATATTCCGTTTTATGGTTGAATTTGTGCGCCAGCCCGATGCGCAATTTGTTGGTCAGCCAGCGCTAATTGATGCTTTCGACTGGATGACTCGGGGTCAGGCTCTGTGTGTACCAATGGTCCTCTTGGGGCTCTGGTTTATGCGCAGGACAGTGCAGCGCTTGACGCAATCTGTGGTGAATTAAACGATGTATATAGAGACAACAGAATGAAGCAGTATTTGGATTTAGTTCGCCATATCCGCGATAACGGTGTTACTAAAGGCGACCGCACGGGAACAGGAACACGCAGCATTTTTGGCTATCAGATGCGGTTCAATCTTGCCGACGGTTTTCCGCTAGTGACCAGTAAAAAAGTGCATTTAAAGTCAATATTGCATGAATTGTTATGGTTTATCCGTGGTGATACCAATATTCGCTATTTGGTTGAAAACGGGGTTGGTATCTGGAATGACTGGCCCTATCAAAGTTGGTTGCGCCAAACCGGTCAGGAAGATGACTTGCCGATGTATTCTGCTGAGTGGAAAGCGGGCATGAAAGCGTTTATTGAACGCATAAAAACGGATGCGGCCTTTGCTCAGAAATGGGGTGACCTAGGACCTGTCTATGGGCATCAGTGGCGCAACTTTGAGGGTGTCGATCAGTTGTCTCAGCTAGTCGACGATATCAAAAGCAATCCCGATTCACGCAGGTTGCTAGTGTCGGCTTGGAACCCAAAAGATATTCCAGTGATGGTCAAGTCAGGACTACCCCCCTGCCACAGTCTATTTCAGTTTTACGTTACCGAGGGCCGGCTGTCCTGTCAGTTATACCAGCGCAGTGCCGACGTCTTTTTGGGAGTGCCATTTAATATCGCCTCCTACTCAATTTTAACGCTGATGATTGCGCAGGTGACGGGCCTTAAGCCCGGGGACTTTGTACATACCTTTGGCGATGCGCACCTCTATAGTAACCATATGGAGCAAGTTGAGGAGCAGCTTTCTCGCAGTACCTTGCCCCTCCCGACGCTGGCGATAAATCCACAGGTCAATAACCTCTTCGATTTTGTTTATGACGATTTTGAGCTACGGGACTATCAATCTCATGGGCCGATTTCGGCGCCTGTTGCGGTCTGACCTATGAAGCTTTGTCTTATCGTAGCAGTAAGCCGCAATGGCGTTATCGGACGCGATAATCAGTTGCCTTGGCATTTACCAGAAGACCTTAAGTTTTTTAAATCAGTGACGATGGGAAAGCCCATACTGATGGGGCGTAAAACCTTTGAAAGTATTGGCCGCCCCCTGCCGGGTAGAACCAATATTGTTATTAGTAGAGATGCACAGTGGCACAGCACAGGTGTCGAGGTTGCCCCGTCACTGGAGGCCGCAATTCAGTTGGGCAGGCAGGCCTGTCGTGCAACGGGCGCAGAGGAAATTATGGTAATTGGTGGCGAGCAAATTTATCGCTTGTCACTGCCCTTGGCTGACCGCTTGTACTTGACTCAAGTAGATGCAGAGGTAGAGGGAGACGCTTACTTCCCAGTTGTGGATTTTGACGATTGGCAACAGGTAGGCGAAGCGGTACCAGAGAGCTATGATACTCATTCGTATAGGTTTCTTACCTTGGATCGCATTTAGTTAGCACAAGCGTTAAAACCAGTTCCCAATAGCGGATGTGTTACGTAAGGTAACAACCACCTAGCTGTTCACTTCATATCGCTTAAATTAATCGTCACCAAATTGATTCTTCATCGCCAGACTGTTACAAAGATGCCCCGAAACAAAGCATGTCAGATCCTCAAGAACACATTTGTTGACTTTAGGCAGTGACACAAAACTAAACCGGTAGACCCAAATTGAGGGAACTATGAATAAGCAACCACTAAAAGTATTGGCGTTTGTTGCCGCTCTTGCTGGTGGTCTGACTGTTGGCGCAGTTCAGGCTTCAGAAGTAAGTGACGTGCTCAAAGCTGGTGCCGCTAAGGTCCAGAATGCCAAATCCGCGCAAACCAAAGTTGATCGTATTGCTGATCAAACAGATGGTCTTTTGCAAGAATTCAAACAGGTCAACAAGCAGATCGAGTCTCTCCGAGTGTATAACTCTCAGCTAGAGCGTCAGATTGCTAGCCAAAAGCAAATGATGGTCGAACTACGTCAGTCGATTGAGAATGCTACTATTATTGAGCGTGGTATCTCGCCGCTTATGACTAGCATGCTCAAGGGTCTTGAAGAGTTTGTTGCTCTGGATATGCCATTTAAGAAGGAACAGCGTGAAAATGCCATTGCTGACCTCTACGTTAATATGGACAGCGCTAAGTTCTCTGCAGCTGAGAAGTTCCGTCAGATTCTTGAAGTTTATGATATTGAGTCTGAGTACAGCTCATCATTAGAATCTTATCGCGATCTGGTCGATATCGATGCCAATGGTTCTGAGGTCGAGGTTGAAATGCTTCGTATCGGTCGTGTGGCACTGATGTATCAGACAAAAGACAAATCTCAGACTGGCGCTTGGAATAAAGAGACCGGATCATGGGAGACATTGGGTTCTGAATACCGCCGTCCAGTTGATCAGGGCATCCGTATTGCGAAGAAACTGTCGCCTCAGGATGTAATGCAAATGCCAATTACTACTCCGGAGACTGCACAATGAATAAATTTATTAACCTTTGTGCCGCTGTTGTAGCCGCTGTTGCGTTTAGCTCGCCAGCCATGGCACAGAATGCCAAAACACTGGATGAATTATTACAGATGATTGAAAGCGCCAAGCTTTCTGAATCTGCTGAATACCGCACGCGAGAGGCGGCCTTTAAGCGTGACCAGCGCAAGCAGGCACAATTATTGAGGCAGGCTCAAAACACCAAGGCTGCCGAAGAGCGTCGCTCTGACCGTTTAGAGCAAATTATTCGTGACAATGATGTTGTCCTTGCCGGCTTGCGTGAGCAACGTGACAAACGCCTTGGGTCGTTAAAAGAATTGTTTGGTCACCTGACGGGTGCTGCTGGTGATATTCGCGCCAGTCTTGATCAGTCAATTGTTAGTGCACAGATTCCTGGTCGTACTGAGTTCCTCGATAGTCTGATCGAGAAAATGAGCAGTGATACTCGCCTGCCATCAATCGAAGATATTGAAAAACTTTGGTACGAGCAACAGCGTGAGATGATCGAAAGTGCGCGTATTGTTAAGTTTAACCGCACGGTTTTGAGAGCCAACGGCGAACAGGAAGAAATGGAAGTTGTTCGGGTTGGTACTTATAACCTTCTGGCCGATGGCATGTATTTAGAGTATAGCCCTGAGAATGGTCTGGTCTCTGAGTTGGCTCGTCAGCCCTCTGCACACCAAGGCAGTGCTGAAGATCTGCAAGAAGCTACTTCTGGTTTCACTAAAGTAGGTCTAGACCCTACTGGGCCATTGGGAGGCGGCTTATTGCGAGCATTGATTAACTCGCCGACTCTGGTTGAGCGCTGGCACTTTGGTGGTATCGTTGGTTATGTAATCACCGCGGTATTTGCGGTGGCAATTGGCTTGGCTATCTGGCGCTTTGTTGTGTTGTCCGGTATGTCTAGCAAAGTAACTGCACAGCTTAATAGCAGCAAGGCCA
>JBNAAJ010000037.1:0-13471 GCA_049631145.1 Porticoccaceae bacterium
AAGCATGGCCAGCACCAGCTGCACTGCGGCCACCCAGTATTCGTAATCTATGTACCAGGCAATCATAAATCTCCCCAACTGCTGGCTTTATAAGCCAGTTGTTATTTTGCTAGCTGGGCGATAGATTTCAAAGATAAACCTTGGTGACTGCGGGCCAGTAGCTATTGCATTAGTTCTAAACAATTTAACCATGAATAAAAGTCCCTAACTACCTGAAAATTGCAGATTTAACCATGTATTGCTCGGTAAAGTAGTCATAGAAATTTCTCAAGCGCCCGCCCTTAAAAACGCCATGGAATCCCAATGAGGCGTCGCCTTAACGGCAACTGCGACAATTTGTCACATTCTTTTTATCACCATCTATTGGTAGCATGCGGCCGATTTATATCCAACCGAGGGTCTTTTGTGTACAGCCATATTTCTGCGCGTTTTTGTCAATACCTAGCCATCATTCTCACCCTTAGCAGTGCTTCAGTTGTATCTGCTGTAGAGGAGATCACGGTTATTGCTGATCAGGTGTTTAAAGACACCTCTGTGGTCAGCCCAACCAGCTCGATTACGGCACAGCAGTTGGAGGCCATTAGTATCACTACCGTTGAAGACGCACTGGCTCATGAGCCCAGTCTTATTGTGCGCAAGCGTTTTATTGGTGACCCCAATGGTGTTATTGGCATGCGCGGTTCTAATATGTTCCAGACCACTCGCTCAATGGTATTTGTTGATGGTATGCCACTGCATTACCATCTGCAGACAAGGTACCGCGGTGCACCGCGTTGGTCGTTGGTATCGCCCGGTGAGATCGACAATGTTGAGGTGATTTATGGCGCCTTTTCAGCTGAGTACAGCGGTAATGCCATGGGCGGCGTGGTTAATATCAATACCAGAAGGCCCTCCGCTGAGCGTATAACCCTTGAGACTGGTTACTTTGCTCAGGAGTACCAACAGCATAGTACCGATGACACCTTCGGTGGTTATAGAGCTTACATAGCCTATGAAAACAAAGTCGGTGATTTAGGGTTATTTGCGTCCTACACAAGGATGGACAATGAGGGACAACCTCAGACTCAGCTCTTCACCAAAAGTGGCTCAGGAACAGCAGGGGCAGTCGCGGCTTCTGGGTTCGTAGAAGGTATAAACGAAGCCTCTGAACAGGGCATGTACTTTGCTGACTCTGGTCCTGAGTCATCCAAGACTGATCTATTTAAAGCTAAGCTATTTTATGACCTTGATCGCATTCAATTGCGTGGTTCTATTGCCTACGAGGAGCGCACGCGCTCTGAACATCAGCAAAATAATTTTCTACGCGACAGCACCGGTAATGCCGTCTTTGATCGACGCGTTGATATCAATGGCGAAGTGTATGACACCTTTGCTTTTGGGCGCAGTCGCTTGCAGCAGCGTAGCCAAGAACGCAATAGCCTACTGCTCGGTGCGGGCATTAGTGTGGAGTTGAGTAATGACTGGGTTAGCGACGCATTCTATAGCTACTTCAATATCATCGACGATAGTGAGATTCGCTCTGGCAATCACCCATTAGCTGATAGTTATGCCTCGGATAATGCCAAATACCGAGCCCGTATTACTGAATATGATAATACCGGCTGGCAAATATTTGATATCAAGTTAGCGACAGAGTCATGGTTGGGTGATGATCGTCAGCGTCTGTCAATTGGGGCACACTACGACGACTATGAGTTAAATTATATTGTCGATGACTACAATAGTATTCTCGGCTTACGGGATACTGATGAAGTCGACGGTGATCTCGCAACAGGGCGCGCCGATAGTGGTGGCAAAGCCCGCACGGCGGCACTGTTTGTTCAGTATGGGTATGCATTCTCTGAGCAGTGGGATCTGTCGCTGGGTCTGCGCTATGAAGACTGGCAAGCGCAAGATGGCTTTATCGGCGCAGCACAAACGCCAGAGCGCTCTAAAACAGGTTTTTCACCCAAATTTTCGCTAGCTTGGGAGCCAAACAACCAGTATGAGGTGCGCTACTCATTAGCCAAGGCCCTGCGTTTTCCGGTGATTGAGGAACTCTATGTCAACGACAGTAAAGGGGCAGGCGCAGCAATTATTTCTGACCCCAGTTTAAAACCCGAAGACGGGGTTTTTCATAATCTGTCAGTATCTCAGTTAATTGATAATGGCTCTGTACGTATCAATCTATTTTACGAAGTGATTGATGATGTTATTTTCAACCAACGAGCAACCAACGGCACATCGACCTTTTTGCCTGTGGGTGAAGTTACCACCAGTGGTAGTGAATTTATCTGGGAACAGCAAGGTATTTTCAACACTCCTATGGATGTGCGCTTTAACCTAACTTATATCGATGCGGAGATTACCGAGAATATATTTAATCCAACATTTGAGGGTAAACAATTTCCGCGCTCTCCCAAATGGCGCAGTAATCTTATGCTCAGTTACAAGCTTGCCACGCAGTGGGATATCGGTGCCAGCGTTCGCTATGCCAGTAACAGTTTTGGCGAGTTAGATAATTCGGATAGTGCTGATAATGTGTTTGGCGCTCAGGATGATTACCTATTTGTCGGCACAAAGTTGAACTGGCAGGTATCGGAAGCACTTAAATTAAGTGCCGGTATCGACAATCTGTTCAATGAAGAGGCCTATGTTTTCCACCCATGGCCTGGTCGAACCTATCAGTTACAAGCCAAGTATCAGCTAGCAAAATAATATGAACGACAGATCAATGCTACTGAAACAACGCATCTGGCGCTGGCATCTTGTCGCGGGGCTGGTGGTCTGTCCTTTTGCAATACTGCTGGCGATTACCGGCAGTATCTATCTGTTTAAACCGCAGATAGATGGCTATGAAGAAGCCACTATTAACGCCCTAGCGCCGACTACGACAACAATGTCATCTACTATTGCACCCAGCACGCATATCAAAAATCTATTGGCTGACCACCCGCAGTCACGGTTAAAACGTCTGATATTGGATAAGCCCGCTGATCGCTCACTGGAAATCGAGCTACACAATACTCAGGGCGGCAACACCATTTATTGGATCGACCGCGTGTCAGGACAGGTACTAGCCAGTAAAAAGAGCGATCAGCGTTTTATGCAGCGGATCAAAAAGCTACATAGTGAACTACTAATGGGCAACATCGGCTCTTATGTCGTGGAGCTAATGGCTAGCTGGTTTATTTTTCTAATCATTAGCGGGCTATATTTATGGCTATCTAAGGCTAAAAGTGATCAGGATACTGTGCAACGGGCAACCTCTGAACTCAATAAGGCCAAACTGGGCAAAAAGTGGCGCAACCTGCATACTGTCACGGGGTTATGGTTTGCCATTCCGATTACGATTCTACTGCTCTCTGGGCTGCCTTGGACGCAATTATGGGGTGCTGGATTCGATCGAGTTAAAGCCCTCGCGGGCTGGCAGGGGCCGGGCCAAGAATGGTTCGTTACGCTACAATCAGAAAAACCAATAACAGACCTAAAACCGCCCGCTGACACCGAGTTATGGGAGATAAATGCTGATCCTCACAGCCACCATGGTGCAACTGCTGCGGTTGATATCGATGCATTGGATCTGAGCATACTGGATAGTATTCGCAATAAGTCCGCGGTAATCACTTTGACTCACCCCGTACAGATAATACCGCCAAAACCTGACAATGGCGTATGGACAGTGCGCGCCATGTCAAACCAGAGATCCAAGCGTGAAACACTGCATTTTGATCAGTATTCTGCTCAGCTTATACAGCATATAAAGTTCGAAGATCATCACCCAGTCGAGCGGTTTATTTCCCAAGGTGTGTCGCTTCACGAGGGCGCATTATTTGGTTGGCTAAACCAGTTGCTGGGTGTACTTACCGCATTGGCCATTATTTGCCTTAGTGGTTTTGGGTTGTACGCTTGGTGGTTGCGCAAACCACAGGGCAGACTGGGTGTACCTGATAACGTTGATACACCAGTATCCACAAAACTGGTGATGGCTATTGTACTACTGGGAGTACTACTACCAGCGGCTGGCATTAGCTTTGTGGTGATTTACATCATTGAATGGCTCGGCGCCAAATTAGGTTTTATCGGGCGCTCCGGCTAACAGCATTTGCTTGGGGAAGACCAAAATCTGCCGCCTAGTTATCAACAACCTTCTCTTCAGTGGTAATAATCTCATTCTTCAGGCTGAGTCACGCCAACAGATTTGAGCCTCGCTTCAGACGGCGTGATGGACGACCAACGTTTAAATGCGCGGCGGAAGTTGGTGGCATTATTGAATCCCAATAAATGGGCTATTTCATCTGTCCCCAGATGGGTGTTGTGCAAATATTCCAATGCCAGCCTGTATCTGACCTCATCCAATAGCCGCTGAAACTTCGTCCCTTCTTTTGCCAATCGCCGCTGCAGAGTGCTCTCACTAATATGTAGTCGTTGAGCCATCATCGCACTGGTGGGGAAAAATGATCGCGAATCAAGCAGTTCTCTTTTCACTCGCTCACTGACAAATCCCGCATGACTATCACGCGCCAACAAGCGATCACAATGGCGACGAAAAATATCCTGAGCCAGCGAATCCGATGTTTGCATGGCTACCAGTAAACTCTGCGCCGGAATATTGAGGGCACAGCGATCAGAGTTAAATCTTATCTGACAATCACCAAAAATAGCCTCTAACAGAGCTGTATCCGACGAGCTCGAATAGCTTAGCTCAATCTCAAGATCCTCTAGAGCATGGGGTGCTAGGATTTTTAGGTTAGTGACAATACTGGCATTCATAGCATCCGCATAATATCGTTGAAGAGACTTAGGTAAATGCTCGCCTTTAATAAGCAACTGAGAGAACCGCTCATTGTGTTGCAAAGAAATATCAACACTGGGTAACAGCGCGCGGTTATAGCGCAATAATAGCTTTAGTGTGCTACCCACTGTTGGGCTGGTCATCAGTGCGTAACCAAACATCCCCAACGACGCAACCGTTAAATTTTGACCCAGCTTGAGTCCCAAATCTGGATCATTACACAGCGCGATTGCTGTACCGCAGAGCCGATCAGCGACAGCGGCATTAAGAAATTCAGCATCACCCAAGGTCTCCCCCGCTATACCCGCTTTATACAGCCACTCATCGTGCTCTACACCCTGCGCCTTTAGCAAATCCCCTAGGTATGAAATGATAAATTGATGCATAGCTAACCCCGTATTAAAGCCCAACCATAGCTCAGCCATCGCTCGAATGATGGTAAATGACCCATAATTTGATGGTAAATAACCCTCTATTTGATGGTATTTAACCTAATTGTTGATGGTATTTGACCCACTTAAATTGGACAGTATCGATTAATATTTTGCAACTGTTTTGTATATTGGAGTGAGTTTGTATGATTACGTACAGTGTTGAGCACCCACAGAAAGGGTTAATCAGTTATACCGATAACAAGCGTTACCTTTGGTTATTATCGGTTTTTATGCCCATTTTGGCTCTATCAGGGGTCTTTTTTTTCCAGCTCAGTGGCGAGCAATGGATGCTTTGGTTACCAATACTGTTTAGTTATTTAGTCGTACCAATCTTAGACTGGCTTATCGG
This sequence comes from Porticoccaceae bacterium, assembly GCA_049631145.1. Classification (GTDB taxonomy): domain Bacteria; phylum Pseudomonadota; class Gammaproteobacteria; order Pseudomonadales; family Porticoccaceae; genus HTCC2207. The sequence continues at coordinate 5,558 of JBNAAJ010000037.1, forward strand.
CGTCGATAACAATAATCCGCCGGAAGAACTTGTGCCACAGCTTGAGGCTGACAGCTATTATCGCTATCTAACCTACATCACCATCCCATTGCATTGGATGGTGCTGATACTGATGGCTGCATTTGTTGGCACTACTGAACTAAGCTTTCTATCGATAATCGCTATCGCAATAACGGCGGGTGGTTACAGTGGCTTATGTATTAACACAGCTCATGAACTGGGTCATAAGCAAACCGCTGTGGAACAATGGTTGGCAAAGATCTGTTTGGCTGTGCCCGCCTACGGCCACTTTTGCGTTGAGCATAATCGTGGCCATCATGTGCTGGTCGCAACACCGGAAGACCCCGCCAGTTCGCGTATGGGCGAGTCGATTTATCGATTTGCCTTGCGCGAAATACCCGGCACCTTTGTGCGCGGCTGGCAACTTGAACAAAGCCGCCTGCAAAAACAAGGCAAAGCAACTTGGTCTAGGCACAACAATATCTTGCAGTCCTATTTAATCAGTGCTGTATTGCAGGGAACATTGATCTATCTCTTTGGTTGGATCATGCTGCCATTTTTGCTGATACACAATGTATGGGCCTGGTTTCAACTGACCTCTGCAAACTATATTGAGCATTACGGACTGTTGCGAGCCAAGAGAGATAACGGTCGCTATGAGCGCTGTCAGCCCCACCACTCTTGGAACGCGAATTACATCCTAAGTAATCTGGCACTATTTCATCTCGAACGTCATTCAGATCACCATGCTAACCCTATTCGTCGCTACCAGAGTTTGCGCAATTTTGCCGATATTCCGCAACTGCCAAATGGCTATTACGGTATGTACCTACTGGCCTACCTACCTTGGTTATGGTTTCGCGTAATGGATAAAAAGTTACTTGCACTGCCCCATATCAATGGTGATTTATCCAAGATTAATATTGACCCCAAGCACAAACAGCAGATAACCGCGCGCTACGGTTAATTGTACTCATGCCAATGGACATTGGCAGCGCCTTGTGGGTATGTTTATTTGCTCGCCAATAGCATCTAAACTTATCGCGTTATCACTGTTGAACTGAATACTTGTAATGCTTTTGGGGTCGCTATGAATTTTATACCTTATGCCGTGCCCTTTTTTCTTCTCGCCATTGTTCTTGAAGTGCTGTGGGGGTGGCTTAAAGGCAATAATACCTATCGCGTTAATGACAGTGTCAATAGTTTGAGTCTCGGGTTATTAAGCACCATCAGCAAGTTTGTCTTTCTCAATATTGGTCTATTAGTCTTTACTCGAATCGAACAACATTACGCGGTTTGGGCGTTTGATATCGGTTCTATCGCCCACTGGTTTCTAGCAATATTACTGTATGATTTTCTCTATTACTGGTTTCATCGGATCAGCCATGAACGCCAGCTATTTTGGGGGTCTCATGTGGTGCACCACCAAAGTGAAGACTACAACCTAAGTACTGCGCTACGACAGACTAGTACGAGTTTTTTTACCACTTGGGTGTTTTATATTCCGTGTTTTTTCCTTGGTATGCCGATCAGCATGTATGTGAGTATTGCTTCAGCGCATCTTATTTATCAATTTTGGGTGCACACCCAACATATCGGCAAACTCGGCATTCTCGAGTGGCTTCTCGTAACTCCGTCAAATCACCGCGTACACCATGCACAAAATGCTGAATACGTCGACACCAACTACGGCGGTCTTTTAATTATTTGGGATAGAGTCTTTGGCACCTTTAAGGAGGAGCAGGATAAGCAAAAACCCATCTATGGTATACGCACCCCTCTTGCCAGCTGGAATCCACTATGGGCTAACTTACATATTTTTTCCTCTATGGCGACTGATGCTTGGCGCACATCGAGTTGGCTGGATAAGGTTCGAATTTTGTGGTCGAAAACTGGCTGGCGACCACAAGATGTCGCCGAGCGTTACCCCACCAAAAAAACCGATTTAGGTGATTTTACAAAATACAATCCCAGCCTAAGTACTGCCAGTAACCTGGCAATCATCGCGCAATATGCGCTTCTGTCACTGGTTTATTTATGGAGTGCCAATCAAGTCGAAGAGCTGTCCTATGGATTACTTTGGGCAGCAGTGATAACACAGGTGTACAGTCTTACCGTTATTGGTGCCATTATGGACGGCAAGCCATTCGCCAGACGTTTAGAACAAACACGGCTAATCGTTTTGGCGACGGGCCTCTATGTGAGCTTCACCTTGCACTATATCCCACTACAGTGGTTTTACTATGGCCTTGCCTATTTAGTGATCAGCGCGGCATTGATGTGGTTTTGTATTAAATTAAATCACCCGGCTGTGGCGGCCGCTCATTCAAACTAAGCTCTGTTATCAATAAAATAAGCTAAAAAAAACCCCGCTTCAAAACGGGGTCTTTTTAACTGTGTCGCTATCCTACATCCTTACATAGGATTGCGTAATCACTTCACCATTATAGGTAAATGTCTGAGTAAAATGGTCATTATCGATCAACTCCATTTTCACCTCATTAACGGTACCCTCATAGTCCTCAGCTGAACTGGTCATTGCTGTTTCAGTGGCATTACCCTCTGCATCCACTTGAAAAGTACCAAAACCAAAGTCTTGAACTCTTTCACCTTTAAACAGCATATTTTGCAACCAGATAAAGTGGCCTCCACCAATCATTTTGGTTTCCGTAAAATCACTGACATCGGGATTATCCGATCGGCTCTGCAGTTGCCACAAACCATCAAAGGCGGAAGTTGCCGTTGATGCGGTATTCCAGACTTCGACCATATCCAATACGCGGTCACCTTCATACTGCATACCAATAATGGTCTGTACAAAACCAGTCTCGTTTTGCTCAATCGCCACATCAAAGCTATAACCAGAAACAGGGCCATTATGGTTGACTCTCGGTACTTCGACCATAACGCCATTTGACCAAGTCGCATCACCAGCACCGACATCGATACTCTCTGTCTGCGCGTTATTAAAGGCGTACATAAAGCGGCCATTGGAATAAATTTTTATTTGGTCTCGAGTAAATTGACTCACCTCGCCATTTTCAGTGACGGTAACGCCCTCAATTAGGTAAGCGCCATCGGGTAGCGCTTGACTAATCGCTGACTCCGGCGCTGGTTCTGGTGCTGGCTCAACAGAACAGGCTGTTAACGCTAAGATGGTGGTACCGAGAAAAAGTGATTTTAAAGTCATGGAATGATGCCCTCTTGATTTTATTGGTTATACAGACGATCGCTTACCTTACCCACCGGAAAATTTTATGTACATGCGAATAGGCACCATTCATCGCACTATATGTCGTTTCGTCTTATTCAAGAGTAAATAGATTATCAATCGACTCAAATTACGCGATTAGGGTTGAGAATACCCTTTGGATCCATTGCTTGCTTGATAGTTTTCATCAGCGCAATTTCGCTATCAGTGCGCGATTGGTCGAGGAAGTCTCTTTTAATAACACCGACGCCATGCTCGGCAGTAATAGCACCAGAGTACTCACCAATCATCAACATAATATCTCTGTTGATAGCGACTTTATCTTCCTCTCTGCCAGTATAGGCACAGACATGTAGATTGTTATCACCAATATGACCAAACAATAAAACACCTATATTGGCATAGTTTTGTTGCAGTCGCTGCTCAAGATCTGCAGCAAAGGTTCCGATATCGGCAATCGGCAGGCTGACATCCTGATTAGAAACAGGACCCAACACTTTAAATAACTCACCGATACCGTCTCTGATCTGCCAGAATTTTTCTGCATCTTGGTGGCTCTGAGCTATCAGTGCATCAGTTAACAAGCCCGCCTCAAGCTGCGCAAATAACACTGACTCAAAGCGCTCTCCGCCAGACAGTGCATCATTATCTTTATACTCAACCAACAGATAAAAAGGATGGGACTCGGCAAAAGGATTTTGCACATCAGATTCAACCTCTAGCACCTTATTGAAGTAGTTGTCCCACATCAATTCAAAACCGGTCAGACCCGCACCCAACTCATGCTTCAGTTTTGCTAACAACTGAGTGACGGAATCATAATCCTGTAAAGCACAGAGCGCAGTATGAGAGCTGAGAGCTTGAGGCTGCAGTTGAATAATCACCCGAGTAACAATACCCAAGGTGCCCTCGGAACCAATAAATAGGTGCTTGAGGTCATACCCCGAATTATTTTTAACCATCTTATTCATGGCATTGATAACCGTGCCATCGGCAAGCACGGCCTCTAAACCAAGCACTAAGGATCTAGTCATACCATAGCGAATTACCTCGGTGCCGCCGGCATTGGTCGCCACATTGCCACCAATATGGCAACTACCGCGGGCACCCAGGTCTAACGGCATAAATAAATTGTGCTCAGCAGCGGCATCTTGCAACACCTGTAGAGGGGTGCCCGCATAAGCACTAAGTGTCATCGCTCGGGGATCAATCGCCTCAATACCCGCCATACGTTCAAGGCTAATAGCAAATTCCGCAGCCTGAGGCGTGGCACCACCAGCTAACCCAGTTAACCCCCCCTGCACAACCACAGGTTGATTATATTCATGACACAACGCCATAATCTGGGAAAGTTCATCGGTGGATTTGGGTTTTAGGAGCGCCGCTGGCTTACAAGGGTCGGCACCACTCCAGTCGGCAGCATACTTTTCACTGATATCCTCACCGGTAACCAGCGTATTCTTATCCACGACGTGTGAGAGGCGATCAATTAGAGTTTGCATTAGCGCTACCGCCAGAGGATTTGTCTAAGTTTAACCTACAACTCTGCGCATCTACCACTTATCTTCGAGGGTTTCGACACGATCAAAAGACTCGCCGATCAGCACACCCAATTCACGCTGCTCACCCTCTTTCAAGTGCACGGCAGGACGGCCATGAGCAAAACGATAATTGCAGATAAGCGCGATATCACCCACTTCCCAAGCAATGGGAATACCATAATCATCATAGATCTTGATAAATAGCTGCTTTTCTTCATCTGTCATTTCGCTGCCATCACCAAAGGTGAGCTTGAGTGGCCGCTCATCAGCCGGCAAATGCTGGACCAAAGGCCAAGTATCAAACCAAGTACTGTCGTCAGCCATACTGCTGTAGAGCAAATTACGGTCTAAATGCGGGAAATATTCAAATGCAGAAATATAGAAACGCGTTTTCAGCAGGCGACCAGCCCCCCACTCAACTTCCAAGCCACGGCTTTCTGCAACGGCTACCGCTTCATCTTGATCTTCAGTTAACATCGACTGTTGCCAATGGTTATAGACACCAATATCCAAGCGATCAACAAAAGCATCGCGGTCGGTAAGATTGCGGTGGTAACACAGCCCCAGTTTCTTCAGCTTTTGGCCAAATGGCGTCGCCAGCAAGGCTTCAGTGGCCTGACAGTTATCGGAAACATAGGTATGGCCACCCTCGCTGGGCATCTTATGCGCCATAAAGCTAACCATTTTGGTACTGGAACCGATGTAGGCCATTTCATGGTGATAATGCAACCAGGCTTCAAGTGGTGCGCCAACCTCATAAACATTTTTTTCAATGGTTTTGCGTGGGTTAGCGCCGCCTTCATATTGGCGTTCATTTTTCAATACCTGAGTGGCGATCAAACGCATTGCTTGCAGATCATCTAGCCCGGTATTAACCACATGGACAAGGCCGACATCGTCGAACGTCTGCTGCATTCGCTGTGCAAGTGCCGAACTGGGCACTAGGGGCGCACCATTGATGCGGTATTCATTGCCATCGATTACAAACCGGTCAGGGGAAATTGCAGGCGTGCCTGTCCACCACTTTGGCTCAGTGATATTAGCAAGCGGTGCAAATGCTTCAGCTGTGGTGACGCTCATTCTGATACTCTTACAAACAAAATAAAAAACAGCGCATTTTAGCCGCGAAAATCACAGTGGACAATAGAAAAATGCACCAAAAATAGGCTTCTAAAGATTAGTCGGAGGTTGTACGCAAACCTTTACCCTACGGGTCAAAATCATTATTTAATTAAACTATTGGTCACCGTATTCAGAGTACATAGAAATCGAATGACAGACTGAGTTGATGCTATCACTCGCAAACAATGCAGCTAAAGGTTATAGGTATGTTCATTTCTCTGTGGATTCGCCGTTTTAGTCGCATCAAATCAGCCTTTAAACCCATTTAGTTATAGAGATTACAGTCTCTTGCTTGATAATAAGCGGATGCTTTGGCGCTAATGCTCGGGAACAGAAATGATTGCAAGATCAATCAACAATCTATACATCACCAACACTATTGCGTTTATCGCTGTGGTTTGCGCTAGCCTATTTTCTAATCCCAGCCAAGCAGTACAAAAACCTATCGACGACAGCAAATGGTTTCATCAAACACAATTACCCGACGGTAAAGCTTGGTTTAATGATGAGCAACAGCATTACACTAACCGGATCGATAATGCCTATATAAGCAACGGTACGCTAAAGATAGTTGCTCGGAAAGAACGCTATACCGATCAGGGCAGCACTAAACAGTACACATCGGCCAGATTGAATTCTAAATTCGCCTTTAAATATGGTCGCGTAGAAGTTCGAGCTAAATTACCTGCGGGGCAAGGCACTTGGCCGGCAATCTGGACATTGGGCAAAAATATCAATGAACTGGGCGCCTACTGGCAAACTAAAGGCCATGGCACCACATCTTGGCCTGCCTGTGGGGAAATTGATATTATGGAGCACTGGGGAAGTGACCAGTACTTCGTGCAAAGTGCCACCCATACAACATCGAGCTCCGGCGATACCGTTAACAAAGGTGGGCAATACCTAAAAACTGCAACATCACAATTTCACACTTATAGTATGGATTGGTCAGCAAAAGAGCTTGTTTTTAGTATTGATAACAAAAGGCATTACCGCTATAAACCCCGTGTAAAAAATGCCCGTAATTGGCCGTTTCATGCAGAGCAGTATTTAATTCTGAATTTGGCTATTGAGTCGGATATCTATCACAGCTTTAATAGCGCGCAAATGGAAATCGATTACGTAAGAATCTACGACATTAATGCTGGCCCGACAGACCAACCCATCTGGTCTGATGAGTTTAATTAATGTAGCAGCGTGCAAAATAATCGCAGAGTATGACCATAATCATGTCGTATTAAATGGTTTTATTATTAGCAAAACATAGAACAATGAAATTAGAAGTATTGGGGAACAAGCATGATCATTAAAAAAGCCGCTTATCTTTCTACACGACGCATAATCGTTGGAATAATTACTCTCCTTGCCCTTACCGCCTGCGGTGGTGGCGGTGGCGGTGGCGGTGGCGGTGGCGGCGATGGTGGCAGTAGTGGCAACAGTGGCAACAATGGCAGTGATGGTGGTAGCCCAAGCTCGCAGCCAACAAATCAGGCTCCCACTCTCACCATTAATGCACAGATCGACGTGCTTGAAGGCACTGCAATTGTGGCTACAGCAACAGCGACAGATCCCGAAAATCAAGCTCTGAGCTATAGCCTACCGACCTCTGCCGACAGTGACCTATTTACTATTTCTACCTCGGGCGCTATTAGCTTTCGAGAAGCACCTGACTTTGAAGATCCCACCGATGCCAACGGTGACAATCGCTATGAGCTTCGCGTGTCGGTCTCTGATAGCCAAAATGGTAGCGATAGTCAAAATGTCGTTGTCAACGTCACCAACGCTATTGAAGGACGTGTCATTGACGCCCCATTATCTGGCAGTGAGATATATATCGTCACCGCCGGTGCCTCCGCAGCCGACCCCATTGGCACATCCGATGCGCAAGGCTATTTCCTTATTCCAGCACCAGCCAATATCAGCAGTGTACAAATAATGACCCGAGGTGGCACCGATACCGAGACCGGCGTGGCCATGCCTGATCTAACGTTAATGGCTGACCTGCCCACTGATACAGATGCCAGTATTGCGGTAACGCCC
>JBNAAJ010000038.1:0-9247 GCA_049631145.1 Porticoccaceae bacterium
TGCTTGGATAGCGCAAACGATTCAAGCCTGACCTATTTGTCGAATGGATATAATGAAAAAGTTTATTGCTCTCGCCAGTTTATTTGTTAGTAACCTCAGCCGCGCTGACGCCTTTTGGTTTGTACGCCACCCCGATGGCTCGACTAACTGGCAGTATGTGGCTAATTTTTCCAGTGGTATTTTGGTTATTGTGCTGTCGCTTACCGCACTGTGGCTGTTCTTTACCCGCCGTCAGGTCAACCATTACAACCTCGAGTTAGAAGAGATCCGCACCCAACTTGAGTTGCGAGTCAGAGAACGCACCGCAACCCTAGAAGCTGAAATTGGCGGGCACCGCGCCACAACCGCGCGCTTGCGTAGCTCTGAGTCCTATATCACCAGTATCCTGCGCTCCATGCCATTGATGCTAATTGGCCTTAGCAAGGAAAATCGTATTACTCAGTGGAATCATCTGGCTGAGGAAATCAGTGGCATGCCATCTGACGCTGTGCTGGGGCGCGACCTATGGGAAGCCTATCCGAATATCACGATCACTCCACAGCAGATACAGCAAGCACTGGATGACAACAAAACACTGACGATTAAGTATAGCCAGCGCGGCCAGTACCATTTTGATATTACTATTTATCCACTACAGGAGCATGCAGACACTGGGGTGGTTATTCTGCTCGACGATGTTACCCAGCGCGTCAAAAATGAAAACCTACTGATTCAACGCGACAAAATGTCGTCCATGGGTGAGATGGCGTCGATTATGGCCCATGATATTAATATCCCCCTGCGGGCAATTATTAAAGATGTTAAAGAAGTGCGCAAAGATCTTACCGATGAACCAATCGATACTGAGGCGTTGCGCGAAGTATTGGAAGATGCGGTTATCCGTGGCCAGCAAGCAACCTCTGTTATTGACAATCTAGTGCAATTTTCTGGCGGTGGCGGCGAGAAATCTGAACTCAATGTTCTCGATGCAATTCATCACAGTGTTGAACTTGCCAATGACGTGCTATCGGTAATGTCTGGATTACGGTTTAGGGATATCAAGGTCAATATAGACTGTGCTGAGGATGTGCCCGATATCCCTTGCTATGCCACCGAAATTCAGCAGGTATTTCTAAGCCTGTTCCGTCATTCCTGCTACGCGCTGGGCAAGCTAACAGACAAGGACCTTAATCCGGAGATTAATATTGAGGTCACCAAGTTTTATGACAATCTGTGGGTACGAATCCAACACAATGGTCGTGGTATTAGTCTGGAAGAGCAAAAAACATTGTTTGAACCCTACAGCAATAATACTGATAACAGCGGCAAATACGATGCCGGCAAAAGGTTATCCTTTGCTTACTTTATTATCACAGAACAGCATCAGGGTCAGATCGCCGTTACCTCAGCACCGGAGGTAGGCACCACCTTTCATATCCAGTTACCTCTGGCGTAGACCGTCACTGCCGAGATTATTTAGACACTGTTAATAACGGATGATCGGGCGGCAATTGGCGTGAAATCCACAGCGCCAACTTATGGCGCATAGCCGGGTCACTGACTTGATCTTTAGCCAGCGGCTGAATCAATTTATCTTCAACCAATACTCGATAGACAAATTCAACTTTTAGCTTGATCGGATCCTGCTGTTCAAACTCGCCATAAGCGCGTTTTTTGGCGTAGACGGCGCCCACCTGCAATGCTTTCTTAACCAACTCATCTTCATTGGCGATCTTACTCATAGGCCAGCCCCTAACGCTTAATTAATCGACAAATGTGCGAGCATTTCTAAATAATCGCATCCATCCACTGTCTTCGCCCCACTCGTCCGGATGCCAAGAGTTTTGCACAGTACGAAATACACGCTCGGGGTGAGGCATCATTAAAGTCGCCCGACCATCAGCACTGGTCACGCCAGTAATACCATCGGGCGAACCATTGGGGTTGGCGGGATACAGGGATGCCACCTCAAGGTTGTTTTCCAAAAAGCGCATAGCGACCTGCCCAGACTGCTGCAATTGCGCCAGTGCTGTTGTATCAGCGAACTCTGCCCGCCCCTCACCATGAGATACAGCGATCGGCATATAGCTGCCCGCCATACCACGCAAGAATACTGACTGAGAGTCTTCAATACGCACCAAGGAGAAGCGCGCCTCAAATTGCTCGGACAAATTGCGCACAAATCTCGGCCATAGATCAGCTCCGGGAATCAATGACTTTAGGTTCGACAACATCTGGCAACCATTACAGACACCCAGACTAAAGGTCTCAGGGCGGTGAAAAAATTGCTGAAACTGATCGCGAACCTGCGTGTTAAACAGAATGGTCTTAGCCCAACCCTCACCAGCGCCCAATACATCGCCATAGGAGAACCCACCGCAAGCCACCATACCGGAGAAATCAGCAAGCACCTGTCGGCCCGCCAGCAGGTCGCTCATATGCACATCCACGGCAGCAAAGCCAGCCCGATCAAACGCCGCCGCCATTTCCAAATGACTGTTCACTCCCTGCTCGCGAACGATAGCAACCTTCGGTTTAGCACCCTTATTAATATAGGGCGCACTAATATCTTCAGCTGGGTCGAAGGTTAAATGCGTCGATAGGCCGTTATCGGCATCGGCAATGCGCGCAAATTCTTCCACAACACAATCGGCATTATCGCGCAGAGAGGCCACCTGATAAGAGGTTTCACTCCAAGCACTTTGTAATACAGAGCGGGGTTCGCTAAATAGCTTATTACTGTTATAGCTGATCTCAACGGTGTCAGTTTGATTTAATTCACCGAGGTGGTGCACATGAACATTGGCGTCAGCAAAACGCTTGCTCACCGCCGCAGACTGTTGCTTAGACACCTGGATTACAGCACCCAACTCCTCATTGAACAGTGTTTCCATCCAGTTATCGCCAAGGGCACCAAGATTAATATCAATACCCACATGGCCAGCAAAACTCATCTCAGCCATAGTGGTCAATAAGCCACCATCCGAGCGATCGTGGTAGGCCAGAATATCGCCCTGCGCCAGAGACGCCTGCATCGCATTAAAAAATCCTTTCAGCACTGACGCATCATCGACATCTGGCGCGGTATCGCCAAACTCACTAAATACTTGCGCCAAAATGGAGCCGCCCATGCGATTGGCACCGGCACCAAGATCAAGTAGCAACAGTTCGGTATCACCCTGGTCAGTGCGTAATTGCGGTGTGGCCGTTTTGCGCACATCCAGTACTGGCGAGAAGCCGGTAATAATTAACGATAGCGGTGCCGTAACGGATTTATCTTCACCCTGATGCTGCCAAGCCGTGCGCATAGACATACTATCTTTACCCACTGGTACCGTAATGCCTAGCTTTGGGCATAGGTCCATACCCACTGCCTCAACTGTGCGATATAACTTTTCATCTTCGCCCTCAGCACCAGCCGCACACATCCAGTTGGCCGACAACTTAATATCTTTAATATCGGCGATGCGCGCCGCACTGATATTGGTAATCGCTTCACCTATGGCCATGCGCCCCGAGGCAGGGCCATCGATTAATGCCAACGGTGTGCGCTCACCCATAGCCATGGCCTCACCAGCGGTGCTGTCATAGGTCACTGTGGTCAGGGCACAGTCAGCCACCGGCACCTGCCAAGGACCAACCATTTGATCGCGGGCGACCATACCACTGACCGAGCGATCGCCAATGGTAATGAGGAAGCTTTTACTGGCCACAGCCGGATGCCGCAGTACACGAAAAATAGACTCACTAAGATCCATATCCTGCGCATTAAAAACGCTCCCCACAGATGGCACTGTGGTCGCCGTACGATGCATTTTCGGCGGCTTGCCAAACAGCACGGACATCGGTAAATCAACCGGTTTATTATCAAAATGCTGATCAACAACGGTAATCTGTTTTTCTTCGGTGGCCTCACCGACGATAGCATAGGGGCAGCGCTCTCTATCACAGATAGCTTTAAAGCATTCTACATCCGCAGGCAATATCGCCAACACATAGCGCTCCTGCGCTTCATTGCACCAAATCTCTACCGGTGACATGCCTGGCTCATCATTGGGTACCGCCCGCAGATTAAATCGACCTCCGGTACCGCCATCCTTAACCAGTTCGGGAAGTGCATTGGACAGACCGCCAGCACCGACATCATGGATAAAGGCGATTGGATTGCTATCACCCAACTGCCAGCATTGGTCAATCACTTCCTGACAGCGCCGCTCTATCTCCGGATTCTGGCGCTGCACTGAGGCAAAATCTAAATCAGCAGAACTGCTACCCGTGGTCATAGATGAGGCTGCACCACCGCCCAAACCGATTAGCATCGCTGGGCCACCCAACACAACGAGTTGAGCGCCGGGTTCAAACTCCAGTTTATCGATATGTTGTTCGCGAATATTACCGTAACCACCGGCAATCATAATGGGCTTATGATAACCACGGCGTTGGCCATTAAAATCTGCTTCAAAGGTTCTGAAATAACCACAGATATTGGGGCGACCAAATTCATTATTAAAGGCAGCACCCCCTATTGGCCCCTCGGTCATAATATCCAATGCCGAGACTATGCGTTCAGGCTTACCATAGTCCTGCTCCCAAGGTTGCTGATAATTGGGGATTTGTAGATTGGATACAGTAAAGCCCACTAAGCCCACTTTCGGCTTGGAACCGCGACCGACGGCTCCTTCATCACGAATCTCACCACCAGAACCAGTGCCGGCACCAGAGAACGGTGAAATTGCGGTCGGGTGATTATGGGTTTCAACTTTCATCAGCAGGTGCACAGGCTCCTGACTGTAACCATATTCTTTACTGACTGGGTCGGGATAAAAACGCCCGCCCTCGGTACCGGTGACTACCGCGGCATTATCGGAATAAGCAGACAACACATTATCACCACCGACTTGATTGGTATTGCGGATCATGCCAAATAACGAATAAGGCTGATCCACACCATCAATGGTCCAACTGGCATTAAAAATCTTGTGGCGGCAATGCTCGGAATTGGCCTGTGCAAACATCATCAACTCGGCATCTGTTGGGTTACGCTGTAATTCCTCGAAACTGGCCACCAAATAGTCAATTTCGTCTTCAGCCAGTGCTAAGCCTAACTCAACATTGGCTAACTTTAGCGCCCCCGTACCCCCCGCCAATATATCCACTTGGGTCATGGCCGCTGGCTGTTGATGACTGAATAGCGCCTGAGCCTGCTGCAAGTCGGTAAACACCGCCTCAACCATACGATCACTGAGCAGCTCGCCCAACTGTTGTAGTTGTGTCGCGCTAAGTTTTTCTGTCGCTTCAATATAGTAGGCAGTCCCGCGTTCAACACGTATAACATTGTTAAGACCGCAGTTATGCGCTATATCCGTCGCCTTACTTGACCACGGCGAAATGGTACCGGGCCGAGGTACAACCAGTAATAAATCACCATTGTTGGCCTGTTGCTTGGCACTCGGACCATAGGTCAGCAACGCTTGTAAGGTAGTCTGATCAGGCTCTGACAAAGGCGCGCTAACCTCAGCAAAATGCACATATTCGGCCATTACCGATATCACTGTGGGTACGGTATTTTGCAGACTGGAGAGTAATTTTCGACGTCGAAAGTCAGACAGAGAAGGTGCGCCGCTGAGGATGATCATGTAAGGCTGGTCTCAAAAATCGTCAATAGGATAAGGCGCGTATTCTAGCAGGAAAAAACGCTGTTTAGGCAGATAGAATTGAGTAAACTATGTACAATTATCACAACCTGCAAATTCAACCCCTGCGGTCTGCATGTAAATCTGTGTGAGGTGTCATAGAAAGTAATGCGGGAACTATCCAACAGAGCTAGAAAAATACGCAATCGGATTATTCTGATCGCAGTGCTGTTGGTGTTTTCAAGTTATATCGCCAAAAGCACCCACTACAACGACCTTGACAATATCAAGGCCAAAGGCCGTTTGGTTATGCTAACACTGGCCGGCCCAACAACTTATTTTGAGGATGGGCGCGGCAAAAACGGCTTTGATTATCTACTGGCTAAAGCCTTTGCCGACAGTCTCGGTGTCGAACTGGAAGTCAAGGTCATGCCAACATTGCGCAGCTTGCTATTATCCGTTGGTGGCCCAAAAGGAGACTTTGCAGCGGCGAACTTAGTGCAAACGGCGGAGCGTAAGAAAACTCTCAGCTTTGCCACCCCCTACCTTGAAGTCACCCAGCGATTAATCTATCGCAGTGGCAGCAAGCGCCCCAAATCACTGGACCAACTCGATGGTGATCTGGTGATTATCGAGGGCTCTTCTCACAGCGAAAATTTAACTCAGCTACAGGACCAGCACCCTAATCTAATCTGGCAAGAACAAGATAATGCGGAAATGAGTGATTTAATGCGCAGGGTCCATGAAGGTGAAATAAGCTACAGCGTGGTCGATTCACTGGCCTACCTTATCAGTCGCCATATCTACCCTAAAGCCCGTAGCGCTCTGAGTATTTCAGAACCCCAGCCTATAGGTTGGGCCTTTGCTAGCCATAACGATGGTACCGTTCTCGATGCTGCTAATCAGTTCTTGCACCAGTATATTGAGTCCGGACAACTTAAATCGCTCACTGATCAACTATTGGCTCAAACCGACAATTTTTCTGCCTCAGACAGTTATCGGTTGGGCAAGTTAGTAGATAACCGCTTGCCCAAGTTTGAAGGCCTATTCCGCGAAACGGCTGCAGAGTTCGGTATCGATTGGCAACTACTGGCAGCCGTCGCCTATCAAGAATCGCACTGGGATCCAAAAGCCCGATCACCTACCGGTGTGCGCGGTTTAATGATGCTGACCATGAATACGGCCCGTGAAATGAAGGTCGAAGATCGTCTCGATGCGGCCCAAAGCCTCAGGGGTGGCGCAGCTTATTTACTTAAACTCAAAGCGCGACTGCCAGAGCGCATTAAGGATCCAGATCGTACCCTCTTTGCTCTCGCAGCGTACAATGTTGGCTTTGGTCATCTCGAAGATGCTCGGGTGCTTACCGTGCGCAATGGCAAAAACCCTGATAGCTGGGAAGATGTTAGGCGGCATCTGCCCTTGCTCAGCAAAAAGAAATTTTACTCCACGGTAAAACATGGTTACGCCCGTGGCGGTGAGCCCGTGCTCTACGTCGATAATATCCAGTACTACAAAACCTATCTGCAGCTGTATTCCCTAGCTCGACAAACTCCGCCGTCAGACACTTTAGTAGATGAGCCTCTCAATGATCCAGCAGACTGGGAAAACGCACCATCCTCATTGTAATTAGTGACCGCGTTTACGCTTAAAAAATTGACTAATTAAGTCACTGCACTGCTGCTCCAACACACCACCCCGCCACTCAATAGAATGGTTAAAGTGCTCGCTATCCATCAATTGCAACTGACTGGTGAGCGCACCGGCGCGCGGCTCTTTGGCGCCAAATACAACACGCCGAATTCGCGCATGGATCATTGCGCCAACACACATGGTGCAGGGTTCAATGCTGACATACAGATCGCAACCAGTTAAGCGGTAATTGCCAGTGATAGCGGCAGCATGCCGCAGGGCAACGATTTCAGCATGGGCGGTGGGGTCACAGTCGGAAATGGGCCGATTGTACCCTTCGGCCAACACAGCACCCTCTTTAACCACAACTGCACCCACAGGCACCTCATTACAAGCAGCGGCCTGCTCCGCTAGCTGTAAAGCTCGCGCCATAAAAAACTCATCTGTATTTAATATATCGTCGTGCAATGCTGTAAACCCTTCAGTCGAGCAATAAAAATAGCGTAAAATCACGCCTACCCTGAGCCAAAATAAGCCTGCAACCCATGCCAACCATCAGCAATATTCAGCCACTGACTTTGCAGCCCAACTGGCAGACCGATCTTAGCCAGAGTATCAGCTCAATCGCTAAGTTGCTGGACTACCTGCAGTTAGACCCCCAACAGCTATCGGCAAGCCAGCAGGCCAATCTGGACTTTCCACTGCGGGTGCCATGGCCATTTGTTCGGCGTATAGAACGGGGCAATCCACATGATCCGCTGCTCGCTCAGGTATTGCCCACCGCCGCAGAAATGCATAGCACCATCGGCTACAGCGATGACCCACTGGACGAATCGAATCATAATCCGGTGCCCGGTATTGTACATAAATATGGCAATCGACTGTTGCTGATAGTAAGCCCTAATTGCGCCATCAACTGTCGCTACTGTTTTCGTCGTCATTTTCCCTACAGCGACAATCGCCAGAGCAAAGCACAATGGCATAAAGCCCTAGACTATATAAGTGGTAAGCCGGAAATTAATGAAGTGATATACAGCGGCGGTGACCCATTAGCCGCTAATGATAAATTTTTAAGCTGGTTAACCGATCGGATCGCCGCTATCCCTCATATTAAGCGCCTGCGTATTCATAGCCGACTACCCGTTGTTATTCCATCACGTATCAATGCACAATTCTTAAGCTGGGCTACCACTACCAGACTTAAGCCGATTATGGTTTTGCATATCAACCATGGCAATGAGATCGATCAGGCACTTAAAACCAGTATCGCCCAATGCATCGATCATGGCATTACCCTGCTCAATCAAACGGTATTATTGCAAGGAATAAATGATAATACCGCGACCTTAGCTGCCCTGTCGGAAAAACTTTTTGACTGCGGTGTAATGCCCTATTACCTGCACCTTCTGGATCCTGTTTCGGGCGCCAGTCACTTTGACGTTGATCTAGATCGCGCCAAACAGATCTACACTTCACTACAAGCAGATTTACCCGGTTTTCTGGTGCCAAAATTGGTTAAAGAAATCGCCGGGAGGAGCAATAAAACACTGATTGTTTGACACCACAAATTCGACCACCACACCAACCGATCGACCGCTACAAAACACCATTTCACTTTCAGCCGGCATTTAGTGGTCTACACTAACTCTTCGAGGGCATTAGCAAAGGGGCTTTGCCTTTAATACACAGGTGCGACAGTAGGTTCATACCCCACCTTGGGGTATGAGGGTCAATAATCATCAACCTGCCTAACACCACTAAATGGAAGTTCAGCTCATTCATATCTCAGGGAGGATATATGAACTCTAGTACTCGTTGGAAACTAAACTCTATCACCGCAGCTGTTATCGGCGCAGGTGCCATGTTACCCACCATCACTGTTGCCGCCGAGGCAGCTCTGGAAGAAGTGGTTGTCGTCGGCTCACGCGGGGCACCACGCACCGTTGCAGAGTCTCCCGTACCCGTTGATGTGCTTAGCGCAGATGAGCTCAATAGAGCGGGCAGTA
>JBNAAJ010000039.1:0-8799 GCA_049631145.1 Porticoccaceae bacterium
TTGAAAATTTGCGCAATATTGCCATCATCGCCCACGTTGACCACGGCAAAACTACTTTAGTCGACAAACTCTTAAGTCAGTCAGGCACGCTTGATCGAAAAGACGTCGGAGCGGAACGCCTGATGGATTCAAATGATCAAGAAAAAGAACGCGGTATTACTATTCTGGCTAAGAATACAGCGATAAATTGGCATGATTACCGCATCAATATTGTTGATACCCCAGGCCATGCTGACTTTGGTGGCGAGGTAGAACGCGTTCTATCCATGGTCGACTCAGTGCTTCTACTGGTGGACGCGGTTGATGGCCCTATGCCCCAAACACGCTTCGTCACGTCTAAAGCCTTTGAGCAGGGTCTGCGGCCTATTGTGGTGATCAATAAAGTTGATCGACCAGGCGCGCGACCTGACTGGGTAATGGATCAGGTGTTTGATCTGTTCGATAGTCTTGGCGCTACCGATGAGCAGTTAGATTTCCCCGTTATCTATGCCTCAGCACTGAATGGTATTGCTGGCCATGATGTTGACGATATGGCAGAGGATATGACGCCTCTATACGAGATGATTATCGCTGACGTTCCGTCTCCCAAAGTCGATGTCGATGGCCCTTTCCAAATGCAGATTTCAGCGCTGGCTTACGACAGTTATGTCGGTGTTATTGGCGTTGGCCGCATTACCCGCGGTCAACTTAAACCAGGCCAACAAGTCATCGTCAAAACCGCGGATGACAAAGAGCGTAGGGGCAAGGTACTCAACGTAAAAGGCTACTTGGGCCTTGAGCAGGTTGAAACGCAGTTGGCAACTGCCGGCGATATCGTCTGCATTAATGGTATCGATGGCCTCGGTATATCAGACACGCTTTGCGATCCAGACAATGTCGAATCCCTTCCTCCACTCAGTGTCGATGAACCCACGGTCAGCATGACCTTTAACGTGAATAACTCGCCCTTCGCTGGACTGGAAGGCAAGTATGTGACAACAAGAAATATCAAAGACCGACTCGAACAAGAATTAATTCACAATGTGGCGTTACGTGTTTCCGAGGGTGACTCGCCAGATAAATTTATTGTCTCAGGGCGCGGCGAACTGCACCTGTCGGTATTAATTGAAACCATGCGTCGCGAAGGTTTTGAAATGGGTGTTTCTCGCCCTGAGGTTGTCACCAAGGAGATTAATGGCGAAATTCAAGAGCCCTTTGAGCAAGTGGTTATTGATGTGGAAGATCAGCATCAGGGCGCGGTAATGGAAGAGCTGGGCATGCGTAAAGGTGAGATGACCAATATGGAACCTGACGGCAAAGGTCGTGTGCGTTTAGAATTTATGATCCCTTCCCGCGGGCTAATTGGTTTTCGCGGCGCATTCCTGACACTGACCTCAGGTTCGGGGATTATGACCAGCGTATTTGATCACTATGGTCCCGTAAAAGAGGGTGAAACTCACAGTCGCCAGAATGGCGCGCTGATCAGTATGGTCAAAGGCAAAACCGCGGCATTTGCCCTACATAATATTCAGGCGCGTGGTCGGCTGTTCCTCGGTCATGCCGTTGATGTCTATGAAGGTCAGATTGTTGGCATTCACTCGCGCGGCAATGATCTTGTGGTCAACCCGATCAAGGGTAAACAATTAACCAATGTCCGCGCGTCCGGCACTGACGAAGCGCTGACTTTAGTACCACCTATCAAGCACACTCTGGAACAAGCTCTGGAATTTATTGAGGACGATGAACTGGTAGAAGTCACACCTCAGAGTATCCGCCTGCGTAAAAAATTACTGACAGAAAACCTGCGCAAACGCGCGCCTAAATAGGCATCAATCAGCCAACTTAGGCGTCGATTTCTATGTAATCATGAACTAGTGTTTAGTGAATGGCTCATGGAAATCGAACTATGTTTAGCAAGGGCAAAAAAGACTTGGTTAGTGGCAGTTTTCTGTCTTTTTCCCTGATCGCGCAAGAGATTATTGCCTCAATATTTGCCGTTCATGCTTATCTTCAGGGCGACATGGGGCTAGCTACCTTTTATCTGGCACTCGCCAGTGCACTTATTGTCGCGCTCGGCGTTTTCTATATTTTTGATCACCAGCATCTGGCCAAACTGTTGCTCACAAGCACATTAATCTGTGGGTTTTTCTTCCTTTTGATCATCGTCCAAGGGACAGGTTCATTGATGTGGTGCCTAAGCATCGTTCCAGTATTAGTAGGTATCTATGCTCATCGCCACAGCCTGTTAATATTACTTTTAATTTTTCTCACCACAACCTGGGTGCTCAGTGGTGGTGACATACTCCGGCCTGAATCTCAGTATGACCGCACATTAGTTTTACAGTTTCTCTCCGCTTTTCTGATCCTCGCTATCTTTACGTTGGCCATGAATCGATCCCGTGCTGATAGTTTATCAAGGTTCCAGAATCTCACTTCTCAGATGGATCAGATTTCTCAACAGGATGCACTGACAAACCTACCCATACGCCAAAGTATGGAGGCCCATCTGGAGCTAAAATATCAGCAGTATCTGCTCGATAAAGAAGTGTTTTCAATATTACTCATTGACCTAGACCACTTTAAATTTATCAACGACTGTTATGGTTATGATGTGGGAGATAATATTCTCTGCATTACCGCTCAGATGCTGCAAAGATCATTACGTGATCAGGATGTTATCTCGCGCTGGGGCGGCAATGAGTTTATGGTGCTGCTTCATGGCGCCACAGGGGACAATGCTGTCAAGGTTGGAGACCGTCTGCGTCTCACCGCAAAAAAAATAGATCTGCAAGCACCGCAGGGCGACAAGTTGACTATCGGTCTGAGCCTCAGTGTGGCATCAAGTGACAAGTGCACTGGTGTCGATGATCTTATATCGACGGCTGAAAATGGTATCTATCAGGCCAAACAGATGGGCCGCGATAGGGTGGTGATGGGGTAGTTTTCACTGACACTGAGCATGGCGATAGCAGGAAGTAATATGATCATTGACTACGCCGATCGCCTGTAAATAAGCATAACAAATCGTGGAACCAAAAAAGCTAAACCCGCGTCTTTTCAACTCCTTGCTAAGCGTATCCGACAGAGCCGTTGACGCTGGTATCTGTGCATGCTCGGTCCACCGATTGACAATTGGAGTGCCATCCACATAACCCCATAAGTAGTCACTAAAAGAACCAAACTGCGCCTGCACCTCAAGAAAATAACGAGCATTGGAAATAGCGCTGTTAATTTTTAGTCGATTGCGCACAATCCCAGGGTTGGCAACACAGCGCTCAATATCCCGCTGGGTAAAAGCCGCAACTTTTGCAACATCAAACTGGGCAAAAGCCTGCCGATAATTTTCTCGTTTGCGCAATATAGTGATCCATGACAATCCCGCCTGCGCGCCTTCAAGAATCAAAAACTCGAATAACTTAGTATCATTCCTACAGGGAACACCCCATTCGACATCATGGTATCGTTGATAAAGCGGGTCAGTGCCACACCAACTACAGCGTGTTAAGTCAGCCATAATAAAACCTTGCTTTTATCGTATTTTGATAGCGAAGAAAATAATCTAGCTGATCAGTATTGTCCACTGGCTAAAGATTAATAATTGGCGTGCCCAACGGTTCAGGCAATCGACGACAGTATTAAAGTTGGCTTTTGCTCTGGCAGACCGGTTAGCACTAATGCTTTAATGGCCTACTTAGTTAAGCTGGCTATCAAGACTAATCAACCTAACGGCCGATCAATGTACGGACTTATTCAACGAGTATCCTCCGCCTCAGTGACCATTGAGCATCAAGTGCAAGGACAAATTGGTCAGGGTATTTTACTGCTTCTGGGGATAGAAAAGACCGACTCAAAAGAGACCGCCGACAAGCTTTTGCACAAGGTGTTGAACTACAGAATTTTTGCTGACAGCAATGACAAAATGAATCTTTCGCTAGAGGATATTGGCGGTGGCTTATTGGTTGTCTCACAATTCACATTGGCTGCGGAGACCAATAGAGGATTGCGACCCAGTTTTTCCTGCGCGGCAGCACCAACTCAGGCACAGTCGCTCTATGACTATTTCTTAACTCAAGCTAAAGCGCAGCACAGCTCTGTGGAACATGGTACTTTTGCTGCTAACATGCAAGTATCCTTGTGCAATGATGGACCGGTAACCTTTAGCCTCAGAGTCTAAGTCTAAGTACAAGCACTAATACGCTCTACTAGCCGATTATGAAACCCCTCAAAACCACCATTGCTCATAATAACGATCTCAGTATGTGGGGTGATGGACTCAGCCACAAGCATTAACAAATTATCGATATCTGCAACGGCAGTCGCCGGCACATCACAGGCGCTGGCGACAGCATTAATATCCCAGTCAATAGCTGCGTTCTGATACCAGAATACCTGATCCGCATCGGCCACCGCAGCACTCAGCGTCTGTTTATGAATACCCAACCTCATGGTCGCAGAACGAGGCTCTATCACAGCCACTATTTTGCGATCGCCAACCTTCGCACGCAATCCTTCGATCGTGGTTTTGATTGCGGTGGGATGATGCGCAAAGTCGTCATACACATTGACATGGGTATCCTGATAAATAAGCTCCATCCGCCGTTTTACCCCGATAAAATCACTCAAACCCGTACAGGCTTGATCGAGACTCACGCCTACTTGGTTGGCCGCGATCGCCGCAGCCATACCATTGAGCACATTATGCAGCCCAGTGTGCTGCCAACGTACCATGGCGCTGTGTTGACCATGGGTAATCTCAAACTCTGAACCATCTGCCTCTAAGAGACGGTACTGCCAATCGGTATGCTCACCAAAGGGTTGCTGCTGACTCCAACAACCCATATCGATAACGGGTTGAATACTGCTATTTCCGGCAGGAAAAATTACCGTGCCGGTACTGGGTACGGTACGCACGCAGTGATGGAACTGCTTTTGAATGGCGGCCAAATCCTCAAATATATCAGCGTGATCAAACTCTAAATTATTGATCACCAAAGTATCGGTGTAGTAGTGGACAAATTTAGAACGCTTATCAAAAAAAGCACTATCGTATTCATCTGCCTCGACGACAAAATAATCACCATCGCCCAATCGTGCTGACAAACCAAAATCTTGAGGCACACCACCAATTAAAAACCCCGGTTGCAATCCGGCACTCTGCAAAATTTTAACTAGCATACTGCTGGTTGTGGTTTTGCCATGAGTGCCAGCAACTGATAGCACATGCTTGTGACGCAAAATACTATCACCTAACCACTGGGGGCCTGAAATGAAGGGTAGCCGACGATCGAGCATCGCTTCAACACAAGGATTACCTCGGGACATGGCGTTACCTACAACGACCAAATCTGGCGCGGGTTGCAGTTGCTCAGGATCAAAACCCTCGATCAGGGTTATACCCGCCTGCTCAAGTTGGGTACTCATCGGCGGATAAACATTTGCATCACACCCAGAGACCGAATGGCCAGCGGCTTTTGCCAGCTGGGCCAAACTACCCATAAAAGTGCCACAGATACCAAGGATATGGATATGCATAGCTTTCGAGCTTCCTATTGATTCTTGTCGCGCTACTATCTTATCGCGCTACTAATATAGCGTAAACACAGCCTCAAAAGTTAGATAAAGTGAGATCCACTACTAACAATTGCGGGTAAATAGAGGTACATTGTTCGATCAAGTAGAGGCTCAGTTGAAATATGGACGGAGTAGTTTACCACCATAATAGTAGGGCCATTGGCGTTTTAGTCCTAATAATATCAACCCTGTCTGCCTGCGGTGGCGGTGGTGGTGGTACGGTTGAATCACCTGGCACGCCAACATCTCCCGCACCATCTATCGTAACGCCCCAGCTTAGCGGCCCGCCTTACACCAATTTTGAAACCCAAGATCCCGATAATGATAATTTCGATATCGCGGTAAGTGAATTTGAAACAGCCGAGTATATGGGTATGACTGGGCTTGCGATGATTAATGCCTCCAGCGCCTATGCTCGGGGCGCCACTGGCGCAGGAGTGACAGTGGGTGTTGTAGATTCTGGGGTCTACGAGGAGCATATTGAATTTGAGACCAACACAGGTGATAAGATTTTTATTGCCGGCTCTGATTACGCCAGCGATGACGCCCGCTCCAATGACGCTATCAGCCATGGCACCCTGATTGCTGGCGTTATCGCCGCTAATAGAGATAACAATAATGATGCCAACATCAATATGCATGGCGTGGCTTATGAGGCAGATATCAGCACATGGGAAATCCCGCTGGGCTCAGGAGACGGACCCTATCAACCGCTCGAAGAAAATTATCTCACATTAGACCAAGATATGTTTTTTGCCCAACGCTTTAATGCCATGGCCGATGAGACAGATATTATTAATTTGAGCTTTGGCTTCTCTGGTGTTGTCACCTCCTTTAGTAGAGCCTCTATTAGCGACGCTCTTAGTAATACGCTGGAGTCATTGAGACAAAATAATAAATCTGCACAGGACCGTAGTATTTTTGTTGTCGCCGCAGGCAATGCATTCAATAACCTAACCGAGTCCGGCGACCTGGTTGACGCAGATTCACCGGAATTAGTCCCCGGTCTGCCGTATTTATTTCCTGAGTTGCAAAATCATATGCTCGCGGTTGTCGCCGTGGATAGGTCTGGAGAAATCGCGACCTATTCCAATCGCTGTGGTGTCGCTGCCAGCTTTTGTCTAGCCGCACCCGGGGGTGGCGATGCCGATGGTGATGATGAGATTGGTGATAATGAACGTATCTTGTCGCCCATTGCTCCTCCGGCATCCGCACAACAGAGCCGGTATTATTATGGCGGTGCTATTGGCACGTCCCTCGCTGCGCCCTTGGTCAGTGGTTCACTCGCATTGCTAAAACAACTCTTCCCCACTGTTGGTCATCATGAACTGGTCAATCGTTTACTAACAACGGCCAATAAGACCAGTATTTACGCTAATGAGGCAATTTATGGTCAAGGTCTACTTGATCTAGACAGCGCAACCAAACCCGTAGGCGCCACTGCCAGAGCCACTGGTATGGACTTGGATGCCGGCATGGTGAGTCAGGCGCAATCGAGCATCACAGCCCTTGGCAGTGCTGTGGGTGAGGGGCTGATTACCAGTCTGGGGCAATTTTCTATTGCCGTATTTGATGAGCTAGGTTTTCCTTTCTACGCTAATGCGGCATCTCTGGTGTATTCAGTTCCTAACAGTACGATGCCAACATCACTCAATCACCAAACTGGCATACTCGCCAATGGTAGCAAGTTGCAACTGGGCGTAGCCGCCGACCCTTGGCAACAACAGTATCGTCCAATAGGCAACCCCAATGATCAGGTACAGGCTGATTACCTTGCCCTGCATTTTCAAGATGAGCGTGGCGCAGAGCGATTTGCTGGTTTTAACGCCAACCCCGGTTGGTTTTTTGGCCTCTACGCAGACGCGGGATTGAACCCCGCAGCAACTGAAGATGACAGCAGTTTCGCTGCCCCCTGGTTGCGCTACGCCCGACAGGGTTGGAGCAGTGGCGGCGCATTCAACCTTGGCACTGCTAACAACAAGGTGCGGGTAGCACTATTCGATGGCAGTGCCAGTTGGAATCAGTGGCAACCCAGCTCTAACCAACACAGCAATGGTGCTATCGTAGAATATTCTGTATTGAGCGGCAGTAATGGCTTAAGTATCCAGACCGGCTTTGTTGCAGAGCAAGACAGCTTTCTCGGTACCCGTATCGGTCCGGCACTGGGGTCTGCAGAGCGCGGCGACACTATTTTTACTGGACTTAATGGCCACCTGACATTCAACCATCGCTGGCAGGGTATGCTGGCAGCTTATGCCGGGAAAACAAAAACAACACTTACTAGCCAGCATATCAGCATAGATGATTCGATCACTAGTAGCGCCTGGGCACTGGGGCTAAAAGGCAGGGCGCTGCTCCATCCCAGCGACCAGCTAGATGTTTATTTCAGCCAGCCCTTGCGAGTAGAGGCTGGTAATGGTCAATTGCGAGTAGCCACTGGACGCACAGTTGATCGTCAAGTTATCTATCAGGATCTACCATTTACCTTGCAACCTCAGGGTCGCGAGCAAAAACTTGAAATACATTACCGACGACCATGGCAGTGGATGGGAAAAATGGCCTCAGTGTCAGCGGCAACAGAATATATCCATCAACCCAATCATAGTACTCACCGCCACAACCATATCGAGCTGAGATTAATACTCAATATCGCCATAGATTAACTGTTTGTCCTTTTACCCCAGCCGTCAGTCCAGTAAACTGCGGCGCTAGGAATGGATTATTGGGAATGGATGGCTATATGGCGAAGAGAAATGCGTTTTATGCGCAATCGGGCGGGGTAACAGCCGTTATTAATGCATCAGCAGCGGGCGTTATTCAAGCCTGCAGAGAAAACAAAGATAAAATAGGCACCCTGTATGCCGGACAAAACGGTATTTTAGGCGCCTTGCATGAAAACCTCATCGACACCAACAAAGAGTCTCGCTCAGCAATAGAGGCGCTAAAGCATATCCCCGGTGGTGCCTTTGGGTCCTGTCGTTACAAAATGAAAGATCTAAAAGACAGTAGCGCCGAATACGAACGTCTGGTGGAAGTCTTTAAAGCACATAATATCGGCTACTTCTTTTACAACGGTGGTGGCGACTCCGCTGATACCTGTCTTAAGGTATCGCAAATTTCTGCGCAAATGGGCTACCCCATCCAGGCGATCCATATTCCCAAGACGATTGATAACGATCTGCCTTTTACCGACTGCTCCCCAGGGTTTGGGTCGGTTGCCAAATATATTGCCGTATCAACCAAAGAGGC
>JBNAAJ010000040.1:0-8523 GCA_049631145.1 Porticoccaceae bacterium
TACAGCCAGTCTTTTGCTTTAATAAGTGGGCAGCACGGATAATTAAATTGTCATCATCAGAAACGCCATCAATCGACGGGCTCAAGGTAATTTTACCACTTGAATTAGGATCAAAAGTCAGGCTGTCACCGTAGTCGAGTAACTGAAATAGCGTCTGAAGATCGTGGTAGCCATCGTCGCGACGACCATTAATATGCAGAAAAAGATTGAGCTTTGCCGGTGAGGGCAAGGTAACAGCAGACATGGTTTGTTAACCGCTGGTGATTATTGTGGTGAATTCCAGCGCGATATTACCAGTTTAAAGCTCTGGTCCCCAAGTTGACCGCTAATTTTTTTAGGCAAGAGGCCTGCATTGGTCATATGGTAGCGCGAAAACGTGAGGCTCCAGCCCTGTTGAACAAAATTCGCGGCTGTGCCATCTGGGTTGGTAACTAGGCCGGTTGATGCACTGTTATTGGGATTAGGAAGGCCACGCACCCACCATGCTAGTGCGTCCACTGGAATGGGTAAGCCAGTAAAGCGAGCGGCCAATGCGGTTGGCGTAGCCCTGTAGACTGTATCACCCCTTAGCATTTGTGCACTGGTTTGATCGCCTTCGATAACAACATTACCAGCGCCGAGGGGCCCTTTTAGTTGAACTTGATACTGCTGTTGATTTTGGCTCCAGTACAGAGTCGCACTGCCACCGCTATCTAGTGTTTTAAACCCTAGCTTGCCCTGCAGTTGCCACTGATCATAGGCCATTAGTTGTTGTTGATGTTCAGACCAGCTACGACTTTGTGGCTGTACTGTTGGCTGGTAGCTGCAGCCAGCCAACATTACCAGCGTTATCAGCAGTATGAATTGCGTTTTCAAAGTTTAGCACCGAGTCGTTGCATTGTTTCAGTGATGCTCTGGTGATCTGGCGCTTGTTGCAAGCCTTGCTGCCAGATGTCGAGGGCAGTTTGTTGGTCGTCCAGCATCCAATGCACTTCGCCCAAGTGTGCGGCTATTTCGGGATCTGGCAAAAGATCAAAGGCTTTTTGCAAATACTCTAGCGCCTCAGTTAACTGTCCCAGTTTAAATAATATCCAGCCCATACTGTCGATAATGGCCGGGTCGCCTGGGTTTAGTAGATAAGCACGTTTGATCAGCCGTTGAGCTTCCTGATGACGGTCGGTATGTAAAATCATACTGTAGCCCAATGCATTAAGTGCCATGGCATTGTCGTTATCCATAGCGATAAGGGTGCGCAGATCTTGTTCCGCTAGAGCAAAATCATCTTGCTGTTCGGCAACCATCGATCTGGCATAGAGTAGCTGGCTGTCATTGGGAAAAGCCTTTAACCCATCGCTAAGAATCGACAGCGCCAACTCAGGTTTTTGCAGGCTGACCAATAGGTTTGATTCTATCTGGAACAGGGTTACTGACTGTTGCGGTTGCTCTGCTCGTAGGCGCTGCAAATTTTGTCGTGCAGCACTCAAGCCATATTGTTGATTCAGTAATAAGGTCAACCTCGACATTGCCGAGACATAATTGCGCCCGAATCGCACCTGCGCATAATATTTGATGGCACTGGCTGTATCGCCCTTACCCTCAGAGATACTGCCCATATGAAATTGCGCGTCTGCACGCAGACTGGGTCTCTGGCTCGCTTGCGCAAATAGCCCCATCGCTCTATCACTCTGCCCTTGGTTGTTTAATAAAAGAGCGAGTAAGAAATTTACTTCTTGATCGGCGGGGTCTTCGCGACGCAGGGCTTCAAATTCGGCAATTGCCTGTTGCAGATCGGTTATGGTTAAAAAGCGCGCATATTGCAGGCGCAACTGCCGATCATTGGGTTGGCGTTGCAATGCGCGATCAAGAAGCGCAGCGGCTTCTTCGATACGATCTTGTTGGTGCATTAATTGGGCTAATAATAAAAGGCCCGTTTGATTGTCAGGTTGATTATCTAGGAATGCTACTACGGACTGCTCCGCCATCCGTAACTGACCGCTACTGCGATAGAGCATAGCACTGGCTAATAGAACAAAGGGCTTCTGTTGCGAGCTCAGGGGCAGTGTTTGGTAGGCCTCGATAATGTCTTGTATTTCAGGCTTGCTCAGTTGCACAGATGTTATCGCAAGAAATGCGTCGACATCATTATGCTGGCTTAAAAGCCAGCTGGCATGACTCAGTGCACCGAGCGCATCCCCTAGCATCGCTTTAGTCTGTAACGCGGCTCTGTGAGCAGCGGGGTTCTGCGGCGCGACATCTACCCACAATATGGCTAATTCCAAGCTAGCGTCATTGTCGCGGCTGTACTCTGCCACCTTGAATGCGAGTTCAATAATGGCAGTATCTTTGGTTTCCCTAGCTTGCTGTAAATATCCCTCGAGAGCCAGTTTATAGTGATTGCGATTTAAGGCTATATCGGCAACCAATAGCTGGTAGAGAGTCTCTATGGCAAAGGGTTGACTCGGTTGTTCTTCAGGGGTGTCCAGCGGCACGCTGATAGCCTGCGCTGGCTGTTCACTGATCTTTTGTGGCGTCGCAATGCAGCCGCTCAGTAGTCCAAGGCAAGCGATAAACAGAAACAGCGGTGGTTTTGTCATTGGCATATTTTCTAGGATCTGGCGCATGAAAACAAATTCTGAGGACAAAATTCAAGCTATGTAACCATAGCATACCGTTGATTTAACTGGTCCAACTAAATGATTTTCCCGTCAATCTCCTTTTGCGTACGAGACTGGTGTAAAATCGCCGACTTAAATGAACGACTCGGATATAGTCGAAGGGCACTGTTGAAAATTTATGGGCATCTTAGCATTTGGTATAAACCATAAGTCAGCCTCGGTCGATTTGCGGGGGCGCATTGCCTTTGCGCCTGAAATAGTCGTGGAGTCATTGCAACTCGGGCAATCTGCCATGGGTGCGGCGGAAGTTGCCTTGCTGTCGACCTGTAATCGCACTGAGATTTACCTGAGTGGCGATATGACCGATGAGCAATTGCTGAGCTGGCTCGCTGAGAGCAAAAACCTCGATATAGAGGAATTGCGCGCTTGCTATTACTGTTACCGAGATCAACAGGCTATTCGCCATATGATCTGTGTTGCCAGTGGTCTGGACTCATTGGTATTGGGTGAGCCGCAAATCTTTGGTCAGATTAAGTCGGCTTATTCGGTCGGTCGTGAGGCAGGTACTGTCGCAACGGAATTAAATCAGGCCTTTCAACAGGCTTTTGCCGCTGCTAAGCGCGTGCGCTCTGAAACTGCTATCGGCCAGAATCCTGTGTCCGTGGCCTATGCGTCGGTCAGTTTAGCAGAGCAAATTTTTGCTGATTTGACCAGCGCCCACGCATTGTTAATTGGCGCTGGAGATACTATTGAATTGGTTGCTCGGCATTTGCAGGAAAAGAATATCGGCCAAATTACGGTGGCGAATCGCACCTTAACTCGAGCTCAAGAGTTGGCTCAGGACTTTTCTGCGGAGGCTATTTTATTGGCCGACATCCCTGATTTTTTGCATCAAGCGGATATTGTTATCTCCTCTACTGCCAGCCAGTTACCGGTGTTGGGTAAAGGTGCAGTAGAGTCGGCACTGAAAAAACGCCTACATAAACCATTATTTATGGTAGATATTGCTGTGCCGCGGGATATTGAGCCAGAGGTCGAGGAATTGACTGATGTCTACCTCTACACCGTGGATGATCTTGAAGAAGTGATTCAAGATAATTTGCGTGCGCGGCAAACGGCTGCCGATAAGGCGCAAGCGATTGTTGATCAGGAAGTTGAAAACTGGTCCACCAGGCAGCGGTCTTTAGCCGTTGTTGATACCATTAAAGCCTTTCGTGACAGTGCCGAGTCAATTCGTGACGAGGAAGTGGAAAAGGCTTTGCAGGCGCTGCAGCGTGGGCAGGATTCGACCAAGGTGATTAATACACTGGCACGTAATCTAACCAATAAACTACTGCATAAACCAACCACTAAGCTAAAACAGGCCGGTGAAGAAGGGCGCGATACCACTATCGATGCCACTCACGAATTATTTGACCTTAAGAAAAAATAAACTATGAAAGCATCAATACTGGCTAAACTGGATACCCTCGCCGAACGCTACGAGGAAGTGGGGGCACTGATGAGTGACCCGGATATTATTGGCGACCAAAATACATTTCGTGAGCTGTCGAAAGAATATGCTGAGCTGGAGCCTGTGGTGAAGTCTTACAGTGGATTTCAGTCAGTGGTGAGCAATATTGAAGAGGCCAAGGCGCTGGCCAAAGATTCCGATCCGGATATGCGTGCCATGGCTCAAGACGAGTTAAAAGATGGCGAAAAGCAGTTAGAGTCATTAGAGTTGGAGCTGCAAAAATTACTCCTACCTAAAGACCCCAATGATCATAAGAATGTTTTTCTTGAAATCCGCGCTGGAACCGGTGGTGACGAGGCGGCTATCTTTTCTGGCGACCTATTTCGTATGTACAGCAAGTTCGCTGAGACTCAGCGCTGGAAAGTCGAGGTGATGAGTGAGAGCGCCGGTGATCATGGCGGTTATAAGGAAATTATTGCTCGTATTGTGGGCTCGGGTGTGTACTCACAGCTTAAGTTTGAGTCTGGAGCCCACCGTGTTCAGCGTGTACCCGATACCGAGTCTCAGGGTCGAATTCATACCTCTGCTTGCACGGTCGCCATTATGCCGGAGGCAGATGCGCAAAATGCGATCGAAATTAATAAAGCCGATTTGCGTGTGGATACCTTTCGCGCGTCAGGCTCGGGTGGCCAGCATGTTAATAAAACCGATTCGGCTATTCGCTTGACCCATTTACCCACAGGTATTGTGGTGGAATGTCAGGATGAGCGCTCGCAACACAAGAATCGCGCCAAGGCCATGGCAGTACTGCAGGCAAGACTGGATTCAGCACAGGACGACGCGGCGGCAAAAGAGCAATCGGAACAGCGTAAAAGTCTGGTCGGTAGCGGCGATCGTTCAGAGCGTATTCGCACCTATAATTTTCCTCAAGGTCGAGTTACCGATCATCGCATTAATCTTACGCTGTATAAGCTCGCGGAGGTGATGGAGGGCATGCTCGGTGAAGTGGTACAGCCGCTAGTCAACGAGTTTCAGGCTGAACAGCTAGCCTCTTTGGCCGACTAAATGACAACGGTCTCCGTTCTTCTGCAACGTAGTGCCGAGTTACAACTAGCCAGTGATTCAGCTCTATTGGATACCGAACTGCTGCTTTGCCACTGTTTGAATGTGGATCGCACCTGGTTAAAAACCTGGCCTGATCATCAACTGCAAGACGCAGACTTAGCTGAATTTGACCGGCTGTTTACTCGCCGCCTGCGAGGTGAGCCAGTGGCCTTTATTGTTGGCACTCAAGGGTTTTGGACTTTAGATCTCTGCGTCTCACCTTATACATTGATTCCTCGACCGGAAACTGAGCTGATTGTCGAGCAGGCCTTGCAACTGGCGTTGCCGGCCGTTTGTGAAGTGTTGGATTTGGGCACTGGTACCGGTGCCATTGCATTAGCTTTGGCTTCAGAACGACCTGACTGGCAGATTATCGGCGTGGACGTGCAATCCCAAGCAGTCGAACTGGCAGAGCATAATCGACAATTACATCAACTAAACAATGTCAGTCTATTGCAGAGTGATTGGTTTTCAGCCCTTAGCTCTGCGCAACCGGCGAAAAAATTCGATCTTATTGTTAGTAACCCACCCTATATTGAAGCTGAAGATAGTCATCTATTAGCTGGAGATGTGCGCTTTGAGCCTAGTTCGGCGTTGGTTGCTGGTGTTGACGGCTTAGATGATTTAAGGCTGATAATAGGGCAGAGCAGTGGTTTTTTACAGCAGGCTGGTTGGTTGATGGTAGAGCATGGCTACAATCAGGGCGCGGTTGTCAGAGATTTATTTAGCGCTGCAGGCTTTCAATCTGTGACGACTCATACCGATTACAATCAGTTAGACCGCATCACATTGGGGTGTTTGCCGCAATCTTTTTAGGCGGCTAAAGCGATCTTGGCTTTAGATACCAAATTCCAGCGGTAAAGCATCGATAGACTGGCGATTGAGGACGCAATAATCAGTCCAGCCCAAAATCCATAGACGCCCATGGGTTCACCCCAAAAGTCTGTTAGTGCCAAACTATAGGCAATTGGGAAGGCAATCACCCAAAATGAGATCACCTGAATAATCAGTGGTCCTCGAGCATCTTTGTAACCTCGAAGAGCGCCACTGCAAGACATCTGTAATGAATCGAAACAACCTAGGGCCGCAGAGAAAAAGAACAGGCTGGCAGCGATTACCTGCACTTCGGTAACAGGACTAAAAATCGCCGCAAAGTCATAGCGAAATAATATTTTTACGCTGCCTAAAACCAGAGCCAGTAAAAACACCAGCTTAAATCCGGTAACGCAGATTTGTCGTGCTGCTAGCGGATCCATACGTCCCTGAGCATGAGAGACTTTGATAGTTAAGGCCTGACCGATACCTAAGGGAATCATATAAGCCAGAGAATCCAGATTATTGGTGATGGCATGGGCACCCAGTACATTGGCGCCCAAATGGGCAATAAGCATAGGGATGATAGCAAAGAAACCAATTTCTGCAGCGATGGTAAGGGATATTGGAATGCCCAATCGCAAAATGCCAGCGATGGCGCCAGTATTGGGTGCCGAGAACTGTTGGTACAGTTTTAATCGCTTAATATTTTTTGCTTTGACACCGTAAAGCACCATTGCCAACAATAGAAAAAGCATCACAACGGTGGTGGCCCATGCAGCACCAATACCCCCCATTGCGGGAAAACCTAGGTGACCAAATACCAGTATGTAATCGAGAATACCGTTGAGCACGAAAGCTAGACAGTTAAAAACCATCACTGGTCTGATATCACCCATACCTTCATACGTCGCGCGGAAGGAAAAAAAAGCTGGGAACAGAAATCCGGTAAGAAGATAGGGCAGCAAGTAGCCTCTGGCAATGCGATAGACCTCAGTAGAAATATCCAGCTGTGCTAGCAGAGCCACACCTAATAATATCGCTCCACAGACCGCTATCCCCATGGGCAGAGATAGCCATAGTCCCTGCTGAAATTGGAACCGGACTTTGTCTGGTTGGTTGGCTCCCCAAAAGTGACCAATAATCGGGCTATTACCAATCATAATGCCAATCACCAGCAGGCTGATCATCGCCCAAATACTACCCCCTAGTTGCAGAGCCGCTAGGTCGTTTGCACTGACTTGGCCAGCCATATAGATATCGGTTACAGTCATTCCAACCACAGCAATCTGGCCGAGCATTAGTGGGCCGGCGAGGCGCAAGAGGTCATTGGCATGCCCTATAAAGGTTGAGGCATTTTTGGCTGTTGATATCATGATGGCTTCGATATTGAGACCCTGTCATTTTCGGTTAATGTTGGCAGCAAAGGAAGAGAAATTTAGTTTCCACGGTGATTACTGAGTATAAGGTTGATCGATAAGTCCATTAGTTGGTTGTAGGGCACTACCATACGAGTCTTATATAGTTAGCCTATCCTCGGTACTTTCGACTGCAGTCCAGTGATGGTGCTATTTGCGTACAAATAAACTTTCGAGCGGTTTACAAGCAATTCTGCTACACTCCGCGCCTTTCGCGGTGAGGCGCTTTAGAGATTGCCAGCTGAAAACCGTTAAATTGTTAAAATTACTGTGGCGATTACTTTGACTGATATTAATTCTACACCTGATAGTGCATCCTCTTCCGAGAGCCAGACTGCCAAAAAGACGAGTGATAAAGCTAAATCATCCCGTCGCAGAAGAGGTTCTGGTCGGGGTAGTCGAGGAAATAAACACTGGGATATTTCGACGTTTGTGGTTGAGGCGGTAGAGGGGAAAACCCGATTTCATGATTTTGATTTACCCGCGCCCTTAATGCGCGGAATTCAGGACGCCGGTTTTGAATATTGCACGCCGATTCAAGCATCTTCGTTACCACATACCTTGCACGGCCATGATATTGTCGGTAAGGCACAGACCGGTACCGGTAAAACTGCTGCGTTTCTTATTAATACTATTACCGATTTAATAAAACACCCGATTGATGGCGAGCGCTATATGGGTGAGGCTCGCGCATTAATTATGGCGCCAACGCGCGAGTTGGCGATTCAAATCGCCGATGATGCGACACGTTTAGTTAAACACACTGATCTTAAAGTCCATTGTCTGGTGGGCGGTATGGATTATGGTCGGCAACTACAAAAGGTAGAAAAGCATCATTGCGACATTTTGGTCGGCACCCCGGGCAGATTATTGGACTTTGCTAATAATCGCGATATCTATCTAGATCAGGTCGAGATATTGGTTATCGATGAAGCTGACCGTATGTTAGATATGGGCTTTATTCCGCAGGTGCGTCGTCTTGTGCGATTGACGCCAAAGCGTGAAGAGCGGCAGACATTACTTTTCTCCGCGACCTTTACACCCGAAATTTTAAGACTATCCGAAACTTGGACTGATAATCCAGTGACGGTTGAGATTGGCGCTGAGCGAGTAGCAACGGACACCGTAGATCAGAAAATCT
>JBNAAJ010000041.1:0-7683 GCA_049631145.1 Porticoccaceae bacterium
CGATAAAAGCAACAGAAGCAGAGGATCAAGCGTTATATATAAAGCGGTTGAAATATGAATATGACAATCGCACATTTGCTTACATAGGCATGAAAAAAGCGGCCCATGTGTTACAAGACGAGCCAGCAGGCGTTTTTTACCAAGCATATTATGACCTTGAGGTGGTTAATCAGCAGATCTATACACGCAGTGCAGTTGCACTGAATTTCGATTACAAAGCCAGTTGGTTCACAAGATTCAGGGGCCATGCCGGCGGCTTTGCCGCATACTTTATTACCTTTAGTCCAGAGTCACTGATTAGGATTATTGTTCCATATATCCCTAAACTTGAGCAGTTAAGAGATCTTGCAGACCCAAAGTATCAAACGTTTTTTGATTATGTTGTGGCTCAGGAGCAGGCTCAGTTGGAAGCCAGTCAAGTTGCCAAGACAGACGGCTGGGAGCAGGGCGCTGTGGTGCTGCGAGCCTTTGTCGATGGTATTGATATGGATAAGGTGGTAGCCAGTGGTGATAAAAAATAAATCCGTCGCTTAGTCAGTCAAGATAGTTCAGTGTATAAGGCGTCTTGAGTAAGGAAGCCTCCTCCACTGATTTAAAACCCTTTGTCGGTCTTTTTTATGGTCGAGTACATTTGCTGAGTAGCGGATCGAATAGCGCGGAGTTAGAGTGTTTCTTTAAGCGTTGGCGGCTGATTGAGATAAGTGGTGGCGGCTTCATAGGCCATAGCAAATTCAAGTACCTGCTGGTCTTGACCCATGGCGCCGATAATCTGCATACCCATTGGTCTACCAAGTGAATCAAAGCCCGCAGGCACATTGACCACAGGGAGCCCTGCTAGGGTGCCACCAATAACCACTTCCATCCAGCGATGGTAGGTATCCATGGTCTTACCCGCAATAGATTTTGGCCAGTGAATATCTGCAGAGAAGGGAAAAACTTGCGCTGTTGGTAGAGCGAGAAAGTCAAAGCGTTCAAATAAACGATGTAACGCGCGATACCAGGCTGATCTATCCACTGCCGCTTGATTAATTTGCGCAGCAGACAGGTCAAAGCCACCCTCCATCTCCCATATGATTTCCGGCTTTAATTGTTTTCTTATCTGTGCATTATCGTACAGCGACCTTTCACTACCGATGGACCAGTGCCGCAATGTTAACCATGTCTGCCAAAGCCGATTCATATTGTAGTCTGGCAGACAGTTTTCAATGATCGCCCCGCGATCAGATATTGTCTTTAAGGCATTTTGGCATAAGTCTAATACCCCGGATTCCATTGGCAGATAACCCTCATAATCACCCATCCAACCGATACGCAGACCTTTTAAGCTGGGTTGCTGAAATGCCCGATAGGTAGGAATTTTATCCTTTAACGAGAGTGGCGCCCGCGAATCATAGCCAGCCATTGTATGCAGTAGACGTATAGTATCTTCGGCATTTCTGCCCATGGGGCCATCGGTTGATAGTTGATGGTAGTAGTGGTCACCAGTGGCTGTGGGGCTCGGCACGCGCCCCTGACTAGGGCGAAAGCCGATAATATTATTATAGGCAGCGGGGTTACGCAGTGACCCCATCATATCGCTGCCATCGGCGATGGGTAGCATATGGGTTGCAATAGCAACTGCGGCACCGCCACTGCTGCCACCCGCAGCTAAGGCGGGATTATAGGCATTTCTGGTTATGCCGAACACCGAGTTGTAGGTATGGGAGCCCAACCCGAATTCCGGCGTATTGGTCTTGCCGATAAAGAGTGCGCCCTGTTGGCGAATGCGCGCGATATGCAGGCTATCTTGAGTTGGCCTCATGCCGGCAAAGGCAGTAGAGCCATAGCTAGATTCTAAACCTTTAGCATCGGCTAGATCTTTCACCGCATGGGGCATACCATGCATCCATCCCCAGTACTCGCCGCGGTCCAGTGCCTTATCAGCCCGCTGTGCCTGTTGTATCAGGTGATCATCATCAAGCATGCTGACAATGGCATTGTAGACTGGGTTATAGCGGTGGATTCTGTCGAGGTAGGCTTGCATCGCCTCAACGCAACGCACCTGCTTGCCGGCAATCGCTGCGGATAATTGCGAGGCACTCATCTGGGTAATATCAGCGGGCAACTGCTGTGCTGACAGCCTATTGGTTGCGGGCATGGCTAGCGCCACACTCAGCCCTGAGGTCTTGGTTAAAAACTGACGGCGATTAAGTCCTGTATTGGCCTCACTCATGAGTCACTACCTATCAAGATTGATTTGGCTACATCGCCGCTAATACAGTTAGTCCAACACAGGATAGTGCCCCGGCAATTAGCGCATAGGGTATTTGCGTCAGCGCATGGTCCATTACATCACAGCCACTTCCCTGAGCTGCCAGCACCGTGGCATCAGAATAAAAACAGGCATGACTGCCAAAGGCGCTTGCGGATACAAGGGCACCGATAGCTAACTGGATACTGACGCCAACGCTTTCCGCCAGAGGCAGGATAATCGGGATAGCAATAGCAAATACACCCCAGCTAGAACCGGTTGCGAACGCAATCAGTGCCATAGTGATAAAGGTGAGGGCGGGCAACATAAGGGGTGTCATTAATGGCGCTACATTATTAATAACATAGGTTGCCAATCCCAATTGGTCATTGACTTCCTTAAACACAAAGGCCATCACAACCATGGTTAATGCCGGTAGCATAATTTTGATACCATCAAGAGCCGCATCAAACATCTGCGTCCAAGCCATTAGTCGCTGCATACCGAATAAAATAATAGTGACGGCAACCGCCATAATGACACCGATCTGCACATCCAAGTCATACCAAATACTAAAGCCTAGTAGAGCCACAATGGGTAGTACAAAGTGATAGATTTGAACCTTATCCTCTGCCTCAGCGATGCTCTGTTCCGATGCTTCATCAATGGGTTGTGGTGCGGTACCACTGGCCGCTCTTTGTTGTGCTGTTTTCATCATGCCCAGTGCGGGCACAATACCTGCCGCGACTAAAGGCACCAGAAGCACCGCCACTATGGGGTATACCATGTAGGGGATAGCGCTAATATAAAGGGCCATACCCTGCCCTGATTCAGCATAACCGGAGTCCATAAATAAACCGGCATAAAACACAGCCCAAGTAGAGACTGGCACTAGCACGCAGATTGGCGCCGCTGTGGAATCGACAACATAGGCAAGCATTTCTCGCGACACGTTAAACTTATCCGTCACCTTGCGCATTGATGAGCCGACGGCAAGGGCATTAAGGTAATCGTCGATAAAAACAACCAAGCCCAATAGCCAAGTGTAGAGTAGAGCGCTTTTTGAGTTTTTGGCTTTTGAAGACAGTGCGCGGCTAAAGGCATTAGCGGCTCCCACGCGCATCAGTAACATAATCAGGCTACCCATCAGCCCGCAGACAATAATGATCCAGGCAATGGTTTCATCCATCATCACATCGAGCAGTATGGCGGAAAAGTTACTTAGAGCAGCCGCCGGTTCGAGCATTAATAATCCAACAAACACGCCAGCCAGTAATGACTCAATGGGTCGGCGACTCAGTATCGCAGTAATCACGGTGACCAGTGCTGGAAGCAGTACTAGCAAACTAGGTTCGGTAGCCAAAAGAAATCTCCTCGATGAGTTGTAGGTTTATTATTGGTACTTATGGTTATTGATAAAGTCATGCCGTTTGTTGGTTTATTGCCCATCAAGCAGCATCTCAGACGCTATCAACAATAGACTGTGCCTTGAGGACTGAATTAGCGCAACAAATAAGTCTCAATGACACTGGTCTAAAACCATTAATTTCGACAGCGCAATGGATCATCAGCCTCCGCATAATGCTTTCCAACTTTACCCATGTCATACGACATGCTATAACATGATCTGATGCTTCGCAATATTTTGACCGAGGATTTAAGGTCATTGCGCGGTGCGATTTTTATAATAATCATAAGACAGGGGTCTACTATGTCAGTGTTACAGCAACGGTTACTGAATGGTTGGCCGCTCTTCTTTATCATTACTGTATTCAGTGCGCTTATTATGGCCGTGGGTATTCGGTCGATTGGGGTGACGACAGCGGAGGAAACTGTGGCGTTACTCCGTCTTTCAGTGCAGATTTCCGCGCCATGGATTTATATAACCTTTATTGCGTCTGCTCTGGTGAAGCTTTTTCCGAGCAAGACCTCTCGCTGGGTACTGCGTAATCGACGTTATTTTGGTCTTTCATTTGCCGCTGCAATGGGCTGGCAGATGCTGTTTATCATTGTATTATTTTCGGCCTATATGCCTTATTACATGGCGGAGCTTCATAAGACCAGCGATCTTATCCTGCGCACTGCCGCCTACATTATTTTATTTGCCTTGACGATTACCTCATTTTATCCAGTGCGTCGGAGAATGCGTCAGCAACATTGGCGATGGCTCCATCTGTTTGGCGTATGGTTGATGTTCCTATCAATCTGGGTAAGTTATGCCAGTATCGTCTTTATTGAGCAACCGACTTCAATTGCCTATGTTATGTTTGTTCTTGGTTCAATTGTGCTTATTGTGCGGCTTGCCGCTTACCGATTATCCACAGCAAGCACTGGGAATTAACGATGGCAATGTTATGCCCATGTCGATAATGGCTATGTCATATTAAAGGCTCGGGATATTAGGCGACGTGGTTAACGGATTGTTTTCTAATCCAGATGCGCCGTTGGCTAGTATCAGCATAAGCTGGTTTTTGTATATTAAAAAAAGATTAAGCACGCGATGAATAATGAAATCACAGCAAATAATGATGCCCTTGAGGGCCCTATATTTGCCACCTTTATAAAATACATGCTGCCCTCTCTTTTTGGGTTGATCTCCATGACATCCGGTTCCTTGGTGGATGGTATGTTTATTGGCAACTATGAGGGATCGACTGCCTTGGCGGCGGTTAATCTTATTATTCCAATCACAACCCTACTGTTTGGTGTCAGCATGATGGTGTCGATTGGTGGTGCTGTGCGTGGCGGCAAGTATTTAGGCGAGAAAAATACCACCGCGGCATCAGCAATCTTTAGCAAAACACTTATATTTATGCTTGTTTATGGTGTGATAGTGATTGCTTTAGGGCTGGTATTTGAGGACAACATTTTTGCTAGTTTAGGGGCCGATGAGACACTGTTTCCAGTGATGAGTGAATACTATCGGATTATCTTTCCATTTCTGTTTTTCCAGTTTGTTGTTATCCAGCTGTATTTTTTTATTCGTCTAGATGGCTTTCCCAACTTAGCAGCCATAGCACTCGCGGTGGGTGCGTTGGGCAATATTGTATTGGATTATCTATTTATCGCTGTCTTTGACTGGGGACTTGCTGGTGCAGCATTGGCGACAGGGCTATCAGAAGTGATGTCGCTTGTAGTGATGCTGGTCTACTTTACCAATCCAAAACGGAAAATATTCTTTGGCTTGCGGCAAACGCATTGGGGCGAGTTGTTTAAAGCGGCCTATAACGGCATCTCCGAATTTATCAATGAGGTATCCGGTGCGATTATCGCCTTTATATTTAACTGGATGCTTATTCAACGTGCAGGCGTGGATGGTGTAGCAGCGATTACATTGGTTAACTATTTGTTGTTTGTTGGGTTTATGGCCTATTTTTCTGTTTCAGACTCCATCCAAGTGATTATTTCGCAAAATTTTGGTGCGCGAAATCCCCAGAGAATTCGTGCCTTTCTGCGTACTGCAGGGACCATGATTATGGCAATTAGTGCAGTTATTATTGGGTTGTTGATCGTCGGAAGTGAATCGATGATCGGTCTATTTATTGATATCGAGCGTGACGGCGATACTCTCGCACTGGCCTTAGAATTTGTCACCTATGTCTGGCCAGTATTTATCTTTGCCGGCTTTACTATGCTGATATCCGGTTATCTCACCGCGATACATCTGCCTCTACAATCGGCAGTTGTGGCTACCTGCCGCAGTTTGATTATGCCGGCGGGATTACTGGTTCTGTTTTATATGTTGTTGGAGGATTATCGTTTTGTCGCGGCTATTTCAGTTGCCGAGGCGATCAGTTTCGTTATAGCGCTAACACTGTATCTGTATCACACCCCAACGAAGGTTATGCGAGAGCAGGGTTGAGCCTTTATCAGATCGATGTATTAGCAAAACTGTGCCACGAGATAGGGTGTTAAATCGTTTGAACTGGCTATGATTAGGTTGTGCAAGCGAGTTTAAGTCACTGTTTTACGTGTATTTTTAGGTTTAAATAGTTGTTTACCTCAATGCCGCCGCTGATTTATAATGTAGTGCTTACTTTTTAAAACCTCACAGAGGTAAGCGTCCCCTATGTTACGTATTTCCCATGAAGCATTAACCTTTGACGATGTACTGCTAGTACCCGGTTACTCTGCAGTTACGGCCAAAGATGTGTCTACCCACGCAC
Organism: Porticoccaceae bacterium; assembly: GCA_049631145.1. Taxonomy (GTDB): domain Bacteria; phylum Pseudomonadota; class Gammaproteobacteria; order Pseudomonadales; family Porticoccaceae; genus HTCC2207. The sequence continues at coordinate 6,397 of JBNAAJ010000041.1, forward strand.
AGCTGACTCGCGGTATTCGAATGAATATCCCGTTGGTCTCCGCGGCCATGGATACCGTGACTGAATCGCGTTTAGCTATTGCTATTGCCGCTGAGGGTGGGGTTGGCATCATTCATAAAAGTATGACCATTGAACAGCAAGCCAAAGAAGTGCATATGGTCAAAAAGTTTGAGAGTGGTGTGGTTAAAGATCCTCATACCATACAGTCCAGCGCAACCCTGCAGGAATTGCATGATCTATCCATGGCTAACAATATTTCTGGCCTACCTGTGATTGAAGATGGCAACCTTATTGGTATTGTGACCCGTCGTGATGTGCGCTTTGCCACCGATATGGATGCTTTGGTGACCTCGGTGATGACGCCAAAACAAGATTTGGTCACGGTCAACGAAGGCGCCGACCCCGACGAGGTACGCGCACTATTACACCAGCATAGAATTGAAAAGGTACTGGTTGTCAATGATAACTTTGAGCTTAAAGGGCTGATTACCGTAACCGATATTGATAAAGCTGAACAGCACCCCAATGCCTGTAAAGATGATCAAGGCCGGTTGCGTGTTGGTGCCTCTGTTGGTGTTGGCGAGGGTACCGATGAACGCGTTGCGGCATTGGTGGCAGCGGGGGTTGATGTATTAGTGGTTGATACTGCCCATGGCCATTCAAAAAATGTTTTGGATCGCGTGGCGTGGATTAAAAAACATTACCCAGAAGTACAGGTTATCGGCGGCAATGTCGCCACCGGCGCTGGTGCTAAGGCACTGGCCGATGCCGGAGCCGATGGTGTTAAAGTCGGTATTGGCCCGGGGTCAATTTGCACCACCAGAGTGGTGACCGGTATCGGTGTACCGCAGATTACTGCCATTGCTGAGGCAGTGGCCGCCTTGGAAGGCACCGATGTGCCAGTTATCGCTGATGGCGGTATTCGCTATTCAGGTGATATGTCGAAAGCGGTGGTGGCAGGCGCCAGTGCAGTAATGATGGGCTCCATGTTGGCCGGCACCGAAGAGGCGCCGGGTGAAATTGAAATCTATCAAGGCCGCTCCTACAAGTCCTACCGCGGCATGGGCTCACTGGGTGCCATGGCACGCAGTCAGGGCTCCAGTGATCGCTATTTTCAAGATGCCAATGCCGGTGCTGAGAAATTAGTCCCTGAAGGTATTGAGGGTCGTGTACCGTACAAAGGTCCAGTGGCGGCCATTATTCATCAAATGATGGGCGGTTTGCGTTCGGCCATGGGCTATACCGGTTGCAGCACTATCGAGCAAATGCGTACCGAACCCGAATTTG
>JBNAAJ010000042.1:0-7567 GCA_049631145.1 Porticoccaceae bacterium
GTGATCAGTCTCACTGCAGCCAGATAAATGGGGAGGAATATTGGGATCCATGACCTCGTTTTCTGAGCACGAGACAATGCGTACCCAGGGTACCCCATAGTTCTTGATCGCAGGAAACAGAATGACATTATCCACGCAAATCAGATCCGGTTTAATGTCATCCAGAATAGCGGGCAGTTCTTTCTGCGCCCATTTGGAGGAATCGACAATGGATTCCCAACATTCCTTCACATAGTTATCAATTTGCTCATAGGGGCTCAACGCAAAATTGGGAATATGACCATTTATAAAGTTAGACCAGAACTTGGCCATTTCTTCAGCAGGCATAGGCGCTGATAGATTGACATAGTATTCCTTAAACCCATAACCCTCATAGACACCTGTGAAACCGGGATCTGAGATAAATACTGGATTATGCCCCATGGCTTTGCAGGCCTGCGCAATACCTACCGAGTTTAGTGCCGGACCAAATGCGGCCTCAGGAAAGAATGCAATGGTTTTACTGTCACTCATAGTTATCTCCGCTATTCCTGTAAATCTGCTTAGTTATAATTGATGAGAGTTGATTTTCTTGACTGAGAACTCTTTGACCCATGGCAAATAAGATCTTCAGGTCTACGTGATTCAAGGATCGTTTTATTGCTTTTATATTACGCTTATTATAATATAAAGAAACAACTACAGCAATAATGAATTTGTATTTAGGAGACCTCTTATGGCAGACATCACGCATTTACCTGGTAATTGCTCGATTGCAGATATTATCGAGGTCATTGAAGAACAGGGCGCTGCTATTGTAGATGACTTCGTCAGCCAATCATGGCTTAAAGAAATCAACACTGCCCTTGACCCCTTTATCGAAGGGTATCAATCCATCGATCATGGTCAGTTTGCCAATGATTTTTTTGGCCATCACACGGTACGCTTAACTGGCCTAACCCAAAAGTCACCGAAATATATTGATCTTATGACAGATGAGCGTCTACTCGGTGTTATGGATCATTTTCTTGGACCCAATTGTGGTCAGTTTCAGTTGAGCTCAAGCGAGATTATCCAGTCACATCTTGGCGAAACAGCACAGCCTCTGCATATTGACGATATCCTCTGGCCGGTCAATGCTTGGGCACCGGATAAAATGCTACAGTTCAACACCTTGCTTGCCGCTACTGACTTCACTGAAGCCAATGGCGCTACCCATGTAGTGCCCTATAGCCATAAGTGGGAGCCAGGGCGAGAGGCCAAGCCCGAGGAAGTCGCCCGAGCAACTATGCGTGCCGGAAGCATCGTTCTCGTGCCCGGTAAGACCTTGCATGGTGGTGGTGCCAACACCGATGGTACGGTGCGCAGAGCCATTGTGACTTCCTATGCATTGGGTTGGCTAAGAACCTATGAAAACCACTACCTCCACAACAGCGTGGACGAAGCCAGACATTGGCCAGAAAAGGCGAAACAACTTCTCGGCTATGATCTATACCGCCATTATGATGAGAAGGTTAGCTGGGGCCCGCTCGGACTCTACGAGTACCAGAGTCCGGAAGTATTATTCAAGTAGTTGACTTGAGGCTGTGTCCTGCAATCCAGTAGTGAGAGACTGGTATACTGTGAAGCTCAATGCACTTGCACCGCAACCTGCAGTCTTTGAGCAACTCCAGCAGACACTTCCAATTACCTTGCGCCTATCTCATCCAGCCGAGAGCCATGGCATGGTAAATGCCGTCCTAACAGGCTATTGATTCAATGGTGAAGTATCGTTCAAATCCAATGGCCGATAATATCGCTTGCCACTGAGCGGCCACTTGCACAGGCCGCCCCAGTGTGAGCACCAGCAACATATTCCCCAGCTAGGTAGAGTCCTTTGCGCCCTTTGCGTTGCTCGCGAAGAACCTCTGCCATTTGATTAACATAACCCACTGGCATATGAATCAGACTATCACTGGTATAGTCAACAATATCTGCAACATGAGACTTTTCCAATTGCGGATACAGACTCTTAATCATCGGCCAGCAATAATCTTCAATCGCCATATCACTATTTTGCCACTCTGGAGTGTAACGACGTGTTAAGGAATAGCGGACATAGGATGGTTGATTAAACTGCGGATAGCTCGGCATCGCCATCCAATGGTACGTTTGTGCTTTTATCGGATCTGGGTGACTTGACGTGTAAGCGCCAGTGGCGAATTCCTTAGCCGCATACTTGTCATCTAGCACCCAATACACAACCGGCTGCTTAGTAAAAAAACAATTATTGGCTAACGCCTGTTGTTTGGGGGTAAGACCCTGCACCATTGAATCTAGGTATTTTCCCTCAACTGCACAGACCACTACATCTGGTGTCACACTGCGTCGCTCTAAATTTTCATTTAGGTAATGCACAGTGTGACGACCATTGGAGTCTGCAGGCGTGATGTAACGGACCGTAGTATTGTTCTGTACCGGCAACAGTGAGTCCAATTTTTGGGTTAAGGTAGCAATACCACCCCGCGGGTAGACAAACTGCTTTTTGCTGGCAAGCCATGATAACAGCGCGATCTTCGACGTCTCGAAAGGATCCCATCCCCAACCGGCACAGTTTTGTTCAATCTTATAATCGATGATTTCTTTGCCTGCGACCTTACCTAACATGCGCATATAGTACTCACCGACGCTTTCGTTATCGTAGGCCGTGCCAGTTTCTAATAGACAGGGATCCACCGTTGCATTGATTTCATCCATATCCGCTTGTAGAAGCGGCAACTTATTGATTGTTTCGCGACTTAGGCCCGGTATTTTCATGGTATTTTCAATATCAAAATCGCTCATACCACCGGGGTAGTAGATACCATGACCATTGTCGAGACCTATACCATCATCAGGGTTCCAGACTTGATCATAGGCCTCACCGCGGACTTGATTTTCGATACCCAACTCGGCCGCCAACGCAAACATTTGCTTATTTTCATTAAATACTCCCTCCGCATGGGTTGCCCCATAAAGAGGCCCGGTCTGCAACTCGACCATACGGCCGCCGGTAAACTTTTCTTTCTCGAAAATTGATACTTGAAAACCAGCCTTGCGGAGATCCCAAGCTGCTGAAAGGCCGGCAATACCAGCACCGATAATAACGGCAGTAGGTCCGCGTTCAGAGGCAAACAGGCTCCTCGGCATGACTGATGAAACCAAGGTAGCAGCACCTATACCCTTTACTAAGTTACGTCGCTGTTGATCTACTTTATATTTAGTCATTTATCAGTCCTCTGTTGACCAAACTCAACCTGCCACCATTGGCGTATGCTCTTGCAGGGTTCTACATCAATTGTGGCGCAACGCTGACCACCAGGGTGGTTGGGAATTTGCGGCGCAAAACTCCGCACATTGGCAATTTTGTAGATTACCGCATTATTTTCCGCAGAGTCGCCAATCGCCAGCCGGCTAAACATTGACTGGTAAGACATGGTAGGCCGCATATAACCTCTGGCATGGCACTTCATACAGCCATTTTCCGATAACTTTGGTAACACATGCTGTAAATAGAATGTCTCCCCTGACCCGACTAATCTATCCGCATCGCGACTATCGTTGCTTACCGCTTTTTGACTTATGTCTGCATCAGTGGCTACCACATAACCGATGACTATGAAAAATAGAGCGAGACTAATAATCTTTTTTACCGTTGGCGTCATGACTCACCTTTTTATATTATGACGAATGTAATAATATAAACTTCATAGAGATTGTCAAGAGAATTGCTCTCTCTAAACGGTCAGTAAAACACCTAAGGCTGAGCGCCCCTATTGAAACTGAGTGGGCAGTTTAAGGAAGGCTATCTAATATGCTGATATTTTGCTCATGAGTTGCTCTATCCGCTGAGTAGAACAATAACGTGATAATTGATAATACAAAGAAAAATCCCAATGTACCGGCATAGGCCCATCCAAGATTGGACACCGTCTCGGGAATGAGTGCCGTACTCAGAGAATCACTGGGAAAAGATATCAGCGTCAGTACCATACCGGCGATCGAGACACCTATTCCACTCGCCACTTTACTGATAAATGACTGTACGGAAAATAATAGCCCCTCCTCACGCCGGCCGGTATCCACGGCACGCGCATCCACTACATCGGCAAGGATAGAACCACTTAGGGAGGCCGTGATTACTATAACTGTCACCTGTGCGATGCCCAACACAAACATGGTGTAAAACAACGCAGTGGTCCCATTTGCAGGAAACAAATTAAACAGGCTTAGAAACACCGGCAAGCAGTTAATAAGCAATGCGAGGATCGAAATAGAAATTAACACCGGCTTTTTGTCACGGCCACGCATTATTGTTGGTAAAACGGCATAGGCAATCAGTGCAGACAAGAGTTGGCCGAGCAACATAATGCTGATTTGTTCGGAGTCAAAGCCCCAGAAATAGGGTTGAATATAGACCCAAAGCGCCGTTGCTGTCCCCATAGCACAACCAAAGAACACCCCATAAAGCCCAATGACGAGAAAGTTTTTGTCCTTAATGGTGGCTCCCGCCTGCTTTATACCCTCGGCGACCGAACCAGATTGATCAGGTGGCCCAGAGAGTTCGGGGATATACTTGCGTGTGAGGTGCGTCGCAGCGCTTAGAGCAAAAAATACAACTATTGCCGTTACAAATCCCGATTCGATATAACCTTCCTGTCGCAAAACACCTGCACCATCCGGATAGTCCGCGTTATCAGCGAGCCAATAAGCGTACATGGCAGTACCCATAATGGTAGAGATAAACCAGTAAGATGAATTAGATGAACTCATTAATGCGGTACGTTCATCGTAGTCTGGCGCCAACTCAGGTGTTAACGCACTAAAAGGCACCACATGAGCGGTAAGACAAACACGCAGTGTAATAATCATAACAAGAAGATAGAAAAACAGCCCTGTCTGCGAAAGCTCAGGTACATCCCACAGCAAATAGTAACTGATAGTCACCGGCACAATTGAAATATAGAGAAACGGATGACGACGCCCCAGGCGATGTCGCAGACGGTCAGACCAGCGACCTATTAAAGGATCCGAAACGGCGTCAAATATCATTGCTATCATGAGAGCCAAGCCGGCCAAACTTGCATCGAGACCCAGAACCTGACTGTAATAAATCAGCAAAAAATAGAGAATACCATTACTGATAAGCCCTTGAGCTGCGCCCGAAAATGCAAACGCCAATCTGGCTCGGTTATCTACTGCCATAAAAAAGCGACTCTGAGAAAAAAATCACATCAGTTAATAAACACCAGAATCGGCAAAGACAGAAAGGTAATGACGTCCTCAATAGCGCAGTAAAACGCTGCTTCCGTTAAGGCTATGAGGTTGTGCAACATTACCAACGGACTGATAAAATCCAACAACAATAATACACAGATAGACTATATATCTAGTATTAACTTGGCGTTATCTGGCTATCCCCAAAACATCTAATAGTGCTTTATAATATAACTCTTGTCTTATTATAAAGCCCCTCCCTATAAAACTCGAATACTATTTTCCGTTTAGACAAAATAGACTCTAATGTGATTATGGTTGATGTGGCCGCTAGCAAGCTTTAACCAAAACGCAAAACACTATGCATTCATCAGCAGTATCGGCTTGATAACTTTGCCAGATTCAACATCTTCAACCGCTTGGTTGATATCGGCAAACGGATAGGTACGGATCAATTTATCAAAGGGGAATCGGCCCTGTTGGTATAGATCGATCAGCCGCGGTATAAAGACTTGAGGTACGCTATCGCCCTCAATAATGCCACGCACCGAGCGACCGAAAAGTACCGCGTTCATATCTAGATTGAATTCAGTACCGGCCGGCGATACACCCATCACGCCACAAATACCGGTTAGTGTTAAGCAGTCTACCGCCTGACGCGCAACTTGTGGTAGGCCGGTGCATTCGAGAGAGAAATGGGTACCTGAGCCAGTTATTTCATGAATTTTGGCGACTACATCGGTATCAGTGGCATTGATTATATGTGTTGCACCCAGTTCGGTTGCTGTGGCCAACCGATCATCCACTAGATCGATCGCGATAATAGTACCGCAACCTACAACACGTGCAGCCATTACAGCACTTAGGCCAACCGTGCCGGCGCCGAAAATCGCAATCGAGGTGCCCGCCTGTGGTTTAAGCGCATTCATCACTGCGCCAGCGCCTGTCTGTATTCCACAACCTAATGGACCCAGTAGTTCTAAGGGTAAACTGTGATCGACCTTAACCAGGTTGGAGGCATGACAGAGGGCGTGCGAAGCAAACGAACTCTGGGCAAAGAAATGCCCATGTACGGTCTCACCGTTCTCACTCAGGGCACTGCTGCCGTCAGGTCGGGTGCCGTTAAAGTTGTGCTCATAGAGGCCATGACAATAGCCAATTTGCCCCTGCAAACAGGGCTCGCAGTTGCCACAGGTTTTGTATGAAATCGCAACATGATCGCCTTTCTCAAAGCCGATGACTTGGCGGCCTACTTTCTCGATAATACCGCTCCCCTCGTGACCAAATACACAGGGCAAAGGCACCGGAAAATACTGATCGCGGCAAACTAGATCAGTGTGGCATATACCTACGCCAACGATCTTAACCAATACCTCATCGTCTTTAGGTTCAGCCAGATCCAGTTCGGATACATCAAAGGGTCCTGATTGTTCGCGGACTACGGCAGCTTGAATTTTCATTATAATTATCTCCTCACCTACACCAAAGAAAACGCTTTTTGACTCAAGTTCAAGTCTTTATAGAGCTTAAAAGGCCTTTATAGAGACACTGTTGTCGATTTTATTTTTAACGTTTTGATAGTCATTGCCACTCAAATAAGTCTCAAACACCACTGGAGTGATGGCTTCTAGTACGCTGACGGTCGAGCTCTACTTTTAGCTCTTTTACCGTGGTGCCCCCTCTCAGAATGGCATCTCCTACAATAAATGCTGGTGTGCCGGTGACATCAAGTTCATCGGCGAGAAGCCGCATCTGCTCTAAATAGTCAATAACTTGTGGGTCGCGCATATCAGCCTGCAACTTTTCAGTATCGAGCCCTATCTCGGCTGCCATGGCAAAAATAGAGTCCGTATCAAGACGAATGTCGGTAGTCATTAATGCATCGTGATAAGCCTGAAACAGACCCTGTCGGTGAGCACCGATAGCGGCCCGTGCAGCCAGAATCGAATAGCTTCCAAAAACAGGGAGCTGGGCATAAATAATGCGAACATCTGTCTCTGTTTCCCTCATCTGCTCAAGTTCTGGGTAACTGGCTTTGCAGGGAATACATTGATAATCATAGAACTCGATAAGCGTAACCTGCGACGCAACATCTCCAGAGGCTGGGGTGAGCGAGGAATTTAATAGGCTGGCTTTTTCTGCAAGGAGAGACTTGCGCCATAAGGCGCTAGCCTCTTGCTGCCGCGTAGAACGAGCTGAACTAATGGCGTGGGCAATTTCAGGGTCATCAAGAACAAGTTCCGGATGCTTGAGAAGGTACTGACGTACCTTCTCGCTAGTAATCCCGTCGCTCAAGGAAGTTGTTCTGTCGCCCTCTGAGCATGCGGTTATAGCTAAGCCAAATGCGAGCAAA
>JBNAAJ010000043.1:0-7264 GCA_049631145.1 Porticoccaceae bacterium
CTTTATCCCCTTCATAGGCAGAGCCATAGACACCATTAATGGAACGCTGCTGGGCTTTATGACGACCCCATTGGCTTTCCAGCGCATCAGAAATCTCACCCACCGTCGCCCGAGCCCGAGCCGCATCCACAGCCAAGGCTAATAAATTTCCCTGGCCAGACTTGGCGGCCTCTGTCAGTGCTTCCAGTGCTTGCTGGCAGGCATCAGTATCGCGAGAACCGCGCACCTGATTTAATCGAGCAACCTGTGATTCACGCACTGCACTGTTATCAATATCCAGCACATCAACCTCTGGTTCCACTTCAAGCTGGTATTTATTAACACCAACAATCACTTCTTCGCCGCGATCAATCCGCGCTTGGCGCAATGCCGCTGCTTCTTCAATGCGCAACTTGGGCAAGCCTGTTTCAACCGCCTTAGTCATACCGCCCAGCGTTTCAACTTCATCAATAATGTCGCGGGCCGCTTTAACCAACTCATCGGTGAGTGACTCGACATAATAAGAGCCAGCCAAGGGATCAACCACATTGGTGATGCCAGTTTCCTCCTGAATAACCAGCTGCGTATTGCGCGCGATACGCGCTGAAAAATCTGTCGGTAACGCGAGCGCCTCATCAAAGGAATTGGTATGCAATGACTGGGTACCTCCCAACACCGCCGACATCGCTTCAATGGTGGTGCGCATCACATTGTTATAAGGGTCTTTACTGGTCAGGCTGACACCAGAGGTCTGGCAATGGGTGCGCAATACCAATGAGCGATCGTCTTTGGGCGCAAATTTTTCTTCCATTAATGTGGCCCAGAGAATTCTGGCCGCTCTTAGCTTGGCAATCTCCATAAAGAAATTCATACCAATGGCGAAAAAGAACGATAGTCGCGGGGCAAATTTATCCACATCCATACCGCTATCAATGGCGGTGCGCACATACTCAATACCATCGGCAATAGTGTAAGCCAGCTCCTGCACATTGGTGGCACCGGCTTCTTGCATATGGTAGCCACTGATGGAAATAGAGTTAAACTTGGGCATATTTGCCGCGGTATAGCCAATAATATCCGACACCACACGCATCGATGGTGCCGGCGGGTAGATATAGGTATTGCGTACCATAAATTCTTTAAGAATATCGTTTTGCAATGTACCTGCCAGCTGCTCTGGCGCCACACCCTGCTCTTCTGCGGCAACAATATAACTGGCCATGACAGGGAGCACGGCACCATTCATGGTCATAGATACCGATACCTTATCCAATGGGATACCATCAAATAAGATTTTCATATCCTCTACCGAATCGATCGCCACACCCGCTTTACCAACATCACCGACAACCCGTGGGTGGTCTGAGTCGTATCCTCGGTGCGTGGGCAAATCAAAGGCCACGGAAAGGCCTTGCTGACCGGCGGCAAGGTTCTTGCGATAAAATGCATTGGACTCTTCTGCGGTAGAAAATCCGGCGTACTGGCGCACTGTCCAAGGCCGGCCGGCGTACATAGTTGCCTTGGGGCCACGCTTAAATGGCGCAAAACCGGGCAAGTTATCCATATACTCAAGCCCAGCGGTATCATCGGCGGTATACAGTGGTTTCACCGCAATACCCTCAGGCGTTTGCCAGAGCAAATCATCGGTGGACGCACCTTTGCGCTCTTTGCTAGCCAACTGTTGCCAATCAGCAAATTGTGGTTTATCTGCCATGTTCTCTCCGGCGTATTTTTAATTGCCTGCACTATGCAACAGCTAGCCATGTAATAGAAGGTCTATTTCTAACAGCAAAAATCACATATATTGCCAATTTATTCACATTTATCCCTGATTTAATGCTATAAATACGCTATTAACTCACAAATTTTATCTTTTCGAGAATACTGATGGCCACCATTTGTAATCACCATGTAATGAGTTGTATGCATGGTCTAAGACAAAATCACCACAGTCAGCAACAGGCACTAGAGCGTGCAGGCATCAACCCTGCAGTGATTAACAACCACAATCAGCGAGTGCATGCGGATCAGGTAGCGCGGTTATTTAAGACCGTTCAGGAAACATTAAATGACGAGTTTATGGGCTTCACGCAAAGCCATTGCAAAGTGGGTCTATTTGCCACCATGGCTGAACTGGTCAGTCACTGCAGCACCTTGGGCGAGTTATTAAACAAGGCGGTACAGTTTTATAATTTGGTCAGCGATGATATTCCAATGAAGCTATCGCGCCGTCAGGGCAATGCCATACTGAGTTTTTGCATGGATCAACCGCATCTCGATCCAGAGCATTTTATGACCGAGTTCTGGTTGGTTATCTGGCATCGCTTTCCCAGTTGGTATATCGGTGAACCTATTCGACTTCAGGAAACCCACTTCACCTTTGGTGCGCCGCAGCATCGCGACGAACTACAAATTATGTTCCCCAGCCAATTGCATTTTAACTGTAAAGCGAATCGCTTAATTTTTGATGCGCAGTATTTGGACAAACCACTAGTGCGCTCAGATCAAGAACTGCAAACCTATGTGCAAAATGCACCGGCCGATGTTATGACAATTCCGGGCTCAGACAGCACCTTGGAAGCACAGATAGAACGGATTATTAGCCAGCGCCATCCCCACAAACTAATCTTTGCTCCCATACAGGTATTGGCCAAAGAACTGGGTTTTAGCAGTCAGACATTACATCGTCGGTTAACGGAGAGTGCCACCAGCTACCAAAAGATTAAAGATAATCTGCGCAGAGAGGTGGCCATTCAAAAACTGGTGAACGAGAGCCTCAGTGTCGAACAGGTGGCGGATATTGTCGGCTTTACTGAGCCAAGATCATTTACCCGCGCGTTTAAGCATTGGACTGGCCTAACACCCAGACAATACTGCAAGCAACACCAGAGTATAGGCACTAGCAACTAGGCTTAATCAACACGATCCAAAACAGCCAGCACAGAATCAAACATCTGTTCAATATCATCGGGCTTGGCATTAAGGAATGGCGAAAACTGCAAGATATCCATGCCATTGCGAATCACCAAATTTTCATTCCAAAAGCACTGCTTGTGCACATCGAGACCACGAGTCCCAGGAGCACCCTCTCTCGGTGCCAACTCGATAGCCCCCATCAAACCAATATTGCGCACATCAATAACCTTCGGATGATCGTCGAATTGATGGATTACATCGGCGAATAAATCCTCTAATTCTCGAGCCTGCTGAAAGCTACCCTCTTGCTCATAAACCTCTAGTGTCGCCAAGCCTGCCGCAGCGGCGACTGGGTGGCCAGAATAGGTGTAGCCATGAAAAAATTCGATACTCTGTTCCGGTCCTTGCATAAAGGCCTGATAGATATGATCCGTGGCCAACACTGCGCCCATCGGAATTACGCCATTGGTTAAGCCCTTGGCGGTGGTAATCAAATCTGGTGTTACCCCGAAGCGCTCAGCGGCAAAAGATGCACCCACTCGCCCAAATGCAGTAATCACTTCATCGAAAATTAATAGAATGCCATGTTGGGTGCAGAGTTCGCGCAAGTGCTCAAGATAGCCAACTGGCGGCGGTAAAATACCGGTTGAGCCAGCCACAGGTTCGACAATCACCGCGGCAATAGTGCTGGCATCATGGAGTGCCACCAGCTGCTCGAGTTCTTCCGCTAAATGCCCTCCCCACTCGGGCTGCCCACGGCTAAATGCGGCCTGTTCTACGTTATGAGTGTGCGGCAAATGATCAACGCCATTGATTAGATTGGCACTGAACATTTTGCGGTTGGGAGCGATCCCGCCCACGGAAATACCACCAAAGTTAACCCCGTGATATCCACGCTGGCGGCCTATTAAACGCGTGCGATTGGCATCACCGCGGGCGCGATGATAAGCCAAGGCTATCTTTAGCGCTGTATCCACCGACTCCGAGCCAGAATTAGTAAAGAAAGCATGATCAAACCCTTGAGGCGCCATATTTGTGAGCTTATCAGCCAAGGTAAAAGCCTGACTATGGCCCAGCTGAAAACCCATACACAGGTCCAACTCACCCACTTGCTGGCGCACCGCCTCTACAATTTTAGGATGGCAATGACCGATACCCGAGGTCCACAACCCTGAAAAGCCGTCATAAATCTTGCGGCCATCATGACTGATGTAATGGTGGCCCTGAGCTGAAGCAATCAAACGAGGATTTTGTTTAAAATCGCGATTGGCGGTAAAAGGCATCCAAAAGGCATCCATCGCCTGCGGAGAAACTTGGTTATTCATAACTGCGCTCGTTGCTTGTTAATAGAGGCTAGTACCAACACTAGTTGTAATAATGTAAAACGCCACTAGCATGTTAAACAAGCGGTTATAGTGGAAAAATTAACTTATTGATTATATTCACTTTTATCTTAAAACTGTTTACTATCCTAAACAAAATATCCCTAACCAAAGGTAGTATCCTATGGACAGTGAAACGGGCGCTCGCCTGCGGCAAGTTCGACTTAAAACTGGCTTATCACAACGTCAGTTAGCCAAAGCATCGGGGGTCGCCAATGCCACCATCTCACAAATTGAATCTGGCTCGCTCAACCCTACAGTGGGGATGCTAAAAAAAGTACTGGGTGGCATTCCTATTAGTCTGAGTGACTTTTTTGCCGATGATTTCACATTCACTGATCAGGTCTTTTTTAGTGCCGATAAACTGTTGCAGTTAGGTGAGGGTGGCGTGTCTTACTTGCAGGTGGGTAATCACCTGCACAATAAATCAATACAAATGCTGAAAGAATGTTATCAACCCGGCGCCCATACCGGCAAACATGCGATCCAACATGAGGGTGAGGAGTGCGGTATTATTTTAAGTGGTTGCCTCGAGGTACAGGTAGGAGAGGAAAAAAAAGTCCTCAAAGCCGGGGACGGGTATTATTTTAAAAGTACCGTGCCCCATCATTTTAAAAACGTTGGCCGCGAACCCTGTGAGTTAATTACCGCCTGTTCGCCACCGAGCTTCTAACCCCGCGCGGAAAATGGCACAGCGTGAATATTAAGTGCCATTCTCTGCAGCCAGCAGAAAAATGATTAATTACTGGATTTGGTAAGCGCTAACAGCACCGTTATTCGACTGTACAATCAGACTATTTCCAATACTCAGCAAGGGGGCGCTAACGCCACTCCCATCGACTTTAACTCGGCCGACAAAATGCCCATCTTGCGGATCCAATAAATGCAAATAGCCCTCGGCATCAGCCACAGCGATGGTACCTGCTAATTTCGCTGGACCGGTCAAACGACGTAAAAATAACTGATCATTGCTCCAGATTGGCTGACCGCTACCGGCGTTAAAGGCACGTACAGTATCTTCCGCTTCGCTAATATATACCTGTCCATCGCTATGGGCGGGAGAGGTATGTGACGAACTATCCTGAAACCATAGATTGCGGCCAGTGCCACGTGAAACCGCACCGAGGCGACCCTGATAGGTTACGGCATAGATAACATCACCCACCAATAGCGGAGTACCATCGATATCAACCATACGTTCTAGCTCGGTGCGCCCTTTGGGTAACGCCATACGACCCTCCCAGATAAGTGCACCATTGTCTGCGTTAAAGGCAATTAATTTGCCTGAGTCAAAGCCCGAGATAACCATATTATCTGTGACAATGGCTTCTCCAATACCGCGGACAGTCAAAATAGGCGAATCACCACTGTGTTGCCATACCTGTTCGCCAGTATCGGCATCCAGAGCAAATACTTTATTGTCGATAGTTTGAACTATAACCACTTCACCATTGGATTTAGGGCTCGATAGAATTTCTGAACTCACGACTGCTGTCCAAGCAACTGAACCATCATTGGCATTAAGTGCATAAACCTCAGCATCTGTGGTTCCCACCATGACCAAGTTAGCGCCATAGCCAACACCTCCAGATAGCGGTGCCTCAAGTTCTGTAGACCAGATTCGCCTGCCCGTTTGCACATCTAATGCCGTCACTTTACCTTCGAAACCGGCCGCAAAAATTGCCTCTGCACTCGCCGCAGGTCTGAGGCTACTAAAATACTCTCTAGCCCCTGCACCCACTTTGGCTGACCATTGACGCTTTACTTTAACCTCAGGGTCAAACTTTACCAGCTCGGCGGGCTCGATAGCGGCATCATCATCGTCACCACCAAACCAACTACAACCTGCCAATAACAGCGAGCTTAAAACTAACGTAATCAGTAACCTAAGCGATCTCATTGGCTGTCTCCCTCGACTTGCTCAGACGTATCAGTAGCGGACTCAGGTGTGGCAGATACAGCGGGCTGCACCTGACTTAGCTTTAGCTGCAACAGATTACCGACCATTGGATTAGTGGATTGATTGGCCGCTAATGCCGCCTGATAAGCCGTGAATGCAGAATCGCTATTACCCTGTTGCACATAAAAATCGCCCTTGGCCTCTTCATAGGCGGATTTCATTTCCGCTGGATCGATGCCTTGCACCATTTGTAAAGCGATTTCAATATTGCCACGGGCCGCCTCAACGCGGGCTAGCCGCAACCTTGCCAAGCGTTCGGTCTCCGCTTCAGGTCCCGCATCCAATACCCATTGTAATTCACTAACAGCCGCATCGAGTTCATTATTGTCCACCGCTAACTTGGCTTTTAATAATGCCGCAAACTGCGCGTAGCCAGAACCGGCATAATCCTGTTTCAGGTGATCAGCACTGGTTTCAACCGCTACACGCTTGGCAACATTTAAAGGTTCGCCCGGCGCCTGCGAGGAGATGATATTAATCATTTCCATATATAGCTCAGAGGCTTGACCCGCCTGCTCTTGCTGAGACTGTTGCCAGCCCTGCCAGCCAAAGTAGCCGCCAACAATAAGTACAACGCCAAGAATCGTTTGCAAGCCGTTTTCCGCCCACCAGCGTTTAAATGCTTCGATCTGTTCTTCTTCGGATAGATGATCTGCCACAATGGCTCCTCAATTAATCAATATTCTATTGAAATGTATTGTTTAACAGTTCTACCAAGTCCACTTGGGCCACCGTTTGCTGGTCCAAGTTCTCCCGTAGATACTTAACTCCTACAGTATTAGATGCCGCTTCGTCCTCACCTAATATCAGCGCTACTGTGGCGCCGCTCTTATCCGCCTTTTTAATCTGCGACTTGAAACTGCCACCACCGCAGTGCGTTTGCAACCTAATTTGGGGACAATCATTGCGCAAATTTTCCGCAAGAACTAATGCCTGCTGCTCTACCTCACCCACTGCCAGCAGATACAGATCCACCGGCTGGCCGATACTATCAGGGACAACGCCCAACTCGTCAAGCAACAACACC
>JBNAAJ010000044.1:0-6630 GCA_049631145.1 Porticoccaceae bacterium
ACAAGGCGTATTAAAATGGTGGCCTGGATTTGGCGGCTAGTTCATCTCTCCTAACCAGGCGCAAGAGATATATGAAAGATACCCAATATGGTTACAGTGCATTGTCGATCTGGCTCCATTGGCTTGCGGCCATTACCATGATTGTGCTTTTTGTACTTGGGCAAGCTGCTGAAGATGCTGCGGATGCCGAGCGCAAAACATTACTGGGCCTGCATATCTCCATCGCCATGTCGATGTATCTGATCCTAGTCGCTCGGATAGGTTGGCGGCTACATAACGGACGTCCGACTTTACCCTCACAACAGTCTAAACCGCTGATGTTGCTCGCACAGTGGGTACCGGTAATTTTGCTGGCTGGTCTGGCTTTAATGTTGGTTAGTGGGCCGATTATGGTATGGACGAAAGGCTTTCCCATCAATATTTTCGGGCTTATTAGCCTGCCCTCTCCGCTCGGCAAAATGGATACCCTTCATGAGGTCTTCGAGGTGGTGCATAAAATTGGAGCAAAGCTGTTGTTCTTTGCTTTTCTGCTGCATATTTTAGGCGTACTTAAACACCTTGTGGTGGATAGAGACAATACGCTAAAAAGGATGCTAGTACCCATCAAAAAATAATCATGGTATGTAACTATGCAACCTCCTAAAAGCCTTGAAAATGTCGCGCTATTTGGTCTCGGTGAAGCAGGTACCCTGATTGCCATAGATCTACAAAAAGCGGGTATCTCCGTTACTGCCTACGATCCTAAAGATATCCCAACCCCTGCTGGCGTTGATCGGGTACATACACCACAGGAAGCTGTAGCAACGGCCGATGTGATTATCGGACTCACTGCAGGCGACGATGCAATAACCGCTATAGATCAGGCAATAACGGCGATCCCATCAACCGCATTGTATGCGGACTTTTCAACCAATTCTGCCGTAGCAAAGTTGGCAATGGCAGAGAGAGCCGTCGATCATGGTTTTGATTTTGTCGATGTCGCACTGATGACGGTGGTACCAGGCAAGGGGTTGCGAACACCGGTTACTGTTTCAGGATCCGGTGCCAAACGTTTTGAGCAATTGTTTGCGCCTATTGAAATGCCCATAACCCGTATAGAGGGAAATGCCGGCGAGGCGGCTACCAGAAAACTGCTACGCAGTGTGATGATGAAGGGATTAGCAGCGGTAATAATTGAATCAATGCGCGCCGGCGAGGCCGCCAATTGCAGTGAATGGCTTTGGCAAAATCTTGTAGACCAAATCACTCAAGCAGATCAAATCTTACTTCGTCGCCTAGTAACTGGCACGCAACCTCATGCCAGTAGACGTCTGCATGAAATGGAATGTGCTGCTGAATTACTGCAGGAACTCAATATTGAACCAGCAATGACCAAAGCAACAATTGATGGCCTAAAAATGGTAATCACAAGCGGCCTGCCTGCAATACCTGATTAACAATAACACAACCATTTTACGGGTAAAGATTAACGCTTATTACCGAACGGATACACTTGGCAGTCCGCTTATACTAACCAGCAATAATTTCTATCACCCAGTCACTACTCAGGGCGCATATGAGGAAACAGCAACACGTCTCTAATAGAAGGCGAGTCGGTCAATAACATCACCAAGCGGTCGATACCAATTCCTTCACCAGCGGTGGGTGGCATACCGTACTCCAAGGCTCGAATGTAGTCTGCATCAAAATGCATTGCCTCATCATCACCGGCCTCTTTTTCTGCCACCTGCTGTCGAAAGCGTGATTCCTGATCTTCCGCATCATTAAGCTCCGAGAAGCCATTGGCAATTTCGCGGCCACCAACAAAAAACTCAAAGCGATCTGTAACATGGGGGTCCTGATCATTGCGTCGCGCTAAGGGTGATACCTCAGCGGGATACATGGTGATAAATGTGGGCTGCTCTAAAAGATGCTCAACCGTCTTCTCAAAAATCTCAATCTGCACTTTACCCAAACCCCAAATATCTTTGAGCGGGATATGCAAGCCTTTAGCGATCTCACGTGCACCAGCTTCATCCGCCAACTGCTCAGCACTGATATCAGGGTTGTACTGCAAAATCGAATCGAATACTGATAGACGCACAAAGGGTTCGGCAAAATCATAATGGGTCTCACTAATCACCTCACCCTGATCATCTTTAATGGTATTAACGACCTTGGTAGAACCCAGTACATCGATGGTCATTTTACGCAACATATCTTCTGTTAAATCCATCAGATCATTAAAATCGGCATAGGCCTGATAAAATTCCAGCATGGTAAACTCAGGATTATGTCGCGTTGATAAACCCTCATTACGAAAATTACGGTTTATTTCATAGACCCGCTCAAAGCCACCGACCACCAAACGCTTTAGATATAACTCAGGCGCGATACGCATATACATATCAATATCCAGTGCATTGTGATGAGTTACAAACGGACGAGCCACTGCGCCACCAGGAATAACCTGTAGCATGGGGGTTTCCACTTCCAGATAGTCGGCCTCATTTAAGTAGCGGCGAATAAAGTCCACCACTTTGGAGCGGATACGAAATGTGTTGCGCACTTCCGGATTAACAATTAAATCGACATAACGCTGACGGTAGCGCATCTCTTGATCGGCAAGACCATGAAATTTATCCGGCAATGGACGCAGTGCCTTAGTGAGGAGCTGATACTGATCCATCTGCACATAGAGGTCACCCTTACCCGATAGATGCAACGCGCCCTCGACTCCAACAATATCCCCTAAGTCCAACGACTTGGCAAAAGGTCGCGCCTCTTTCGTTACATACAGCTGGATAGTATCCGAGCTGTCCTGAACCACGATAAAAGCGCCACGGTTGCGAATCACGCGGCCGGCAATAGATACCACCTTAGCCAATTTTTCCAAATCTTCTTTAGTCTCGTGACCAAAGCCAGACTGCAGTTCGGCCGCGCTGTGCTGCGGTCGAAAATCATTGGGAAATGTCGTGCCATCCTGCTCGCGCAATGCGGTTAGTTTGGCGCGGCGCTCGGCAATTAGCTTATTTTCATCTTGTTGGTCAGTCATATTTCAATCTTTACTTTAAATTTAAATGTAGGGTGCTAAAGACCCGCTTTTAACGAAGCAACAATAAACGGGTCCAACTTGCCATCCAGAACCGCCTGCGTATTCCGTGTTTCAACGCTTGTACGCAAGTCCTTAATCCGTGCATCATCTAAAACATAGGAGCGAATTTGACTGCCCCAGCCAATGTCCGATTTAGTCTCCTCAGTCGCCTGAGCTGCCTCAGCGCGTTTTTGCATCTCCGCCTCATACAGCTTGGCGCGCAACATCTGCCAACACTTATCGCGATTCTGATGCTGCGATCGCTGGCTCTGACACTGCACCACTATACCACTGGGCTCATGGGTTAAGCGCACTGCAGAATCAGTCTTATTCACATGCTGACCACCGGCACCTGAGGCACGGTAGGTATCGGTGCGCACATCAGACGGGTCGATTTCTATATCTATATTGTCATCAATCTCGGGAGAAACATAGACTGCAGAAAAAGAGGTATGACGACGATTACCAGAATCAAAGGGTGACTTGCGCACTAATCGATGAACACCAATCTCGGTACGTAACCAACCAAAGGCATATTCTCCGGTTATCTGCACTGTGGCACTTTTAATGCCTGCCACCTCACCAGCCGAACATTCGACTAGCTCCGCCTTAAAGCCTTTATCATCTGCCCAGCGCAGATACATACGCAATAACATCTCGGCCCAGTCCTGTGCCTCAGTACCACCAGACCCCGATTGAATATCCAGATAGGCATTATTGGGGTCCATCTCACCACTGAACATACGGCGAAACTCTAGCTGAGCAAGCTCTGCCTCTAGCTTAGCAATCTCTGCCTCCACTTCAGCGACGGTCTCAGCATCATCCTCTTCGACTGCCATCTCCAGCAACTCGCGAGAATCAGCGACGCCAGAGTCCATATCATCAATGGTTTTTACCACGGCTTCCAACGATGATCTCTCGCGACCCAATGCCTGAGCGCGATCGGGGTCATTCCATACGTCGGGCTCGCCAAGCTCTAACTCAACTTCGGCAAGTCGGTCTTTACGATTATCGTAGTCAAAGATACCCCCTTAACACGTCGGTGCGTGCGTGCAGATCATCGAGAGCATTGTAGAGCAGGTTAACTTCCATTAGAGCATAATAGCCTGTGTCAGAATGCCGCGCATTTTACCTCAGCAACCCACTGACACCAAGCTAAAACACGGTTGATTAAGCCTTAGCAGTAACGCAAGATAGCGGCTTTAGAAAAACACATAGAGACAGTTACCATGTTAAGAATCAGCGCTAGTCTTGTTGTCGCCTTGCTAGCTTATTTACTGCTATGGCCCGTGGCCATTGATCCGGTAAGTTGGCAAGCGCCGAAGAATCAGGGATATATTGGCGATTTTGCCCAAAATAATACATTGGCTGCTGTCGATATAATCGAATTAACCGATACCCACGGCCCCGAGGGCCTCGCCTTCCTAGACGGCAATATATACGCCGCTACGCGTGAAGGTTGGATATTGCGTTACAACGAAGCCAGTGGCGAGATCAGTAAACTGGTGAATACTCAGGGAAGCCCATTGGGATTGGCCTTTGACGCCAATAACAATCTGCTTATTGCCGATGCCTATAAAGGTCTCCTGAGTATGTCGCTAGAGGGCGAGCTAACACTGCTTACCAACAGTATTGATGGCACTGCTATTGAATATGCCGACGATCTGGATATTACCGCAGACGGTAGAATTTTCTTTAGCGATGCCTCGACTAAGTTCGGTGCCGAGAGCAATGGCGGCACCTATGCCGCCAGCATACTGGATATAGCAGAGCATGGCGGCCATGGTCGGCTGTTGGTTTACGATCCTGCCGACCAGTCGACCACCCTGGTTATGGACAATCTTAATTTCGCCAATGGCGTCGCCACTGCCGCCGACAGTAGCTTTGTGCTAGTCAATGAAACGGGGTCTTATCAGATCAACAAGTACTGGTTAACAGGTGATAAGGCCGGTACGGCGGAAGTACTGATCGATAATTTACCCGGCTTTCCTGACAATATTGTGCGTGGTCGCAATGGCCGTTTTTGGGTCGGTCTGGTGTCACCCAGAAGTGCGGCACTTGATAGTGTTTCGTCTTGGCCAGTACTGCGCAAATTAAATGTGCGCCTACCCAAATCAATGCAACTGCAAGCACAGGCCTACAGCCATGTCTTCGCCATCGATAACGAAGGCAATGTAATCGCCTCTCTACAAGATCCCGCCGGTCGATACCATACCAATACTGGTGCGCTAGAAAGCGATGATTGGCTGTATATTAGTAGTCTGCATGCAGATAATCTCGCGCGTATCCGCAAACAGGATATTGGCATTCAATGAAACTCCACCAAGCTACATTACAGCACAGTTTTTTCGACACATTTAAACAGCAAGGCGATCTGCATCTCAGTCAAGTCAGCCCCAGCGGTCTGCATCAACCCGTATTAGTCAGTGCCAATCGCCAACTGGCCAATGAGCTCGGGCTAGACCCAGATAATCTTGATAGCGACGAGTTTCTGCAGTTAATGGCCGGTCATATTACTGGTGAGCACTTTAACCCCATTGCATTGGTATACTCAGGGCATCAATTTGGCGTCTGGGCTGGCCAGCTGGGGGATGGGCGCGCCATAACACTGGGAGAGCTTCCGGTTAATGCGCCCTCAAATGCAAGCGCTAAGCCAACCCTGTGGGATATACAACTTAAAGGAGCGGGCACCACACCCTACTCTCGCTTTGCCGATGGCCGCGCGGTACTGCGCTCTAGCATTCGTGAATATCTGTGCTCTGAAGCAATGCATAATTTAGGCATCGCCACCACCAGAGCCTTGGCGCTAGTCGATAGCCAAACCCAAGTCTATCGTGAAGAAGTCGAATCGGGAGCCACCGTCTGCCGTGTGGCCCAAAGCCATATTCGCTTTGGCTCCTTTGAACACTTCCACTATCGCAATCAACCGGAGGCCGTCAAAGCGTTAGCTGACTATGTTATTCAACGCAATTTCCCTGAATGGCAGAATGAGGATAATAAATACAGGTTAATGCTCGAAAACTGTGTACTGAAGACCGCCAAAATGATCGCCCAATGGCAAGCGGTAGGATTTAATCATGGCGTGATGAACACCGATAATATGAGCATTATTGGCGATACCATCGACTATGGCCCATTTGGTTTTTTTGATAGCTATGATCCAGAGCATATATGCAACCACTCTGATACTCAGGGCCGCTACAGTTTTAAAAATCAGCCCAGTGTAGGCCTTTGGAATCTCAACGCCCTTGCCACAGCATTGACCTCATTAATCAGCAACAGCGATTTAGTGAGCGCGTTAAAACAATATGAGCCAGAATATCTCAACCAATACAGAACCATAATGGCCAGTAAAATTGGCTTAGAACAGTATCAATCTGATGATGAAAATCTGATCAATCAGCTATTAGAATTACTGCAAATCAATAAAGTGGATTACACCATTTTCTTTCGATCGCTAGCCGATTTTTCAACCAATAATATCGACATTAGAGACCAATTTATTGACCGCGAGGGTTTCGATAGCTGGGCGGAAAAATACCGTATAAGAATCGCAC
>JBNAAJ010000045.1:0-6479 GCA_049631145.1 Porticoccaceae bacterium
TTTGCGGCCAATGTTGTCAGCTAATTTGCCAAAAGGCAGCATTAACGCGACATTACTCACCAGAAATATCGTTGGCAACCAACTAATCAAGCTAGCATCAGCGCGCAACTCGGCGGCCATAATAGGCATTGCAATATTGACAGAGGACATTGTCAAGGGGGACATCATAGAACCAGCACAGACAACTAGCAGCACGATGTTTTGAGTAAACCTGTCTTTATCAACGAGCAACTTTATATCTCTACACTAGCGTAATATGGACATAACGACATTGTTTAGCCAAAGCTGTTTACGCAAGGCAAAAATACTCAATTACCGACTCAACCATTCTCCAAAATGATTAAACCGGCAGCGGTATTAGAAGCGGGCACGTGATAATGTCGATAAATTTCTCTAGCATCTTTGTCCATTGCGCCTAGCATAATTAACCACATAACTAACTCCGCACCCTCGGAGCCCGATTCGCGCATATATTCAGTGTGGCCTATATTAATCAGACGTTCAGGGTCAGCAGTGAGATCGTTCAAAAAGGCAGTGTCAAATGGTTCGTTGACAAACCCTGCACGCTCACCTTGCAACTGGTGGGACATACCACCGGTACCCCATATAGCCACTTTTACATCCTCGTCAAAGGATTCCACTGCTTTGCGAATGGCTTGGCCTAAGGCAAAACAGCGACTACCTCGAGGCTGTGGATATTGAATAACATTAACCGCCAAAGGAATAACCTTACATGGCCAAGCCTCAGGTTCACCACACATAATTGACAAAGGCACTGTTAAACCATGATCGACCGGCATCTCATTGGCCATGGTCATATCAAACTCATCCATAATCAGCGATTCACAAATATGCCAAGCTAATTCTGGGTGCCCTTCAACCACCGGCACCTGCCGCGGACCATAGCCTTCATCGGCCGGTTGAAATTGTGCCGCTACGCCCATGGCAAAAGTTGGAATCAATTCCAGAGAAAATGCCGATGCATGATCGTTGTAGACAATAATCACTACATCAGGTTTTTCTTTTTGCATCCATTCCTTGGCTGGTTCATAACCATCAAAAAGAGGTTTCCAATAAGGTTCTTGAGTCTTTTTATGATCAACTGCCGCACCGATTCCCGGCACATGTGAGGTGCCAACACCTGCAAATAATTTAGCCATTGGACTTCACCTCGGAAGTGTAGCGGTTACCCACGGGCGGGCGGCCTCCTGCAATCATCATATCCATAAATTCCTGTTCTGTTACCCCTGACATTGCACCACCGACATATTGCATACTTCTGCGATCAAAAATAGCCAGCTTAAAAGTGTAGTAAATATTGCCCCCCAGCCTCAGTAGGCCAATCCAATCACGGGTTAATACGGCTTGACGTTGCTCTGGCGTCAGTGGGAAGCCATCCAAATAAGCCCCCTCATCTTGTCGAAATTTGTCTCGATTGTCCGGACTATTCAGTGACATACAAAACATATTGAGTTCATAGCCTTGCATGGAGTGATCTGGATCAAATACATAGGTCCCCGGAATATCACTGTACTCTCGATCTTGCCTCATTATTGCAACTCCAATGCATAGTTATGATGATCAAAAAAGCTGACAGCCTGAGCCAGCACTCAAGCAATCAATTGCATTCAGATGGTGGGTGAATCATCGATATAGATTAACGGCTATTCTCAATCACCGTCGGTTTCGATAATTCGATCTCACTCCTCATCAGGATATCGTCCCAATGATAAAAACAACAGTATCGATAAAAGCAGTAAACCCACTGAAATCAATAGTACTGTTTCATACCCTTGAAACACCTGTGCTGCCATACCAAAAATCGGTGGAGCCATACCTGCTCCAACAGTAAAGAAGGCGATAATCACACCGAAAACAGCAGGGTAATGGGCGGGCCCAAAATATTTACCCGTCAAATAAGCCAGCAAATCCAGCTCGGCACCGGCCGCCAGACCGATCATCACTGCAACCACTAAAGCCGACGCCAAGGTCACTTGTGTCATAATCAAGATTAATAATCCAAGCGTCGCGACAAGGAAGAAACAGGCTGCAACCCCAGGCGCCCAAAAACGATCAACCAACGCGCCCACCATCAGTCGGCCTAAGATCACCGTCAACCCCATCACTGCAGCAATTTGCGCAATTGAACTGCGTTCGAAACCTTGCTCGGTCATAATACGCTCAAAGTTTGATAGCCAACCTGCTACAACAATAACCGTCAGGAATAAAACTGCACCTAGAATCCAAAACTGTTTGGTGCGAACTGCCTCGCGGGTAGTCAATCCCCAAGATTTCACTTGATTACTTGTCTCTTGCGTTTGCGCCACCTCGGTGGCTTCGGGTTTTTCTTTAAACAAAGCCATTACGATAGGAAGGGATACACAGAGTGCACCTAAACCAATGCCACGATAAGCGGTTCGCCAGCCATGGTTAGCAATAAGAAACTCTACAATCGGTGGTAGTAAAAAAGCACCTAATCCAGTACCCGCCATGGTAATCCCTATGGCCTTACCACGGTGCTTGGAAAACCAATTGTTGAGAACACCGGTCCAAATGATCGGCAATGACCCCGCACCAAGAATAGCCACCAACGCCCAACTCAGGTACCAAAGCATTAACGAACCATTATTTAATGACAGCACAACATAGGCGAGCGAGTGACCAATTAAGCCGATAATACCAACAGTACGAAGACCTACCCTCTGTGCAATAAAGCCAATAAGGGGTCCCGTGAGTAGACCAGAGCACATCAACACAGTGTAACTAAGGAAAAATTGTGGTGCACTCCAACCAAATTCACTGGTGACTGGGCCAACAAAAAAACCCTGTGTGTAGTTTGTTAGTGTGAATATGCCACACATAGTGCCAATCGTTGCCGCCAACAGCGACTTCCATCCGTACGTAAACTCGCTCACAACTTACCCCCCTCTGTTAGTCTAAAAACAGCTTAATCACGCTGCTTTCCTGTCAATATTCATTACTATATTCGATAGATATTCAGCTGATAATGTGCACTGTATGAGACATATTGTTCGCGAAACGCGTTCTATGCAACTGCCTTAATGGGTTATTCCGCAATGTGGCGCTCGCTCGGGCTGCTTGCCAGCACCCCAATAGCCTATAACCAAAGGGCTTTATTCCACCGGCTTTTCACCAACCGGGCGCACGGTAAATGGGCCTTCAGGCAAAATAACATTATTATTGGTTACATACTCATCCCAGTATTGCAGCATAGTGTTAACTAGTTTTGGTCGCTTAGTGGCTAAATCAGACTGCTCCGACGGATCAGTCTGCATGTTATAGAGTTCCCAGTCGACTATTTGATTGGGTTTTCCCGAGCTAACTAACTTAAATCCATTGGCAACAATACCCCGCTTCCTCCATACCTCGAAACCAACAGCCTCATGATCATCGCGAACCCTATCAACAGCGCCAGTCAAAAGCTCGACAAGACTTTTTCCCGACACGTTTTTTATTTCTGCTCCCGCTAGTTCAGCAAAAGTTGGGAACCAATCGGTGCTATGGGTGACCGCACGACTCAGTTGGCCCTGGGCGATTTTATCGGGCCAATAAACAATGGCTGGCGATCGAATACCGCCCTCATAGGTGGTCCCTTTATAGCGACTGAAAGGGGTATTACTCACATGTGCCCACTCAGATCCGTAGAAAACAAATGACCCTTCACGACCAGTATTTTCAGGCGAATTGTCAAAGTTAGCTGCGAACTTGCCAATCGGCGGAGGTGCACTACTGAGATCCCAATGTTCGGCGCCATTATCAGAGATAAATACAATAATACTGTTATCTAACTGCCCTATCTCTTCAAGGTAATTAACAACACGTCCAATACTCATATCCATGTAGTCAACCATGGCCGCATAGATTTCCATATTACGGGCATGAATTGTCTGTTCGTCATCACTGAGTTGCTGCCAAGGTTTAACATAGCTTGGTCTCGTCGGTGCCGGTATCGACGACGAAAAGAGACCACGTTTTTGTTGCTCGGCAAACCGACGATCACGCACCACGTCATAACCGACATCGTAGGATCCGCGGTACTTATCAATCATCGCATCAGGTGCCTGCAATGGCCAATGGGGTGCGGTATAGGCCAAATAAGCAAAAAAGGGCTTGGGATCATCTCGATTACTGTCAATCTGTTCAATTAATCGATCTGTATAAAAAGTGGTTGAGTAAAAGTCTTGCGGTAATGCGTTTAGCAAACGTCCGTTATCGCGATATAGCAAAGGGTGGCGATGTTCATCACCACCCGCCATATCTGAAAAATGACTGCCGCCACCATAGAGCAAGGCAAAGGATTTATCGAAACCTCTGCTGCGCGGAGACTGATCGGGGTGCATACCTAAATGCCACTTGCCTGCCATATAAGTGTGATAGCCCGCAGCATTTAGAACCTCAGCAATGGTGTCAACATTATGGCTAAGATGGCCTTCATAGCCCGGCTGACCCATTTGATTATCGGCAACAGTCTCAGCCATATTGCCAAGTCCGGCAATATGACTATCCATACCACTCATTATCATCGACCGAGTAACAGAGCAGGTTGGGCCGCTGTAAAACTGAGTAAATGACATTCCTTCAGCAGCTAGCTTATCCAAAGTGGGGGTGGCTATTTCACTGCCAAAAGGTCCTATATCTGAGTAGCCAAGATCATCGGCAACAATCAATAAAATATTTGGTCGGGACTGGGTTTCTTGGCTACCCGTCGACTCCTTGCTGTGCTCAGAGTCTTGACTGCAGCCACTCAATAATAGAACCGCTAACAATATTCTCCACATAATAATAATATCCGAGTCTTTCAAAATATTTACGATGCCATACGAATCGAGCCACATAGCCAAAAACAAAATAACACGTGACTCAACTAACAATTACCGCACTAAAAACCGACGCCATAAGTTATTTACGTTGAGCTAATTTTATTGCTGTGCTGGCGATAATTCTTTGGCTTTTTTACGTAACAATATCGCACTGCTAAGATAATAGTTTCTTGCCGTAGTAGTCAGATTATTTTTAGCAAGCGCGGTTAAAGCATCTGCTTTGTGCAGCAATGCCGATTTATTTTTAGGCTCGAGCGCTATAAGATAATCACTCAATTGAGCAGCCCACTGATAATCTTTTTCTGTAATGGCCGTAGCAATTAAGCCATCTAACTTGTCCTGCCCACCTGCCATCTTGGCGACACGCTGTGCTTCCTCCATATCACTGAGTGGGAATAGATTGGTGGCATTGCCATCAAACCAACCTAAATAGCCGCTAAAGATAGCGCGAACGGCCCATTCTGGATTGCCGTAGTAAGGACGCAGATAATCCAGCGTTTGATATTTCTCTGGCAGCACCACGTAGTCGACCAATTGATTAGGTGTCAGTCCTTTATTAATGCCCTCGACGGTTTTATCAAATAGGAAGCGAATGGCATCCCGATAGTTACCCAGAACTTCACCGACCTGTTGTTCACCTATTATTGGCCGCGTGTGACCAGCAACTACTGCGACGGCACGCTCCTGCACTAATTGATCAACAACATTGGCCCAGGCTCTAATATCGCGATAGGGCGTGCCCCGCAATGCATATAAATTTGGCCATGACTTATAGAAATTGTCGCCTGCGAACACCACGCGCTCATCAGGTAACCAGATATATAGACTATCAGCTGTTTCGCCGGTAGCGCTGACCAATTCGATATTAATACCAGCTAAGGTAAGCTGGCGACGCTCTGAACTAAAGATATGTGTTGGCGCAACCATATCGGAGGCACCGAAAATACCGCCTTTGCGTTGAGGCCAAAATGCCTTGGCAATCCCGTTATTAATACGCTGTTCAGGCGATAAGATAAATCCGGCCTGTTTTTTACCGCGAGTTTTTTGAATAACAATGCCTGCAGATTCTAAGGCGCTCTGTTCATGAGGAAAGCCCTCGCGTGCCCACACTTGCACATCTGCCGAGTCCATAAAGGCAGAGGCGCCATGGGTATGATCAGGATGACCATGAGTAAAGATAATTGCCACAACAGGCTTATCAACAATACGTCGAAAGTCCGCGCGAATTTCTTGACTAGTTGCAATATCCAATCCTGCATCAACAATCACAATACCCTGATCGCCTACTATCATACTGACGGGAGATACTGCGTAGCCAACCGCTGTATAAACACTTGGCGATACCTTGATGATATCTTTTTTGAATTCTGCGTTCCGACTAATAAGTAGGCGATTGGAATCGGTATCCATTGCAGAGACATTACCCACAGCTAACGCCACGGCTATCATACCCGACACCAAAATTGAAAAGCCTGAAAATTTATACATGGTGTAAATCCTTGACACAGAAACACATCTTAAGATTACAGAATTTCCCTAGGTCTGTGCAATTCTAGAGAGGTTCTGTGGAGAGAGTAAAACCTTAGAAATCCATGCTAATGGAAGCGCCAAAGGTACGAGTAGAGGCATTGGTAACTC
>JBNAAJ010000046.1:0-5763 GCA_049631145.1 Porticoccaceae bacterium
ATTCGGCATTTCCTGAAAAATCAGCAACATGATGAATCTGTTGATTTGGGCAAGCGTCTGTTAGACCAAGCTCTGGCCAATCTAGGCACCAAATATAATGAGCTTAAAAAATCGCAGATCAAACGTCTGCTGAAAGAGACTGGAGCACCCACCTTTGAATTTGTACTACAGCAAATTGGATTGGGGAACAGTGTACCTTTCGCCGTGGCCAATCTGCTGGTGCCCGCGAGTAAGCGAAAAATAGCCGACGATAAAAAGAACTCGACACTGCCCGTAGTGATTGATGCTTCCGAGGGTCTGCTACTGCAATACGCGCGCTGTTGTTACCCTATTCCCGGAGACCCCCTTTTGGGTCATATGTCGCCCGGTAAAGGGTTGGTTATTCATTTAGAATCCTGCCGCAATTTAAAGGAAATTCGCTCTAATCCCGAAAAGTGTATGCCTCTTACTTGGTCTGCGATGGTGAGTGGTGAATTTCCGGTGGAAATAAAAGTAGAAATTACCCCAGAACGCGGCTTTATTGCCGCTCTAGCGTCTAGAATGACCGAGGAAGACGCCACCATCGAGCAAATTAATGTCAGCGAAAAAGATCCTTACACCAGTATTGTCGATGTTGTGCTGACCGTAAAAAACCGCATTCATCTGGCCGATATTCTGCGCCGTGCACGCAGTTTAAAACCCGTGCGTCGTATCTATCGCGTAAAAAATCAGTGACCCAAGGAGATTACAATGACCAATAAAGCCGTTATTCATACCGACAGTGCCCCTGCCGCGATAGGCACCTACAGCCAAGCGGTAAAGGTCAACAACACGGTTTACCTCTCTGGGCAAATTCCATTAGACCCAGAATCCATGACCTTAGTTGAAGGTGATATCAGCGCGCAAATCCATCAAGTATTTGCAAACCTTAGTGCTGTCTGTGAAGCCTCAGGTGGTGACTTAAGTCATCTTGTTAAACTGAATATTTTTCTTACCGATCTCAGTCACTTTGCTACGGTCAATGAAATTATGAGCCAATATTTTCAACAACCATACCCTGCGCGTGCGGCTATTGGCGTAAATCAATTGCCTAAAGACGCACAGGTAGAAATGGACGGTGTTTTAGTTATCTGACCGCGCGAGGGATCACTGGGCGTGGATCAGAGACAAATATCCCTCTTTATAGCTTGGATAAATAAACTTGTAACCGGCCTGCAAAAGGCGTTGGTTACTGCAGCGTCGAATAGATTTCTGAGCCACTATTTCATCCTCTACGGTTACGCCCAATTGCGCCGCCATCCAGTTGCGTAAATCATGTTGTGTGACCGGCGAACAATCGCTACCAATGTAGACCGGGTCCAGACCTAACCCATCGGCAAAATGATCAATTAAATGCGCCAAAATCCCAGCACAGTCGTCGGCATGAATGCGGTTGCTCCACTGCTGCGGTTCAGCGGGACGGCCTTTGCCAGCCCGAACTTGACTTAATAACCTCTCGCGCCCAGGGCCATAGATACCTGAAAAACGCACAATACTGTAACAACAGGGTAACGCCCTAATAACCTGCTCAGCCTCAAGCAATACTTTGCCGGAAAATGATTCAGGTAGCGTTGGCGACGACTCATCGACCCACTTACCCTGATTATTACCGTAGACACTGGTACTCGACACCCATAGCACTAGCTTTGGTCTTGATGACACCAAATCCATTGCCGAGGCTAGCGCTTTAGCGCCAGCCAAATAAGACTCCCGATAAGCCTGCTCAGTAAAACTGTCAGGCGTTAATGTCACTATCACCACATCAAACTGCTGATCCAGTATACCGACCAACTGATCGGTATTAGTTATGTCTCCAGCGATGGGCTGAATAGACGATGGTAACTCATCAGGCTGGCGCCTAAGACCGAAGCATTGGTGCCCAGCAAGTTGCATTGCCGTGCGTTTGCCAATATCACCGCATCCTGCTAACAATATTTTCAATTAATCTTCTCTATTTAATAAATGTTGGCTATTATTAGCCTATTAACCCTAGGATCACGCTCGGATACTTTTATGACCCTTACAGAGCTCAGATATATCGTAACACTATCGCAGGTTCAGCACTTTGGCCAAGCCGCCGAACGCTGCAATGTCAGTCAACCGACGCTGAGTATAGCGGTTAAAAAACTCGAAAGTGAGTTGGGTATCGATGTTTTTGAACGCTCAAAAAGTAGTGTTCGCTTAACGCCGGTCGGAGAAAAAATTGTTGCTCAATCTCAGCGAGTCCTCGAAGAGGCCGCTGCTATCAAGGATATTGCCAGCTCCGGCAAGGATCAACTCAATAGCCCACTCCATGTAGGCGCCATTTTCACTATCGGTCCCTACCTATTTCCTCACTTTATACCGCCCTTGCAAGAAGATGCGCCGGAAATGCCCCTTGTTATAGAGGAGGGATACACCAGCACCTTGCGCAAACGCCTGCGCAGTGGTGAAGTGGACGTGATTATTGTTGCCCTACCATTTACAGAGCCAGACGTGGTAGTGCAACCTCTCTATGATGAACCCTTTGTGGTTTTGTTGCCAGACAGTCACCCACTGGCGAGCAAAAAGGAAATACAGCAGGACGACCTCGATAGTGAAAACGTATTAATGTTGGGGGAAGGCCATTGCTTTAGAGATCAAGTGATTGAAGCCCTGCCAAACATCAATCGTAAACCGGTTAAAACTGCACGAATCACTACCATGACGGAGGGGAGTTCGTTGGAAACCCTGAGCTATATGGTGGCATCAGGACTGGGTATTACCATTCTGCCACAATCAGCCGCTATCGGTGCCGAGCATCGCGGCACCGCATTGGTCACGCGTCCCTTTGCCGGCACAGCACCCAGCAGAACGACGGCATTAGCATGGCGAGCAAGCTTTCCTCGACACAAGGCCATTGACGCACTGCGCAATGCCATCTACAAACGCGATCTACCCGGCATTAGCTAATGACTCTGTCACTGCATCAAATCAATGTCGAAACATTGCGCGGCGTCGGGCCGCAATTAGCAACCAAGCTCAGCAAGTTGGGACTGAAGACATTGCAGGATCTGCTGTTTCACCTGCCACTGCGCTATATCGACAGAACTCAAATTACCCCTATCGGTGGCGTCCAACCTATGACCGAGGTCGTCATTGAAGGCGAGGTTAGGGCCTGTGATGTGGTATTTGGACGTCGCCGCAGCTTGGTTTGTAGACTGCAGGACCACAGCGGTGTGATTACTCTGCGCTTTTTCCATTTTAGTCGCCCCCAGCAAGACCGTTTACAGCCCGGTACTCGCTTGCGCTGCTTTGGTGAGGTACGTCGCGGCAAATCAGGTCTTGAGCTCTACCACCCCGAGTATCAGTATCTGGACAGTAATAATCCCGCCGAGTTGGAAGATACTTTGACACCTATTTATCCAGCCACCGAAGGTGTGACTCAGGCGCGCATTCGCGATCTATGCCGCCAAGCGCTGGCGCAGCTGACGCAATCAACCATCGCCGAACTACTTCCTCAAGCTGTGGATATTCAGGGTTATAACGACTTGTCTTATAGTCTGGTCGATGCCTTGCGGCTATTACATAACCCGCCACCAAAAACAGCACTGCAGCTGTTGGCCGATGGCACCCATCCGGCTCAGCAACGCTTGGCAGTAGAAGAATTAACCGCCCACCACCTGAGCTTGCTTAAGCTACGCCACAAGGTACAGCAACAACAAGCACCGGCGATTCTGGACGACAAGACCGCCAGAGAAAAATTTCTCGACCAGTTGGATTTCACCTTAACGCCGGCCCAACAACGAGTCAGTAAAGAAATCAGTGACGATATCAGTGCTGCTATCCCTATGTTGCGTTTGGTGCAAGGGGATGTCGGCTCTGGAAAAACGGTCGTGGCGGCTATGGCGGCAGTGCAAGCTATTGCCAACGGTAAACAGGCGGCACTTATGGCTCCGACAGAAATTTTGGCCGACCAGCACAGAGCTAATTTTGAGCAATGGCTGCGCCCGCTAGGTATTCGAGTGGCTTTTTTAACTGGGAAAGTCAAAGGCAAGGCCAGAGAAATGCAGCTTGAAGCTATTGCAGAGGGCACAGCACAGATGGTGGTAGGCACCCATGCACTATTTCAGGATAACGTGGTGTTTAAAGATCTCGGGCTCAGTATTATCGATGAACAGCACCGTTTCGGTGTGCATCAGCGCCTGGCGCTACGCAACAAAGGCTTTGCAGCGGCAGGCTCTATGCTTAATAGTCCGGCTCCCCATCAGCTCATTATGACGGCAACACCGATACCGCGAACACTAGCAATGAGCGCCTACGCTGATCTCGACTGTTCCGTTATTGACCAATTACCTCCCGGGCGCACACCAGTTGAAACAACAGTATTGAGCAATGTCCGTCGCAATGATGTAATTGAACGTCTAAAAGCATCCTGTAGCGCGGGACGTCAGGCTTATTGGGTGTGCACCTTAATTGAAGAGTCTGATGTTTTGGAGGCTCAGGCGGCAGAAGCGACGGCCAGCGAGTTACAATTAATGCTACCGGAGCTCTGCATAGGTCTTATCCATGGCCGTCTAAAACCCCGCGAAAAACTGGCGATAATGGAAGCCTTTAAAGCGGGTGAGATCAATCTTTTAGTCGCCACTACGGTAATCGAAGTTGGCGTCGATGTGCCCAATGCCAGTTTAATGATTATCGACAATGCTGAGCGCTTGGGACTATCGCAACTTCATCAGTTGCGAGGCCGTGTTGGCCGAGGATCGCAGACGAGCTACTGTGTGTTGCTATACAATATGCCGATTTCGGCCAATGGTAGTGCGCGGCTTAAAATTATGCATGAAACGAATGACGGCTTTAAAATTGCCGAAAAAGATCTTGAATTACGTGGCCCTGGCGAGGTTTTAGGCACCAGACAAACCGGCGATATGCAGTTGCACATTGCCGACCTACAGCGCGATGCTCATTTACTCCCGCAAATAAGAATATTGGCTGAAAATTTACTGCTCAACCATCCCAATAATGTTGATGCGCTGATCACACGCTGGCTCGGCCACAGTGAGCAATACGCTCAAGCTTAACTGTCACAAAAAAACGCAAAAAATTCATCGCCAAATTGTTTCATTTTTATGACAACCGCCTATACTGCCACCTCAACAGGAGATCGGCGTATGGCCTTTAGTAACCCAATTTCAAATTTATTTGGCAAGTCACCAATCAAACCATTGCAAGAACATATGTCGATGGCGGTCGGTTGTGCTGCCCAACTAGAACCCTTCTTCGATGCGGTGGTGACCAATAAATGGCCCAAAGCGAGCAAAATTTTTGACCAGATTGCCGACAAGGAAAATCGTGCCGACGAGCTTAAAAAGCAATTCCGCTTAAATATGCCAAAAAGCTTATTTATGCCTGTGTCTCGTACTGATCTGCTCAATATTCTTGCCCAGCAAGATGAAATAGCCAATATAGCCAAAGATGTGGGAGGCATTGTGTTGGGTCGTGAGATGAATATTCCCACCGCATTACAGGCTGACCTTATCGCTTTTGTCAAAGGCGCGGTCGAGACCTGTGAAAAAGCACTAAAAGCCATTAATGAGCTAGATGAACTATTGGAGACAGGTTTTACCGGCCAGGAAGTCAAGTTTGTGCAAAAGCTAATACGTGATCTGGATACGCAGGAGCAGAAGGTCGATAAGCGCGAACGTAAACTTCGTCACCGCCTATTTAAGTTGGAAGCTGATATGCCTCCAGTTGATGTTATGTTCCTGTATAGCACCATCGATAATA
>JBNAAJ010000047.1:0-5360 GCA_049631145.1 Porticoccaceae bacterium
TGTTTGAGCATGATACAGAAAATATGCGTGGACAAGCCGCTAGAGTTATCGAGTGGCTAACAATGATGGATGGAGACTCGCCTTATCAGGTGAGTCGCTTGGAGCACTGCTTGCAGACGGCGACCCGAGCTCAGCGCGATGGTGCGGATGATGAAACCATCGTCTGTGCCTTACTGCATGATATTGGTGATGTCATTGCGCCAGCCAATCACTCGCAAGCCGCCGCCGCTCTGTTACGGCCCTATGTCAGTGATAAAAATTATTGGATCGTGCTTAACCATGGCTTATTCCAAGGTTACTACTGGATGCACCATTATGATCAGGACCGCAATGCTAGGGACAGTTTAAAAAATCATCCTTACTATCAGGCATGTGTTGATTTCTGTGCTGATTGGGATCAGCCATCATTTGATCCAGCTTATGAAAGCCTACCGCTTGCGCATTTTATACCATTAATTGAAGCACTTTTTGCACGTACGCCTAAATCATTCGTATAAAAACCAATGGCAGTCTTGCATCTGTCAGTATGCGGGGCATAATCCTCGCCTTAATATTGTCTTCCAATAGTCGGTAGGTCGTTATGGGCGCTCAGTGGAAAGTAAAACATAAAGAGATTGCAGCAAATCTTAAGGGTCGTGTGTTCGGTAAAATGACCAAGGAAATTATGGTTGCCGCACGCAATGGTGCCGATCCAGACACCAACTCGCGCCTACGGCTGGCTATCGAGCAGGCGAAAAAAGCCTCGATGCCTAAAGACACCTTGGAGCGCGCAATAAAAAAAGGCGCTGGCTTACTTGATGGTGCAATACATTATGAAAAACTTACCTATGAGGGCTTCGCCCCTCATAATGTAGCGTTGATTGTTGAGTGTTTGACCGATAACGTCAATCGCACTGTGTCTGAGATTCGTGTGTTATTTCGTGGCGGTCAGCTTGGTGGTGAAGGTTCTGTGGCTTGGGACTTTGATCATGTGGGCCTTATTGAGGCTCGTGCAGAGGGCAGCGATGCCGATGAAGATGAGGCCGCGATTGAAGCCGGTGCACAGGATGTAGAGCCAGCAGGTGATGATGGTCTAACGCTATTTATTACTGATACTACTGATGTAGATGCTGTGTGTCGCTCTCTACCAACATTCGGCTTTGTGGTGGAGACGGCTAAAATAGGGTATCGACCGAAAAATCCTCAATCACTCGGTGGAGAGCAACTCCAAGAAGTTGAGACCTTTCTCGCGGCCATTCATGAGCATGATGATGTTCAGGAAGTCTATGTGGCGCTAGAGGGTTAAGCATGTCTAACCTCTCCACAGCCGCCAGTGCTGAAGCACAGGGCAAACTGCCGATATTGATGGTGCTGGTGCAATTTTTGACCCCTTATCGAACGCAGATCCTGATCTTTTTGTTTGCGCTGATATGTACTGCAGCGGTGACCCTGTCCATAGGGCAGGGGCTGCGCTTAGTGATTGACCAGGGCTTTGCTCAGCAGTCACAAGAGCATCTTAATGCGGCTATTTTATTTATCGTTGGCGCCTCAGTACTTATGGCCATAGGTACCTATATTCGCTTCTATTTAATCTCTTGGCTAGGCGAGCGCGTCAGTGCTGATATTCGCACAGCCGTGTTTAATCATGTCGTGGGTCTGCACCCGGCCTTTTTTGAGACCAACCGCAGCGGCGATATTATGTCGCGACTGACCTCCGACACCACTTTATTGCAATCAATCATTGGGTCATCGGTATCCATTGCGCTGCGAAGTGCGATTAGTTTTAGTGGCGCATTGATCATGCTTCTGATTACCAATTTAAAACTGTCGCTTATCATTTTATTGGCAGTGCCTATAGTGCTTATGCCAGTATTGGTCTTTGGTCGCAAAGTGCGCGCACTGTCGCGCAAAAGTCAGGATTCAGTTGCCGATGTAGGCTCCTATGCGGGAGAAGTTATACAACATATAAAAACCGTGCAAAGCTTTACTCAAGAGTCTCAGGAAAAACAAGCCTTTGCCCAAGAGGTTGAAAAGGCCTTTGCGGTTGCGAAGCGCCGGATCAGCCAGCGCGCGGTACTGATGGGAGTGGTTATTTTATTGGTATTTGGTGCGCTCTCAATCATGCTTTGGGTCGGCGGCTCCGATGTTATTAACGGCACTATGAGTGGGGGCGATTTGGGTGCCTTTATTTTCTATGCAATATTAATGGCTACTGGTGTGGCTTCATTATCAGAGGTTTATGGCGAGTTACAACGTGCCGCTGGGGCGACTGAACGATTGATGGAGTTGCTACAAGCTGATAATAAAATTCTGGTCGCCGAGGACGTCAATGAAAGCGCGGCTGAGTTACCGCCAGTGTTGGCATTTAACAATTTAACATTTTGTTATCCCTCGCGCCCTGAGCAACCTGCATTGAGAGATTTTTCTCTTACCATAGAGCAGGGGCAAATAGTTGCTTTGGTGGGCCCCTCTGGCGCAGGTAAGTCAACCTTATTTGACATGATTCAACGTTTTTATGACCCTCAGCACGGAGCTGTGCTTTTTGGGCACTGTGATATTCGCCAGTTACAACCCAGTGAATTACGCCAGCAGATTGCGGTAGTGCAACAGCAACCAACGCTATTTACCGGTGACGTGATGTACAATATTCGCTATGGCAAACCGCAGGCGAGCGATGACGAGGTAATTGCCGCAGCAACCGCGGCCCACGCCGATGAGTTTATTCGACGCTTGCCGGACGGTTACCAAAGCGATCTTGGTGAGCAAGGGGTTCGTCTTTCCGGAGGCCAACGACAGCGTATCGCTATTGCCAGAGCGTTGCTTAAAAATCCACGGATATTATTGCTTGATGAAGCAACCAGCGCATTAGATGCAGAGAGCGAGTATAAGGTGCAATTAGCCCTTGATAAGCTTATGAAAGATCGGACTACAATAATAATTGCCCATCGTTTAGCGACTATATTACATGCTGATCAAATCGTTGTAATGGATGCTGGCGAAAGGGTGGCAATGGGTAGTCATCAACATCTACTTGAATCCAGCGAGCTCTATGCGCGTTTGGCTCGCCTGCAATTTTCCAATAATAACGGCTGATAACAGTCGGTAATCTGGTCTGGTTGCTAAGCGTGATCAGGCACCTATTGGTAAAGATTGAAGGGCAAAACGAGTATCAATCTTGGGTGGGCTGCTGGTAAAGTAAGTGATCAAGTCGGTTTAAGTACCCGTATAAAGGCCATAAGCGGACACCTTCGGTGCGACGACAATAATAAAGCGGGCTCCTTATGAAACGTATTTCTATCTCCTTAAGTTTAGGCATTGCGATTCTTGCTCTTAGTGCCTGCAGCCCATTTCAGGCCTCAGATCCAGTCGTTCAACGATTATCTGATTATCTCGTTCGCACTTCGACGGGAATAAGCCAAGGTCAATCCATAAAGGGTGAGGCGGTGGTCTCATGGTTCGATATTCCTTTTGCCCAACCCCCTGTTGGTGATTTGCGCTGGAAGGCTCCTCGATCTCTGCATAATCCAGAGCAGAGACTTGTGCAACGCAAAGAAACCGCTTGTGTGCAAAAGGCTAGCCGCTTTGCTGGTGTCGAAGGGAGCGGCATCGTTGGTAGTGAGGATTGCCTATATTTAGATATCAAAGCACCGGCAGATTTTGCTAACAAACAGTACCCAGTGATGTTCTGGATCCATGGCGGCGGTAATACTACAGGTCTGAAAGATTATTATGACTTCACTAAAATGGTGGCCAGTAAAGATGTTGTGGTAGTTACCACTAATTATCGTCTCGGGGCCTTAGGTTGGTTTACTCACCCAGCGATACAATCTGTGCAGGACGGTTTGGATAAAACCAGTAATTTTGGCACCTTAGATATTATTCAGTCGCTTAAGTGGGTAAAAGATAATATTACTCAGTTTGGTGGTGATGCCAACAATGTGACGATTTTTGGTGAGTCTGCTGGCGGTCATAATGTTTTGACGTTACTGGCCTCTCCACTCGCAGAAGGCCTCTTCCACAAGGCTATATCACAGTCTGGATATACACTGACAACCACCTTAGCAGAAGCTTACAATCAAGACGGTGCCAACCAATTAATCGAGCGAGGCAGTTGGCAAATCACCAGTCGACTCCTGCAGAGAAAGCAATCACAGTACAGCATGGTAGAGTTGCGTCAGTTGCTGAAAACCATTGATGCTAGAGAGTTTATTAACCTCTACTACGATGAAGGTGAGCGCTTTGATAGCATTCCTCTGGCGACAATCGATGATATTGTAATCCCTGCTGGGGGTATTATCGGTGGATTGAGTAATCCGGATTATGCGAAAAATATCCCAGTGATTGCGGGAGCAACCAAAGACGAAGTGTCACTCTGGTTAGCACTGCATCGTTATTTTATGGATAGTAAATATGTATTTACTAAACTGCTGCCACCCAAAGTCACACAGAAAAACCCAGCGATTTATGATTTATGGGTACGCGTGCGATCTCACGCGTGGAAATTAAAAGGTGCTGACCAAGCCTTAGCCGCTATGGAATCAGCAGGATATCAAACACTGTATGCCTTTCAATTTGATTGGGATCATCAGAAGAGCTCATTTTTTGTCGATTTCCCTAAACTTTTTGGCGCCGCTCATGGCACTGATATCGCTTTTGTTACCGGTAACTTTACGTATGGACCTATAAGCAGCTATATCTATCCAAAGGGTCAAGCCCGCGACGAAATGGAATCGAGCATGATGTCAGCTTGGAGTAATTTCGCTAAGAGCGGCATACCAGACACTGAGACAGCTGTAATATGGCAACCTTTTAGTGCCAAATCGCCGAATTATATGCGCCTAGATAGAAATGATTTACTGCGTATGGATAGAGAGACAGAATCGATTGAATCACTACTTGATTTGGTGGCTCTTAGTCCAATACTTACAAATTACCAACGCTGTTATATTGCGTGGGAAACGTACAATAATGTAGCTCGATCAGACCCGCAAAAGTTTGTCCAATGGAACAGTGGTTTGTGTAGGGCAGTAGATATGCGTGCCGAGCAAAGAGCACTCGCAGATAGACTGATTGCTCAGTATGGTTCGGTTAATGTGCTGTGATCCCCTAAGCAGATTTATCTTCCTCGTGCTATGGCGCAAAATGTTGTGTCCCTGCGCATATTTGTGTGCAGTCAGTACCCTGTGGTCTCTGGTTAAGCGTACTAAAAGACTCAATTTTTCAGTTGGATAAGAATAATGATTAAACCACTATGGGCATCTCTGAAACTACCGAAAAGTTGGTGGCGCAAAGTATCACTATTTGCTATTTCCGTTTTTTTTATCAATGTAGGCGTGGATCATTTTGTTAACCCAGATTTCTATTTAGCTATCATGCCCCCA
>JBNAAJ010000048.1:0-5229 GCA_049631145.1 Porticoccaceae bacterium
GGCAATCTCGCTGCTGGGGGCCAAGGCCTTGTGCAGCCATTGTCCGACCGCGATCGATGGATTGCTGAGCAGATTGCACCTGTACTGCAAGCCAAAGGCCTTATTTTTGTCGGCTTGGATATCATTGGTGACTACCTCACAGAGATAAATGTAACGAGCCCAACCTGCGTGCGTGAAATCGACAGTGCGCAGGAGACAGGAATTGGTGACCGTCTGTTGAACGCGATTGATATACGACTTAATTAACCCTCGCTAAACAGCAAAATTTAAGCGACAAGCCTAAAGGCAGAATTGCAGACTATTTTCATTGGTAGTGCTGACGCAGAGGCACTTGCAGTTGAGGGACTGGAGAATAAATACAATCAACACAACATTTTTGAGCAGATGATCAGTAAAGAGGTTATTCATACGGTAATCTTCCAATAGCTCTTGAGTTTATTATCTCGATCCCCCATATTG
Organism: Porticoccaceae bacterium; assembly: GCA_049631145.1. GTDB lineage: Bacteria > Pseudomonadota > Gammaproteobacteria > Pseudomonadales > Porticoccaceae > HTCC2207. The sequence goes on from JBNAAJ010000048.1 coordinate 460, forward strand.
TTAGTTATGGAAGCCAGCACAAAAAAAACTATCTCCAGTTTAAAAAACTATTTTCTACTCGCCATGCCTGGGCTCAATGACCCCAACTTTTCTCAGTCTGTGGTGTATATTTGCGAGCACAGTGCCGATGGAGCAATGGGACTTATTATCAATCAACAATTGGATATTCCTGCCAAGGCTATATTTGACCAGCTAGAACTAAACTATCTTGATAGCTACGGCAATTCATTAATTTTTGACGGAGGCCCTGTACAGCGCGACCGCGGCTTTATTTTGCACAAATCCAGCAAACAGCAGTGGGAGTCAACGGTTCCAATCTCAGAAGATATAAGCCTCACTGCATCAAAAGATATTCTCGGTGATATTGCGCAGGGCAAAGGCCCAGAGAGTGCGCTGATTACTCTAGGCTATTCTAGTTGGGGATCTGGTCAATTAGAGCAAGAGCTAGCGCAAAACAGCTGGCTTACGATTCCGGCGGACTCAGCGATTATTTTTGATACCGCCTGCGCCAAACGAGCTGACGCCGCGGCCTCGTCCATTGGTGTCAATTTGGCTATGTTGGCTCTGGATGCGGGTCATGCCTGATAGCCATAAGGCTGTACTTGCCTTCGACTTTGGCCTAAAACAAATTGGCGTGGCGCAAGGCCACACTCTTATCGATTCAGCCAATGGTCTCACCATCATTAAAGCTAGCGATGGCTCCCCAGACTGGTTGGCAATCAGTGAGATTATTGAGAAGTGGCAACCAGACTTATTATTGGTTGGATTACCTTTAAATATGGATAACAGCGAGAGTGAACTCAGCCAGAAAGCCCGCCGCTTCGCTCGTCGCTTAGAGGGTCGATTCAACATACAGGTCATGATGATAGACGAACGGCTCACTAGTCGCGAAGCTAAATCTATTGTTTATCAACATCAGCGCGGTAGCGGCCGCAAATCACGAACTCAAGATTTGACTAAAATCGATCACCTGGCCGCAGCGCTGATATTACAGGGTTGGTTACAAGCACCCGAGCTAGGTCAAAAACCCTAACTAGCAAAAGGCGCTTTAGTGGACAATGTTTTGTTTTACCCTGTTAGAACGCTATAAGGTATCCGGAAATTGAGCCTTTGCTTTAGCGACATCTTTGCGAATAACACCCTGCCCAACTAAATACTTCAGACACTGATCCAATGTCTGCATGCCCACAGCACTGCCTGTTTGGATAGACGAATACATTTGCGCTATTTTACCCTCACGAATCAAATTACGAATCGCTCGAGTGCCAATCATAATCTCATGTGCAGCAACCCGCCCACCCCCCTCTTTTGCCAAGAGCAGTTGTGAGATAACTGCCTGAAGTGATTCCGAAAGCATTGATCTAACCATAGATTTTTCGCCAGCAGGGAACACATCGACCACTCTATCAATAGTTTTTGTCGCAGAGGTCGTATGCATGGTAGCTAACACTAGATGTCCTGTTTCGGCAGCTGTAAGGGCCAACCTTATCGTCTGCAGATCACGCAATTCACCAATCACCAGCACGTCGGGATCCTCCCGCAATGCAGAGCGCAAACACTGATCAAAATTCAGAGTGTCGCGATACATTTGGCGCTGATTAATAAGACCTTTTTTACTTTGGTGAACAAATTCAATAGGGTCTTCAATTGTCAAAATATGATCAGGGCGATTTTTATTAATACAATCCACCATTGCCGCCATGGTCGTAGATTTTCCTGAACCCGTGGGCCCAGTGATTAGCACAAGACCTCGGGGTTGGAGAGAAATATTGCGAAAAACATCCCCCATACCCAACTGCTCAAGTGTTAGCACCTGCGTAGGAATTGTGCGAAAAACTGCTGCAGGTCCCCTATTCTGCTGAAATACATTAACCCTAAACCGAGCGACATCTGGTATAGCAAATGAGAAATCGATGTCGAGAAATTCTTCAAAATCTCTCTTCTGCTTGTTATTCATTATTTGGTGGATCAAACTATGCACTTGGTGACCCGCCAGAGACGGCAAGTTAGTACGATGCAAGTCACCATCGATCCGAATGATAGGCGGTAGGCCAGCAGAAATATGTAAGTCAGAGGCGCCTTGTTTTGCGCCTAACGTCAGCATCTCGGTAATATCCATTGTTGAACCTCGCTCATTCCATTAAGACTAGTTGTTTACAGCGAGCCAACCGTAACCTAACGATGTAATACGATGTCGACTATTGAAAACAACATTACCGCGGTCCAGAGGCGTCTACAACAGGCAGCCAGTGACGCAGGGCGCAATCCGGCAGACATACGGCTCCTCGCTGTTACCAAGACGAGAAATTGCTCACAGATAAGTCGCGCTATGGACGCTGGTGTTAGTTGCTTTGGAGAAAATTATCTGCAGGAGGCAATGGATAAAATGGAACAGTTGCGCGATAAGCCATTAGAATGGCATTTTATTGGACCACTGCAATCCAATAAGACACGACAAGCGGCAGAAAACTTCGCTTGGATACATGCAATCGATCGTTTAAAAATCGCTCAACGCCTCAGTGCCCAACGTCCTGACAACCTCCCGGCACTCAATATTTGCCTACAAATCAATATTGATAATGAATCAAGCAAGTCGGGGTTTAACCAAGATCAAGCTATGGACGTTGCGGCTACTATAGCCCAGCTCCCCAATCTGAAGTTACGCGGGCTGATGGCCATACCTAAGCCTCGGTCCACCCATATGGAGCAGCGACAACCTTTTGCTCAACTGCGGAATCTTATGCAGCAAATCAACAGTGAGCTGGACAATTCTGAGAAACTGGATACTCTCTCTATGGGGATGTCTGCGGACCTTGAGGCAGCAATAGCAGAGGGAGCAACCCTTATCAGAGTAGGTACAGATATTTTTGGTGCGCGCCAGTGAGTGCCTTTAGAATCACTATTTAAGAGAGCTAAATGATCTATGAGTAAAATTGTATTTATCGGTGGCGGCAATATGGCGTCATGCCTTATCGGCGGGATGCTTGCTAATGGTATCGCCCGCGAACAGGTTTTAGTAAGCGAGCCAGGTACAGACGCACGTCAAAAGCTCAGTCAACTGCACGGCATAGAAACAACTGCTGATAATCGAGCTGCGGCAGCTCAAGCCACACTGTTAGTACTGGCGGTAAAACCACAAATTATGGCGGCTGTTACCAAGGAGTTGGCAACAGCCTTAGCGCATAAACCCGCGGTGGTTTCCATTGCCGCAGGCATCCCTTTAGCCGCACTAGAAAATTGGCTAGGCACAGAAATAGCGCTGGTACGCGCTATGCCTAATACGCCCGCACTGGTAAAGAGTGGCGCCACAGGGCTATTTGCCAATGCTTTGCTGAGCGAACAACAAAAACAACTGGTAGACCAACTATTCGAGTCGGTAGGTTACGCCTGCTGGGTAGAGCGCGAGGCACTAATTGACGCAGTTATTGCAGTATCAGGCAGTGGCCCTGCTTACTTCTTTTTAGTGCTAGAGGCGATGCAAAAAATTGGTCAAGAGCTTGGACTCTCGAAACAAACAGCTGAGGCTCTCAGCCTGCATACTGCTATGGGAGCATCGCGGATGGCTCTTGAGTCTGATGCTACCGCTGCTGAGCTGCGTCAACAGGTAACCTCACCGGGAGGCACGACACAGTCAGCGATTAACAGCTTTGAACAGCAAGGGTTGGAAAATACTTTCCGTCAAGCCATGACCAGTGCGGTCGATCGAGCAGAGCAAATGTCCAAGGACTTCACGTTATGAGTCAAAGTATGGTTTTTATTTTGCGGACAGCAATCGATATCTATGTGCTCATGCTGTTGGTCAGAACACTACTGCAATTAGTCCAAGCGGACTTTTATAACCCGATATCGCAGGCTTTATTTAAAATCTGTGCTCCCGTTGTTGAGCCTCTGCGAAAAATTTTACCCACCATTGGTAAACTAAATCTTGCGGCACTAACTGCAGCCCTGCTAGTTCAATGGGCTTTCTATTTGATTATTGTCGCTGCAAGTGGCCTCTTTCCCACACAGATATTTGTTTATCTGGCGGTAGCCGGTTACGACCTGCTCAGTGCCCTAGTAGATATCTATTTCTGGGGGATCTTTATACTCGTTATATCCAGCTGGATTGGCACTACAGGTCATCCGCCGGTGCAATTGGTCAATCAAATTGTCGACCCCTATATGCGACCCTTTCGCAACCTAATCCCACCTATAGGGATGATTGATATATCACCAATGGTGGCTATTTTCGCACTGATGTTTATTCAATCTAGGATGCTACCTTTGGTCGGCGATCTAATCAAACCTCTACTCGGGTAGGAGTTGCCGCTAAAATATCAGCCTATACTCAGTTAGGGTGCCGGATCAGGATATTGATTGTGAACCGCCTCAATTTCCATCAGTACGTCCTTAGATAATGCGACATCAATAGCGGCAATATTTTCTCTTAGCTGTTGCATCGTGGTAGCGCCTATCAAGCAGCTGGTAACAAAGGGTTGCTGACAGACAAATGCCAATGACATCTGCGCCAAGCTTATGCCCTGTTTGTCGGCAATTGCTTTATAGGCTTCAGTTGCCGATGTTGCCTGTGGATTTCCATAGCGAGCAAAGCGCTCAAACAATGCCAACCTCGACCCCGCAGGTTTTTGACCACCAATATATTTACCGCTCAGCACACCAAAAGCCATCGGTGAATAAGCCAAGAGACCGGCATTCTCTCGAATGGCCATTTCTGCCAATCCAGTTTCAAACTGACGGCTGAGCAGGTTGTAAACATTTTGAATACTGACA
>JBNAAJ010000049.1:0-5182 GCA_049631145.1 Porticoccaceae bacterium
GTGTTTTTCCGTCCTACCTGACGTTAAGATTCCGCCCTCTTTGGCAAATATTTACAAAGAGTTAGCGTCTGACTTGAGTATCACCCAACCCAACCATGGTTGTTTGCTGAGTTGGGCGAGGCAAGGAGTATTGTTGTTAAATGCAACGCTCACGGTGGAACAAGCCAGTGCGGGTGCTCATCAGGGCAAGGGTTGGGAGCAGTTTACCGATCAGGCAATCAGAGCCTTGAATGATCAGCGTGATGGGGTGGTATTTTTGTTGTGGGGCAGTCATGCGCAAAAGAAAGGCGCGTTTATCGATCAGTCGCGACATTTAGTGCTTAAGTCTGTGCACCCTTCGCCTCTATCGGCCTATCGCGGTTTTTTTGGTTGCAAGCACTTCTCTGCAGCTAACCACTATTTAGTGCAGCAAGGTCATTCGCCAATTAACTGGCAGTTGCCTAGTGTTGAGACGCTAGATATTTAGCCGGCTACTATGAGATTTAGGGCGAAATCAAAGCCCTAGCAGACGCCTATTTCAGAGGTGGTTGATTGGCTTTATCGCGCAACCAATTAAGACCCTTGAGAACCACTGGCGTGGCTACAATTTTGCGTTCTAGACGAAATTTGCCGGGATAGTCCATTAACAATAAGCCGGTGGCTATGGTGAGAATGCCCTGGCCAGGAAGAACCAACATCAGCAGACCACCCAGTAATAACAAGTAGCCCAAGCAATTTTTACCAATTAAAACCATCAATCGCATCACCGGCCGTTGTACTTTCCATTCCGTAGGCTGACGCTTTTGCGGCGAAAAATAGTCCTCAGGAATTTTTGCTACTAGCCATGGTAAGCTCAAAAGACTAATTAAAAAAATCACAGCTGAGCAAACACCCATCCATACCAGTAGGTGTTGGTATTCATAAATCAGTTCTACCATCAATGTTATGGTCCGTTTGGAATATCGTAGGGCAATTGCAGGTGTGTCACTTGGTACTGGTTGCCTGCGATCTCGATCACTGGAGAATCACTCGATTTATCACTAAGCACTGCGAGCAATTCAACGCGGCTATCATCCACTTGCATGGCACTGGCAACAGTACCAATAGTCTTTCCCTGCTCATCTCGGATCTCATCACCTAGTGCGGGAGTGCTTGTTGCATCCAGTTGCAGATGATGCATTCGTCGCTTTACGGTGCCGCGATAATGAGCCCGGGCGACTATTTCTTGGCCTGTGTAGCAGCCTTTTTTGAAGCTTATATAGCCCAGAGCATCGAGATTAATCATCTGAGGGATAAACATATCGGTGGTCGCAGCGGTGATATCTGCGGTACCACTGCGCAGTCGCTGGAGGTCTGTGATTGACGAGTTAGCTATTTCGGCACTGATATCAGTAATGGTGGTTTTAAAGAACACAGCGTATTTTTTCAAACTGGCAATGGCGATGTCTGTGATGGAGCTGTGAGTTTCCAGCACAATATTGTTCTCAGCATCACAGTGGGCTGCGAATGTAAAAATGATCCGACCTTTGGCAGTGCATTGGGCTCCATAAATTGTCTGTCCAATGGTTAACGCATCCATATCGCAGGTGACCTGACCTTGCAAAAATTTGCGGCTGTCGGGTCCGGAGAGTTGGATATAGCCTCTAGGGTCGCTGGAATGTTGTTCTGTCATCGCCTATCCGTCTTTATAAGTCACTGGTAAGCGCTTCGGTAGAGCGCAGTTGTGGGTTATTTATAGATTGTCTCTTATAATACGGCTTTAACTCAATTGCTGATTCGAAATGAATAAAAATCGCCTTATGTGGGCCAGTCGTCGAGGGATGCTTGAACTCGATCTAATTCTGCAGCCTTTTGTGGAAAATACCTATGATTCTCTATGTGAGGATGATCAACTGCGTTTCGAGGCATTGCTAGAGCGTGAAGATCAACAGTTATTTGTCTGGTTAATGAAACGTGAGCAGCCCACTGATCCTGATACGCAGAGAATAGTGCAAATTATTCATGACCAGCATGGAAAGTCCGCTTGAAATAACGCTCAACCCCTCCAAACCTTGATTATGGCTCAGTGTTGGTTGGTGATTGCTGTGTTGCTGCTGAGTGTTTTTTTACCGGTGTTATTATGGGCAAAGGTCTTATTGCTACTGATAACACTTCTCATCGCTACAAGATGGTTGAGCCAGTGGCGCGGCGTCACGCCTGAGATATTAATCTTTCGCACATTAACTGATGACTGCATTATCGACGGTAAATTGCGGTGCCAATTCAAGTCAAGGCAGTTTGTCACTCGTCGATTAATTATTGTCTATTTGGTAACTGAATCGGGTAAAAGTCTTAGCCGTATTATTCCCAGAGACGCATTATCTCAGCAACATCATCGATTATTGCGTCGATTACTTATTCAACGTGGGGTGGGTCGAGGTGAATGATAACGTCCTGTCCGGCAAAGTTTATCGGTACCATAATAGTATCCCGCGCAATTACCGATAGTTCTGGATAGTCTAGCGTGTAGTGCAAGCCGCGGCTCTCTTTACGCTGCATAGCACAACGGATAATGAGTTCCGACACGGTCGCCAAATTCCGCAACTCTAATAGATCGCGGGTAACTTTGCAGTTGCTATAGTATTCTTGAATTTCACTCTGAAGTAATTTGATACGGTGCTGTGCCCGTTGCAGGCGCTTATCTGTGCGCACTATGCCGACATAGTCCCACATAAAACGTCGCAGTTCGTCCCAGTTATGAGAGATCACGACATCTTCATCGGAGCTGCTGACCCGAGATTCATCCCAGTTGGGAACAAAGTCTGGTTCGGGGATCTGCGCAGTACGTCTATTAATCTCATTGGCTGCGGCCTGCGCGTACACTAAGCATTCCAGTAAAGAATTGCTGGCCATGCGATTGGCACCGTGCAGGCCAGTAAAAGCACTCTCGCCAATGGCATAGAGATTGAGTAAATCAGTCTGCCCATTAGCATTGACCATAACACCGCCGCAGGTGTAATGTGCCGCTGGCACCACGGGGATCTGATCACAGGTGATATCTATGCCAAATTCCAAGCAGTTTTTATAGACATTAGGAAAATGTTCAATAATAAAGTCAGCGGGTTTATGGCTGATATCTAGATATAAGCAATCGCTACCCAATCGTTTCATCTCATGATCAATAGCTCTGGCCACAACGTCGCGGGGTGCCAATTCAGCATCGGCATGAAATTTATCCATAAAACGGCTACCGTCGGGTAGCCGCAGTACAGCACCTTCACCACGCAGGGCCTCGGTGATCAAAAATGATTTGGCCTTGGGGTGGTAAAGGCATGTGGGGTGAAACTGATTGAATTCAAGATTTGCTACACGACAGCCACGACGCCATGCCATCGCAAGGCCGTCACCACTCGCGCCATCGGGATTGCTAGTGTAAAGGTAGGCTTTGCTGGCGCCACCGGAGGCCAATACTACATTTTTGGCTTGGAATAGGGATACTACACCACTGTTAATATCCAGCAAATAGGCGCCGGTACAACGAATCTTGCGAGAATCACTGTCCGCCTGCGTAGTCAGGTCGACAGCACAGTGGTGTTCAAAAATATCAATGTGCGGGGCGGCTACCACTTGATCGACTAAAGTGCTGGTGACTTCTTTACCTGTGGCGTCGCCAGTATGCAGAATACGCCGATGGCTATGCCCACCTTCTTGGGTGAGATGATATTTTTCTTGGTCTGAATTACGCGTAAATTGAACACCTTGGCTAATCAACCAGTTAATTGCCTGAGGACCATTTTCCACCACTAGGCGTACGGCATCCTCGTGACACAGGCCAGATCCCGCTACTAGGGTGTCGGCAATGTGTGCATCGGCGCTGTCATTTTCATCGAAAACAGCGGCAATGCCGCCTTGCGCCAACCAGGAAGCACCGGCCTGCAATGACGCCTTGCTGATCAGGGCGATGCGCAAATTTTTGTCTAGTTGCAGAGCAAGGGTAAGGCCAGCAACGCCACTGCCAATTATTAGAACATCGTAGAGATGATTTTGTCTCATTTGATAGCCACACAGAATTAGCGCAACATGATAGTATAAGCTCAGAAATCGTGCGACTAAATTGGCGAACTTATTACGAACTGTCGGGTCTGTCTTTGGTGGTCGCTGAGAATATTGACGCCTCAGCTATAAAAATTAAACCCTAGGGTTGAGAAACGGATTGCTCCATGACGGAAACTAAGACTGAACCAACCGATCAGCAGTTGGTAGTAAGAGTGCAAAAAGGCGACAAGCGCGCCTTTGATTTATTGGTGCTCAAGTATCAGTATAAGGTTCAGGCGATTGTAGGGCGCTTTGTCCGTGATAGGGATGAAGTGGCAGATGTGACTCAAGAGGCATTTATCAAAGCTTATCGCGCTTTAGCTAGGTTTCGAGGCGACAGTCAGTTTTACACTTGGTTGTACAGGATTGCGGTCAATACTGCGAAAAACTATCTGGTATCTCGCAGTCGTCGCCCGCCTTCTTCGGATGTAGACGTTGCTGATGCTGAGTACTATGTGGGCAATGAACGCCTTAAGGATGTGGATACTCCGGAGAATCAACTATTTCGTGATGAGCTGGAGGCGGTCATCAATGATGCCATGCAATTGTTACCAGACGATTTGCGTACTGCAGTGACTTTGCGCGAATATGAAGGGCTGAGCTATGAGGATATCGCCGCCGTAATGGATTGTCCGGTGGGTACGGTAAGATCAAGAATATTCCGTGCTCGAGAAGCAATTGATACTTGTGTATTGGATTTAATGAGTGAGCAATAGATGATTGGTGAACCTTTCTAATAAACTTTGGTCTTATGCAAACACTTTTGACAGAGCAACGATTTTAACAGATCATTCGACGAGTAACCGAGGTAGAGTAATGAGCGACAGTAAACAGCGCTTGGCGGAATCAGTTTCGGCCCTAGTGGATGGGGAAACCAGCGAAACTGAAATGCATCAAATACTGAGGGAAGTAGGGATTGAGCAGGCGCATCAAGTCAATAGCCAACATTCTGTGCGTGGCAAATGGCAGCGTTATCATATGATATCGGCATCCATGGCGGGTGCGCCTGTCGATAGATTGGATTTGTCAGCCTCTATCTCGGCGGCTATTGATCAAGAAACTAGCCATAGACGAAATCCTTTGATTGATATGGCCGGCTCTGCCGGTAGGTTTGCCATTGCGGCCTCTG
>JBNAAJ010000050.1:0-5175 GCA_049631145.1 Porticoccaceae bacterium
AGGCTGATAATTCAGCCATCCAAGTCAGTGGCGCTGTGGCGCTCTGGCACCTGCCGACTCTTATCACCCCATACTCGATTAACTTTTAGACCGCGCTGTACAGCGGGGCGCTGTTGGATTTCCTCAGCCCAACGGATAACGTTGGTATAGCTAGAGACATCCAAAAACTCCTGCGCGTTATAAAGAGAGCCTGATACCAAGGTGCCATACCATGGATGTGTCGCTATATCGGCAATAGAGTACTGGTCGCCGGCCAGGTAGCGACGAGACTCCAGCGTTTTATCCAGTACATCTAATTGTCTTTTGACCTCCATGGCGAAGCGATTGATCGGATACTCGTATTTTTCCGGCGCATAGGCATAGAAATGACCAAAGCCGCCACCCAGAAAAGGCGTGCTCGCCATTTGCCAGAATAACCATGATAAGCATTCGCTCCGCTCTGGGGTTGCGCTAGGCAATAGCGCGTCAAAGGTTTCGGCCAGATATAACAGCATAGCGCCGGATTCAAACAGGCGAACAGGCTCAGCGCCTCTGTAGTCGATTAGGGCGGGGATCTTGGAGTTAGGATTGGCCGCGACAAAACCACTGCTAAATTGCTCACTCTCGCTAATATTAATCAGCCATGCATCGTATTCGGCATCGCTATGGCCTAGTGCCAATAACTCTTCAAACATGGTGGTGACTTTTACGCCATTTGGCGTTGCTAAGGAATACAGCTGGAACGGGTGTTCTCCCACAGGCAGTTCCTTGTCGTGAGTGGCACCGGATATTGGACGATTAATGGCGGCAAATTTTCCACCACTGCTCTTATCCCACTGCCACACCTTTGGCGGTATGAAGGTATTGTTATCGCTCATTTCGAGAAGGACTCCGGTTTAATCGTTGATAATGCGTAAGAGTGGATCAGTTAATTTAAGGCGCTTCATTGGACAGTCTATTGTCGGTAATAGTCTGCATAAGATCCCTATATTCGGTACTCCATCTGCAGAGGGAGTTTAGGACTGGCATAAAGGACTGGCCAAAGTCTGTTAATGAATACTCAACCTTGGGCGGTATCACTTCATAAACAGTACGGACAATCAATTGATCTCGCTCCATTTCGCGCAGTTGCTTGGTCAGCATCTGCTGAGTAATAGGGGCAAGAATACGTTTTAGTTGTCCAAATCTGACTGGCTCGTTGCGCAGATTATAAATGATGGCGATCTTCCATTTGCCGCCAACCAGACTTAGCGCGTTGCTTACAGGGCTTTTACATTGCGTCATAGTATGTATTTATATACCAGTATGATTTCAGTGTCTACTTGTAAAAAACATTGCATAGGCTCTATCATACTGTGTGTTAAAAAATGGTCAAATATAACCTACAGGGGTAATAAGAATGTCAGAGCAAAGCTCTAAAGAAATACGATCAACAGTAACCAGCGACGGTACATTACAGCTTTCCATTAGCAATACTGAAAGACCAACACCGGCAGAAAATGACGTGCTTATCAAAGTGGAAGCAGCGCCTATTAATCCATCTGACCTTGGTTTGTTGATCAGCTTTGCAGCTGATTTAGATAGCCTGAGTATTTCCGGCGAGGGAGAGCAGGCTGTTACGACAGCAAAAATACATCCTAAGTTAATGGCAGCGATGACTGCTAGGTTGGATCAATCTATGCCAGTGGGCAATGAAGGGGGTGGGGTTGTTGTCGATGCCGGTGCCAATGCAAAACACCTCATTGGTAAGACGGTGGGCGTAGCCGGTGGTGCAATGTACTCGCAGTATCGCTGTGTGCCTGCCAGCAGCTGTCTGGTTATGAATGAAGGTACTAGCTCTCGCGAAGCGGCGTCCTCTTTCGTCAATCCATTAACCGCGCTAGCCTTTGTTGAAACTATGAGGCTGGAGAATCATAGTGCCTTGTTAAACACGGCGGCAGCATCAAATCTGGGTCAGATGCTAGTAAAAATCTGTCAAGATGATGGTATTCCTCTGATTAATGTAGTGAGAAAGCCCGAACAGGTAGAGACACTGAAAAAGATCGGTGCCGAGTATATCTGCGATACCAGTGATCCAGACTTTATGGACAGCCTTGTTGATGCATTGGTGGCCACTGGTGCAACACTGGGCTTTGACGCCACTGGGGGCGGTAATGAGGGCAAATTACCCGGGCAAATATTGACAGCGATGGAGATCGCCGCCAATAAAACCGCCACCGAATATAGCCGTTATGGATCAGATACTTATAAACAGGTCTACATCTACGGTGGTCTCGATATGTCACCGACCATTCTTAATAGAGCCTACGGTATGCAATGGGGCCTAGGGGGTTGGTTATTAACACCGATGATTGGACGTATTGGTATGGAGCGCTTTCAAGTCATGCGTGAGCGTGTTGCCAAAGAAATTACAACCACCTTTGCCAGTCATTACACGCAGGAAATATCCCTCGAAGAAATGTTACAACCGGATATCATTCGAGGCTATGCCAAACAAGCAACGGGTGAGAAGTATCTGGTAAACCCACACAAATAATCCTTTTTACTACACAAGAGAAAATTACTATGCCTGAAATGACATTATTAGGTTGGTTCCATACCGTTCTTGGCGTTGTGGCGCTGGTAACGGCTTTTTATACATTAGCCAAATACAAGATGATTACGCTGAGTAATCGATCGGGTCACCTGTATATCTGGGTTACCATCATTGTTGCCGGATCGGCATTGGGTATCTATAACCAGGGCGGTTTTGGTATTGCCCACTGGCTTGCAGTACTCACCTTAGTGGCGGTTGTCGGCGGGGTTATAATGGAAAAATGGGCGCTCTTTGGCCGTTTTTCTATTTATTTCCAAGCACTGGGTTACTCAAGTACTTTGCTATTTCACATGATTCCAGCGATTTCCGACTTCTTGCGCCGATTACCGCTGGGCGACCCTTTCGTTGATTCTTTTGAGGACCCATTAGTTGTTGGCTTTCATCTCGCCTTTTTATTGATTTACTTAGTAGGCATCGCGGTGCAAATGCGTTGGTTAAACCGCACCATGGCTGAGCAACCTGAAGATGGCGAAACGGCCTAAACACAGAGCCCGCTTAATACTGGGCAAGTGCCGTTTAATATAGCGACAAACAGAATAGAGGGTAGGGTATGCGTCACTGTCTAGCATCCATTTTTAGCGTGCTTCTATCGATAAGCCTAGCCTCTATTGCATTGGCAGAGAGCTCAAGTACTGCCTTAGTTATACCGACAGCTGCAGCCTATGTGCCGCCTGCTCGAATGGCCGGAAATATTGATAGTTGGATCGCCCTCGCGATTGTAGTCACCTCCGTAATAACAGCCTGGGCGATCAACTACAGCGCACCTAAAGTACGTGTTTTTGGTACCTTACTCGCGGCTCTCGGCTGTTTTACGGTGGCTGCTTGGTTCTTGATCTATGTGGTGAATACCGGTTTCTTGGAGAACCCGAAACCGAATCAGACGCCATTGGATTCAGCTAAGCCAGCACTGCTATGGATACAGGCAATGATCGCGCTGGCGGCAGGGCTGTTTTTAATCTTCGTTGCTGTACGCCAGAGCAACAGCCAGGAGACACTGATATTAACCTCGGCAAATGAGCCGCATCGCTATGGGCGAGTATCAAGGTTATTACACTGGACCACGGCAGGCCTTTTTCTCATCCTTATTCCGATGGGCATCTTTACCTCGATTATTCCCGAGCAAACACAATATCGAAATGCCTACTATGTTGTGCATAAAACCCTCGGTGTCACAGCATTATTACTACTGGTTATCAGGCTGGTGTGGAATAGAATTTCGCAACGTCCAGCACTGGATAGTACGCTGACCTCTCGCGAACGCCAGCTCGCCCGATTTGCGCATTTTACACTGTATATGATGATGCTAGCTCTGCCCGTTACGGGCTTTATGATGACCAGCCTGCACGGTTACCCAACTTACTTTTTTGCTTGGGAATTGGCGCCATTATGGCCACAGAGTGATGCCTATATTCTTTGGGGAGCCATGCATAAGTACCTGCTACCGTATTTGCTGTATATCGTTTTGGGCGCCCATATACTGGGTGCGCTAAAGCATCATTTTATCGAAAAAAAGCCCAGTGCATTTAAGCGCATGGGTGGCTAAATAATGTTTTTGGCGGTACTGGGCGAGGTTGTACACCAGATGAATATGCAAGAGGGGTTTGGCAATATTCCCAGCACATTGCAGCGACTATATCTCGGTGAAAACCTCGGTAAGCAGTTGCTGATGATTGTTGATCCGGTCTGAAAACCTACGCTTGCTTAAAGGTTGTAATACAGCGGGGTATAGCGGCAATAAAAAAGGGGCGCCTATTGGCACCCCTTTTTTTTACTTCTTATGGGTCAGCACTTGCCGTACTGACCCTCTTCTAGTTAACTTTTACGAGTTAATTAGAAGTTGTAGCTAGCTTTCATGTACCAGAAGGCACCTTCAATACCCATTGGCGATGTCTCATAGAAAATCGCACCTAGGACATTGCCGGGAACACCTTCAGCTACAGCTCCAGCTGAGCCATCGATACGCTCGGCGTCCTGATCGAAGATATTCTGACCACCTACCGATACAGACAAGCTATCAGTAAAGGCGTAGGTTACTTCTGCATCAACGGTAACAGCTGCATCAGCATCATTACCAAACCAATCAGCGTGAACTGCATAGTACTCGCCAAAGTAGTTGGTTCGAACAAATGCACTCATGCCGTCCCAGTTTTGCGCCATGGTAAAGGTCGCACGATGGTTAGGCAGACCTTCTTCAAGACGTTTAACTTTACTGGCACTGGTATTTGAGCCCGCATTTGATACGACGGTATCAGTCCAGTTATAAGCTAAGCTAAAGTCAGTAGAGCCACCAAAAAGATCAGCACCATAAGTAGCTACGACATCAAGACCTTCAGTTTCGGTATCAAAGTCATTGGTGAAGTAGTTGATCTGACCCAGAAGCTCAGCATTTGGAATACCTGCTGCTGTCATAGCAGTAATCTGCCCAGCAGTAGGTGCCGCGTTACTGGTTAATGCGATACGGTCAGTTACTTCAATATTGAAGTAATCGGCAGTAATTTCCACATCACCTAGAGACATAACCAAACCAAAGGCATAGCTTTCAGATTCCTCTGGCTGCAGATCACCTTCACCTAGCTTAAAGCTTGGCAGAGTTTGCGCCT
>JBNAAJ010000051.1:0-5082 GCA_049631145.1 Porticoccaceae bacterium
CCTAATCCTTCACATACGGAGTCGGAGATTAAGTCCACAGGTAACAACCATCAAAATCAATCAGCCTGATCCCTCGACACTAGGCTACCTCTTCCGCTAGGTATTTTTGAATGCTTATTAATAAGATGTCTGAAAATGTCAATTTATTGTCTTCACCTGTAAATTCCTGAGCACCATAATCGCATAATCTCTATGCAATTAAGTATCTTCTGAGTGAACGGATTATGTCCCTATTGAATGCTTTGCGCGCCCCTCTGCTAGCGCTCGTATCCTGCTCCAGTCTAGTTTATGCAAATCTAGAACCCGACCCATTATTTATTGTTGAACAACTCAAAAATCGAGCAGACCGGCACGTTGTGACAGTATCTGACTTTTCAATTCCAGCGGCAACGGATGGGCGAGTCCATATTATCGATACTGATACTGGCGACTACCTTGGAATGTTCTCCACCGGCTACTGGTATTCCGGCGTTAACTTGCCGCGTACCGAGAATATACTGGTTTCTCCTGAAACTCATTTTAGCCGGAGTACACGAGGAGAGAGGATCGATGTGGTTAGTTTCTACGATGGCGATACTCTAGAGTTTCAAGGAGAGGTAAGTATTCCACCGAAACGCTTTACGCCGGTGAAGATGCAAGGCACAAGTCTGATAACGGCAGATGACCGTTTTTTAGTCGTGCTAAACCACACACCGGCAACCTCGATTTCAGTTGTTGATTTGGTGGCACGTCGTTTTGTCACAGAAATAGATATATCTGGTTGCTTTAATATCTATCCCACAGGTGACCGCAGCTTCCTTAGTATTTGTGGCGATGGCACCTTTTTGCAAGTCACTCTGGATGATCAAGGGCAGCTCTCATCACTGCAGAAAACGGATACATTATTCAATGCCTTAGCAGACCCACTGTCAGTCTCCGGCGTGCAAGATGGCAAGAGCTGGCATTTTATTTCTCAAAAGGGCTTTTTTCACAGTTTTTTGACTGATGGAAAACAACTCATCGCGAGTGAGCCCTGGTCATTATTTAATGAGAAAGAGCGCGAGGAAGATTGGCGTATCAGTGGCCTTCAGCACCTAGCAGTACATCAGCAAAGCCAACAAGCCTATGTGCTGGTCCATCAGGGGCCGCCAGAAAGTTTCGAAGATCCCGGTACTCATATTTGGGTGTATGATCTAGCCAGCGGTAAACGCGTTAATGAAATTAAACTCGAACGCATGGCGATCTCCATCGCCGTCAGTCAAGACAGTCAGGCTCAGTTGTATAGCATCGCCGCCAACTTTAATTTGCCATTCCTATTTCAGATGTATGTGTATCTTATGGAGGGTGAAAAGTCGCTAGAAAAGCACTTGAAATTGGTGCTCGATGTGTATGAATTAAATTCAGGCGAGTTTTTACGAAGCATCGATGAAATTGGCAATTACCCTAGCTATATTCAGGTCTGGCCAGCGACAGTAAAGGCAGAGTCCAATGATTGACCCAGTGTTTTATTGGACCATCAGTATTATTTTAGCGATGCTTTGGTGCCGAGCAGCGATCAATAAGTTGCAAGCATCACAGGAATTTGCCCAGTTGTTTGCCGCCTATCATCTGCTCCCTCAATCACTGGCACCCAGCATGGCGATGATATTGCCCTGTGTGGAGTTGTTTGTGGCTGTGCTGCTACTCCTGCCTGCGACGCAGATTGAGGGAGGATTGGCAAGCGCAGCACTGTTGGCTATTTACGCTATGGCTATGGCGCTAAATCTTTTGCGCGGCCGCATTCATATTGACTGTGGCTGTCACTTTGGCGGCTCGCAAACCATAAGCTGGCGGTTAGTTACAAGAAATATTCTCCTTGCCTGCCTGTCGCTAATACTACTGCTACCTGTGGTCACGCGCATGCTCAGTGTTGGCGATATTCTGTTGATAAGCGCTTTCTGTTTTGTCATTGGTCTGTCAGGGATGATGTTACAGGCAATTTCAAATCTAAGATCTGCCGCGATGGAGGTTGAGTAATGACACTGATGAGCATATCAATGATTCTGCTTTGGGCTGCAGTTATTGCTCTTACTCTTGTGGTGTTTGCGCTAATCCGTCAGATCGGATTATTACATGAGCGTATTGCACCGGCTGGTGCCCTATCGATCAGTAAACAAGGCATTAAAATCGGTGAAGCAGCACCTGAGTTTGCATTGCAATCTCTGACCGACAATAAGGTGCATATTGGTGGTGTGAGCACCGATAAGCGCTCGACCCTATTGTTCTTCCTCTCCGATACCTGTCCAGTATGTAAAACATTACTGCCCATTTTGAAACAGCTACAGGGCGAAGAGGCCGACTGGTTATCCATAGTATTAGCTAGCGATGGTGACATCGACGAGCACAAGGCTTTCGTCGCTCAAGCGGGATTGGAAAAGTTTGATTACGTACTGTCCAGTCAGCTAGGGCGCGGCTACGAAATTGGCAAATTGCCTTACGGTGTCCTAATTGATGAACAAGGCACCCTTATTACACATGGTCTGGTCAATAACCGTGAACACCTAGAAAGCTTTATTCAAGCTAAGCAGTTAGGTGTTGCCACGGTACAGGAATTTGCAACCCAACAACATCACTAGTCAAAAATAGGACCTGAGAATGAATAAGAATTGGCTGGATTTATGGCTCGAAAAGCGAACACGCCAAGCGGCACGGATGACATCGCGACGCAGTGTGATTCGCGGTATTGGCAGTTTGCTAGTTGGCGCCGGTGCATACCCATTATTGCCCGTTTGGCGCAATTCGGCACAGGCTGATCCTGCTGGCGATGCCGACCCCGGTGATCCGCAGAACTGTGATTATTGGCGCTACTGTGCAATTGATGGTTTCCTTTGCGCCTGTTGCGGTGGCAAGGTCAATACCTGTCCGCCTGGAACAATTATGTCACCCGTCACCTGGCTGGGCACCTGCCGCAACCCCAGTGATGGCAAAGATTACATTATCTCCTACAATGATTGCTGCGGAAACAGCCCCTGTGGTCGCTGCATGTGTAACCGCAACGAGGGAGATACCCCAGCCTATCTACCTGCAACATCGAACAATATAAACTGGTGCACTGGTAGCTCAGCAGATATCGCCTATAACTGCTCTACCGCGATTATTTTGGGCATCGATGAATAATATCCGCAGCGCATTAGTAGCCTTTTATATATTGCTGGTTGCGGTATCGGCAAACGCTGAAACGCGATCAGCTGAGGTTAGCTATATGCTTCAATGTCAGGGCTGTCATACCCCCTCTGGTGCAGGCGTTGCCGACAGAGTGCCAAGTTTTGTCGGTATGCTAGGAAACTTTTTAATGGTGGACGGCGGGCGTAAATTCTTAATTCAAGTGCCAGGGGCAGCACAGTCTTCTTTATCAGATAAAGAGCTGGCTCAGGTAAGCAATTGGATGCTACAAAAGTTTAGTCCCGCGCAAGTACCCGATGATTTTGTGCCATACACAGCCAGTGAAGTGGGTCAATTGCGCCAGAAGCCTCTCGTAAGAGTTGCCGAGGTACGACGGAAACTACTTGAGCTAATGACTGAGCAAGGTATCAATACCGCCATTTAAACTCGCATCATCGCTGGTAGTGGCGAAGGTCTTGCGATAGCCATTTGGGGTATAGCCAGTCAATCGCTTAAAGGCGCGCACAAAGGCACTGGACTCTGAATAACCCAGCTTACCTGCGATCAGGGTGATGCTGGCATTGGAGTAAATCAATGCCTGCTGTGCAGCTTCAAGAAGCACCTCCTCTCGCAGGCTCTTATAATTGGTTCCGGCGCGAGTAAACCAACGATTCAGTGT
The DNA here is from genome assembly GCA_049631145.1 of Porticoccaceae bacterium. Classification (GTDB taxonomy): domain Bacteria; phylum Pseudomonadota; class Gammaproteobacteria; order Pseudomonadales; family Porticoccaceae; genus HTCC2207. The sequence continues at coordinate 3,800 of JBNAAJ010000051.1, forward strand.
GCGGCTCGTAATATTCAGTTGCTGGCTTAGCCTCTCAACACCCCCACTGTCATCTTCAAGTGATGTTGCAATCAGAAATCTGGCTTTATCAACTAAACTAGACTCGGATTTCCACTTTGCCAGAAGCGTATCTGCTTGTTGCTTAAGGATACGCAGCAATTTTGGGTCCACATCATTGAGCGGCAAGTTAAGATAGCTTCGGTCGATCAGCACACTATTCGTAGCCTGCTCAAATAGCACCTCACACCCAAAAGCATCAGTATAGGGCTGTAGCGGCTCTACAAACGGGTGTGTAAACCCAGCCTTTTCTAACGTTAAATGATTACCGGTTTTGCGGCGCAACATTTGAACTAAAAAAGCTAAAGTAAGTTCAATATCTTGTCGCGTACCTTCGCAATAGGGCCGGAAAATACGCCATTGAATCTCGCACATTGTCCCCACCTCTCTCATGCGCCATTCCATTCCCCGCATAAAGATTGACTGATAATGTTCAGCGGCACTGAGTAGTGCGCCGAGGGTGGGTGAATTTCCAACGAGATAACCATAGATACCGATCGCTGATTGATGCAGATTTGCCGCCAACTCAAGTCCAAGGTGAGGACAATCCAGATACTTAGCGGCCCACCCCAAAAGCGCCACATAATCATCTATTGGCAGATAGCGATAGTTGCCTTGCTTAAGCCTGCCCTTGGACGACAGAGGCTCTGACATCTGCTCAATTGAGATATCACGATCCAGCAGTTCCTGTACCAACCACTCGGCATCAATACCCCAATCTGACTGGTTTTCGAAGCGCGACATACTCCGCCCTCTTACCAAAATATGTCTGCAATAGTTTATTAAATGTCTGTTTTTGTCAATTCTATCATGTGGACTTGGAATATAGTCAGAACGGTGTGTTGTTACCTAGGAATCAGAAAAGTACATAGCCAAAGAGGTGAGACGTTATTTTTTTGGCCTAGGAACTCTTCGACGCACGCCGCGCCAAACAGTCGGGTCGATATGGCGAACTGGCATATAATTGCTTTTTTATTACACCTAATATAATATAAATATTGTTAACATAACAGGTATAACAAATAAAATTAATCAATAATTAAACTTTTGGGGAGATACAAAATGAGACCAAAAAATACATTCACGCAATGGGTTGGGGTTGCAGTTAGTAGCACTGTAATGGCCCTAGGTTCAGGTGCTGCCTTGGCGCAATCGCCTCTTGAGGAAATCGTAGTGACGGCACAGAAGCGTGAGCAGAACGCCAGCGATATCGGCATGGCGATTTC
>JBNAAJ010000052.1:0-4947 GCA_049631145.1 Porticoccaceae bacterium
TGTGGGTAAGTCGACACTGGTTAACCGTCTGTTGGGCGAAGATCGAGTGGTCGTCTATGATGAGGCCGGCACTACAAGAGATAGTGTGTATATTGACTATGAGCGTCATGGCCAAGAGTACACATTGATTGATACCGCCGGCATTCGTAAGCGCAAAAATATTAAATTAGCGGTAGAGAAGTTCTCTATTGTTAAAACGTTACAAGCCATTGATGATGCCAATGTTGTGGTATTGCTTGTAGATGCTCAAGAGGGATTGGTAGAGCAGGATTTGCACCTGATGGGATCGGTTATCGATGCGGGTCGCGGCTTGGTGGTTGGTATTAATAAGTGGGATGGACTAGCGCCGGAGAAGCGCGAGAAAATAAAAGCAGATATTAAACGCCGCCTACGTTTTGCTGAGTTCGCTGATGTGCACTTTATCTCGGCACTGCATGGCACTGGGGTGGGCAACCTCTATGACTCAATCGGTGCCGCTTATTCTGCGGCAACTGATACATTGAGTGCATCGCGCTTAACCAAGGTACTGGAGGGTGCGGTAGAGGAGCATCAGCCGCCGATGGTGCACGGCCGACGGATTAAATTGCGTTTTGCCCATGCCGGTGGGCGCAACCCACCAGTGATTATTATTCATGGCAATCAGACTGAATCTGTTCCGGCCCAATACACTCGCTATCTGGAAAAAATATTCCGTCGCGAGTTGGGTCTGCATGGTACGCCAGTCAAAGTAGAGTACCGCACCGGTGATAACCCCTACAAAACCAAAGTGAAAAAAGCGAAGGATAAGCAGGCGATTAAGCGTAAAAAAGTGGTGAAGTACAGTAAACGAAACGATCCGGCCAATAAAAGAAAATAGTTACTTAGCAGTTGCTTGGCATACTAAATATGATTTAGTGGCATCTCTGTTCTCTGCACTACTTGGCGCAAGACAAAGCTAGTCCTGATGCTACTTACCCCTTCAATTTGATTAAGCTTATCCAGTAAAAACCGCTGATAATACTCCATATCCGGCATAACCACTTTAAGCAGGTAGTCTGTGTCGCTGCCAGTAATCAATGAGCATTCAATAACCTCTGGCCAGCTATTGATTTTATTATCAAAATTCTTCAGGCGATCAGGGCTCTGATGATCTAGGCTTACGGAAATATAGATGCTGATAGGTAACCCTAACTTGTTCTGGTCAAGCAGGGTAATTTGGCGACTGATAATGCCGCTCTCCTGAAGTATTTTTACTCTGCGTGCACAAGGAGAAGGGGATAGGCCGACACGTTCGGCTAGTTCGAGATTGCTGATGCTGCCATCTGCCTGAATTTGTTCAAGTATGCGCCGGTCCATAGCGTCAAGCTTTGTTATTGGCATAACTCACCTAAAAAAATATTTATTGTGGTGAATATAGCTATTTATTGCTTAATCAGCAAATTTAAAAAGGAGATTTAACCCGATTAATAGGGTTACGATAACCTAAAATATTCCGGACTAAATGCTATGTCTGCAGATAAAAATACCAAGCTATCCTTTGCTACCCGCTCTGTTCATGCCGGCTATAACAGTAGTGATTATGAGGGTGCGCTCAATCCCCCCATCGTTATGTCCTCCACATTTACTTTTGATACTGTGGCTCAAGGGGCAGGGCGTTTTTCAGGGGAGGAGCCGGGACATTTCTACAGTCGTATTTCCAACCCGACGCAGGCCATTTTAGAAGCAAGACTAGCCGACTTGGAGGAGGGCGAGGCGGCTCTGGCTACTGCGTCTGGCATGGGCGCGATTACCGCCACTCTGTGGACATTATTGGCACCGGGGGATCAGTTGCTGGTGGATAAGACCGTCTATGGTTGCACGTTTGCCTTTATGCAGCATGGGCTTAAAAAGTTTGGTGTGGATATTTGTTTTGCCGATTTTAGCGATCCTGAGGCTATAAAGGCCAATCTGACTGAGCACACCAAGTTGCTGTATTTTGAAACGCCGGTCAATCCCACGATGCGAGTGATCGATATTGCCACCGTTAGTGCCTTAGCGAAAAGCTATAATCCCGCCATAAAGTGTATGGTGGATAACACCTACTGCACACCGGCACTGCAACGGCCATTAACTTTGGGCGCCGATATTGTGGTGCATTCGGCGACCAAGTATCTCGGTGGTCATGGCGACCTTATTGCGGGTGCGGTGGTCGCTGATGCCGCAACTATTGAGCAGATACGGGTCTATGGTTTAAAGGATATGACCGGTGCAGTGATTGCCCCGTTAAATGTGTTTCTTATTTTGCGTGGCATTAAAACATTGCAGTTACGTATGGAGCGTCATTGCCAAAATGCCCAAGCTATTGCTGAAATGCTAGAACAACACCATGCTGTTGATCAGGTATTTTATCCAGGGCTAAAAAACGACCCATGGCATCAACTTGCCGGTCAGCAGATGGACGATTTTGGCGGCATGATTGCATTAGAACTCAAAGGCGGCTACGAGGCGGCTGTTGCCATGTTGAATAAACTTAAGCTGGCCAAGTTGGCGGTTAGTTTGGGCGATGCGGAGACCTTAGTACAACATCCAGCCAGCATGACCCATTCTACATATACTCTGCAAGAGCGCGCTGAGCACGGTATTAGCGAAGGTTTGGTACGTATCTCTGCAGGGCTTGAAGCGGTTGCGGATATTATTGCCGACCTAGAACAGGCCTTGGCCGATTAGATAGGCTAAAGCCTGATAGTTTTTATAATGTTTTTGTGGTGGTAGCACTTACCGAGACCACAATTTCACCATCGGCGAGTTGACCGGTTAGCTGATCACCTGCACTGACCTCTTTGACCGTTTTAATCACCGCGTTGTCTTGATCGCGGATAATGGCATAGCCGCGTCCCAATGTGCTCAATGGACTAACAGTATCTAGTAAATGCATGGCTTGATTGGTTTTAGTCTGCTTGTTGGCAAGCTGTTGTTGTATTGAGCGCATCAAGTGTTTAACCGACTGTGAAATACGCTGTTGACCATGGCTGATAGTTTGCTCAGGACTTTGACCGAGCAGTTTATTTTGTAGTTGATCGATGGTCGCGCGTTGTTGCTGCAACTGAGCTGCAATCGCGCGCTGTAGTCTAATATGCAGGTGCGCCATATGCTGGCTCTGTTGCTGTAACTTTTTGCCGGGATGCTGCAGACGTTTTTGTAAATAGTCTGTACGTTGCTCTAGCTGTCTAATGATGCGTATTAACGCCTCGCTGAGCAGTACTTCAAACCCCATAAACTGATTAAGTAAGTCCTCTCCATCGGGGCTTAGCAGCTCCGCCGCCGCGGAGGGTGTTGGCGCCCGCAGATCGGCGACAAAATCAGCGATGGTAAAATCCACCTCGTGTCCCACCGCACTAACGATGGGGATTTCACTGTTAAATATCGCGCGGGCAACAGATTCCTCATTAAATGGCCACAGATCCTCTAGCGACCCGCCGCCACGACCGACAATCAGGGCATCGCACTGGCCCTGTTGATTGGCCATAGCCAGAGCATCAATAATCTGTGCTGCCGCTTGCTCGCCCTGCACCGCGGTAGGAAAAATACTGACTTTGATGGCAGGAAAACGTCGATGTAATACGGAGAGGATATCCTTGACGGCAGCGCCCGTTGCCGAGGTGATAACACCAATATGGCTTACCGAGGTTGGCATTGGCCGTTTATGCTGGTTATCAAACAGGCCCTCACTGCTCAGTTGTTGCTTAAGTTGCTCAAATTTCCGCTGCAAGGCGCCAAAGCCAGCCTCTTCCATATGTTCGATAATCAGCTGATATTCACCGCGCCCCTCATAGAGCCCAGCGCGACAACGCACCAAGATCTGCGTGCCATTACTGGGCTGGAAATTGACCCGCTGATTGGCATTGCGAAACATAGCGCAGCGCACCTGGGCCTGCTCGTCCTTCAAGCTGAGATACCAGTGACCAGAGGCAGGGCGGGCAAAGTTGGATATCTCGCCTTCGACCCATAGTAGCGGCAGTTGCGTTTCTAGCAGATGACGGACGCTGCGATTCAGCTGGCTGACGCTATAGATCTGTCTGTCGGAAGGATTATTTTGCATGGCGCTATTGTAGAGATAGTGATGGCCCTAAGTCACTGTTTAGTGGCTAAATTTAGGTCTTTGATAAGTCTAATAGCTATAGCGACTAACTAGGCGTTTATTCTGGGTATTATGAGGTGTTGGAAGGCGTGGAGTTTGACCGGTCATTTGACATGTGACTTGGCAGGTATTAGTCTGGGCATGTCGTTTGACAGTTATCAATCCAGACATGAATAATATTGACAGATCTGTATAAAAGTATTAGTTTTAACAGACCTGTAAAGAATTAATGCTGGTTTATAAAAATATACAAGGGGTGGAAGATGAAACTTATACAAAAAAGTCTAATTGCTATAGCCATAGCGGGTGTCGTCACACCGTTTACGGCCCAGGCTGATATCGAAGAAATTATTGTTACAGCAAATAAGCGTGAGCAAAGTATTCAAGATGTACCGATAGCAATAAGTGCTTTCGATAACAGTGCACTGGCGGAAATTGGCGCAGACTCACTAGAAAACCTGACAAATTTTGTTCCTGGTGTTGCACTTTTTGATGATCGTGGAGCAGGTCAACCTACCTGGGTTATTCGAGGTGTTGGTCTAGCAGACTTTAATGCCAACAATACGCCTACTGCGGCCATTTATTATGATGAAGCCTATATGACATCAAATGCATTGGGTGGTATTGGCTTATACGATATTGAACGTGTCGAGGTTCTTAAAGGCCCCCAAGGTGGTCTGTATGGACGTAACACCACTGGTGGTGCTGTAAGAATAGTCTCTAATCGACCCAATGTAGCAGAGTCTGAAGGTCACTTTAGTTTCGGCTATGAAGGGCGTTACGGTGGCACCGTAGTTGAGGGTGCCTACAATGCACCGTTATCAGAGGACCTGGCGGTCCGTGTCGCTATG
>JBNAAJ010000053.1:0-4896 GCA_049631145.1 Porticoccaceae bacterium
ATCATGATTATCCAGCGCAGCTTTTTCCTGGGCGCTGCCCAGCGGGGTTTTCGTGAATTTGAAGATACTTTCTGGTCTGGTATTGATCTTAATAATCTATACGACGAGCTCACGGCACAGGCGCAGGAAGACGGTGCCGGTGATGGTATAGAGAATGTTTTTCGCGCTGGTTTTCGCGAATTTAATCGTTTGGCGCAGTCGGATAAAGCCGATCCAGATGCGGTGATGGAGGGTACCGACCGAGCCATGCGCGTGGCGCTAAGCCGCGAGGATGAAAAGCTCAATACCAATCTGCCCTTTCTGGCTAGTGTTGCGTCGGTAAGCCCCTATATCGGTCTATTTGGCACCGTATGGGGCATTATGAATTCATTTCGAGGCTTGGCTATGGTGCAGCAAGCAACGCTCGCCACGGTAGCGCCGGGTATCTCTGAGGCGCTGATTGCAACCGCAATGGGTCTGTTTGCTGCTATCCCCGCGGTGATTGCTTACAACCGCTATGCGGCTCAGGTAGAAGTTATTAATGCTAACTACGAGACCTTTGCTGAAGAGTTTTCGAGTATTTTGCACCGTCAGGTGCATTCGCGCTAACCGACATTGAGGCAAACGTTGTGAAGCATAAAAAGCCTAAACGTAAATTGGTCGCCGAGATTAATGTCGTGCCCTATATTGATGTGACCTTGGTGCTGTTGGTGGTGTTTATGATTACCGCACCGCTGCTTATGCAAGGGGTTAAGGTTGAGTTACCCGACGCTAATTCGGCGCCTATGGATACTAAAGAGCAAGACCCATTTATAGTGTCGATCAAAGCGGATGGTAGCTACTGGATTGATATAAAAGGCGAAAACCAGTCTCAGCCATTGGCAGTCATCAAAGATCGCGTCGCTAAAGTCTTGCGGCAGAAGCCCCAAACACCGGTGTTAGTCTGGGGTGATACTGCCGTTGACTATGGCTCAGTGGTTAATCTGATGAGTGAGTTACAGCTGGCTGGGGCTCCCTCTGTTGGTTTGGTAACGGAGCCACCGCGCAACTAGCATGAGAGACATTAGTGGTTATTCAATTGGCGTCTTGGTTAGCACCGTTATCCATGTTGTCGTGGTTGCTGCGCTGGTTGGTAGTTGGCAGTCTGATACTGTGCAGGTGATGGTACAGCCACAGTATATTGAAGCGCAGTTGGTTGAGCTGGCACCCACTAAGAAGCCGCAGGTCAAAGCACCCGTGCATGCTAAGCCCGATAATGCAAAGAAGCAGCGCGAGCAGGAAAAGCGCCGCGCCGCGCAGAAAAAAAAGGCCGAAGCAAAACGTTTGGCGGCATTAAAAGAAAAACAAGCCAAAGAGCAGGAAGAGAAGCGTCGGCGAGAGGCTGAGGAGCAGCGCAGGCGTATTGAGACAGAGCTTGAGCAGGCGTTGATAAAGGAGCAGGCGCAGATTAGCGCTCGAGAGGATGAACGTGTAGCCAATAGTTACCTGCAGTTAATTCGTCAGCGATTGGCCGATAATTGGAATCGCCCGCCCAGCGCACGGCGTGATATGGAAACATTAATTGAAATAAGATTGGTGCCCACTGGGCGCATTGTCGGTGTCAATTTATTGCGATCCAGTGGCGATATTGCCTTTGATCGTTCGGTTGAACAGGCGGCGTTTAAAGCAGAACAATTTGAAGAGTTGCAGCAACTGGAGCCGCGCCTGTTTGAAAAACATTTTCGCACTGTTAAAGTGGCGTTCAGCCCGCAAGATCTGAGGCTATAAACCCATTGGAGATAACCCGTTGATAAAGTTCATCAAAGCGCTTTTATTATTGTTGCTACTCACCCAATCCGCCACTGCGTGGAGCGAGCTGGTGATTCGCGTTACCCAGGGTAATGATAAGCCGACGGTGGTAGCAGTCTCGCCTATCGGCCTCAATGGTATCCGGATTAAAGAGGATATAGGCGCCATTGTGGAGGCCGATCTGCAACGCAGTGGTTTATTTCGGGCAACGCCACGGCGCGATATGTTGGCTTTCCCATCCGCAGCCAAGGATGTCTATTTTCGGGACTGGCGTATCCTCGGTACTGAGTACTTAGTGGTTGGCTCGCTGCAGCAGATCGAAGATGGTCGTTTTGAACTGGAATTTAGCTTACTCAACGTCAGGGCTCAGAAAACTGAATTTAAACATACGGTGCGAGGTCGAGTTAATGAAGTGCGCGACTTGGCACATCTAGTAAGTGACAAGGTTTTTCAGGCCATCACTGGCATTCCAGGGGCTTTCTCGACTCGAATAGCCTATGTGACGGCAACCAGAAATGATGGCAAGTTTACTTATCGGCTTAATGTATCAGATGCTGATGGTGCTCGGGAAAAACTTATGCTGGAATCCTCTCAACCGATTATGTCGCCGTCTTGGGCGCCCGATGGCAAAGATCTAGCCTATGTGTCGTTTGAGACTGGTCGACCAGCTATTTTTCGTCAAAATCTAGTCTCTGGGGCTCGTCAGCAGTTAACTAATTTTAAGGGGCTCAATGGCGCACCAGCTTGGTCGCCTGATGGGCGTAAGATGGCTCTTGTGCTGTCTAAGGACGGTAATCCAGAAATTTATCTACTTGACCTTAAGTCGAAAAAATTTAGTCGTCTGACACGACATTTCGCCATTGATACGGAACCTACTTGGATGGCCGATGGCAAACATCTGTTGTTCACCTCTGATCGCGGCGGTACACCGCAAATTTATAAACTGAATATTGCCAGCAAAGCCACGCAGCGCCTGACTTTTCAAGGAAATTATAACGCGCGTCCGAGTTTGGCGCCGGATGGCCGCACGCTGGCACTGGTGCATCGAGCGTCAGGAGTCTTCCATATTGCCTCATTTGACCTTGTTACCCGCCGTCTAATTGAGCTTACAGAAACAAGATTAGATGAATCTCCCACTGTCGCACCTAACGGAGCTATGTTAATGTACGCTACTAAACAGGGTGATCGGGGTGTTTTGGCTGCGGTTTCGCTGGATGCTGGGGTAAAATACGTTCTTCCGGCCAGGATAGGGGATGTGCGTGAACCAGCTTGGTCGCCGTATTTACGGTAATGGACCAGTTATAACTATTTTTTAAATAAGTAACTCAAGGGAGTTAGAAATGAAGACCACTTTTACAAAATCTGGCTTGGCAACAATTTTGCTATCAGCAGTACTCGCGGGCTGTAGTTCAGCGCCTACCAGTACTGATATTGAGGATACCTCGGTACAGACAGGGCAGGTTGATACCTCTGCTATTGATAATGCTGCGATGGCCTCATCAGCGGATACTGTGTTTTACTTTGACTTTGATAAGGCGCTATTGAAGCCAGAGTCTCGAGCGGCTCTTGTCGAGCACGCTGCATCACTTAACAGCAACCCGCGCAGCGTTCGTCTTGAAGGCCATGCTGATGAGCGAGGTACGCGCGAGTACAATATGGCGCTAGGTGAGCGTCGCGCCAATGCGGTTAAAGAATTTTTGGTATTGCAGGGCGTTTCAGCTGGCTTAATCGAGGTGATTAGCTACGGTGAAGAGCGTGCGGCCTCGTACGGCAGTAACGACAGCGCTTGGGCAATGAACCGCCGCGTTGAAATGAAATAAAGCCCGCGGCCAGCGATGGCCCGAGGTTTTTTGTTTCAAACAAGATGCGCAAATATGGCTGGAGCTTCGATGCTCCGGCCTTTTGTGTGTTTGGTGTAAAATCGGATATCAGTGAATTTTTATGAAACCTGCGATCGCATTATTACTCTTACCGGCCTGTTTTGCCATCTCGGCAATGGCTCAGAATCTTACGCCAGTGGTGGATTTAAGTAACCCCATGCCCGCTACAAACACTACTGAGTCTGCAGTTGTGGCTTCGACCTCCGCGGTTTCAGGAAGCAGCGATCAGTACTATCAAATGCAGGTTTTGCAGGAAGAGGTGCAAATGTTGCGCGGTTTGTTGGAAGAGCTCAACTATGAGCTACAGCAGGTAAAACAACGCCAAATGGATGATTATTTGGATCTCGATCGTCGAATGAGCGCTGTTGCCTCTGGCAGTGCAGTGGCGCAACAAAAAAAATCGCGGGCTAAGTCCTATGGTGGCGCTAATACTGTGCCGTCGGAGCGTGCAGAGGCAGTAACCGGATTGGTGACAGACGAGGCTGTGGATGCCGCAGTGATAAAAGCTAACTACGATAATGCCTCTAACCTGCTACTCAAACAGCGGGATATGGACGGTGCGGTTATGGCCTTTAAGCAGCATATTGTTGATTTCCCCACTAGCCCCTATGCGCCCAATGCTTATTATTGGCTGGGAGAGATCTACCTATTGCAGGGGCAAGATGAGTTGTCCAGACAAGCATTTACAGCCGTGTTAGAGCAGTATGCTGATCATGGCAAAGCCATGGATTCACGTTTTAAGCTAGGAAAAATTTACCATCAGCTAGGAGAGTTGGAGCGCTCTCGTGAATTATTGGAACTGGCCTCTCAAAGCAGCGGCTCTGTTGCGATCAAAGCGCGCGACTATCTCGACAAGAATTTTTAATTACGTCTAAGTAGCGTATCAATCGTAAAAGCCTCTGAGGCGTCACCTAAACATGCACTATGTCTGAACAGTCTCTGCGAATTACTGAAATTTTCCATTCCCTACAAGGGGAAACCAGTACCACTGGTCTGCCGACAGTATTTGTGCGCCTGACGGGCTGCCCATTGCGCTGCGGCTACTGCGATACTGCCTATGCCTTCGAGGGTGGCACTAAAATGACGCTTAGCGAAATAATGCGGACTGTAGAGGACTATGGTGCTCGCCATGTCACGGTGACGGGCGGAGAGCCCTTGGCGCAACCGCAGTGCATTGATCTATTAATTCAGCTCTGTGATGCTGGTTATCGAGTGTCATTGGAGACTGGTGGCGCAATGCCGATTGCCG
>JBNAAJ010000054.1:0-4466 GCA_049631145.1 Porticoccaceae bacterium
CTGTATCGTCACTTTGCAAGCAAAACAAGGATGTATGAAGGGCTTATCGATTTTATTGAAGAAACGGTGTTTGCCCGTGTGCGTAATATTGTCAGTGATGAGCCAGATGCCCTTGGGCAGTGTTTTAGAATACTGAGTTTGGTTTTAGCCTTTAGTGAAAAAAATCCAGGTATAAGTCGCATCCTTAATGGTGACGCGCTCACCGGTGAAACTGACCGACTACATGACCGAGTCGCTCAGTTTTGGGATCGACTGGAAACACAGCTTAAACAGACATTGCGTGAAGCAGAGGTTAGAGAGGGTTTACAGTTAACCGTTTCCGTCAGTATTGCCGCAAATCTTATGCTGGTAACAACAGAGGGAAAGGTCAGCCAATTTGTGCGCAGTAACTTCAAACAAGTACCAACCGAGAGTTGGTCTGAACAATGGTCGTTAATCACTGCACAAATGCTTGCCTAGTACAGAGCAGAATAGAAAAGACTAAAACCGCTATCCTCATCAACTAGGCAACGCATTATTCAATGCCAATCAGACCCCGTACTCCTGTCTATATTGTTTGATCTGCGCGACTAGCTCTTGCTTATCTGGTTTGCTGTCGAGATAGATCAAAATATCGTCGATATCGATAATACTGGCAACAGGAATGGAAAACTCACTTTCTACCTCCTGTATTGCCGATTTATCAGAATTACCACGCTCTTTTCGATCAACACCAATCACCACGCCAGCAGCTTGAGCTCCAGCCTGATCAACCATAGCCATTACCTCACGAATCGCCGTGCCAGCAGTGATGACATCATCAATAATCAGCACTTTGCCCTCTAGCGGCGCTCCTACTGTGGTGCCACCTTCGCCATGGGACTTGGCTTCCTTCCGGTTAAAGCAATAGGGTACGTCCCGATGGTAATGCTCCGCTAATGCCACCGAGGTTGCTGCTGCCAGTGTAATCCCTTTGTAAGCAGGTCCAAATAACACATCAAATTCGATACCTGAGTCAACAATCGCTGCCGCATAACATCGTCCCAATGTCGCCAATGCCCTGCCGCGATAAAACTCTCCTGCGTTAAAAAAGTGGGGTGAAATACGGCCAGATTTAAGCTTGAATTGACCAAACTTTAACGCGCCACTGGCTATGGCATTGTCGATAAACTGAGTTTTATAGCTATTCATAAACCTGTTCTTCTATTGGGCTAATGCCATTTGCTGCACACGGACCAGATCGGCGATCCCACGTTTAGCAAGCTCTAGCATCTGGGTTAATTCCTCGGCGCTAAAAGGCGCCGCTTCTGCAGTCCCCTGAACTTCGATAAAGCCACCATCGCTGTTCATCACCACATTCATATCAGTCTCGGCATTACTGTCTTCAGCATAATCCAAATCCAGCACTGCCTCGCCGTTGTAGACTCCGACCGATACCGAGGCAATCATATTAATCAGCGGATCACCACTAATCGCCTTTTTGCGCTGTAGATGACGGATAGCGTCAACCAATGCCACCATAGCACCGGTGATGGACGCCGTACGTGTGCCGCCGTCAGCCTGAATAACATCGCAATCGATATTAATGGTGTGCTCGCCCAACTGTTTTAGATCCACTGCAGCGCGCAGTGAACGGCCAATTAATCGCTGAATTTCCTGCGTGCGGCCGCTTTGCTTACCGCGTGCGGCTTCACGCCCCATACGACTATTGGTCGAGCGCGGTAACATTCCGTACTCCGCGGTAACCCAGCCCTGACCAGAGCCACGCAGAAATCTTGGTACACCCTGCTCTACGCTGGCCGTACAAATGACCTTGGTATTACCAAACTCTATCAATACAGAACCCTCGGCGTGACAGGTGAATTCTCGATTAATCTTTACCTGACGAAGTTGTTCCGGACGTCTGCCACTGGGTCTGTTCATAACGGTTCCTAATAATGCACCTAAAAAGAGGGCGGAATTGTAGCAAATATAGGCACTCATTAATCGCGTTTGTTACCATGACGCATTATAAATTTGTTATTGGAGAGATTATGCCTCGCAGCATGACTGCTTTTGCCCGAAACACCGTAAATTTTGACTGGGGGTCGGTAACCTGTGAGTTACGCTCAGTTAACCATCGCTTTTTAGAAACCAGCTTTCGTCTCCCCGAAACCATGCGCGAAATAGAAATGCCGTTGCGAGAGATTGCACGCAAAAAACTCAGTCGCGGCAAAGTCGACTGCTCAGTACAGGTCAATTTTAATCACCGAGACAACTCGATTAATGCAGATATAGCGCTTGCTAAGCAATACATTGATATTGCCGAAAAAGTGGCTGCGGAACTCGATAACCCTGCCCCCATCTCACCTATGGAGATTATGCGCTGGCCTGGTATTCTCAAGGATCAAGATATCGACCCAAAGAGGCTTCACCAGGCGGCTATAGATACAGTCATCTCTACCGTAGAGCAACTTCTCGATGGTCGCCAACGCGAGGGCGAGAAACTGGCGGATATGATTGAACAGCGACTTAGCGGCATCGAAACGCAGATAGCATTGGTGCGCAACGAATTGCCAACCATTTTAACTCTTCAGCGACAGAGACTTCATGAGAAACTGAGCGACTTAAAAGCGCAGCTCGATGAAGATAGACTCGAACAAGAGATGGTCATCATTGCCAACCGTGCGGATGTCGACGAAGAGCTCGATCGCCTCGAAGTGCATATCAGCGAAATACGTCTAACCTTAAGCAACAACAATTCCATTGGTCGCCGATTAGACTTTCTTATGCAGGAGTTAAATCGAGAGGCCAATACCTTGGGTTCTAAGTCAATCGCTGGCGTAACGACACAGGCCTCAGTCGAACTTAAAGTCCTTATTGAGCAGATGCGTGAACAAATTCAAAATATTGAATAATGTGAATCTGACATGACAACAAGGGTGCATTTTTGTCTCCCAATCGTCACGCTGTGGATACTATTGGGTAGCGGCGGTTGCTTCGCTTTTGGCGCAGATGGTCATCGCATAGTTGTTCTGATCGCACAAAATTATATAAGCGATAACACTGCCGCTGCCATCAATAGCATCATCGATTCCGATGATCTCAGTGAACTTAGCTTGTGGCCGGATAAAATACGCCACCTTCCTAATTGGCGACAGTCCAGATATTGGCACTATGTCAGTATCGACGATGGCGAGCAATTTAGTGACTTTAAACGCCATCGCGATGGCGATGTACTTTCAGCCCTCAACTACTTTTACGAGCAGCTAAAAAATCCCGAACTCGGCAAACAACAGCAGCGTGAGGCATTATTATTCTTTAGCCATTTTGTCGCCGATATTCATCAACCACTCCATGTTGGCCGGAGAGCTGATCGTGGTGGTAATGCAATCACAGTGAAATGGCCCGATAAAACTAAGATCGTTAACCTCCACCAAGTGTGGGACAGTCTGATTTTAACCAGCGAAGATAAAACCCCACAGCGGTACAGTCGCTATCTTGTCCGACGCCAAGATCAGCACAATAAGGATTGGCGGCAACCCCAGTTTGTCGACTGGGCTAGAGAGTCTAAGTCCCTCCGCCATCAGGTCTATGATTTTGCACAATCACAGCAACAACCCGGCACCCTCACAACAGCCTATATTCAACGCAGTAAAACAATTATCGAACAGCGCTTGCTATTGGCTGGGCTTCGTCTAGCGGACTATCTAAACCGCATTTTTGATCCCGACAAGCAAGAGTAAAAATTTTTCGTACACTGGCTTCAGAATCTGGAATAATCTGTATTTCTAGTAACAGTTAGGCAAGGAACTCGTTTTCGCTATGGCTCAAGGCACGTTATTTATTATTTCCGCACCCTCCGGCGCAGGCAAGACCAGTCTTGTGACAGAAATTCTTGCGCGCATGAACAATATTCAAGCCTCAATCTCTCATACTACTCGCGCCGCACGAAGCGGTGAAACAGATGCAGTGAATTATCACTTTGTTAGCGAGCAAACCTTTCATAGCATGGTTGCAGATAATGCCTTTCTTGAACATGCCGAGGTATTTGGCAATTTTTATGGCACGTCCAAACAATGGGTTCAACAAACCTTAAATGCTGGTACCGATGTTATTCTTGAGATTGATTGGCAGGGTGCGGAACAGGTCCGCCAACAGCTTGCCCAGAGCAAAAGTATTTTTATCCTGCCGCCGAACAAACAAGCACTTCGAGAGCGCCTCAATGGCCGCGGCCAAGACGATATCGACGTGATTGACAAACGTATTGCGGCAGCAACCGAAGAAATGAGCCATTATGTAGAAGCAGACTACTTAGTGATTAACGATGACTTTGATCTGGCATTGGAGCAACTGAAGGGTATTATCAGTGCCCAACGCTGCAAAATGCCCATTCAAGGGCACGAAAAATTACTGTCAGATTTATTGTCGTAAACCCTCGCATTAGGTAAACTTGCCGACCCTTGCAGATTTGCTCCGCAAAACCGATTAATTTTTACGTCTGGCGG
>JBNAAJ010000055.1:0-4205 GCA_049631145.1 Porticoccaceae bacterium
ACCAAGAGAAAATGCTTTCGCGGACCGGTAGTTCAGCTGGTTAGAATGCCGGCCTGTCACGCCGGAGGTCGCGGGTTCGAGTCCCGTCCGGTCCGCCACTATTATCAAAGGCTACTTCGCAAGAAGCGGCCTTTTTTATTGCCCACTTATATTACATATATTACATACTGATATCGCCTACATATTATTATCTACTCATAGTGAACCTAAGTGCGTGTAACACTAGCATCAAAAGCTGATGTAATATTGTTATCGATATGGAAAGGTTTTCTAGCCCAAAAAACAATAGGTTTACGGTATGTCAGTAAAAATTGAACACCAATTTAATGCCTCCGCGGAGCAACTCTGGGCCATTATTGGCACACCTGATCGCATTGACTGGGTTCCGGGCGCCACTGGTTGCAAAATTGATGGCGATATCCGTTCGCTAACACTCGCTGGTGCGGGCAATATTAAAGAGCGTATTTTACGCCATGATAACCAACACCGTATTTTGGAGTACTCATGCTTTGAAACATCTGCTCCACTGCAATCTCATCAGTCTCGCATCGAGGTGGTCGCTAACGCGGATGGCTGCCAACTTATTTGGCAGACAACCGTGACGCCATTGGCAATCGAGGTATTTATTAGCAAGAGCATGACAGACTGTGTCACAAAGCTAGAAGAAATATTAATCCAAGCCACTCCCCATATATGATTTTAGTGGTTATCAGACCTAGGTAATGCATAACTCTGCTGCGTTTATCTCAGTTGGGTAATTCCATATACAACCAGCCTATTAAGCTTTTTTACAGCTTAATCTTATTCGCTCCAGACATCCGTTTATCAAATAAAGCAAATAACGCTGTCCGATTTTGTTACAAATTTGACCGACTTTGACAGGATATCGCTTATTACTTTTTGTGCTAACCTCATAACGGTTTGGTTATGTTTGTAACCCTCCAACAATGTTCCATTAAAGCACGCCGCATCTGAACAATGCGGCGTACAAGAATAAATAATAAAAAGTCTGTCATTTTCATAACAATAATAATGAAACAGCAAAGTATCACCCAAAAATTAAAATATTAAGGGGAATAATATGAATAAAAAATCATTTCGCACTGTATCCAGCCTAGCGCTAGCCATTGCTACTGCTTCAGGCGGGGCCTATGGTGCTCAACTGGAAGAGGTTATCGTAACAGCACAAAAACGTGCCGAAAGCCTTCAAGACGTACCTATATCCATGACCGCCGTGAGTGGTGAAAAATTGGATGATGCAGGGATTACTAATCTTGAGCAACTCTCAGAATTCGTTCCCAATCTATCTATCACTGAAAATGCGGTCAACACAATTATTACAATGCGCGGAATCAGCATCGGCGCTAATCAGTCTTTTGAGCAATCAGTTGGCGTTTATGTGGACGGTGTGCATTTCGGTAAGAGCCGGCAACTACGAACTGGTTTGTTTGACCTTCAACAAATCGAAGTGCTGAGGGGACCACAGGGTATTCTTTTCGGTAAGAACACTCTTGCAGGCGCGATTAACGTTACCACTGCGGAACCTGATATGGACGCGGAGGGTATAAGCGGTAAGATCAATCTCACTGCTGAATCAAACAACGGAGAAATCATTGAAGGCAATCTTAACTATTCGCCCTCTGACGATCTGGCGCTGAGATTTGCGTTCAGAGATCAGCAGGATGATGGCTATATGGAAAATGGTATGCCTGGTGCGCCAACCAAGATGCCGACTACTGACGAAGAAATTTGGCGTTTCACAACGATGTGGAACCCCAGTGAGAATACGTCTGTTAAGTTCACTCATGGGGAAAGCAGTTACGAGCGCATTGGAGCCAGCAGTACGCAAATGAATTGGCTGCCCAACGATCCTGTTGGCGCCGCTGACACGCTAATGTTCAATGTTATAGGGCTGGCCTATCCGAGTTTTGCAGCTGATACTAACGCGAACGATGGCACAACCATGTATCGAGATTCAATCACCTTGGGCGGATGTGCACTAGAAGAACATGTCCGAAACCAGGGGCGTTATAGTATTGGTAGCAATTCTGCGGATTCTTGTGACAATGGTGGCGAGCGACCAGAGGGAACCTATACGGAAACAAAAGATACGGCCTTGATCATCGATATCGAAACTGACAACGGCTATACCTTGCACTCTGTAACAGGGCGAAATACTTATGATTATCAAGATGGTATCGATGCCGACTGGTTACCTGTGAGATTTGTTGGCCGTGCCGACATTTCAAATTATGAGCAAACCAGCCAAGAGTTTAGAATCTCTTCACCCGCTGATGATCGCTTCTCATTTGTTGCCGGTGTGTATTGGTCTGAGGCTGAACAAGAGATTGATCGTGTTGTTCAAGTTGATGGCACCCTAAGTAACCCGAATTTAGTTAATTTGATTACCGGAATGGGCGCTACCTATGGTCAGGGAGGGACAGATTCGTTCTTGGCAATCCCGATTGATGGTCTTGCCACGGGAGCCCTCAAGGCCGCTGGCGCACTGGATGGAATGGATGCGGACCAGATAAGTGCAACAGTGGATGCATGGTTAACACCTTTAAATCCTGCCGCTGCTGGCGTTTATGACCTTTTTGGCGTGGAAGGTCAAACAATGTGGACTACGGGTGGCAGAGTGAGTTACTACAATCAAAAGACTGACACCTCTGCGATATTTTTCCAAGGTAGCTATGACCTCACAGATAGCCTCAAGTTAACCGCAGGAGTTCGCTATACCGAGGAAGAGAAAACAGCGATCGCAACTGCTGACTTAACCTCTAGCGCAACAGGGTATGCAACACCAGACCCAAACCCATATCTTGCATTGCTTCAGGACAGTCTGTTTGGTGTTTATGCCCACGCGTTTAATGAGAAACGTAAAACAGACCAAGTAATCCCTGCAATGAACCTGCAATGGACCCAGTCAGACACTAATAAGTTTTACATTAGTTACTCTGAGGGATTCAAAAGTGGTGGGTTTAACTCAGTTGATGACCAAAACCCTGTTATCGAGGCTGATGGTACGGTGTTAAGAACTGTTCCAGGTATTGGTTTCGAATATGACGATGAAACAGCAGAGTCATGGGAGATTGGCGGTAAACATGTCCTTATGGATGGCGCAATGAACTTTAACTGGGCGTATTTCGATAGCACCTATAAAGATCAGCAAGTATCGACATTTGTGGGATTGGGCTTTGTAGTGGCGAATGCCGCGAGTTCAAATATTTCCGGACTTGAGATGGATCTAGCCTGGCAGGCAACTGACAAACTTCGCTTGGGTGCCAGCCTGTCGTTCTTAGACGGCGAGTATGGAAGCTTTGATTCAGCGGGCTGTACTGCTGTTCAATCTTCAGCCTTGCTAGCCCTCAACAAAGCAGCACCCGGAGGCGAGCTAACTTCAGCTAGCCCTGTCACCAGTGCCGCTGGCTGTCAGCAGCAATTCCTAGGTGATGGAACTCCCTCAGGCTCTAGTCAGGATATCTCGGGAGGTCAGCTTGGTTCAGACTATGAAGGGGCTCTCTCCGCTGACTATGTGAGCGTTCTTGCCAATGGCGCACAGTGGTACGCTGGAATTGAAGTTAACTTCACTGACGATTACTTCATGACTGGAGATCTAGATCCAATTGACGTTCAGAAAGGCTATGAGAAAGTCAACCTACGCATGGGTCTTAGAGGCGATAACTGGGACCTTATGCTATTCGGTCGCAATATCACCAATGAGATCACTGCAGCTGGTGCGGCTGATACGCCTCTGGCCTCGGGTGCGCACTTCCGCTATATGGCTCCCGGCGAAATCTATGGAGCTCGATTCAGCTACAGCTTCTAAGCTTGTTGGCTAGACCTAAAAAGGACGGGAGTTTCCCGTCCTTTTTTTACCTATTAAAAATTCACTGTCTGAAATTGCCACAGGGATGGCTCAATCAGTGACTTTACCCAGCGACAAACTATCTGCCACACTTTGTCTTGTAAAGCATTCTGGTGTTGACGTAATCTGACATCAGTAAACAGTTTTGGAACATTATAGGTATCCACAATGACCCATAAAACGGCATTAGTGACCGGCGCCTCCGATGGTATCGGTCTTGAGTTTTGTACTATTTTAGCGGCTAGAGGCTATCACCTGATATTGGTGGCGCGACGCAAAGAAAAACTTAACGCATTGGCCAAACATCTGATGGCAAAGCATAAAACCATCCATTGCA
>JBNAAJ010000056.1:0-4095 GCA_049631145.1 Porticoccaceae bacterium
ATCAGTGAATTGAGATCTGGCTTCCTGTTCTAACGCCAGCAGGCTTCTCGGGAGGACAGTGCCGGCACCTACCACTGCGATTGCGGCGCCATTTAAAAAATCTCGTCTTGTGATTGTTTTCTTCATTTTTTTACTCTCATTTTAGCTGTAATGTTGCTGCTTCGGACACCTACCCCAAATGGAGCAAGCAGTGCATACCTCGCCCCATCTCTAACCCCAAAAATCGGTATAAACTCGTTTACAGACTGTCAGTAAAGACTGACAAACTAAAATTTTTCAGACTCCGATGTTGGTTATCTGTACAATACTTTGGTGACTACTGTTAACATGTCAGCCGACATGTTGTGCTATTGTGGCTGGTATGTCAATAACAGGTTGAGACAAAATGAGTGAACGTAAGCAACAGATACTGCAGACCGCAATTGAGATCATAGTAAGCGAGGGTTATGGTAGCTTGAGTATGCGTGCGTTGGCTCGCGCTAGTGGCATTAAGCTCGGTGCGTTGCAATATCACTTTCGCACCTGGGAAGATATGTTGCGGGCATTGGTTGCTTTCATTGCTGAGCAGTACCAACGAAATTTTGAGTCTATAAAAGCTAGTCAGTCGCTCAGTATTAAAGCAGTGATCAATCTTGCTGTGTCGGAACCGGCAGGCGCAAATTTTTCAGTAGATAAACTTTGGCCGCAGCTTTGGGCGATGGGGCAAGTGCATCCTCTAGTATCGGATCTGGTTGACGATATATACGCAGAGTACATACAGATACTTGAGGATTTGCTGGTGAAGAGAGGAAGTACCGCGCCTCACGCAGAAGCGCTTTGTCTGCTGTCTTTGGTGGAGGGATCAACGCTCTTTATTGGTTCCGGCAGACGATGGGTAGAGGACTCGCCCGCGGTTCTGGAGAAAATTTATGCGTTCGTTGACTCTGTGTACGGAGATGACGCCTAGAAACGTCATATTGCTTTATGCAATTGGCTTGATATTAAACTTCGACTCGATATCTCGGGTCACATACTAGTCTCGCTACTGTGATTATTGTTGATTTGATTAGTGTATTGTTCCTATCTCGTTGGCGGTAGTCTTTAAGGCAAGTAAGTCATTGGTTTTAGCTCAGATTTGTGCGTCTCTTTTATTATCGATGAGTCCCTCCGCCTGTCATCTAGCTACTAACTTAACTCCCGATTAGTGGTCTTTCAGGCTAAGTTAGTAGTCTCTCAGTCTATTGGCGAGCATAGTTTTTCAGTTCGTCAGTATGAAATAAAGAACCCAATAGTCTTTTTGGAAAAATTACATCAACCCAAATTGTTTTCTCTGTAGGCACTTTACATGTCATTCGACATGCTCTAGCATACCCCTAAAAGGGCTATCTACCGTTATGCGTGGTTTTTTAGCGCAAGCGTCTTAATGGCGTTCTAGTAGGTTATGCGAAGTATCTAAATAATTAATTCGGGGACAACCATGGCTATTTCTACTGCATTGAATGACAAAATTAATAGGCTAGGCTTCTGGTCTGCTGTTATTGCGATTGTCACGGCAGTTATTTCAGCATTTTTTCCATTAGATGCGCCAGGTGGTTATACCGCCGAGCATGCCGACCGTGTGGCTTGGTTAAGCAATAATAGTGATGTATTTATTGCTGCTTGGGTAAATCAAATTGTGGCTATGCTGAGCCTATCGGGTGTGTTTTTTGCTATTGCTTGGCGCATAGGTAGTACCAATCCATTGAGAGCTATTGTTGCGGCTATGGTAGTGCTGATGTCAGTTATGGCGTTTATTATTCCCAAATTTATTGCCGTATGGACCATCCCCATTCTTGCTAACACCATTGCGACCGGCGCGGTAGGTGCTGAGCTAGCTGATCCGTTACTAAGAATTTTGAATGTATCGGTGCCTTTTTCTCTGTATACCTCTTTTGATTATTTAGGTTTCTGGCTCTACTCATTGTTTGCCCTTCTCGTTGCAATACCATTGTTTAGTGCCCCTCTGGCAACCAAAATTTCATCGGTGGCCTTTGGTCTATTCGGCATTATTTATCAGTTATCACTGTTGGCATTATGGACAGGTGAAATCGCTGCGACGGATATAGAGGGTGCTTTTCTAGGTCCCTCTGTATTGCTTGTGGTGGCGGTTATTGCCATGGCCTATCAGTTTAAACAAACAATGTCTGCTAAATAGTTAACAGATAATTAGCTCTCTCAGTGCGACATCTAAAAGCATTCAGAGTTATAACAATAAGGAGTTGCTACTATGCTTAGTTCAATCGGTGGTATCCCAGTCGCGGCGGCGAAGCGCTTTGGCGATAAGACTGCCATAGTTTTGCCAAATCGGACGCTGTCCTTTAATGAGCTTGAAGCGTTAACCAATCGCTGTGCGAATGCGTTGGTGAACCTCGGCGTCAAGCCGGGAGACCGAGTAACACTTTACTCAGGTAATTGTTGGGAGTGGATAGTGAGCTATTATGGCGCTCTTAAAATGGGCGCTGTGATCAACCCGATTAACGTCATGCTTACTCCAACGGAAGTTGAGTTTGTCGCCAATGATTGTGGTGCTGCTATCGTAATTGCTTCCTATGAGAAAGCGATATCTATCGAAAATGTAAAAGCCAAATCGCAGGTCAAAGAACTTATTGCCTTTGGTGACGAGGCATTACCCGAGGGCATAGTCTCTTTTAATGACATGCTTGCTGATAGCAGTGATGACTTTACTATCGGCGATATTGATATCGATTCTTTATCTACCATTGGCTATACCTCTGGCACGACAGGATTTCCCAAAGGTGCGTGCCTATCTCATCGAAGTATTTTACTTAACGTGGCTATGACAGCACTAATGCACCAGCGCAATGAACAGGATACGGTGGTCACCGCATTACCTTGCCCACATGTTTACGGCAATGTTGTGATGAGTGGCGCGATACAGAACGGCATGACTTTGGTGCTGCACCCCGCATTCGAGGAGAAGGCGATTATGCAGAGTATCCAAGATCATGGAGCGACGCTTTTTGAGGGCGTGCCGACCATGTATATGTTTATGCTTAACCACCCAGATTTTGACAATTATGACCTGTCAACACTGCGCTGTTGCACCGTTGGCGGTCAGACCATGCCCAAGCCAAAAATGGAAGAAGTCGAGCAGCGTTTCGGTTGTCCGCTGATTGAACTCTGGGGCATGACTGAGATAGGTGGGCTGGGTACCACCTTTGCCTCTAATGGTCCGGTTAAGCACGGTTCCATCGGTGTAGCATTGCCCTATACCGACGCTCGAATTGCCCATACTGAAGATGCTAGCAAGACCATGCCCATAGGTGAGGTCGGTGAGCTAATGATTAAAGGTGGCATTGTGATGCAGGGCTACTATGGCAATGAGCAGGCCACTAAAGACACTATTGAAGCGGATGGCTGGTTGCATACCGGTGATTTAGCCTCCATGGATAACGATGGCTGTGTGTTTATTGTCGATCGCAAGAAAGACATGATTTTAACCGCTGGCTTTAATGTGTATCCCGCAGAAATCGAGCGTGTGGTCGCTGGCCACCCTGATGTCGCTCTGGTGGCGGTGGGCAGTATTCCCGATGAAGCGAAAGGCGAGCTAGCTAAGGCCTATATTGTACCCAAAACCGGTGTTAACCCAGACAGTGACAGCATTATTGCCTACTGTCGCGAGCACTTGGCGGCATACAAGGTGCCAAGAGCAGTGCAGTTTGTCGATGACCTACCCAAAACTAGTACCGGCAAGGTGATGCGCAGAGAGTTAAAAACCCTAGATGACTAATGCAACCATTAAAAATATCAATAATTCTGGTCAGCATGAAGTAGCACAAAAATTGACCGATCAAGAAAAATAACAAGGAGATTTGAGATGAAAATAGAAACAGATTTTGCTATGGCGATTAATGGCCAAATGGTAACAACTGAAAACACATTGCCAGTTTATAATCCTGCAACGCGATCGGTGTTTGCGCAGGTCCCTGATGCATCTAAAGCACAGCTTGATGAAACGGTGAGTGCAGCACGTCAGGCTTTTAAATCCTGGAGCAAAACCTCGGCTGATGAGCGTCAAGCGGCACTGGAAGCCTATGCCGACCTTATTGAAGCAAA
>JBNAAJ010000057.1:0-3852 GCA_049631145.1 Porticoccaceae bacterium
TCCCAATATTCATCATATTGCTACAACACTGCATATGAGCGAAAGCACACTGCGACGACGCCTTAGCAACGAAGGCACTAATTTTCGCGTGATTTGCGATGAGGTAAGAAATGTCTTGGCACGTCAATACCTTGCAGCGACTGAACTCACCATTGCCGAGATCGCCTCATTATTGGACTACAGCGAAGCTGTGAGCTTTCGTCGCGCCTTTGTGCGCTGGAATAAAATGACGCCGATTGCGTATCGGCATCATCACGGAGTCCCTGTACAGAATGGCTAAATCGGCTTTGCACGCGCGCTCCATGACCGACCAAAGCTCAATTGTTGCGGTTAGATACAGAGCAGTCTTTAAACCACATATTTGTAACTATTAGGCACTATAGAGGCTATGGGTAAATTATGAAACGAGGCATTCATGAGCAATCTATGTATGACGCATGGAATCGGATTACACCTATACCACAGGATCTTTTTAAACCTTTTGTTCAGTCTCTACCCCTAGAGCATTACCCTAAAGGCAAAACCCTATTGAGGGCAGGCACTACGAATCAACAATCCTATTTTTTGCTGTCCGGTATACTTCGTTTTTATTACACCACTGACGAGGGGCAGGAATTTAATAAGGCCTTTTATAGTGAACAGCAAATCGTTGGCCCGTTAAGTGCAACGATTATTGGTGAAGCATCCCGTTACAGTATTGAAGTTATAGAAGCCTGTGATGTTTTTGTTATATCCGAAAGTCTTTTTACCGACTATATGAACAAACATTTAGCCTGGGAGCGGTTGTTCTCATACTGTTGTCAGATGA
The DNA here is from genome assembly GCA_049631145.1 of Porticoccaceae bacterium. Lineage (GTDB taxonomy): Bacteria > Pseudomonadota > Gammaproteobacteria > Pseudomonadales > Porticoccaceae > HTCC2207. The sequence goes on from JBNAAJ010000057.1 coordinate 809, forward strand.
TGTTGGTACGCAATGAACGCCGCGAAGCAGAACTTTTATTAAACACACCGAAGGCGCGATATCTTCAATTCGTGCGCAATTTCCCTGAATTGGTGACACGTATACCGCAGTACCATATCGCATCCTATATTGGGATTACGCCAGTCGCTTTGTCTCGCAGCCGATCTGACTGGGAGAAGGAGTTATAACCTCCCAATACTCAGTCATATTTTCTCTAATGTTGTCATAAAGCCACCGATATTGACTCAGGTTAATGACGGCTATCCAGCGTCTTCGGATAATACTCCGCTCACTTCATAGGACTACATAGCCTATGACCAAGGGCATTAAACAAGATCACAGGTACAGCGTATGACATCATTATCAGGTAAGACATTATTTATCACCGGCGCCAGTCGAGGGATTGGTCTAGAAATCGCAAAAATAGCTGCAAAGGATGGCGCTAATATTGTCATTGCCGCAAAAACAGCGGAGCCCCACCCAAAATTATCAGGAACCATTCATACTGCGGCCACAGAGATTGAACAGTTAGGTGGTAAGGCATTACCTGTCGTCGTTGATGTGCGTGATGAGGCGCAAGTTGAAACGGCTATTGATAAAACCATCAGTACATTTGGGGGTATTGATATACTCATTAACAATGCCAGTGCGATTAGCTTAACAGGCACCTTAGACACACCCATGAAGAGCTATGACCTAATGAATCAAATCAATGCGCGCGGTACCTACCTGTGCTCGCAAAAAGCAATCCCCTATTTGCAGAAAGCGCAAAACCCACATATTTTAACTTTATCGCCACCGCTTAATTTAAACCCGAAGTGGTTTAAACAATGTGGAGTCGCTTACACGATAGCCAAGTACGGCATGAGTATGTGCGTATTGGGTATGGCTGAAGAATTTAAACAGGACGGGATTGCCGTCAATGCACTGTGGCCGAAAACGACGATATCGACGGCAGCAATTAAGAATATGCCGGGCAGTGACTCAATAGTAAAAGCTAGTCGCACACCGTTAATTATGGCTGATGCCGCCTATGAGATCCTAACCAAAGACAGCCAACTGTTTACCGGTAATTTTGTGATAGATGAAGAGATACTGCGGGAATCAGGTGTGACCGATTTTTCAAAATATAGAGAGGATCCAAGTACACCGGATGATGAATTGTTCTTAGATTTTTATTTAGATTAAAACATCTGGTTATGCCGGCATGGTGTCAGGGTCTGCAACTGACTCTGACACCGATAGGTATTGTAAAAGTCAGACGCTGATTTATCACCACCGACAGCAGTTTTCCCACGATGACCATTTTGTGCCCGTCCATTGTGACGGCACTAATCTGTGATCAATCCCACTTCGGCTCGCGTTTTTCCAAAAATGCGCTAATGCCTTCTTTCGCATCCGCGCTTTGCAGGCAGGTATCTAACTGATCACGCAGAAATGGCAGAGCGTTATCAAAGTCCATAGCATCTTGTGCTACATAAGCGGCGAGACCTAGTTGCATGGTTCCGGGAGCGAGGCTAGCAAGTTCTGCCGCCAGGCCGGCGACGTGATTTTGTAGATCATCAGCAGGTACAGCTTCATTGATCAAGCCCCATTTTTCTGCTTGATCTGTAGAGATTGAATTACCGCGCATAACAAAATCTAGCGCCGCCCGTTGTGGCATTACGCGGAATAATCCACCCATTACCATAAACGGCCAGATACCGCGTTTGATTTCAGGGGCAGAAAATTTCACCCCTTCGGCGGCTATGGCATGGGTCACATTGCATAGGAATAATAAGGCGCCGGCAAACAGGTTGCCTTGGACACAGGCAATAGAGGGTTTGTTGAGGTGACGCAAGCGCAGTGCAATATCATCATTAGCGCCACGCACCGGCACGGTTGATTGGCTTGCGCTCGCTTTGCCACTCATGGCGGCTAAGTCGCCACCGGCACAGAACACATCACCTTTGGCCGCCAGCACGACGACGCGGATATCGCGCGCCTGTTTAGCGTAATCCAGCGCGTAAATAATTTCCGCGGCCATAGTCGGGTTAATGGCATTTTTGCGTTCGGGGCGGTTTAAGGTGATGGTCAGAATATGGTCTTTTATTTCAAGCTCAACCGCTTCGAAAACCATGCCGTCTAGAGATAAATTTTCGTCCGTCATATTATTAACCTTTTATTATTCAGCCAAGTTTAACTGTTTAGTTAAAGACACAGGTACCTCAATAACTTTGGCTCGCAGATATTCACCCATGGATTTTGCTTGCGGATCCATACGTACCGATGACGCCACCCCTTCACCTAAAATGCCTTTAATAAAGAAATTTAAGGCGTGGATATTGGCAAGATCATAACGGATGATTTCCAGCTCCGCGGTCTCAGGCATCAGCTGTTTTAATTTTTCTACGGTTAAAAATTGGTGGAGAAAACCATAGGCTTCGGCACTGGTAGCCCAAACCCCCACATTGGCGCAGCCACCTTTATCACCAGAGCGCGTGCCAAAAAGGCGGCCCAAGGCAATACTGACAGTATTGCCAGTGGGGCAAGCTGGCACTTCTGCTGGTTGTACAATATGAGAAACTGTTGGCATATCCAGTTGATTGGTCGGCACAACTTCAGTGACATTATTATCAAGATGAACCGTTTCTGTGACGTACTGGCTATCAACCAGTGTTGGCCAATAGGCTAAGAAACTATCGCCATTACCGATGGGCGTCATTACCCCAAGCCCAGGAACATTGGCGAGAGAAATTTCAATTAGCTTGGCGCTGAACAGACGACCAACTAATTCTTTATCGCGGGATTTGGCAACGATTCGCAAACGGGCAAATGCTTGTTCATTGGATTGCGGGTTTTGTTTATCGCTGCGAACCAGTTCGATCGAAACATCGTCAAACTGTTGTTTACCACCAATATTATTAAAGAATGTAGTGGTTAATATTTCCGCTTTCGCCTCAATATCTAACCCCGTCAGGGCGATCTCAAAGCCGTTGCGAAAACCTCCTAGCGTATTGATACAGACCTTATGCGTAGCGGTTGGGCTAGAACCTTTACAGCCG
>JBNAAJ010000058.1:0-3755 GCA_049631145.1 Porticoccaceae bacterium
TGCTGGTGGGGGTTCTCTCTGAAATGGATTGCTTGAGCGCTATTTTAGCCGCTACTTACAATGAACATGGTGATGTGGGTAAGGCCGGTGAGTACATGACAACCAATGTGGATGTCTGTGATATTCACGCCGATTTGGTTGATGTGGCCGATGATATGCTTAAGAAAGGCCATCGTCGTCGCCCGGTCCTTGATCATGGACGACTGGTTGGTCAGATCACCTGTCGGCAGTTATTGCGGGTGGTGGCGGAGTTTAATCAGAATCAAATCGCAGCCCATTAAATTTCTGCATGCCCGCGGGATAAATCAGCGACTGAGTAGTTGCTGATTTGACGGTCCTGCTCCAGCTGAAAAACATGCTGGCTGTGTTTTGGCAACTCCCTCAGTGACTGCTCGGTAATCCGCTGGAAATACTGAATAAACCGCAAAACCTGCTGTTCGGTCATCAGTCCGAGTCGATCGGCACCCCTGTGCTTGTCCAATAATTTCGTCTCCTGCTGCCAGCGCCACTGAAAAACAGTGTCGAAGGAGGGGGCCCTGAGCATAATCAGTTGGTCGACCATCGCGAATAGCTGTTGGTAATCTCCTGCCAGAGACTGGTTGATATAGTGCCGCCAAATACCCTGATCGTCCTCCAACCGCTCTAGGTCATTGATCGGTCGCTGCAAATCTGCCTTTGTCTGAGGTTGGGCACCCAAACACCAACCCTCTAGGATAATTAATCCCGCTGGCCCCTGAACCCAATCAAATTCAGCCTCAGCTGCACGATCATCAATGCTTTTATCAAACCTGGGTATGCGAGTATCGACGCCCGCAACAAGCTGCTCAATGGTGTTTATTGCCAGGCCAACATCATGGGTTCCGGGCACGCCACGGGTGGCCAGAAGGGGATGCACAGTCTCGGCCAGAGCCAGGCGATCCCTCAGAGGCAGATAAAAATCATCCAGCGATAGATTGGCAGTAGCTATCCCATGGTGCTCCGCGACCATGCTACAAAGGTAGTCTGCCAATGTGGATTTACCTGAGCCCTGACAGCCGTTAATACCCCATATCTGCGGCTTATGCTGTGCTTGATACTGCTGGGCAAATTGGTCAAGTAGGGGGTCAAACCAGCGCTGTGCAAACTGCAGATAGCTCTCCGGCAGCTGGTTGCGTTCGAGAAAGGCTTCTGTGGCAGGCGTCATAGCGTATTGGATTTAGCGGTTATTTAAAACAGACTGAGAACTACATGAATAAACATAGACTAGCATAGCCGTAGTTAATGGGAAACTATCCATGTCTAAATAGAGTCCAACAACCATAAACCGGAATAAAAAAACGATGTAATGTTTTTTGGAGGAGGCAAAAAATGGCTATTCAAATCGTTTTTTTGGGCAATTTCGTGCTTTTGGATAGATGTTTCTAGTAGCACAAGGTCGTAGTTAGAGATAGGCCAGGCTTCGCCGATATTGCCCAGAGGTTTTCTGCGGATAACCGGCTAGCAATATGGCATAGGAAGTTGATCACAGTTCTAAAAAAACGAAGTTTAACTCTGTTAAATAAGAAGTTCGACTTAGCTAGATTGAGGATTTTAGTCAAATTAAATGCCATTTTTTTCTTCGGGAATGCTGTTATGGCTAATTTAAAAAGGAGGTTCGGAAGGCGATTAAAGTCGCTGAGAACCGGCAGAGGTTTGACCCAAGAGCAGTTGGCAGACGCCACCGAACTGAGTATTGAGTCAATTAGTAACATGGAGCGAGGCATCTTTGGACCCAGGTTTGATAATCTCGAAAAAATCGCAGGCGCTCTTAACGTAGAAGTGATCGATTTATTTGATTTTCGCAACTAAACATCTTTGTGGATTTCGGCTATATTTCAATTAACCAGCCATTAAATATCGAGGTCGAAGATAATTTTGGTTCAGCTTTCATTGGATGGAAAGCAGACGATTACAGGGAGAGTTTCATCATTGCCAATCTGTATTTTTCTTTTCACTGATAAATCGCACGCCGGCTTTTTAAATCCAGAGATCAGGACGTTTAGTCAACTGGTGCTCTGTGCTTTGGGAGGATCAGGTGACTGATAGCAGTGCATTGCATAAAGATCTTTCTCGGCAGTCCGAGGCGCGCAAAGCGGCGGAAAACAGACTGCAGGAACTGAGCACCGAACTCCATGACGCCACAGCAGCCCTGCAATACCGCACGCAGATTGTGGCTGAGAAAAGTGCCAAGCTTCGTCAGGTGAACGAGGATAATGAACAGCTTAGGCTGCGGCTTATTCACAGTGAGAAAATGGCTAAGGTGGGATTTCTGCTGGCTGGCATTGCCGATGAGATCAATCAACCTCTCACTTTTCTTGCCGACAATCTTGTTACCATGGAAAGTTACTTTGATAGTATTTTTCAGTTCATTGACAAACAGACTGAGGTTATCCAGGCATCAGGGTCTCCTGCTCTTGCAAAGGCCTGCACTTCGAGAAAAATAAATAAGCTCAGGAAGCAGGTTAATTTAAATTTTATACAATCTGACATTACAAAGCTGATTAAAGATTCGAATGAGGCGGTTGCCAGAGTGCAGAATCTGGTTGAGGATATTACTGAGTTTTCGTCATCTGATCACCGCGAGATTACAGAGGAGGATATCAATCAATTGTTGGATAGGTCTCTCAATCTTGCCTCGAATGAGTTGCGCTTTAAAACCGAAATCGTCAAAGAGTATGGTCGTCTGCCCAAAATATTTTGTGACAGTGGTCAACTGGTCCAGGCGTTTTTAAATCTTCTGTTTAATGCGGTGGAGTCTATTGAGTCCAAGGGGACTATTACACTGCGCACAGGCACTCATAGTTCAATGCTATGGATTGATGTTGCGGATACCGGCGCAGGTATCAGTGACGAGCATCAGAGCAAAATATTTAATCCCTTCTTCACCACTAAGACGGCCACCGGCGCAAGCGGGTTGGGGCTGCAACAGGTACAGCGTGCTGTTGAGGCTCATTTTGGGCGTACCACGGTGATGTCAAGACTGGGAAAGGGAACCACCTTTAGGGTAATGTTACCCATGGACCGCTATCCAGAGAGCACCCCAGCTTCGATGGTTTAATTATCGGGCTTATTCCCTGTTCTGATAAATCCGGATAACAAAGTGCGCAGGGGTTGCCAGGTGTTGCAAGCTTTCCAGATACGCTTGTTGCTGTGGATTTGCGCTCCAATAATAGGGTGTCATATGCAATAGATCGGCAATCGCCGCCCCCTCTATACGCAGCTCCTCTGATAACTCAACTTCCTCGATAAGACTGAAGTGTTCAGTGCTGTCGATTACCTCGAAATTACCTGTTCGCGCCAAGGTTTTTTCATAGATCTGGGTGGTCAATCCGGTTAGGTGTTCTTCTCCTGGTCCCACCATGATCAGTCGGCCATCAGGTTTGAGTACTCTGGAGGCCTCCTCGGCAGCTATGGGTGAAAAAACCGAAATAGCACTATCAATGCTCTGGTCGAACAGAGGAATACTAAAGGCGCTATCTACAGCCAGCTGGGCGTCGAGTTTCCGTTTGGCCGCCAGGCGCACAGCGGCTTTGCTGATGTCCAACCCCACTAGCTGCACTGAGGTATTAGACCTGCGTATCTGCTCGAGGTAGTAGCCCTCACCACAGCCTATATCCAGGAGTCTGTGGTCTGCCGGCATATCGCCGAGCAAGTCAACTAAAGTATCGGCAAGAAATTGATAATGTCCGGTGTTTAAAAATCGCTGGCGACTGCGAATCATTTCATCACTATCACCG
>JBNAAJ010000059.1:0-3696 GCA_049631145.1 Porticoccaceae bacterium
TGATCAGGTGCGCATCTACCAACCCGGTGATGATGTGCGCAGTATTGACTGGCGAGTTACCGCGCGCACTCAGGTCCCGCATACGAAAATATTTAGCGAGGAACGTGAACGTCCTATTCTGGTTATCAGTGATCTGCGCAGTCCGATGTTTTTTGGCAGCCAACGACTTAAATCAGTGGTGGCCTGTGAAATCTCTGCGGCCTTAGCCTGGGCCGGCCTCGCTGCCAATGATCGCGCAGGCGGATTGGTGTTCGGCCCACAACAACAGATCGATATTAAATCGCGCCGCAGTCATCACGCTGTTCTGCAATTTATACACGCTTTGCATGAGTACAGTGCTCAACTTGTCGAGCTACAAACAGACCGCTACAGCCTCGCCGATATCTTAGAAGAATCGCGGCAATTTATATTGCCAGGCAGTACCGTTTTTATTGTCAGTGACTTTCATGATCTCGATAGCAACTGCGAACGCCATCTGTTTGAGCTGGCCCGCCATGGCAACCTGAACTTTTGCCATGTCTATGACGATATTGAAACCGACTTGCCACCCCCGTCGCTCTATGCGGTAACCGACGGCCAACATCAAACAATGCTGGATAGTAGCAACCCGCAGTTGCGTGAGCGCTTTGTCGATGCTTTTAGCCAGCGCAGTCAACATTTGCGTAAACTCAGTGAGCAGCTGTCGGCGGGATTGCTTTTATTTGATAGCGCAGACCCAGTTATGTCGGTGCTCGCACGTGCCTATGGTAAGCGGCGCAAAGCAGCAGCCAAGTCGCGGCGCTAAGAAACTTATGATGGTGCTCTATTGAATCCTAACGACCCCTTGGCTCAGTTACGCGATATCCATTTGCCGGCAGAGGTGTCTTGGTGGCCTCTCGCTTGGGGCTGGTGGCTTTTAATTGCCCTTGCCGGTGCCGCGCTGATAGGGCTGATATGGGTTTTGCTGAAACGTTACCAGAGCAGACTTTATCGACGTCAAGCACAGGTACAAATCGATCGGCTACAACAGCAGCAAACTGCTAATTTATTGCCAGCCATTTTTGCCATATTAAAGCAGGCCGCTAATACCGCCTACCCAGAACAGCGCTTTGGCAGTCTAGGCATCAATGAGTTTATCGGGTTTTTACAACAGAGTTGCGACCAGACCATATTTGACCAGTTGCCAGATAACCTCGATAGCCTGCTCTATTCTAGTCAGTCTCAGATTGATCACTCGTTGCATAATCATCTGGTGACTAGTGCTAGCCTATGGATCGCCAGACACCCCAAGCAGGTGCCGACGATATGCTAAATCTGCTTTGGCCTTGGGCGCTAATCTTACTGCCCCTACCCTATCTCTATCGTCGCCTAAGATCGCCGGCAAAAACTACTAGCCGCGCATTGCGCGCGCCACTATTGGCTAGCGTCGCACAGGGTTCAGACATATCCATTCGCGCTTCCAACTGGCAGCAAAAAATAGTGTTATTGCTATTAAGTCTCTGTTGGCTCAGTACTGTCACAGCACTGAGCAGACCTGTGTGGATTGGTGAGCCCGTGGCAGTGCCTACTAGTGGACGGGATATCCTGCTGGCAGTCGATATCTCCGGCAGCATGGAACGGGAAGATATGAATCTGCGCGGCCGTGAAGTCAATCGTCTGATAGCGGTAAAAGCCGTCGTCGGTGACTTTGTTGTTAGACGTGAAGGCGATCGTCTCGGGCTTATCCTGTTTGGCGAAAAAGCTTATTTGCAAACGCCTTTAACCTTCGACCGTGAAACCATGCAGACATTGCTAAATGAGGCGCAAATAGGTTTCGCCGGTAATAATGGCACCGCAATTGGCGATGCTATTGGTCTCGCAGTAAAACGCTTACAAGACCGCCCTAAAAATCATCGCGTGGTAATACTACTCACCGATGGTGCCAATAATGCCGGTGAACTCGATCCTCTAACAGCTGCGGATTTAGCTCGTCGAGCTCAAGTAAAAATCTATACTATCGGCATTGGCGCAGATGTACAGGAAACTTGGGGGTTATTTGGTAAACGAGTGACCAACCCCAGCGCCGATCTTGACGAGGCCGCTTTAACCAGTATCGCTGAGACCACAGGCGGATTATTTTTCCGCGCGCGCAACCCTGAGGAATTAGCCGCCATTTATGCCGAACTCAACCGCCTCGAACCTTTGGAGCAGGACGCTGAGACCATTAGACCAGTGGCTAGTTTGTACTATTTGCCTCTGGCGCTTGCCTTTGTGTTAAGTTTACTCGTGGCTCTGATTAATAGTCGTAGAGGTCTCTATGGCTGAGTGGTTACAAGGCATTGGTGATTTTCATTTTCTCCGACCCTGGTGGTTTGCGGGCCTTATCCCCGTGGTACTGATTCTAGTCATTTACCAATGGCGGAAACGCAGTGCCGGCAACTGGGAAACCATCATTAACCCGCAGCTGCTACCCTTTTTAATGCAGGGAGAGCACAACAACCAAACTAGCGGTCATCGAAGATTGATAATTTGGGTTATCACTGCCTGGCTACTTTGTTGTACTAGTCTTGCCGGCCCTACATGGCAACAATTACCACAGCCTGTGCACAAAGAGGACAGTGCGCTGGTACTTATCTTTGACTTATCACCAAGTATGTTGGCACAGGATATTACCCCTAGTAGATTGGTACGTGCCCGCTTCAAGCTTATCGATATACTTAAACAGCGCAATGAGGGATTTAGTGGACTTGTGGTCTACGGAGGCGAGGCTCACACAGTGTCGCCACTAACGGAAGACAGCAATACCATTATTAGCTTGGTGCCCATTTTACACCCTAGCCTATTAGTGGAATACGGCAGTAATACAGAAGATGCAATAGACACTGCGATTAAGCTAGCTACTAATGGAGGCTACACACAGGCTGACTTGCTACTTATTACCGACGGTGTGGCAGCCTCGGCTTTTTCAACTATTGAGTCAATGCTAGCCGCGGCGGGCAGCTATCGATTATCGATTCTCGGTGTAGGCACCGCACAGGGTGCGCCCATACCCTATGGCAATGGCAGTTTTGTCAAAGATAATAGTGGCGCTATTTTGATTCCTAAACTCGATTCACCATCGCTACAAAGATTAGCCAGCAATACTGGTGGAAATTATCGAGAACTCAGTGCCGATGATCGAGATATCCAACAATTACTGGCTGGCACCGAAAAACTATTACCCGACGCCACGAGAGAGCTCGATCGCTCTTTCGACCTCTGGGACGATCAAGGTTTCTGGCTAGTTATTTTGCTCTTACCGATATTGTTATTGAGCTTTCGTAAAAATATTGTTGCGTTAGTATTGATTGGCCCACTGCTAGGCCAACCGCAATCAGCTCATGCGTTACTTTGGCAAGATCTGTGGCAAACACCAGATCAGCAGGCAGCAGAGGCACTGGCCGCGGGTGACGCAAGCACCGCTCAAGGATTGTTTAAGGATAAGCAGTGGCGTGCCAGTGCCGCCTACCGAGCCGGTGATTACGATACCGCGATTAAACACTTTAGACAGGCGGACAGTGCTGATGGCCAATATAACCTCGGCAATGCGCTAGCCAAAGCCGGCGACCTAGATGGTGCCATAGAGGCTTATAAACAAGCCTTAGCACAACAACCCGATATGGAAGACGCGCTGGCCAATCTTGACCTAGTGGAGAAATTAAAACAACAACAAGAACAACAGCAGCAGAACTCCTCTGA
>JBNAAJ010000060.1:0-3476 GCA_049631145.1 Porticoccaceae bacterium
GCTCGGACAGTGCAATGACTCGAGTTTCTTCCTCAACAGATGGTTCTTCCTCAACAGATGGTTCTTCCCCAACAGGTGGTTCTTCCCCTACAGGTGGTTCTTCCCCAACAGATGGTTCTTCCCCAGCAGTTAGTTCTTCTTCAGCAGTTAGTTCTTCTTCAGCGGGCAGTTTTTCTTCAGCGGGCAGCTCTTCCTCGATCTGAGGTGTTTTCTCGATAACAGTTCCGTCATCTAGCTGAGAATTCTCCTTAATCAAAGGAGCCAATGCAGAATGAGGCTCTCCTGGACTCGGTGCTGTTTCAGCCACCAAGGGCGCTGATTCGAGAGGTGAATCTAGAACTTTTGATTTACTAGGATCCTCATAAGCATCGATAGCAGGCGCGAAAAGTGCGTCTTCGGCATTGTGATTTTCAATAAAAATCGCAGTTATCATTTGTCTACGCTTAACCCTAAATAGGGTTAAAAGATACAGGGCGACAATAACGCCACAGACAATAGCGCCAAAATATAACCAAAATGGCGGCAATTGTTTATTAATGGTATCGCTCAATGCCTTAGATGGTGTGAAATAAAGCTTCCAGTGGGCGTTATTTGTCGCGAATACCTCCGGGCTAGTAGCAGGCTGGGTTTGGTTGGAATCGACTTCACCTAAAGCCATAAGGACAATATTACTGCGATTGGGAACGATCTGTTGTAATTCGAACAAGCCTTTAGTGCGGTCGACCTGATCCATAGCCGTTTGCAAGCTCTGTACCGGTAATTGGATGAGCACCACAGACGCTTCTTGTGAGGCGTTGTTGTCAATCAGGCCGCTAATGAATATTTTCCATTGATCGGCGATTTTTACTGCTCTAGGGCCGACAGAATCCCCTCGCATCGTTGCCCGCACCATTTGCTTGGGGGCAAACCCTAGCTGTTTGTGGCGCTGAAGATCAGCATCGATTACGAAGATGGACTCGGCTCTGGGAAGAATTGATGCGGCAAATTGCTCTAATTGGTCGGCATTATTCGACTTGATACTCTGGGCGATTATTCGCTCTAGTGCCTGTTGGTGAAGTGCTAAATAGTCGTCAACAAGGCGAGTGACTGTCTCTATCTCAGCGCCATAATGGACATCGACAGCTTGCTGGCGAGCCTCAACAACAAGGTCCTGCCTCATTAGGTAAAAGGTTATTATCAGAGCAACAAAGCAGACGAGCGCAGTGCCAAGAACAATGCTGTCTTCTTTTGCCTCATAAATAGTTTTCTTTACATTCACTGTAATGATTGACTCAGTATCAAGAGTCGATACTAGCGGCCTAGGCGATTCACCATATGCTCAATAATATCCCTTGCTAGCTGCGTCTTACTCCTTTTACTAAATGTTATTGTTGAGTCTGCGTCTATCCAGCAAGCTTCATTGTTATCTGCATTAAACCCTACGTCATCTTTAGAGACATCATTAGCGATAATTGCGTCAAGTTTTTTGCGTGCCAACTTGTCTCTGGCATAGGCTTCTACTTTTTCAGTTTCTGCAGCGAAACCAAGCACAAAAAGCGCATCATTTGCCGCCGCGACGGTACTGACAATATCTGGATTTTTTTCCAGCTGTATTGTCATACTGTCGTCTTGCTTTTTAATTTTTTGCGTCGCAATGTCCTTAGCTCGGTAGTCAGCAACCGCAGCTGCGGCAATAAATATATCGGCACCATCGACGGCCGCTAAAGAGGCCTCAAGTAACTCGTTGGCCGACAGTATGGAAATCAATTGACAGTGAGGCGGTGTGGCCAGATTTACTGGGCCAGAAATCAGAATCACTTCTGCGCCAGCCTCGCTAGCGGCTTCGGCCAAAGCATAGCCCATCTTGCCGGAGCTATGATTACTGATGTAACGCACGGGATCCAATGCTTCGCGGGTTGGGCCGGCCGTAATAACCACTTTTTTACCGGCCAGTAGTCCGCTAGTAAAAAGGGTGCTTACTGCCTTAACAATGGTATCGGGCTGTTGCATTCTGCCTGGGCCCGTATCACCACAGGCCTGAATGCCGCTATCGGGATCAATTATAGTGACGCTACGCTGTCGCAAAGTCGCAATATTGTCGATACTTGCCGGATGAGCCCACATTGCTTGATTCATGGCTGGGGCCACGACAACTTTTGCGGCTGTTGCGAGATAGATCGCGCTCAGTAAACTATCGGCCCTGCCGTGAACCATATTAGCGATAAAGTCCGCACTCGCTGGGGCAATAAGTAGTAAGTCGCCCCAGCGCGCGAGCTCGATATGCCCCATGCCCGCCTCGGCATCAGAGTCGAGTAACTCGGCATGCACTTGATGTCCGGAAAGTGCCTGCATGGTTAATGGACGAATAAATTCAGTGGCTGCAGGCGTCATCACGACTCGCACCTCGGCACCAGCATCTTGGAGCCTTCGCACTAGCTCCGCACTTTTGTAGGCGGCGATACCGCCGGTGACGCCGAGAATAATTTTTTTATTTGACAGGCTGCTCATTAATTGTCCGGACAGTCTATGAGATGGCGCGTAAGATAACATTTTGTGCTGTATATCTATAGCTCTAAATAAGGACTCACTATGGCTATAAGCCAATGGCCAGCCGAAGAAAGGCCAAGAGAGAAGCTTTTGGCCAAGGGAGCGGCGGTGTTGTCTGATGCAGAGTTACTGGCAATATTTTTACGCACCGGCTTGCCCGGTGTCACTGCCATTGACCTTGCGCGGCAGTTGCTGGCTCAGTTTGGTGGTTTGGGGCCATTGCTTAGCGCAGATCAGCATTCCTTCTGCCAGGCCAAAGGCTTGGGTCCAGCAAAGTTCTGTCAGATTCAGGCGACATTGGAATTAACCACGCGTTATTTGCAGGAACAATTGCAGGGTAGTCCGGTTTTCACTTGCCCAGCACATGTCAAAGATTATCTTGCTGTGCAGATGCGAGATTGTCATCGCGAGGTATTTGCTGTGTTGTTGTTGGATACTCGCCACCAATTGCTCGAGTTTTGTGAGCTTTTTCAAGGCACGATTGATAGCGCCAGCGTGCATCCGCGGGAGGTGGTGCGGTTAGCGCTACATAAAAATGCCGCCGCTGTAATTGTGGCGCATAACCACCCCTCGGGAAGTGCCAAGCCAAGTGCTGCCGATATTGCTATCACTGGGCGGATAAAAGCGGCGCTTGAGCTGATGGACATACGCTTACTTGATCATTTTGTTATTGGCCGGGGAGAAGTCGTGTCTTTGGCAGATCGAGGCCAGTTATAGCTGAAACTCCATTGTTTTGCCGAGATTCTATGGTTTTCGTTTGATTCAACATTGGCTTTCTGGTATAAAACGCGCCTCCTTGCGGGACGGTCCCGTCAATGGATAGATAAACCATAGAATTCTTTTGCCTTTGAGGGGTTTCCCAAGGCAAAAATCGGAACAGAGGCAGTATCGATGTCCAGAGTATGTCAGGTCACAGGCAAGCGCCCAATGGCTGGAAATAATGTATCTCA
>JBNAAJ010000061.1:0-3289 GCA_049631145.1 Porticoccaceae bacterium
GGCTTACCACCTAGCTGTTCAACAAGACCATCATAGCGACCACCAGCGCAAACAGTACCCTGTGCACCCAAACTGGTAGTAACCCATTCAAAGACAGTTTTACTGTAGTAATCGAGGCCGCGCACTAATCTAGGGTTTATTTCATAGCTGACACCCCCCGCATCCAGCACTGCACATAGCTGTGCAAAATGGTCGCGAGATGGTTGATCAATGAAATCGCTAAGACTGGGGGCGTCGTTAAGCAATGCCTGAGTCTGCGCATCTTTACTGTCCAGAATGCGCATCGGGTTTGATGCCAGACGTTGCTGACTGTCTTTATCGAGCTGCTCATAACGAGCCTCTAAAAACTCAACCAGCGCCGCGCGGTAAGTGGCCCGATCAGCGGCGGTGCCCAGGGAATTAATCTGCAATGTGACAGCATGATCAATATTTAACTGTTGCCACAGACGCGCTGTTATCAATAATAGTTCGGCATCAATATCGGGGCCATTAAGACCAAAGGCTTCAACACCAATTTGGTGGAACTGGCGCAGGCGACCTTTTTGTGGTCGCTCATGACGAAACATTGGGCCCGAGTACCACAACCGCTGAGACTGATTATGCAAAAGACCGTGCTCGCTACAGGCGCGAACACAGCCAGCGGTTCCCTCGGGGCGCAGACTAAGGCTATCGCCATTGCGGTCGTCAAAGCAGTACATTTCTTTTTCAACAATATCAGTGACTTCACCCACCGCGCGCTTAAATAGCTCCGTTTGTTCGAGTATAGGAAAACGAATTTCACGGTAGCCGTAGCAATCCAACATATCAGCCACTACCCTTTCGAGGTACTGCCAAAGGGCCGATTGTTCTGGGAGCAAGTCGTTCATGCCCCTGATGGATTGGATTTTCATAGCTTGTTCTTTATCCCTTGGTAACGCTCTATATTATGCCTTAGCGATCAGATTGGCGGCATCTGCTGCCAATTGTTTTTCTTTCGCCGCTGCTTTAGCACGAATTTCCGCTTCCAACTGATCAACCAAATTCTCATTGGCCAATTTATGGTCAGGCTTACCATCCACGTAAACCAAATTGGCTGGAGTGCCTCCAGTCAACCCAAAGTCAGATTCTTTCGCCTCTCCTGGGCCATTAACAATGCATCCTATAATCGACACATCCATCGGCACGGTAATATCGTCGAGGCGGTTTTCCAATTCATTGACCGTTTTAATCACATCAAAGTTTTGCCGCGAGCAGCTGGGGCAGGCAATAAAATTAATCCCTTTACTGCGCAGACGCAAACTGCGCAACATATCCCAAGCCACTTTGGCCTCTTCGGCTGGATCGGCTGCCAGTGAGATGCGCACGGTATCGCCAATTCCCTCAAGCAGTAATGCCCCCAGCCCTATGGCAGATTTCACTGTACCGGAACGCAAGCCACCCGCTTCGGTAATACCTAAGTGCAATGGCTGTTCAATTCTGCCAGCTAGATCGCGATAGGCGGCCACGGCCATAAAAATATCTGAGGCTTTCACGCTGACCTTAAAGTCCTGAAAGTCATACTTATCTAGCAGCTCAACATTGCGCATAGCCGACTCGACCATGGCTTCAGCGGTGGGCTCATTGTATTTGCGCAGTAGATCTTTGCCCAGCGAACCAGCATTAACTCCGATACGAATAGGGATATTAAGATCCCGCGCTTTGGCAATAACCTCGCGCAATCTATCCTCACGAGTAATATTACCTGGATTAATGCGTAAGCAATCCACACCTAGATCAGCCACACGCATCGCGATATGGTGATCGAAATGAATATCCGCTACCAGCGGTATATCCACCTGCTGACGAATCTGACCAAAGGCTTCGGCCTCATCCAATGAGGGCACTGAGACACGCACAATATCAGCACCGGCTGCCTGAATACGCCGGATCTGATCAACGGTAGCAGTAACATCTGCAGTGCTAGTGTTAGTCATGCTCTGCACCGAGATAGGCGCGCCACCACCGACCGGCACATTGCCGACCATAATCTGGCGCGATTTGCGTCTTTTAATAGGTGACTCGCTAAACACTAATACTCTCTCACTGCTGTGTTAACCTGCTGTGTTAACCATTGTAGGTATTCCCTTGTTTCACTGGCGTCGGGAAATAATTTTTGTAACTGCAATCCCCGCCTTGCGGCCGCGCCGCTATCGCCGAGGCTATGGTCTATTCGCACCCCTAGCCACAGACTTCTGGCACTGGGCCGCTGCAAATTACCGTACTGTTGTAAGTGGCGCTTGGCAAGCAGCAACTTGCTTTGTACAAGGTATATCTCGGCCGCTTCCATATAAGGCGCTGCAAACACCGGCATTAACTGATTGGCCTTGGCAAAGGACTTAAGTGCCTCGACCAACTGATCGGTTTTACCTTGAGCCAACCCTAAAATATAGAATGCCTGTGCTCGGCGCCTATAACGCGGGTCCTCAATAACGCGCTGTATCTGCTGTTGGGTTTGCTTAAACCGCCCCTGATTATATAAAAATGCGGCATAATTATACCGCGCTACACTGTCGTTTTTATCGGCGGAAACCGCTTTGCGGTAGTATTCTTCCGCTAGATCCGCGTCCCGCTCCAGTTGGGAGAGTAACGCCCAACCATTGTACAGTTGCGAGCGGCCCGTTTGAAAATCAAATCGCTCCGCTTTTTGTAAATGCACCCTTGCCAGATCAGGTTTGTTACTGCCTATATAGCGCATTGCCAACTGAATATGCTGAGTGGCAGACCTCTCTGGATCCACTGAACTGTTGTTAGCCTTTGGGTTGGCGACACAGCCCAACTCAACTATAACAACCACAGCTAATATCAAATAGCCTGTTAATACCATAACCAGAATCCCTCTGTTTACAACTCCTCTTGCCCCCCTATTCGATTATTTTTACCGCCTGCTCTTGGTCGAGCTTCTTCTTATAGCGCGCTTGCCGTTTGGTGCGATCATTAACTTCACCGGCCAGCTGACCACAGGCGGCGGCAATATCATCACCGCGAGTAGTACGCACAGTCACCGTATAACCCTCAGCTGCCAAAATATCCCTAAATCGATCCAGCGCAGTATTAGTGACGCGCTTGTACTCCGAACCCGGAAACGGATTGAACGGAATCAAGTTAATCTTACAAGGCAGATCCTTAAGCAATGCAGCCAACTCTCTGGCATGCACTGAGCGATCATTGACCTGATCGATCAACGTATATTCGATCGTGGCTTTGCGCCGATTATCCGGCATCTTGTCAATATAATCGGCTGCGCTGCGAATAAACGCCTTAAGGTTATATT
>JBNAAJ010000062.1:0-3289 GCA_049631145.1 Porticoccaceae bacterium
GAGCTAACCAATACTAATTGCCCGTGAGGCTTGACTATATAATGCAAGCGAGACGACGGACAGATTGTCTGAAGTACACGCAGGCCGAGAAAAAATTGTATTCAATAATTACCGACCTAATTTGACTCTGGAGTATAACTCCGAGGTCAAACCAGTTTGCCTGGTGACCATAGAGAACTAGAACCACCTGATCCCATACCGAACTCAGCAGTGAAATGGTTCATCGCCGATGGTAGTGTGGGGCTTCCCCATGTGAGAGTAGGTCATTGCCAGGCTTCTAAATAAGAAAACCCCAGTATGTTTATGCTGGGGTTTTTTTTCGCTCAATCATTCGAACTAGCGTAGGCTACCTACATTACTTGGCTGAAGACAATGATGCTAACAGGCAATCTTTAAAAAAACGCTTTATTGCAAGCGACTAGGGCATAATAGATGCCTAACACAAAGTGGTGCTTCGTATCGTGAGTGAGTCTTAAATAGTGGATTACATGCTTTATCTCGGGCTTGGCGCAGTCGCGGGTTTGCTCGGCGGTCTTTTCGGTATGGGCGGAGGAGCGATTATCGTTCCAATGCTTATATTTGCTTTTGGTATGCAGGGGGTCTCGCCACTGGTAGCAACGCATATTGCGGTTGCCACCTCACTTGCTACGGTTCTTATGACATCGATTCCATCAATATATACCCATGCTCAAAAAGGCGCGGTGCGCTGGGATCTGGTGACTTGGCTTACGCCGGGCATATTAATTGGGTCTGTACTAGGGGGTATGGTCGCCTTGGCTCTAAGTGGTACCAATCTACAGCTCTTGCTCGGTTGTTTTCTAGCTACTGTGGGATTAAAAATGTTGATCAGTTTACCGCAGGCCGCATCTAATCACCGTTTGGGCAGGCCTGAATTAGTCTTGGCTGGCAGTGGTATTGGCGGGATGTCCGCTATCTTTGGAATTGGTGGTGGCTCACTGACCATTCCCTTCTTACGTTATTTTGGTATTCGCATGCATCATGCTGTCGGTACGTCGGCTGCTTGTGGTTTTTTTATCGCGCTAGCTTCAACACTACTTTACAGTTTTAGTACGTCTGATGATGGGTATTTGCCTGAGGCCACCATGGGCTATATATTAATCCCTGCTTGGCTAGGCATTATTGCGACAAGCGTCCCCTGTGCACGTATCGGCGCTCTTGTGGCGCACAGATTAAATGATCGGTTTTTAACGCATCTTTTTGGTGGGCTATTACTAGCGATCGGCATTAGATTTATTTGGCTCAATCTAACCTAATAAAATAATGGAAGGGAAGTGTGTCGGACTTACAAGATAAGATACTCGATATTCTTGCAGATCAACAGTTTCACTCCGGTGAGAGTCTTGGAGAGCAGTTGGGCGTCAGTCGCACCGCGGTCTGGAAGCAGCTACAAAAACTCGAGGCTATAGGGTTTCAATTGGAGTCGGTTAAGGGTGTTGGCTATCGTGCTCCGAGAGGCTTTGAATTATTAGCCAAAGACAGCATTATTGATCAGATTACAGCCGTCGGTGGGGTCTTGCCTGAGCGTATTGAGATATTTAAGAGTATAGATTCGACTAATAAATACCTTAGAGAAAAGGCCGATGATATAGCCTATTCACGAGCGATAGTGCTTGCCGAGACACAGACGAGCGGCCGCGGTCGGAGAGGTAAGGATTGGGTTAGCCCATTTGCCGCAAACCTGTATATGTCGGTGTTATGGAGCTTTGAGCAGGGTGCTGCAGCACTAGAGGGGCTCAGTCTTGGTATTGGTGTTGCCGCCCGCCGGGCCCTTAAGCACTGTGGCTTAATAGATGTGCAGCTTAAATGGCCCAACGATATCTATGTCGGTCAAAAAAAATTGGGCGGTATATTATTGGAAATGGTTGGAGATCCCGCGGGGCAATGTGCTGTAGTGGTTGGTATTGGTATCAATGTTTGCATGCCGCGATCGGCTGCTGAGACCATTGATCAAGACTGGAGTGACGTGCACACCGAACTAGGTGAGCCCTTATCGCGCAATAAATTGGCGGGCATTTTGATTGCTGAGGTATTTACCATACTCCATGATTTTCAGGCTCAAGGTTTTGAACCCTATCGGGAGGAGTGGCAGTCAGCGGATGCGTTTAAAGGTAGGCAGGCAACAGTGACAACTCCACGCGAGTCATTGAGTGGCATAGTCATAGGTGTGGATAAGAGTGGCGCACTGGAGATGGAGATGGGTGATGGTAAGGTGCAGCGTTTTATCGGTGGTGAGCTCAGCTTAAGGCTCAAAAAATGATTTTAGATATTGATGCTGGCAATAGCTTCGTAAAGTGGCGATTGAGTGACCAGGATGGCACGGTGACACGCGGCTCCCAGCCTACAAAGGTGGTTTTGACTCAAGGCCTTGATCTCGCGACGGTAAATCATCTCAGTATAGCTAGGCTATCCTCTGTTGCGAATAATGCGCTGGCCCAGCGATTGTGCAAACAGTTACTCGATCAGTTCACTATCACGTTACAGGTTGCGCGAGTCTCTGCTACGGTTAATGAGGTTACCTGCGGTTATCTAGAGCCGGAAAAGCTAGGCATTGATCGCTGGCTTGCTGTGCTTGCGGCCTATGAGGCGTATCGTTCATCAGTGCTGGTGATTGATGCTGGCAGTGCTATGACTGTAGATTTGGTTTCTACTGATGGCCAGCATGTGGGTGGCTACATCTTAGCGGGCAGCCATATGATGCGCGAGGGGTTAGCCCATGGTACCGATGCTGTAAAAGTGAACGCACTAGACCCCGTTAATTTAATGGTGCCCGGTAACAATACAGCCGATGCGGTGAATCGGGGTTGCCTTTTGACTGCTGTTGCAGTGATTGAAAAACTGGCTGCCCAATATCCCGCTGCTCTAGTTTTGACCGGCGGTGATGCGCCGCAATTGATCGAGGCGCTGTCGCTTGATAGTTTTCACCATCCCGATCTGGTGCTTGAGGGGCTAGCAGTGCCAGGGGTAGAGTTTACCGATGTTACAGCGCATTAAAGGCAGGCTAAGCAAAGTAGCAAGCGGTCGTTAATATCACCTAAAGAGCCTCTTATTGAGCACCTCAAGTGCTACAAATACCATTTAACAGAAGCAATATTTATCGCACAAATGTGCGGAAAATCCCGCCTAGCCACTGGCCTTTACCGTCGTGCTGGTTGATTCTTAAGTATTCCATTAAAAAAACCCTAAAGAACGTGTAGATAAGGTTGCTAATACGCCCCAGTTTCACTAAAATCGCGCACCGTTTGTTGAGATGCTGGCGTAGCTCAGTTGG
>JBNAAJ010000063.1:0-3086 GCA_049631145.1 Porticoccaceae bacterium
CCACCCATATCGCCAATACCGACAACACTAAAGTCTTGCTGTTGGATATCTATGCCTATTTCACGGAAGTGGCGTTGCACAGCGACCCAAGCGCCTCGAGCAGTAATACCCATGCCTTTATGGTCGTAACCATTACCGCCCCCTGAAGCGAAGGCATCGGCCAACCAAAAATCATTAGCACTGGAAAGTTCATTGGCGATATCGGAGAAGGTAGCCGTGCCTTTATCCGCTGCTACAACGAGATAGGGATCGTCACCATCGCGGCGGACAACATTCTCTGGCGGCACCACTTTGGCCTCCACGAGATTATCACTGATATCCAACAATGCCTGAATATAGAGCTTATAGCTGGCAATGCCTTCCTGTAGCCAGCCCTCACGCCCTGCGGCCATGGTGGCCTGTTTAGCGACAAACCCGCCTTTGGCCCCTGTAGGCACAATCACCGCATTTTTAACTTGCTGAGCCTTGACCAAGCCCAATATTTCGGTACGGTAATCTTCCAATCGATCTGACCAGCGCAGACCGCCACGGGCTACCTTACCGCCGCGGAGATGTACGCCCTCGACTCTGGGAGAATAAACGAAGATTTCAAAAGCCGGTCGTGGTTTTGGTGCCAACGAGATCTTTGTCGATTCAAGTTTCACCGAAATATAGGATTTATGGCTACCGTCGCCCAAAGGCTGGAAAAAATTGGTGCGCAGGGTGGCACAGATCACCTCAAGATAGGCCCTTAGCACAGTATCTTCGTTACTATTGTCCACGGTCTCTAATGCCGCAATTACCTTGCTCTCATAACCGTCGGCCTGTTCAGCGCGTTTATCATCGGCATAACCGGGGTCAAAATAGCATTTAAATAGAGCCACCAAGTTGCCTGTAATATCCAGATAACGAGACAAAGTATCGGCAATAAACTCTTGGCTGTAGGACACACCTAGCTGCTTTAAATAACGAGCGTACAGGCGCAACATCGCCACAGAACGCCAGTCCAAGCCAGCACCAACCACCAGCCGGTTAAAGCTATCGTTTTCAGCATCACCTGACCAAACCCTACTCAATGCCTCGATAAAATCACTCTGAACCGCGGATACATCAACATCGACATGCAAAGAGAATGACAGATCAAATTCTTGTAGCCATATCTGGGCTTGATTATCAGGTTGGATTAAATAGGGACGCTCCATAATCACCCGAAATCCGAGATTTTCCAATATAGGAATCATATCGGACAGTGCCAGAGCGCTATCATGGTGAAACAGCGTCAGTTGCAAATCATTATTGCCGGTCTGATTCTGATGTCTTAATTCAATAGCCAATTCATTGGCATCATTTAGCGTATCAAAAAGTTCAATATGCCGCAGAGCCTGCTCAGGACTGTATTGCTCTGTGTAGGCCGAGGAAAAGGCCTGCTTAAAGCACCGCGCCAACCTCAGCGCATCTACCTCAGGCATGGTTTGCAGTGCGGTCTCAGCAAACTTATCTGACCAGCTTGTAGTGATTTGCTTAACCAAATTCTCCAGCTGATCGCCCGTCACCTGCGCAGGACTCTGCTGATCAAGTTGATAGACGAGATAGATACGCACCAATACTGATTCAGGTAAAAACTGCGTACTGAACTCAGACTCCACCGCCCCTAACTGCTCGCCAATGGCCTCGCGAATTTTTTGTCGTGCGACTGTACTAAACGCTTCGCGAGGAATATAAACCAAACAACTAACAAATTTATTAAACGGGTCTGGGTGCAAGAATACTTTGGTTGCCCGCCGCTCATAGATCTGCCAGATGCCAATAGCAGTGGTAGACAGTGCTTCACGACTGACATGGAATAATTCATCTCGCGGATGAAAGTCTAAAATCGCCTGTAGTGCTTTACCATCATGGCTTGTGGGACTAAAGCCTGAATTGTCGATAACCCAGCTGATCTTTTTGCGCAATATCGGAATGCGCCGCGGACTATAGGAGTAAAACTGCGAGGTATAGAGCCCCAAAAAGCGCACCTCGCCCACTGCCACACCATCAGTATTGAAACGCTTGACGACGATATAATCTGAATAAATATCTCGATGCACTCTGGAGCGCTGAGCAGATTTGGTGACGCTAAGCACCTGATCGCTTTGATACAGTGCCTGCACCCCAGGACTTAACTCTGTAATAGTACCGCGGCGAGCATCACCATCATATTTTCGAAACAGACCAAAGCGACTATCTGATTTTTCTACGAGAGATTGTTTCCCTGCATTTTGTTGCAGGGAAAACTCAATACAGCCAGTAAAAGTGAAATACCCATTGTAGATCCAGCGCAGGAATTCCAGTGACTCCTGCACATCTTCCGTATCCGGTGCAACCTGTTGCAACTCTGTTATCAGACTGTCAAGGCGAGCGCGCATGGCTTCAAAATCATCAACCACAAGTTCGACATCGTCCAATACTGCCAACAATTCTTGGTGTAGAGGATCCAGTTCATCCTCAGCATGGCGGTCTATTTCAATAGTAATGAGCGATTCATGCGTGGCTCCATCAATATACTCGGCATGGGTACTCTGCAAAACACCTTGATCATCGCGAAGAACCCAAACTGGATTGCTCTGCAAGTTGTAAATATTGAGCCCTCGTCGATTGAGTACAATGCGCAGCGAGTCGACCAGAAAAGGCATATCTCTCTGATTAATAAAAATACTAGTGTGGCGATTGGACCAGCCATCTGTATCAATAGCGGGATTAAATACTCGAATCGAGGCTTGGCATCCATCAGAGGACAGTGGACGATCAATGGCAAAATTCAGCAACCCCCATAAGCTATGAAAAATATCTGCCTCGGGGCGACCAAGATACTCAGCATCCGGGTGAAAGTGCACAGCACTGGCAATAAATTGATTAAACAACCGAGCTTGCGACTTATCTAGATTTTTTCTGGCGAGTTTACCCAACGAGGTCAATAATTGAGTACGCTGAGAACTATTTTTTGCATCCATGAGCGGGTTTTGCAACCTTTATGTAATTTATAAGTCTGTAACAGTGCTATATAAATTCAGATGATCTAGGGTAACAAAAGCCATTTCACTTTGGATAGCAAAAAAACAACTATTTTT
>JBNAAJ010000064.1:0-3072 GCA_049631145.1 Porticoccaceae bacterium
GACGCCAATGACAGGCAATGAAGCATTGAAATAATGCGCTGATATTGTCACTATGCAGCCCGGTTCACTGAGCCGGGTTGTTTTTATTGTTTCAAGGACTTTTTCAGCCTTATGCAAGCCACTAATATTTTAATACTGATTCTTGCCTTGGGTATTTTTGCCTTTTACATCGGTCGTGGCCGCTCTTTAGCCATGGCCAAGCCATTAGGCGGTATAAAAAATCTCCATTCTCTGCCCTCTTATTACGGCGCCCATACCGCATTGTGGTGTGCACTGCCTTCCCTGATTTTGCTGTGTTTATGGATGATCTTTGATGAGCCGCTGATTAACGGATTGGTGATGGGTTCGATCAGTGACCAGTTAGCTGATGACAGTCTTGCTACGTATAACTTGCAACTTAACAAGATCAGTAATATTGCCGAGGGCATCCTCGGTCGTCGCGGTCAAGATGCGGCATTACTGATCGCGGCTGATTATATGATTCAGCTAAAGACAATCTCGCAATGGTCACTGACTGCGCTGATGTTGTGTCTGACCCTGATAGGCTTGTATTTAGGCTGGTCAAAAATAAACCCAGCATTCAGGGCGCGGCCAATGGTTGAAAAAGTCATGCAGAACTTGCTTCTCGCCTGTGCTTGTCTGGCTATTTTTACCACTTTAGGCATTGTGCTCTCAGTGCTGTTTGAATCCATCCAGTTTTTTCGATCTGTGCCTGTCCATCAGTTTATTTTTGGTTTGGAGTGGAGCCCGCAAACGGCGATACGAGAGGACCAAGTCGGTTCATCGGGCAGCTTTGGTGCGGTGCCATTATTTGTTGGAACCCTATTGGTGTCGGCTGTCGCCATGGCGGTGGCGGTGCCCATCGGATTGATGTCGGCCATTTACTTGGCTGAATACGCCAGCAAGTCTGTGCGCGCCTTTGCCAAGCCAACACTCGAGGTATTGGCGGGCATACCGACAGTGGTTTACGGTTTCTTTGCCGCGCTTACCGTTGCCCCGTTTTTGCGTGACCTCGGTACTAGCATGGGTCTATCAGTGTCATCGGAAAGCGCGTTAGCGGCAGGCGGTGTGATGGGCATTATGATTATTCCGTTTATCTCCTCACTTGCTGATGATGTCATTACCGCAGTACCTCAGTCTATGCGCGACGGCTCGTTGGCAATGGGCGCAACACAGTCCGAAACGGTGAGGCGCGTGATTATTCCAGCCGCTCTACCCGGCATTGTCGGCGGTATTATGTTGGCGGTGTCGCGGGCGATTGGTGAAACCATGATCGTAGTGATGGCGGCCGGCATGGCGGCAAAATTAACTGCTAACCCGCTGGAGTCGGTGACCACGGTTACGGTACAAATTGTGACCTTATTAACCGGTGACCAAGAATTTGATAGTCCAAAAACATTGGCAGCCTTCGCTTTGGGCCTAATGTTATTTACGGTCACATTGTTATTAAATATTTTCGCTCTGCATATTGTGAAAAAGTATCGAGAGCAATATGAGTAAGTCGATGGATAATTTACAAAAAATTCAGCAGTCGTTGACCAAGCGTAAGCGCGCTGAGTCGAGATTCCGCTGGTACGGCCGTATCGCTATTGCTATTGGTTTGGCCGCAGTGATGGTGCTATTTACCGATATTATCAGCAAAGGCCACGGCGCTTTTCAGGTTACCTATATCCAGTTAGAAGTCGAATATGATCAGGAGCTTATTGGTGTTGCCAATATGGCTGATCCGGTACAGCTGGCTGATGGCAACTGGGGCGCAATTCCAAAATCTGCCTTGCGGGCCAAGTTTACTGATGTCTCTGGGCGTCGTGATAAGCGTAAGCTTTACGGGTTGTTAAGCAATGGTGCAGGCTTTGATTTGAAAGATCGACTGATAGCCAACCCGCTATTATTGGGCGAGCAAGAGCACATTTGGATTCTCGCCGATGATGATATAGATACCTACTATAAAAGCTGGCTTGATGGCGAACCCTATGCTGCGAGAATGTCCGATAAGCAAATAGCTTGGATTGACCAACTGCACAATGAAGGCAATATCCGCCTGCAATTTAACAGCAATCTGTTTACCCGCGGTGACTCCCGTGAGCCCGAGCAAGCCGGTATACGTGGCGCGATTATGGGCTCGTTATTTACCTTGATCCTAACATTGCTACTGTCCTTCCCAATTGGGGTTTCTGCGGCGATTTACTTGGAAGAGTTTGCGCCGAAAAATCGCTGGACCGATTTTATTGAAGTCAATATTAATAACTTGGCTGCGGTACCCTCGATTATTTTTGGTCTGTTGGGCTTGGCTATCTTTATTAACTTTTTCCATGTGCCGCGATCGGTGCCCATTGTCGGGGGCTTGGTGTTAACCCTAATGACCCTGCCCACCATTATTATTACCAGCCGCGCGGCAATTAAATCGGTACCGCCGTCGATACGCGAAGCGGCACTGGGTATGGGTGCATCCAAGTATCAAGTGGTATTACATCATGTGTTGCCATTGGCGTTGCCGGGTATGCTTACCGGCGCCATTATTGGTATGGCACAGGCATTGGGTGAAACCGCACCGCTATTGATGATTGGTATGGTGGCCTTTATTGTTGATATTCCTGCAGGCTTTACTGATCCAGCGACGGTATTGCCCGTGCAAATTTTTCTCTGGGCCGATAGTCCAGAGCGCGCCTTTATTGAAAAAACCTCAGCGGCTATTATGGTATTGCTGAGCTTTTTAATCGTTATGAATACAACAGCCGTGTGGCTAAGAAAGCGTTTAGAGCGCCGTTGGTAGAAAGGACCAGACTATGACCAAAGCAGCGACAGTTGCCAAAAAGCCAAAACAAGCCGCAGGTGCAAAAACTAACGCGGCCGCGAATCAGGATCTTCAGGTTGCAGAAGGAGAGGCCACCGTTGGTCAGAGCTTTACCGACGAGCCTAAAATGACCATGCGCAATATCAATGTATTCTATAGTGACAAACAGGCGATCCATGATGTCAGTATTGATATTGCGCAAAATGAAGTGATTGCCATGATCGGCCCTTCCGGTTGTGGTAAATCCACTTTTTTACGTACCCTCAATCGTATGAATG
>JBNAAJ010000065.1:0-2867 GCA_049631145.1 Porticoccaceae bacterium
GGTAGCTTATATCTAGGGTCACTGATTTGTGCCTGTAAGCGACCATTGTCTGTCAACAGTAACAAACCTTCGGAGTCAAAATCGAGGCGACCCGCCGGATAGATATTTTTGATTGAGAGGTAGTCCGCCAGCGTGCGTTTGTCAGTATCAGTCGTAAATTGGCTCAATACCTGGAAGGGTTTATTTAATAAGATCAATTTGGCCAATTTTTTTCTCCATTTGGGCCCATTGTAAATGAAACAAGGTTACAAAAAAGCCGTGAAATGCTGTAAAATGCGCGCATTCTAGTAATTTTTTTACAAATTATTCTTTAACTCAGCTTTAACTCTCGGAGATAACAATGGGATACCAACATATCCAGATTCCACAATCTGGTGAAAAAATTACGGTCAACGCAGACCTTTCGCTCAATGTACCTAACAATCCAATCATTCCTTTTATCGAGGGAGACGGCATTGGCGTAGATATCACTCCAGTCATGGTAAAAGTGATAGATGCGGCTGTTGCCAAAGCCTATGACGGCAGCAAGAAAATATCCTGGATGGAAGTGTACTGTGGTGAAAAAGCGGCCGAGATGTACGAGGGCGACTGGTTCCCCGCTGAGACCTTGGAAGCTGTCAAAGAATACGCGGTTTCTATCAAGGGCCCTCTGACCACACCAGTTGGAGGTGGCTTTAGATCGCTTAATGTTGCGCTGCGTCAGGAACTTGACCTGTTTGTCTGCCAGCGTCCGGTTCGTTGGTTTGAAGGTGTACCCTCGCCAGTTAAAGAGCCCCACAAAGTTGATATGTGCATCTTCCGAGAGAATTCGGAAGATATCTACGCCGGTATTGAGTGGCGCGCTGGCACAGACGAAGCCAACCAGGTCATCAAGTTTTTGCAGGAAGAGATGAGCGTAAGCAAGATTCGCTTCGACCAAAACTGTGGTATCGGCGTTAAGCCAGTATCAGAGCAGGGCACCAAGCGCCTTGTCAGCAAAGCCATTCAGTATGCTATAGATCAAAACAAGCCCTCTGTAACTCTGGTTCACAAAGGCAATATCATGAAGTTTACCGAAGGTGCCTTCTGTGACTGGGGCTACGAAGTTGCCGCTGAGCAGTTTGGTGGTGAGCCTCTGGATGGTGGCCCCTGGCATGTGGTTAAGAACCCCAAAACCGGCGAAGACATCATTATCAAGGATGTTATTGCTGACGCTATGCTGCAGCAGATTATTCTGCGCCCAGACGAGTACAGCGTGCTGGCGACATTGAATCTCAATGGCGACTATATTTCAGATGCGCTGGCTGCTCAGGTAGGTGGTATCGGAATTGCGCCGGGCGCAAACCTATCTGACGATGTGGCCATCTTTGAAGCAACTCATGGTACAGCGCCAAAGTACGCTGGTCAGGACAAAGTAAACCCTGGTTCATTGATCCTCTCTGCTGAAATGATGCTGCGTCATCTGGGCTGGGGAGAGGCTGCAGACTTGGTAATCAAAGGTATCGAGGGTGCGATCTCTGAAAAGAAAGTGACCTATGATTTCGAGCGACTGATGGAAGATGCGATTCTTATGTCCTGCTCGGAGTTTGGCGACGCAATGATCGACAATATGTAATTATAGACAAGCAGCATCAGCTGTTTGCCTAAATAAAAAAGCCGGCGCTGGTATCAGTGCCGGCTTTTTTAATAGATCGTGGTTTAAGCCACGGCGCCAGTTAACGCAGGCGTATCAACCGAATCCGTTGGAGCATTCTCTGGGCTGATAGGGGTAATATTTATGGCATGTAACCCTTTATCGCCGCGCTCGGTTTCATAACTCACCCTCTGCCCGGCTTTTAAGGTCTTATAACCTTCTACGTTAATTGAACTGTAGTGAACAAAAATATCCCCTTCGCCATGACTGGGGAGGATAAAACCGAACCCTTTCGCGTTGCTGAACCACTTTATAGTGCCTATTTTTGACATAACCTGCTGCCTTCATCCGTTGAAGTAATGTGAAATTAACCCAGAGCCGAGTTTGAAAGGGCAAAGAATTAACCTGTGTTCCCGCCTTTACTGTTACCGATCTCTGCTAACAGACAACGGGCGGAGGGAGGTCAAGCGGGCAAACATCTTGTTTGTGCCCAAAATCTCTCTTGCGAGAGCCCATTAAGCCTAAATTGCCGCAAGTTTCTGTCAAGTACCGCTCATCGGTTCACTGCTTTGGGGGTTCTGTTGTAAGATACAGGCACTCTTTTATTGTTAGGTAATCGGCTGTTTTTACATGAGCGACGAAAAAAATACACCAGACTGGCAACGCGGCAGCGATACTGTGGTCGAAGAATCAAGACCAAAGTTAAAAAAGCCCCGTATGTTTAGCGTAGTGCTGTTAAATGATGACTATACACCCATGGAATTTGTGGTTGAGCTAATTGAGCAATTTTTCTATAAGTCACGTGAGAATGCGACTAGGATCATGCTCAAGATACATACTGAAGGAAAGGGCGTTTGTGGCATCTATACTGAAGATGTGGCAGAGACAAAAGCTGCAGTTGTCAATCAATACTCTATGGACCATCAGCACCCGCTACTGTGCGAAATAGAACCCTGCGACGATGAAGAAGAGTCATAACTATGTTGAGTAGAGAGCTTGAAGTCACCCTGAATCTGGCGTTTAAAACAGCCCGTGAGAAGCGTCATGAGTTTATGACGGTAGAACACCTGCTGCTCGCGCTATTGGATGATGCCTCCGCCTCCAGTGTGCTCAGGGCCTGTGGCGCCGACTTAGATATACTGAGGCAAGACCTGACAGAGTTTATTGACTCCACTATGCCGACGATTCCCGAGACACAGCTAGAGCAAGAGACTCAGCCTACTCACGGTTTCCAACGGGTATTGCAGCGCGCTGT
>JBNAAJ010000066.1:0-2844 GCA_049631145.1 Porticoccaceae bacterium
CCCAGCACCCGTCTCTACCAGAGTGCCCAGCAGTGCCACGAGGAAAATAATCAGTAACAATGGAGAGGCATATTCAGACATCATCCAGTAGTTGGGGACTGGCTGCTCTAGCACCTCTGGGTGGCCGACCGCGTAGCTGATATGAAAGAGTAGCGCAGGCACCATTACGGCAACGCCGGCAATAACACCGGCCAGTAACGCTTCACGCCGCGTCTGAATCGCACGAGTAGAAAATAGCAACACCGGTGCAATGGCTAAGTTATACATGGCGTAGAGAATACCTCCCTGTAGCCAACCGGATTCAATATTACCCTGAGTTAATGTTGGTAGAATCTCAACATCACCATTATTGAGTATCTCGATAAAGTAATAGCCAAAGACTAAGTACATACCGATGGACCATAATGTGAGCACCTTCTCCACCGCTTCGCGCCCGAAATACACCAAGATAACCACCAGTACCAGTACACCGACCATTCCAACATAACTGGGGGTGGCAAATTCCTGTTCAAGTATATTGCCGGCCGCTGAACTCACTACGCCTAGCACCAGTAAAAATAAAAGTAGGTAGAGGACTTCAAAGCACACCCAGAATCGACCAATCAGCTTTTTAAAAAAGCTGCGGTAATCATACAACTGAAAGACGCGCGCGAATTCATAAGTGCAGGCGAGCACTATAGAGAAAATGCAGGCAGCAGCGATGGTTCCAAAAAGGCCACCCAATAGACCGTAGCGGGTAAAGAATTCAACCACCTCTCTGCCGGTGCCATAACCTCCGCCCATCACCACGGAGATAAACACCGCAGCAGGCACAACATACACATGAAAGATCCGATTCACTGGCCACCCCTTTTTAAATATTTTTTTATTTCGCTTTACACTCTGTCATTGTTGTAACAAACAAAATTAGCTAATGCCCCACGACCCTCAATGTGGTTTTTGCTCAACTCGATTACTAACAGATTCAAAGCTCATTGATTAATTCGCGCGCGATAATCAATCTTTGAATCTCACTAGTTCCCTCGTAAACAGAGGTCACCCGCACATCGCGAGTGTAACGCTCTAGCGGACAGTCTTGGGTATAACCCATACCACCGAGTAATTGCTGAGCGGTATAGCAAACTTTATTGCCGGTTTCTGAGGCATGAATTTTGGCCATCGCTGCCGCCTTATTAAAAGGCTCGCCACTGTCCTTTAGATAAGCGGCATTCATTATTAATAAGCGCGACGCTTCCAGTTGTGTATAAGCATCTGACATCATCCATTGCAGCCCCTGAAAGCTGGCGAGGCTGCGACCAAACTGCTCTCGCTCTGTGCAGTACTTACGTGCGTAATCCATTGCCGCAAAACCTATCCCCAACGCCAGAGATCCAATACCAATTCGCCCGCCGGCTAATTCCGCCACGGCAATACGAAAACCGTCATTCAGCTTACCCATCAGAGCTGAACTGGGGATGCGACAGTTATCAAAACTCACCATATTAGTACTCGATGCATGCTGGCCCATTTTTTGTTCAGCTTTGCCAATGGTTATACCCGGCGTATCGGCCTCGACTAAAAAACAGGAGATGCCTTTGCCGCTTGGTGCCTCAGCATCGGTGACCGCCCATACTACGAAGACACCCGCATATTCTGCACTGGTTATCCACGCCTTGGTGCCATTAATAACCCAGTGATCACCGTCTTTTATCGCTTTTGTTTTCATCGCTGAAGGATCGGAACCAGCGCCCTGTTCTGATAAACAAAAACTGCCTGCTGCATAGTCGCCAGATGATAGCTTGGGTAAGTACTGTTGCTTTTGCTCTTCATTAGCCACGGCTTGAATTACTTCACCGACCATATTGGTCACCGACATGGTAACGGCAGTTGACGCGCAGGCTTTGGCTATTTCTGTAATCGCCAGGCTAAACGACACCACACCGGCATCGCTACCACCGTAGTCTGAACTAACATTCAGACCCATAAAGCCAAGCTCAGCGAGCAATTTCAGGTTAGCTAAGAATAGCTTTCGGTTGTTCGCTGGATCCTTATCTCGATCAAGTTGTGCGGCAATCGGCTCGAGCTCGGCGACTGCAAACTTACGCGCCATATCTCGAATTAGTCGTTGCTCTTCCGTTAAGGTCAAATGCATTTTTCTTCTTCCCTGTTCATTGATTGATGACTGTCTGCATATTGTCTAAAAGTGCTTGTATGATTAATTATCGTTATATGCTTACCGGTAGGCTTTAGCATAGACAAAGAAAACTATTCTGCTTTATATATCGTGCCATTTTTCATCACGAAATGAATATTTTCTAATAAGGTAATATCCTCAATCGGGTTGCCCTTAACCGCGACCACATCGGCATACTTGCCAACACTAATCGATCCCAGTTGCTCACTTTCGCCCAGTAGGTCGGCAGCGCTTTTAGTTGCTGCAATAATCGCTTCCATAGGCGGCATCCCCGCCTCTACCATCAATGCAAACTCTTGCGCATTATCACCATGAGCGGATACGCCGCTATCTGTGCCAAAAGCAATCTTGACTCCCGCCTTGTAAGCGCGGCCAAATGTGTCCTGTATCTGCGGTCCAACCTGTATCGCTTTTGGCCTGACTATGTCGGGAAAATAGCCATCGATCTTGGCTTTTTGGGCGACAAAATCACCCGCAAGTATGGTTGCCACTAAGTAAGTATCATGCTTTTTCATCATCGACATGGTATCGGCATCCATAGATGTCCCGTGCTCTATACTCGCCACACCGGCACGAATCGCACGCTGCATTCCTTCAACACCATGCGCATGAGCAGCAACTTTGAATCCATAAGAATCCGCAGTGGTGACAATAGCCTCGATCTCATCATC
>JBNAAJ010000067.1:0-2752 GCA_049631145.1 Porticoccaceae bacterium
ACGCATAAGCACGGCTCCAGTCAGACGGCACCCTACTGGGGTTTAAGCAGCGAGTGCGTAGTTGTCGTCGTTGGCAACTATAAGTTTGCGACTTTGGATTAACGAGATTGGTCACCATCTCGGCATGCACCGGAGGTTTTGTAACCGTCGTCGAATCCAAAACGCCCCCAGAGGACGTGAAGTTTAGCATACTCTTGCGCTGTGCATAAAAGGCGGTGTGGAGGTTTTGCTCAAAAAAATACAGACTCCGGGTTAAAGGAAGAGACTCCGTGTTAAAAGAAGAGCCTCTGTGTTGGAAGGTCTGCATACCGACTTGCGCCGGTATAACAGAACACTATCGATACAGTAAAAACTTTCCTACTGGGTAAACAGGTCGCGCAATTGCAACCGCAGCCATTGCTGCCCCGCAGGGCTGTGGTCGTAGGCGACTTGCATGGCGCTGACGGCAATCGCGGTTTTGTGGACGACTGACTCGTCTTCCAGTTGGTCAGCGGTGGGTTTTTCGCTATTAAAGGCCAGCGAAACCCCCGGGTAAGCTGCGATGTTTACACCATAATGCTTGGCTACAGAATCTTTGGACAGGTCTTCGCTAAACACTGCCCCGAATCCGTTATAGCTACCAATACGCGAGAAAGACCAGGCACTTGATGGAGTTACCGCTTCCGGAAAGTTCACATTTAGTGCCAGGCCAGCCGGTAGAATTGGGCCTTTAGCCGCCTGTGTCATCAGTTCGCTCAGCAACGTGACAGCGTGATCAGCAACAATCAGTGATAAGGGATTATCGGCATGATTACCCGATTTATCTGTCTCACCTGTGGTGCTTTCGCCAGCGCTTAAAGCAATGGCGGCGATGCCCCTGCTAGCGGCAAACTGCACATTACTGACGGTGCCGGAACTGATCACGATGCTGCCCACATTTTGCCCCTGATTGGGGCCGGAGATGACTAGGTCTGGTG
The DNA here is from genome assembly GCA_049631145.1 of Porticoccaceae bacterium. Classification (GTDB taxonomy): domain Bacteria; phylum Pseudomonadota; class Gammaproteobacteria; order Pseudomonadales; family Porticoccaceae; genus HTCC2207. Next base: position 957 of record JBNAAJ010000067.1, read on the forward strand.
CGCCTCCCCAGCGCGCAGGCGCGAGAATATCGAGCCCATAGGCGGTGGCCATTATCGGCGTGCCGTTAACATAGAAGAAGTCACGGTAGTTATAAGTCTTGTCTTGTTTAGTTACCGGCCCCACACCCGGATCACCAGCGGAACCGGCATTATTTAGGCAGGCTGCGGTCAGCGGTTTGATCGGCTGAAGAAATTTTACCGCGGCGCCCATGCCGCTTTGGCCCTGACAGGGGGTGGATACTATCACGTCGTGCCCGGCGGTCTTGAGGGCCTTGTAAAGTGCCTTGGTGTTACTGGTCAGGCCATCGTCGTTACTCAATAGGATATTGAGTGCGGAGGCGGACAGGCAAGTGACTGCCAAGCTACCAACGAGGGCAAGTATTGCGGCGAGTTTGGTGAATTGCTGGCGATAGTGCGTGGGTTTCATATCATTTATGCTCCTTAGTGCGCCAAAAGCAGAAATGTTGACCATTTAACAGCATCAGGCACATGGCCGTTCGGGCCGTTAAATGCACTTACGCTGCCAGTGTCGGGGGAATTATCGTAGTTGGCTATTGCATTGGGGTCAATGGCGGTAACACTCAGTAGCCCCTTTACCGCGTTTTGTGATTTTTTCGCGGCGGCGGCGGGAATTGAGCCTGCGAAAAAATGCAACCACTATAAAGAGTGTACGCTATGCTTTGGCCCGAGCGATTGATGCTTACTGCTAAGCAAAATCACAACAGACTGTTGTGATGGATAACAGGCTATCGGCGATATCAAAGCAAGTAGCTGAATAAGCGGGTTTTGATTTAGCCATCGAATTTCTCTGGGTAATACCCTAGAATCGACGGTTATTAAAAGAATAACAGGGATTTTTGTAATGCAACGAGGTGTGTTCTCTTCTCGGCTGGCGTTTATTTTTGCGGCGTCGGGCTCTGCGGTTGGGCTGGGTAATATCTGGGGCTTTCCTACTAATGCCGCTGAAAATGGCGGTGCCGCCTTTTTGGTGATGTATCTGATTCTAGCGTTTTTATTGGCTTATCCGGCCATGATGGCTGAGTTGATTATTGGCCGCCATACCCGCGCCAATATGGTCGAGGCCTTGCAAACTATTTCAGCGCAGCCAATGGCGAAGACCGTGGGTAAGCTCACTGGTATTGTCGGCATGGTGACGGCGGCGCTGATTCTTAGCTTTTATAGCATTGTCGCCGGTTGGATGATTGCCTTTATGCTGGAGCCAGTGGCCTCGACTCTGGGTATGCAGACTGCGGGTAACTGGCTCACTGAGTTTAGTTTGCTGCGCAATGTTGGCTTTGCCGCGCTATTTATTCTGTTAACCGTGTTGATTATTAGTGCCGGTGTTGAAAAGGGCATTGAGAAATGGTCTAGCCGGTTAATGCCGTCGCTGTTTTTATTGATGATTGGTTTGATTCTCTATGTATTGACCCAAGACGGGGCTATGGCGGGGCTAAAACATTATTTGGTGCCGGACTTTTCGCAGATTACTGACCCGCAGCTGATTGTCAGCGCTATGGGCCAGGCCTTTTTCTCTATGTCGCTGGGTGTGGGCACCATGCTGGTCTACGGCTCCTATATTCGCGCCAACGAAAATCTGCCAGTGGTAGGTGCGCTGGTCACTCTGACCGATACTTCGGTGGCGTTTTTAGCTGGTCTGCTGGTACTGCCGGCGATATTTGTGGCACAACATCTGGGGGTCACAATCTATGCTGAGAACGGCAGTCTGATTGCTGGGCCTGATCTTATTTTCCAGGTATTGCCAGCCTTGTTTGAAGGCATGGGCGGCACGGGATTAT
>JBNAAJ010000068.1:0-2602 GCA_049631145.1 Porticoccaceae bacterium
CGGCTGAGGATTTGGCCGACAACATTTTTTGCTACGGCATCGGGTTTAATAATAGATAAGGTGCGTTCAGTCGCCATAAAGACTTCTCCAAAATGGGGCTAAATAAATATACATTAATGATAGCGGTTAAAAAAAATGCCCTAACGGGCGATGGCGCGGATTTTACCTGCACTGTGGGTCGGTAACAATGGTTTTTTAGCTTGATTACAGGCGCTAAGGCTAGCCTTAAAGAGGCTCAACCGGTCAGACTAATCCTGCTCTTCAATCCAAGCCATTTGAATCGCTTCAAGAATCTTCTCACCACAGCGCTCGGGATCATCGCTAAAGCCCTCTATCTCCATCACCCATTGTCTCAGATCAACAAAATTAACATATTGGGGGTCAATATCAGGATGGTTATCGACCAGCTCTATAGCGATATCGTTAATATCAGTCCACTTAATCATCAGTCCTTCACTCCTATCGCAGCCTGACTATTAGGGCTCGGCATTAGTGCCGCTCGGATACCATATTAATGGTGTATTTAGGGATCTCAACCACCAGATCTTCATCTTGCATAATAACCTGACAGCTCAGGCGCGAGTCGGGGTCGACACCCCAGGCCTTATCGAGAAAATCTTCCTCTAACTCATCAGCCTCAGGCAATGCATCAAAGCCCTCGCGAATATGCACATGGCAGGTGGTACAGGCGCAAGACTTTTCACAGGCATGCTCAATATCCAAACCATTGCGCAGCGCGGCATCACAGATACTCTCTCCTTGTTGCGCATCGACCACTGCACCGTCGGGGCAAATTTCATGATGGGGTAAGAAGACTATTTTTGGCATCATTCTATCCTTTATCGATATCATCCAGACTCTGACCAGCTAACGCATGTTTAATGCTAGCATCCATCCGTCGGGCGGCAAATTCCTCACTGGCTTTGGCAACAGACTCAATCTGCCGCGCCAATAAGCGATGTTCAGTTGTGGCCTCACGTAACTCGCGCAATTCTTCAATCGCCAGCTTTAAACAGCGTCGCTCTTCATCATCCAGCAGTGCATCGCCATCTTTATAAATTGCTGCGAGTAGATCTTCAATTATACGGTCAGCTTCGACTTGCTGCTCCCGCAAGGCACGCGTCTGCATATCATCGCGAGCATGGCTAAAGGAGTCCTGCAACATTTGGGTTATCTGTGCTTCTCCCAGCCCATAGGAAGGTTTCACTTCAATCCGCGATTCGACATTACTGGTTAACTCTCGCGCCGATACCGTCAGCAATCCATCAGCATCCACTTGATAAGCTACGCGAATTTTCGCCGCGCCGGCAACCATTGGCGGAATACCGCGCAATTCAAAACGTGCCAGTGAGCGACAGTCGCTGGCCAACTCTCTTTCACCTTGCAGAATATGGATAGCCATGGCGGTCTGACCATCTTTAAAGGTGGTAAATTCCTGCGCTTTAGCGACGGGGATTGTGGTATTGCGATGAATAATTTTTTCAATAAGGCCGCCCATGGTTTCCACCCCCAAGGACAGTGGAATCACATCCAACAGTAACAGCTCATCACCCGACTTATTGCCCACCAGTATATCGGCCTGCAAAGCCGCACCCATGGCGACCACCTGATCTGGGTCCAAACTACAGAGGGGCTCAACGCCAAATAGCTGTGCAACTTTTTCACTGACTCTCGGGGTTCTAGTCGAACCACCCACCAACACTACATCACCAACCTCAACCTGTTTTAGTCCGGCATCTCGCAAGGCGCGTTTGCAGGCTCGCAGTGTTTTATCAATTAAGTCATCAATCAGCTTGTGCATCTGTTCGCGGGTTAAACTACCCTGCCAATCAAAAACCGCCAACTCGACCTGTGGTAGGGCGCTCAGCGACTCTTTAGCTGACTTGGCCGCATCGAGTAATGTGCGTTGCTGTGCCGGACTAAGTGCCTCACCCAGGCCTATTTGCTGGCGCAGCCATTCGGCAATGGCGTGGTCAAAGTCATCGCCTCCCAGTGCCGAGTCACCCCCGGTCGCCAACACCTCAAACACACCTTTGGAAAGACGCAAAATACTGATATCAAAAGTGCCGCCCCCTAAATCATAGATGGCAATAATACGCTCATCAGCACTGTCTGATTGCTGATCCAAACCATAGGCAATAGCGGCGGCGGTGGGTTCGTTGAGTAATCGCAATACCTTAATACCGGCCAGTGTTGCCGCATCTTTGGTAGCTTGACGCTGTGCCTCATCAAAATAGGCAGGCACTGTTATCACCGCTCCATCGAGCATGCTATCAAAGGCGATCTCGGCGCGACCGGCGAGTTTGCGCAGAATCTCGGCAGATACCTGAATTGGACTAACCAACCCCGACGCCGTTTTAATTTTTGGCATGCCGCCATCATCGGCGTCAAATTCGTAGGGCAATTGACTGCCAAAGGTTTTTACATCGTCCAAACCACGACCCATAAGCCGCTTCACCGACGATAATGTATTCAGCGGATCATTGATATTATGTTCCGCGGCCTCATAGCCCAAGCAACTGAGACCCTGCTTATCATAATGAGCGACCGAGGGGAGCAGTGAGCGGCCCTGCTCATCATCTAACACCTCGGCCATACCACT
>JBNAAJ010000069.1:0-2373 GCA_049631145.1 Porticoccaceae bacterium
AGAAAGTACGTTTTGTTCTGGCTGAAAAACAACTGCAATGGCATAGCGAAGAGCTCAATCTGCGTCGGGGCGATCAACAGCGACCAGACTATTTAAAAATTAATCCAAAGGGGCTTGTGCCTGCGTTAGATCATGATGGCAATATTTTGGTGGAATCCAATATTATTGTTGATTATCTGAATGAGTCATTTCCTCAACCTGCCTTAATGCCCGACACGCCACTTGAGCGTGCGGCCGTTCGCTGGTGGATGAAAAAGTTGGATGATGGGCTCCATTTGGAGGTCGCCGCATTAAGTTTTGGAATTGCTTTTCGCCTACAGTTGTTAGATGCCTATGACGGTGATAAACAACGTATTGATCAGCACCTCAAGGCAATTCCCGATGCCTATATGCGCGATGTGCAAACCCAAGTGATGGCAGAGGGTGTTGAGTCGCCGCGCTTTATTAGAGCAGTCCATGAATTTGATCATTTATTGGCGGGACTGGATACAGAGTTAGCCCAGCGCAAGTGGATCGGTAGCGATAATATGAGTTTGGCTGATATTGCCTTGGCGCCTTATGCTACTCGTCTTGATCATTTACATTTGCAGGGTATGTGGCGAGATAGACCGCATTTCAAACGCTGGTATGAGCAGATCAAACTCACGCCTGGTTATCAGCAAGGGTTAGCCGACTGGTTTAACCCGCAGTATCTGGCGCTTATGGATAGTGCTGGTGCCGAAGCATGGCCACAGATCATGGCGATACTAAAGTAGCGGTAAATCTGTAGATAGCGAGCTAATGCAGGCTAGTTTTTAGTAAGGCCTAGAAAATTCACGAGGCGCTGCTCTGCCAGTGCGGCACTGGCGGCATGGAAGCTGGGTCGAGCATGATTGGCAAAGGCATGGCCAGCTTGTTGATAGATGTAGATATCACTATCCGCATTGACTGCGCGCACCTGCGCTATAACCTCTGCGCTGATAGCATTATCTTGCTCACCAAAATGGAACTGAAAAGGGCAGTTGGGTTGCTGGTGTAAATAACGCGGTAGCCGCGTACCGTAAAAGGCCACACCGGCATTGACTGGCAGATGACAGGCGGCAAAGTAGGCAATGCCGCCTCCCCAGCAATAACCGACCAACGCCGTATTATCGGTAGCCAAGGCATCGATTGCGGCCTGCAGGTCGAGTAGCAGATGCTGTTGATCACAGGCGTCGGCAAGCGCTCTACCACGATCGGTTTCACCATAGTCAAGACCAATACCGCGCTCAATGCGATCAAATAAAGCGGGAATTATGGCTTTATAGCCGATTGCCGCAAAGTGCTCGGCCAGCTCTCGCATCTGGGCTGTTATGCCAAATATTTCATGCAATAAAATTATACCACCTATTGCAGGGGTATCAGGACAAGCCAGATAGGCAGACAAGGTATGACCGTCGTGGCTGTCGAGACGGAACTCTGTGCAATAGGGCATGGGTTTTCCTTGTGCGTTGTTGGCATACCGATTAGCAGATAATGCCATGGACAGTAGGGTAGTGGGGTCATCAAAAAAGTATAGATTTACATGACAACTCGATGAATTTCAATGAAATAGAGAGTCGATAAATGGATGTTTGCAATATGATCAAATAGAGTGTCAGTACCTAGCATTATTCCTACTAATAATATTTCAGGTGGCAGTGGTTTCTCGATTAACCAAAGGCTGAAGGGTTTATGAAAATTTGTATGGTCGGCGAAGGTGCATTCGCCAATAAACATATGGATGCTATCGCGCGCATTGAGGGCGTCGAGGTGGGGGCAATCTGTGGTGGTGTAGCCAGCACTACTGAGGCAGTTGCTAATCAGCGCAATATACCCTACTGGACGACAGATCTAGCTAAGGCGCTATGCCAGCCCGGTATCGAAGCGGCGATCTTAGCTACGCCTACAGGGATGCATGCATCTCAAGCCATTCAGGTTATGCAGGCCGGTAAGCACGTGCTGATTGAAATTCCTATGGCCGATAGCCTTGCAGATGCAGAAGCGTTGGTGAGAGTGCAGCAGGATACCGGTTTGGTTGCCATGGTCGATCATGTTCGGCGCTTTAATCCTTCCCATCAATGGATCCATCAGCGGATTAAATCCGGTGAACTCAGGCTGCAACAGTTAGATGTACAGACCTATTTTTTTCGACGTGAGAATATTAATGCGCTGGGTCAGCCCCGTAGTTGGACTGATCATTTATTGTGGCATCACGCCTGTCACACGGTTGACCTTTTTCAATATCAGACAGGTGGACCGGCGACTGAGGCCTTTGTGTTGCAGGGGCCTCGGCATAAAGATATGGGTATTGCCATGGATATGTGTATTGGTATGAGGGCCGCGACAGGTGCTATCTGTACCCTGTCATTATCA
>JBNAAJ010000069.1:2383-2597 GCA_049631145.1 Porticoccaceae bacterium
GACGGGCCGTTGGGCACTTACTTTCGCTATATCTGCGACAACGGCACCTATATCGCCCGATATGATGATCTGTATGATGGGTATGACCAGCCCATCGATTTATCTCAGGTGGCTATCTCGATGGATGGCGTGGAGCTGGCTGATCGCGAATTCTTTGCCGCAATTGCTGAGGACAGAGAGCCTAATGCCAGTGTTCACCAGTGCTTGGCGGCAA
>JBNAAJ010000070.1:0-2568 GCA_049631145.1 Porticoccaceae bacterium
TACAAGTTTGATGATCAACAGATCAGCGCTATGCAGAGCGCTGAAGCGAGTTCCGAAATCCCTTTGTTAGATCAGATTCAAATTAATTTTGCCCTAGGTAAGGCATTTGAGGATCGTCGCGATTATCAAAGTGCTTTTGAGCACTATAACAAGGGCAATGGGTTAAAGAAGCCGACCACACATTATGCGGCCAAACAGTTGCAGAGACGGATAGACTCGCAGATTGCGGTGTGTACGGCCGATTTTCTGCAGTCTAAGCAAGGACTGGGCAATCCCTCAGCAGACCCTATCTTTATTGTTGGGTTGCCGCGCTCTGGCTCAACCCTATTAGAGCAAATCTTGGCATCGCACTCGCAGGTGGATGGCACCATGGAGTTGCATAATATTCTCGATCTCGCCAAGCGTTTGCGAGGCCGATCGGATGATAATGACGGCGAGCCGAGATACCCGCGAATAATGACGGAGTTGGAAGACAGTTATTTCGAGCGTTTTGGTACGCAATTTATGCAGGATACGCAGGTATATAGAGGCTCCGCACCATTCTTTATCGATAAAATGCCCAATAACTTTTTCCATATTGGCCTGATCAAATTAATTTTGCCCAATGCCAAAGTCATTGATGCCAGACGTCACCCGATGGCCTGCTGTTTTAGCGGCTTTAAGCAGCTGTTTGGTGAGGGACAAGAATTTTCCTATGGCTTAGAGGATATTGGTAATTACTACCGGCAGTACATCAGTTTGATGGATCACTGGGACAAGGTGCTACCGGGATTTGTACTGCGCGTTCAACATGAGGATGTGGTAGAAGATTTAGAAACGCAGGTGCGGAGAATACTCGACTTCTGTGGCTTGCCCTTTGAGCATGCCTGTCTTGATTTTCATAAAACTGAACGCAGTGTGCGCACGCCAAGTGCCGAACAGGTGCGACAGCCCATTTATAAAACCGGGCTGGATCAGTGGCGTAATTTTGAAGAGCATTTGCAGCCTTTAATTGATGCGCTGGGACCTGAGGTTTTACAGCGATATCCGATTGACTAGTTGTGATAGTTTCCCATGCCAAACAATTTATTTTTTTCGCCGTGCCAAAGACAGGCACCCATGCGCTGCGCGAATTATTGGCTCAACATAAAGGTCCTGATGACTGGGAGCAACAAATATTATTTGGCCAACAGCAGTCACCGATTACTGAGATAGCCCAAATTCAGCATGGCCACATTAGTGCTCAGCAGATTGCACCCCATCTTGAGCCGGCAATTTGGCAGAGCTATTTTAAATTCGCTATTGTGCGCAACCCATTTGATCGATTTATATCGATCTGCTTTTTTCTCAATCGTAAAAACCCTCAGTTTCTTGAGACCCCGCTACAATGGATGAAATCGGCAATCGTAGTGCCACGATTTAGGGCGCGAGTGTTGGTCAGACCACAATATCTGCAACTGGTCGATGCGCAAGGCAATAGCGCCATGGATTATATTGGGCGCTATGAGCAACTTCAGGACTCGGTGGACGAAATCTGTGACCGCCTGCAGCTTAAGTCAACCCAGTTGCAAAAAAGAAATACCTCAGAGCATAATCAGTATCGCGAATACTACGATGAAGAGCTGAAGTCAGCGGTTGCGGAACTTTACCAAGAAGATCTGCGCCGGTTTAGTTATTGTTATTAATAAAAGCGTCCATTTGCTCGATATTGAGCGCAGCTTTGATCAGGCGTTGCATAATTATTGGGTTGAGCCCTACCTGATTACTCGCGTTTACCAATGCTCTTGGATTGGGGTCCAGTTGACTTGCCGTGCGTGCGAGTAACTCGCGATACTTTGTCCAACCCGCTTGCTCATAGCCATAGAGGTGCCAAATCTCGCGCCAATCTTTGCTCAGACTGAGAAGCAAGTCTTTGTATTTAAGTGCCAGTTGCGGATTGTTTTGCGGATTGTCGTCAATAGCCGCAATCAGTTCATTGGCGATGGCATCCAGTTCGCCTGGTGCCATCACTGGTGCAATATTAAAGCGTTCGGTTTTAATACTGACTGACTGTCCCGCTTGATAGGGAATGGTATCGATTTTAGCTTGAAGCTGGGGATTATCAGTATCGATACCAAAGGATTCCATCTGTCGAACTATCTGCCAAAACCGCGAGGAGCCCGAGGTATCAATAACTAAATGAACCCGATCTTGGTTGCTACTATTGATCACTTTATGACGGCGCCAGGAGTCAAAAATCCAACATTCGCCAGCGCGCATATGAATTGCTTGATCACCACAGTGGAATACAACATCTGGATTGGTAACGATGGGGATATGGATTCTGACCCGACTATACCAGTGGTAATTAAAGTCTACATGCTCACTGACTTCAGCACCCGCATTCAGGCGCATAAGTCTTGAACGCGCTAGTACTTCACCAAAACTAGCCATCACTTGCTGCACATAGTCACAGCGATGCAATTCTGCTGTTGTTTGCATCGAGCCGGCAAACTCATTATTGCGTTCACCGTTTAATGAAACCAACGGGATGGCAAGATTACCGGCTAGCTTTGATGGATGCTCCATCCAATCCGCGTCGACGAATTG
>JBNAAJ010000071.1:0-2490 GCA_049631145.1 Porticoccaceae bacterium
GTGGTAGTTATAAAATGCGCACAAGGGTGATGCGCTTTGCCATGTTCTTTCTGTTCAAAGATACGTTATCGGTGGCGGTTAAAATGTTGCGTCATGATAAGCAGCTTTGGAAATGGAAAACGTTTAAGAGTGTCGCTAAATTTCTATTTTCAAAAGATGGCTTTATTAGAGCTCATATCCCTGCCTATAAAGCTTTTTTTCAGGAAGATTTTCATCCCTGGGAAATAGACAGCAGATCTCTTTTAAAGACCTGGCAAGAAAAGTTGCAACCGACGGTTGCTGTCAGCTGATGATTTGACGCAGTTGCAGTCTGACTCTGATCTGCATCAAATGATTGCACCCACACCTATAATATATGGTAGCCAATCAGTGCCCGAACCCGCCGGGGCACTTGGTGGGTAGCCTTTTTTAATTACGCTAGGGATCCGCGTTTAAAGTTCTTGGGCAAATGTCAACAGGATTAAAGCCGGACAAAAGAACTTCACATACACAGGCCAAATTTTCCAAAACAACCCCTGTTCCACATCTGGGCAGCCGCTTTTGAGTTCCTCAAGAATACTGTTGCGATAGAAAACCCAGCCAGCAAAGATACATACCACCATACTTAATAGCGGCTGCGCTCGCTCCGTCGTCATGGCAATCACAAAACCAAATAGCCAGTCAAAGTTAAAGCAGATAAGGACACTAATACTGAATAACACCAGTCCAACCAGCCATGTCGCTTTATTGCGATCGATCTGATGTGCTTCAACGGCATAGGAAACCGGCACCTCAAGCATGGAGATAGAGGAGGTGGCCGCGGCAATCGACATCAAGACAAAGAAGGCAAAGCCCACTAGCAAACCTGTGGCACCCATACCCTCAAATAATGCGGGCAGCACCTGAAAGATAAGATCTGGGCCGGCAATTAAATTACCGCCCTCGGCATAAATAGTAACGCCAAGATTCTGTGCCACAAAAATGGCTGGTAGCACCAGTAAGCCGGCTAAAAATGCCACCGAAGTATCGGTCAAGGTGACCAGAGCACCGACTACGGGCAAATTCTCATCAGCGCGAATATAAGAGCCGTAAACCAACATCGTGCCGACACCTAAGGACATAGAGAAAAACGCCTGACCCATGGCGCTGACAATCAGCTTTGGATTGGTAATTTGAGAAAAGTCTGGAACCAAGTAATGGCGCAATCCCTCCATGGCACCCGCTTGGGTCAGTACATAGAGAATCAAGCCCACAATTAAAATCAACAGTGACGGCATCAAACGGCTCGACCATTTCTCGATACCCTGCTCAACACCCGCACTTATAATCAAAATTGTGAGCAGTATAAAGGTCGCTGCAAAGCCAATATTGCGCACCAAACTAAAGTCTGTCAGCCATTGGCTAATATTGGCAAGGCCTAATAGCGTGGTTAATGGCTCGAGCATAAAGGCCAGCATCCAACCTGCGACAATACTGTAGAAACTAAGGATCAGGCCCGCAGTTACCATGCTGCCAATACCGGTTAGCTTACCGACGGTCTTTGCAGTTCCTCCAGAGGAGATAGATTGCAGTGCACTGACCGCATTGGACCGCGTGTGGCGACCAATAATTAACTCAGCCATCATGGCGGGGTAGGCCAGTAAAAATGCCAGAATAAGGTACATCAGCAAAAAGGCAGCGCCACCATTTTCAGCGGCATTGGTGGGGAAGCCCCAGATATTGCCCAAGCCAACCGCGGAGCCCGACGCGGCAAAAATAAACGCTAGACGGGAAGAGAATTCACCTCGTTGCATTACTGTATTCCCTTTGGTAGTGAGTATTGTAAATGGCCACGGCCACTATGTGTTGCCGAGCGCTTCAGTCATTGCGCGTCTGCCCTGATCTGCTGCGGGCCCCCAGTGTTGGAATCCCTCAAGTTCTCCATGACCGAAAGCAATGCGTCCATACCCTTTCATAACAATATTTCGCGGGGCTGTTGTGCTCGGGGTATCAAAGAAAAAACCGGGTTCAGGCGTGATAAACGCATGTCCCCAGCGATTTAAAATAATGCCACTGATATCGCGTTTTGGCACAAAGCCGCTGGCGGCAAACAACCGGTTCATCTGCATAATGATCTGTTGTTCATAGTCAGCGTAGCTGGTGGCGAAGAGTTCTGCTCGCCCAGCACTTACCTGTGCTTTAACAGGCAGGCCAGGCCGATGGAAAGGCACATAAAAGTTTAATACCGCTGGTTTGTCGGGATCCAGCATGGGCTGATGCCGGCCAACCAACATAGACTGTTTGATATTGCAGCTCGAGCCAAAGCCTTCATTCCAGCGGCAGGCAGTGACCCCCAGTTTGTATAAGAAACGCCAATTACGCACCGCCACATTGGCGACAAGAAAGGGAGCATGGTTGAATTGTTGATAGGCCTGATCAATCTCTGCCGGTAGATCTTGGATAACATGGCGATTAATCCAGCCACCTGATGCCATAACCACCGATTTTGCGCGCACAGTGAATGGTTGACCA
>JBNAAJ010000072.1:0-2341 GCA_049631145.1 Porticoccaceae bacterium
CAGCATTTTTAAGTTATAGCCAGTCATCGACCAATGATCGGGAAGCTTGGTTATGTAAAGCGGCGGAACTCCTCGAAAAGCAAAAAGAACAATTTATCGAAATACTTCACAACGAAGGTGGCTCGACGCGGAAGAAAGCTGAATTCGAAACCAATAAAGCAATTTCATTTATTCGAGCGGCGGTGGGCATGGTGCGCAATCTCAGTGGTAAAACACTGCCCTCAGATTATCCCGGACGTATTAGTATGACGTGGCGAGAGGCGCGTGGTGTGGTGGCGGTTATTACACCATTTAATGTGCCTCTGATTAAGGCCAGCCGACTGTGCGCCAATGCACTGGCTACAGGCAGCACAGTAGTGTTGCTTCCTTCCGAAGAACATCCGATTCTTTCTCTTAAGTTTGCCCAGTTGATGAGCGAGGCGGGTTTTCCTGCGGGTGCCCTTAATGTGGTGGCTGGCAATGGTTATGATATTGGTGATGCATTGACTGGTCACCCGTTGGTAAAGTCGGTCACCTTTACTGGATCAACCCTAGTGGGCAAGCATATTCAAAAGCTGTGTGCCGAGCATAATAAGCATGTGACTTTGGAATTAGGCGGTAAAAACCCTCTTGTTATTATGGATGATGCTGATTTACAGGAGGCGGTGCCGGGTGCGATACGTGGTATTTTTATGCATCAGGGTCAGGCTTGTATTGGTTCGAGTCGTGTGTATGTGCATGACAATATCTATGAGCAATTTATTGAAAAATATGTGGCCATTGCAGGTAGCTTAGGTATGGGCGATCTGCGGGATCCCGAGACCATCATTGGCCCCATTATTAGTCAACGCCAGCGCGAGCGCATAAAGCGGCATATTGAGGATGCTCGTAGCAAAGGAGCAACCATTGCTACGGGTGGAAACTGGGATGGCAATCGCTGTGCCCCCACGGTGTTATTAGATGTAACCGCAGATATGGATGTGTTTCGTGAAGAGACCTTTGGTCCGGTCGTCTGTGTGTACCGATTTAATGATTTTGACGAAGTAGTCGCAGAGGCAAATAACACCAACTACGGACTTAGCTCAGCGATATATACCGCTAATATTCATTTGGCTATGAGCTTTGCCAAAAGAATAGAAGCCGGTATGGTGCATATCAATAGCCCATCAATTACCGATGAGGCGCATGTGCCATTTGGTGGCGTTGGTGATAGTGGATTTGGCCGTGAAGGGACCGAGGCCGATTTGGATGCCTTTACTGATTTAAAATGGGTCACAATCCAAGCTTAATTATTCGCTGTAGGGATAGATGATTATATGTCGGGATTGTTTGGTGATCAGTCAATATAAAGGAGTCGTACATAGTGGCCAATAGAACAGGGGAGCGATTACCTGAGTTTAGCGTAGAGTTACTGAATGGAACGACGTGGCGTAGTCAAGATCAACCCGCAGGCAGTATGTCGCTTCTCACCATATACCGCGGTATGTGGTGCGGCCATTGTAAAAAGCAATTACAAGGTTTGGAGCGCTTGCATGATGATTTTGTCTCACGCGGCGTGGACTTATTGGCGGTCAGTGCCGATACAGAAACCCGTGCGCGTAGCATGGCAAATGATTATGACTTGCATAAGTTAACGATTGGTTTTGATATGTCGATTGCCAGTGCAAGAGCCTTGGGCGTATTTATTTCCAAGCAAGAGAAAGCCATTGAAATGCCATTATTTTGTGAGCCGGCAACATTTCTAATCAATAAAGAGAGAAAGGTACAGGCGGCGTGGATCGCTTCAAGTGCCTTTGCTAGGGTAGTGCCGGACGATATATTAGCTTACGTTGATTTTTTAGCGCAGCACAGTGATCGTGCGCCGCGTGGGTCATCCTAGTCACCGATAGTAGCGTTTGAGCAACGCGCACTCATTCAATATTTAGCTTAACCTATGTAGCTATATTATTTCCTGTCAGGTCCCAGAGCTACCGATAGTTCAGGGCGTGCAGTTAACAATCTATTTTCCCATGGCGGTTTTTCACCATATTTTCTGCGCAAAAAGTCGATAAATATTCGCACCTTCATCGGCACAAAAGATGATCGGCGATAGAATGCTGAAATCATAATGCTCTTAAGCTGTACCTCGGGAAGCACGGCGACAAGTTTTCCATCGATTATTTCTTGTTCTATAAAAAATGCCGGCATCACAGCCATATACTGATTGCTCATTATGGCAGCGCGTAACATCCAAATGGTATTGGTTTGAATAATTGGCTGAATCGGTATCGGTTTTATGCCTTTGGGATGAGATAGATTGATACAGCAGTCGGGTTCAATAAAAGTGTTGTGACAGAATTTGTGCTGAGGAAGATCTTCTGGT
>JBNAAJ010000073.1:0-2156 GCA_049631145.1 Porticoccaceae bacterium
CTAGGAATGACCCTGATGGTTGGCAATATGACCGGTACATCGCTGGCCATGGCGCCTGCCTTTGTGATTGCACAACTGTGCGATTTTATTGACCTCGATGGGGCGCTTTTTTTAGCAGCCGACCGCCCTAATCCAATGCGTTATGAGCAGGGCGTTGTATCAGGTTTAACAACGCAATTATGGGGTTAAATCAGAGACATATTAGCCGCATCAATGATGCAGTCAGGGTAGCCGAGATCTTAGCAGTTGAGATCTTAGTCAGAGCCCTTTTCTGCATGCTGATAGAGACGATCAATAAATTCACTAAATTGGTCTCTCTCAGTATCGCTAAAGCAGGTTAACAGTGCCTGTTCATAGTCGTAAGACATGGGCACAAGCTCATCGTAGACCGCAACCCCTGTATTAGTCAGACGCAACATTGAACGGCGTTTATCGGCGGGATCAAATGATCGCTCCAGTAGCTTGCGCTGCAGTAACTTACTGATAGCTCGGCTAAGAATAGACTTTTCGATCTGGGTCTTCAGAGACACCTCATCTGCCGAGATTCCCGGATACTCCCCCAACACCGCCATAATTCGCCACTCGGTAATACTCAGAGCAAACTTAGCACTGTAGGTTTCAGAAATTAGTGCACTGATACGGTTCGATAGAATCGATAACCGGTACGGAAAATAGCGCTCTAGCTGAAGTATTTTGCGGGCTGACTGATGGTTTTTACTCATTTGCTGATAATGCTTGACATTAGTTGTGATTGCAACCAATAATAGTTGCAATTACAACCAATTTTCAGTCATCCAGAACTTAGGGATACATTATGAACACCAGCACTAAAGAGATAGATAGAGATATAGAGCAAAACCCAATGGGCCTAGACGGCTTTGAATTCGTCGAGTTTGCCGCGCTTGAGCGCGGTATTTTAGAGCCGGTTTTTACTATGATGGGCTTTGTCCATATCGCCAATCACCGCTCTAAAGACGTGGTGTTATTTCGTCAGGGCGATATCAATTTTATTATCAACTACGAACCCAGCAGCTACGCCCATTATTTTGCCAAAGAACATGGACCATCTGCCTGTGGCATGGCCTTTCGCGTGAAAAATGCTCAGGTGGCCTACAGCAAAGCGATTGAAATGGGCGCTCAACCGGTAGATGTACCCACCGGGCCAATGGAGTTACGGCTACCGGCCATCAGAGGCATCGGCGGTGCACCGCTGTATTTAATTGATCGCTATGGTGATGGCAAATCCATCTACGATATAGATTTTGAGTTTATCGACAACGCCGACCTCCACCCCATAGGCTGTGGTCTCAATGTGATTGATCATCTAACTCATAATGTCTATCGCGGACGCATGGATCACTGGGCCAGCTTTTACGAAGATCTTTTTAACTTCCGTGAAATTCGTTATTTTGATATCACTGGCGAATACACCGGCCTTAAATCAAGAGCCTTGTCGGCACCAGATGGCAAGATTCGTATACCTCTCAATGAAGAGGCTACTGCCGGCGGCCAAATTGAAGAGTACTTAATCGCCTACAACGGCGAAGGTATTCAGCATATTGCCTTTTCCTGTGATGATATTCTGGCCACCTGGGACAAACTTAAAGCCCAGGGTGTGCCCTTTATGCAAGCACCACCGGAAACCTATTATGAAATGCTTGATGAGCGCCTACCCAACCATGGCGAGCCAACTGCTGAATTGCAGGCCAGAGGCATTTTGCTCGATGGTTCTACTCAGCAAGGCGATCCTCGACTGTTACTGCAGATATTTTCGGAGACATTGATCGGTCCGGTTTTCTTTGAATTTATTCAGCGTAAACAGGATGAGGGTTTTGGCGAGGGCAATTTTAAAGCGCTGTTTGAATCTATAGAGCGGGATCAACTCAATCGCGGTGTGATTGAAACTGCATAACCATTGCACGGAGTTTTTATGAATATTCAAGGTATTCACCACGCGGCCTATCGATGTAAAAATGCCAAGCAAACGGTGGAGTTTTATCAGCAAGTATTGGCCATGGATTTCCAACTGGCCATCGCCGAGGATCGGGTTCCCTCGACCGGAGAGCCCGACCCCTACATGCATGTGTTTATGGATGCAGGCAATGGCAATGTACTGGCCTTCTTCGAAATACCTCATTCGCCAGATATGGGGGTTG
>JBNAAJ010000074.1:0-738 GCA_049631145.1 Porticoccaceae bacterium
ATTTGGATGCTCTGCGCGACGGCTGCTGCAACCTGGTGCGCCATATAGAAAACGTCAAGTCCTTTGGCGTTCCAGTAGTTGTGGGTATCAACCGCTTCACCTCTGATACAGATGCTGAAATAGCAGTGATTAAAGAGATTGCCGCCGCCAATGGCGTTAAGGCCATTGAATGCACCCACTGGGCTGATGGCGGTGCTGGCACCGAGGAACTGGCTCAGGAAGTTGCCAGCCTGGCAGATAGTGGCTCGGCTAGCTTTGCGCCTCTGTATCCAGATGAAATGCCTATATGGGATAAAATCAAAGCCGTGGCCACCAGGCTGTATCGCGCCGATGATATTATTGCCGACCAGAAAATTCGCGATCAGATTCGTAAATTTGAAGAGGATGGCTATGGCCATTTCCCGGTGTGCATTGCCAAGACACAGTACAGCTTTTCTACAGATCCCAACCTAAAGGGGGCGCCCACAGACCATGTGGTGGCGATTCGCGAGGTGCGCCTCAGTGCGGGGGCTGGATTTATCGTGGTAGTCTGTGGTGATATTATGACCATGCCCGGCCTGCCCAGAGTGCCGGCTGCCAACAGCATTGCTATGGATGAAAATGGCGAGGTCACTGGACTGTTTTAATGATCAATAGTTTTAAATGCCCGAACTGCGGGCTGGCCCTGATCAAACAGGCGTCTAGCCCAAGCTTCAGGTGTGAAAACAACCATAATTTTGACAGAGCCAAGGAGGGCTA
>JBNAAJ010000075.1:0-724 GCA_049631145.1 Porticoccaceae bacterium
TTGGCCAGTTTGTTGGCCACATAATAGTCTTCGGTAAGCAGTTGGCCAGACAGATAAAAGGCAATAGCATCTGGGCCATGCTGGTCGCGAATCTGACTGAGCCTGTCGGCGACTGTGGCTATTGCCGTTGACCAGTCCGTCTGCTGGCCCTCGATCACAGGGTGCATTAAGCGCCCGGTATCGCCCATGGTCTCATGCAGTGCAGACCCTTTAACACAGAGCTTGCCCAGATTGGCCGGATGAGATTGATCGCCAGAGACAGCAATAATATTGTTGTTCTCTATGCTCGCATCTACACCACAGCCAACACCGCAATAGGGGCAGGTGGTTTTAATCTGACAGGCTGACGTCATGGCTACAGGTTCACAGCGTCAGCAGTACTTGATCAGCCGCCAGCTCAACACTGTAGACAGGCACTGAGACTTCGCTGTCCTCCAGGCATTCGCCAGTCTGTAAATCGAAATGCTGTTTATATAGTGGCGAGGCCACGACCAGTCGCTCGCCTACATCTCCCACTATACCGCGAGACAGTACATTGGCTTTGCCTATAGGGTCCCAGTTACCTATGGCATAAACTTGGGGGGTCTCGCTAGGCAGATAAAACAGTGCGACCTGTTGACCTTCAACCATGGCGCAGATACCGGAGTTGGCAATAAGGTCTTTTTGCTGACACAGAGTAATAGATTGGCTCATAGGTTTTCCTTAGGCACTTTTGTCCAGTAGT
>JBNAAJ010000076.1:0-685 GCA_049631145.1 Porticoccaceae bacterium
TCCGCGAAAAGTGCGGATTTAGCTTTGTCATCACCAGTGGCTTCAGATCAAAAAACCACAGCATTGAGAAGGCAAAAAAATCACCCGGCACCCATGCGCAAGGAATCGCCTGTGACATCAAAGTCGATGGTGGTGCGCAGCGCTACAAGATCGCTCAAGAAGCCATGTCGATGGGATTCAACGGCATCGGAATTGCCAAGGATTTTGTCCACGTTGACCTGCGAAAAACCACCCCCGTAGTCTGGTGCTATTAATGTCAATGCAATTGATCTTTAACGCAGTTATACACGCTGCGGTTTTTGGGTTTATTGGTTACGAAATAGCCATTTATTGTGGATAAATGGTCAGAATTTACGTCAACGGAACGTGGTTATTTTGACCTTTGAAGTCCAAGATTTTACGGCTTAAATTAAGGGCCACAAAAAACAGTCACCGGTCAAACACCGGTCATATGGCCACTTTTTCGGTCATTTTGCTTTTAAGTTATTGATTTTAAACGATTTAAATGGGGTGGACGACGGGGATTGAACCCGCTCCAGTGACGGTGAGTGTCGGCCAGTGTCGGCTACAGCCCGCATGAATACTGACTTCTTATTTTTTCAAACCGACATTCAGCGACATTAAGCGATAATCCACCGGTCAAAACACCGGTCACGAGAGGCGTTTATGCTCGGTTCCAGGCAAC
>JBNAAJ010000077.1:0-642 GCA_049631145.1 Porticoccaceae bacterium
AATACCTGGCTGGGCATCACCGTCGCACTGGGTATCTTCTTTTTGTTTTTGCAGGCGGAGGAATATATCCACGCCTACCAAGAGCTGGGCCTGACACTGGAGTCGGGAATCTACGGAACGACCTTCTTTATGCTGACCGGATTCCACGGTATGCACGTAACACTGGGTACAATTATGCTGTTAATCCAATGGTTGCGGGGCCTTAAGGGGCACTTTTCCCATGACGACCAGTTTGGTTTTGAAGCGGCCTCTTGGTACTGGCACTTTGTTGATGTGGTTTGGGTGGGTCTGTTTATCTTTGTTTACATTCTCACGTAACAGACAGTAGCTCTTACTCTGCGGCCAGGTATCCCCTGGCCGTTTTTATCTGTACGAAAAGTTACTGAGGCTCGCCGTCAGGTGCTGGGGTCTGAGCGGGGGGCGGGGCCTGAATATCCGCCTGGGTGGCATCCGGATGTAGTTTGCGATCCCAGGGAGCCGTGCTACCCAGTTGACCTGTGAACAGGCCGTAGGCGATAGTGCCCAATAGCAGCGCTGCCAAAGTAATGCGCGTGCCCAGGGCGATAAGCAAACGCCGATTGGAATCACCCAGGTCTTTGACCAGAAAATTGAGGCCACTAAATAGGCTGATAAGCACAGCGA
>JBNAAJ010000078.1:0-637 GCA_049631145.1 Porticoccaceae bacterium
TTAGCTGAGCCCATCAGATGGACATCGACCACCAGCTGAAAATCGGCAACTTCCATTTTGGCAAAGCTCTTATCGCGCAAAATTCCGGCATTGTTAACCAGAATGTCCACACGACCCCACTTCTCCACTGCCTGGGCAACCATGGCTTCAACTTCGTCCATGTTGGCCACATTGGCACCATTGGCTATGGCTTCGCCACCAGCGACTTCGATCATGGCCACGGTTTCCAGGGCTGCATCGCTTGAACCGCCGACACCATTGACGGTGCCCCCGAGGTCGTTGACCATCACCTTGGCACCGCGAGCCGCCAGCGCCAATGCATGGGACCGTCCCAGTCCATTGCCAGAACCCGTAACTATGGCCACCTGCCCGTCATATCTAATTGTCATAGGTCTCTCTCCTTTGAGTGTGAAAATTACCCTCTAGCTTAACGATATTGACTTAGCTCTCGGCGCGCAATCACCATGCGGTGAACCGCATCTGGACCATCGGCAAAGCGCAGTGTACGCTGGCCACCGTACCAGATAGCCAGAGGCGTATCCTGAGACAGGCCCAGACCGCCGTACATCTGTATAGCTTCATCGATAATTTTAAGGGCCATATTGGGCGCCGCCACCTTAATCATAGAGATAAATGG
>JBNAAJ010000079.1:0-610 GCA_049631145.1 Porticoccaceae bacterium
TGTTGTCATCACTGCCAATCAGCCAGTCCAGCAGTGGCATTATGCTGTAGTTGATAATGAGTGGCAGACAGAGGGTCCATTCGGCGCCGGTGCGATAAAAGATAAATACACCCATTAGGGAACAGCTGCTGCTGGCGTGCTAGTCTAGTTGCTCGGCGCTGGCTAGATCGCGAAGACGAAATATTATTTCCGGAAGAAGAACTTAAAGGCAAAAATGGCATCTTCTTTCAAATCCAATTTAAAGGTCTGGCTGGCACTGGCAGCCGGGTAGACACAATGCTCAACAATGGTATTTATGGTTATGAACCTCAGGAAAATTTCTAAACTTTTATCCACTGCAACTCTTGCCGCCTGTGCGTTGCTGGTTTCCCTGTCGGCCACAGCTCAGATAGAGCTACTGGACAAGGTTATTGCCATTGTCGACGATGATGTGGTTCTGCAGTCAGAACTCAACCAGCGCGTAGCTACGGTCTATGCTCAAATTCAGCAGTCCGGGACCCAGGCGCCGCCCCAGGACATTCTGCTGCAGCAGGTATTGGAGCGACTGATCTCTGAGCGCTTGCAACTGAATATTGCCTACAGCGCTGGCGTGCGTATTCCAGACGAGGAA
>JBNAAJ010000080.1:0-582 GCA_049631145.1 Porticoccaceae bacterium
TCGCCGCCTTTGCCGTGGCCATGAATCACTCCCGATTTGACAGCCTGACCAAATACAAAGACCTGTCGTCTCGGGTTGACGAGATTGCCCATCAGGATGTGCTGACCCAACTGCCCAACCGCCACAATATGGAGGGCCGTCTGGCGGCCAAGTATCAGCAATACCGTCTGGGTAAACAGCCGTTTTCCATCCTGCTGGCTGATCTGGATAATTTTAAATTTATCAATGATCGCTACGGCCACGATGTGGGTGATGAGATTCTCTATGCAGTGGGTCAGAAGCTGCTTGAACCCCTGCGAGATGAGGATGTGGTGGCGCGCTGGGGAGGCAATGAGTTTATGGTGCTGCTTCCCACAGCCAATGCCGAGGCTGCCGTCAATATCGCCGAGCGTCTGCGCACCACAGCCACTGAAATCGATATGCAGGCTCAGGGAGATAAGCTGCGGATTTCCCTCAGCGTGGGCGTGGCTTCAATCGATAAGTGCACCGGTGTCGATGACCTGATGTCCACTGCAGAGAACGGCCTTTACCAGGCTAAACACATGGGTCGCGATATGGTGGTAGTCGGCTGAGATCACTGAC
>JBNAAJ010000081.1:0-581 GCA_049631145.1 Porticoccaceae bacterium
GCGGTTAACCTGGGACCGCTGCCGATTCACTGGTACGGCATTAGCTATGTGTTAGCCTTCGTCACGGCTTGGTTTTTGGCGAGGCGCAATGCCCGGCGACCCTGGACCCCATTGGGTGAACATCAGGTCGAAGACCTGATTGTCTATGGAGCCTGGGGAGTTTTATTGGGGGGGCGCCTCGGCTATATGTTTTTCTACAATGCCGAGAAATGGCTGGCAGATCCCGCCCAGTTGCTGCGTATTTGGGAGGGGGGTATGTCCTTCCATGGTGGGCTGATTGGTGTGGCTGTGACCATGCTGATCTATGCGCGCAAGCACAGACTGTCCTTTTTGAGCCTGACCGATTTTGTCGTACCTCTGGTACCCACCGGGCTGTTCTTTGGCCGCATAGCCAATTTTATCGGGCAGGAGCTATACGGCCGCCCTACAGATGCACCCTGGGGTATGCTTTTTCCCTCGGATCCTACCCAGCTGGCTCGGCACCCTTCGCAGCTGTACGAGGCGTTCCTCGAAGGTCTGGTGCTGTTCTTTATTATCACCTGGTTTGCACGTAAGCCGCGGCTGGCTGGTGAGATCACCGG
>JBNAAJ010000082.1:0-340 GCA_049631145.1 Porticoccaceae bacterium
AGCACTGATCAGTCGTATGAATGGTATTATGGATGAGATGGAATCGATTTTAGATAGGCAATAAACACTGAGGATAGGCTAATGGGATTTTACGATAAGTATATTCTGCCGCATTTTTTAAACTGCGCCTGTGGATCCAAGCCGGTTAAATATCAGCGCGAAAAAGTTGTACCTATGGCCGAAGGACTGGTGTTAGAGGTGGGTATTGGTTCGGGTCTCAATATTCCTTTTTATGATGCAGCCAAGGTTGACCGGATTCTTGGTTTAGATCCCTCTGAAGAACTCAATCGCATGGCCCTAAAGGTGGCTGAGCAAAAAGGTATCCCCGTGGATTTTATTC
>JBNAAJ010000082.1:350-576 GCA_049631145.1 Porticoccaceae bacterium
TTCCCGACAACCATGTGGATACTGTATTAGTCACCTTTACCATGTGCACTATTCCCGAAGTGGCTGCTGCCAATAAAGAGATGCTGCGGGTATTAAAGCCCGGTGGCAAGATGATTTTCTGTGAGCACGGCCTGGCGCCCGACGTCAAAGTGTCTAAGTGGCAGAGCCGCCTTGACCCCGTCTGGGGCAAAATCGCTGGTGGCTGCCATCTTAATCGTGATATTCC
>JBNAAJ010000083.1:0-566 GCA_049631145.1 Porticoccaceae bacterium
GCAGGGTAATATCTGCGTCCTCGGCAGCATAGGGAGCAGCCTCTTCCAGGGCTACCTGATTAAAGGTCAGCTGAGAGGCGCCCTTGCCCGCTACGTCGGTAAAGCTGATGGTGGTTTCACCCAGATACTCTGCCGCCAGACTATCCATATCATGGCGGGTGGCCACGCTATCCAGGACATAGGATTCGAGCATGGTGTCAAAGGCAACACCCTGCAAATCTATGCCATGTTGAGCCAGCACGCTCATATCATATTTAAGATTTTGACCGACTTTTTTAATCTCTGGGTCTTCCAGCAACGGCTTTAGCTGAGCCAGCACGCTGTCTTGGCTGAGCTGGGCTGGCGCGCCCAGGTAATCGTGACCAAAGGGGATATAGGCTGCCTCGCCGGGCTCAACTGCAACACAGACTCCGACTAGCTTTGCCTGCATATAGTCCAGGCTGGTGGTCTCTGTATCCACGGCCACTAACGGCGCGGACTTGATTTTGGCCACCCAGCTATCAAGCTGCTGCTGAGTAAGCACCGTCTGATAGTCCCTTTGTATCTCGGGTGTCTCTGCAGCTGAA
>JBNAAJ010000084.1:0-560 GCA_049631145.1 Porticoccaceae bacterium
GGCGGGGATTTCAATAATAACGTTGATGTCATTTGGCAGGTCTTTACCGGCCGGAATGTCGTTGTAGCTCATTTCAATGGTTCCATTAGATTGCGTGACTGTTGGAGGGGGCGGATTATAGCCAGTTGATCAAAACTTGACCAGTCTGAATGGCTAAAATCCGCTACTCCTGCTCGATCAGCCGCTACTGAAGTCGAAAGGTGATGGGCAGATTGACTTCAAAGCTGTCCGCTTTCATCTCCTCTGGCAACTGCGGAAATGGTGCAGCTTTCTTAACTGCCTTATGGGCAGCCTGATTTAACAGTCGGAACCTGGATTCCTGAGTAATGACTGCGCTGATCAGATCGCCGGAGCGATCAATGGTGACGCCAATGCGCACAGTGCCCTGCTGGTTCTTATCGGCGGCGCGATTGGGGTACCTAATGGCTTTATAGATCTGTGCTACTACCAGCGGAGTGTAGTCTCTTTGGGCCAGGGCTTCGGATACATTAAAGTCGGCAATCTCTTCTTCCTGCTCTTCCCCTGTGTCCGCAGTCGCAGCCAGATTTGTGTCTTCATTG
>JBNAAJ010000085.1:0-551 GCA_049631145.1 Porticoccaceae bacterium
GGCTCAATTTTCTGGTCAAAGACCTTGGCAACTCCAAGCGACGCCTGCTGGTCGCTCTGGGTACGCGCATTACCTTGGCTGCACTGCTGCTGATAACCATTGCCTACGGTATCTTTACAGGTCAGCTTGGCAGCAGCGCTCCCTGGGATCGCAAGCTACACCCGGAAGCAACTAGAGTAAACCCCCAGCCTGCACCCCCTGCTCAGATGCCGGCACCTGTCAGCAAACCTGAGTAACTTTTTGCACAGATAAAAACGGCCAGGGGATACCTGGCCGCATCGTATTCTCTAACAGTATTGACTACGTCAGTATGTAGACAAATATAAACAGACCTACCCAGACCACGTCGACAAAGTGCCAGTACCAGGAGGCCGCTTCGAAGCCAAACTGGTCATCATGTGTAAAGTGTCCCTTGAGGCCGCGCAGCCATTGGATTAACAGCATGACAGTACCCAGGGTTACGTGCATGCCGTGAAATCCGGTCAGCATAAAGAAGGTGGTTCCGTAGATTCCAGACTCCAGGGTGAGACCCAGCTCTTGATAGGCATGGA
>JBNAAJ010000086.1:0-542 GCA_049631145.1 Porticoccaceae bacterium
TTCATCACTCATAAATTGTCGCCAAAAGAATTAGTTAAATTAAGTGTGAAATGTACCAAAGATTGGCGTCTATGAACAGGCAAATAGACGCCCATAGCTAAGGGTTAGCGGCTAATCCTAGCACTTATTAAAGCACTAGCGACCACCATCGCAGAGGATATAACGAGGCAGGCAACAAGGCCCTGTTGTTGATAAATTAGTCCCGATAGTAATGTGCCCGTCAGTCTTCCTGCGGCATTGGCCATATAGTAAAAGCCAACATCGGTAGAGACAGAGTCGCGCTTTGAAAATGCCACAATTAAAAATGAGTGGATGCTCGAGTTGATGGCAAAAACACCGCCATAGGTGAGTAAACCAGCGATTAAAATGATTGTTGGATCTAGCCCATAGGCAAGGCCTGCGGCGATTAATGCGGGGATAAAGGCTAACTTAGCAACCCAAGAAGTTAATGCAGAGCCAGTTGGCGTCAGCTGTTGGGTGTCGCCTGTAATTTTGGGAGCAAAGGCTTGAATCAAGCCATAGCCAATAACCCAGCATGCCAT
>JBNAAJ010000087.1:0-524 GCA_049631145.1 Porticoccaceae bacterium
CAGCGGCATTGCATCTATTGCAACAAATTCGCGATGAGGCCCATAGGTTTGCTATTACTGGTCACAAACAGCGAAGGGATAAAAAACGACGAACTTCACCACTTGAGGGTATTCCGGGTGTAGGGCCAAAGCGCCGTCGAGATTTGCTCAAGCACTTTGGCGGTATCGGTGAGGTAAAAAAAGCCAGTGTGGCAGATTTAGCAAAAGTGCCTAATATTAATAAAAAGGTAGCTGAAGCTATTTACAGTGCGCTGTACAATGAGTAACTTACTAAGATAGTAATAATTCATCTAATAATTAAGAGAATTCTTTAACCATGTGGAATATTCCCAATCAACTTACGCTTCTGCGTATTGGCATGATCCCAGTCTTTGTTGTTCTTTATTACCTACCTTGGGCTTGGAGTCATATTGCATCCGCAGGTATTTTTGGTTTGGCGGCTTTAACCGACTGGGTTGATGGTTATTTAGCGCGAAAGATGGGGCTTGAAACGTCCTTTGGTGCTTTTTTGGATCCTGTAGCGG
>JBNAAJ010000088.1:0-520 GCA_049631145.1 Porticoccaceae bacterium
CTGACTTTAGTCTATATAGTTTGCCGGTAACCATTGGTATTGTATTAATGACATCGCTGATGTTTTCGCTCGCAGGCCTTATTAACGCCATTTTCGCGTCGAGTTTTGATGATATTTCAATTATTCCTACATTTGTTTTAACACCACTAATTTACTTGGGTGGGGTGTTTTACTCAATTGAGCTTTTAAGCGGATTCTGGAAGGGTTTAAGCCTGTTAAACCCGATACTTTATATGGTAAATGCTTTTCGTTATGGCATGGTCGGCATTACAGATATCAATATCGTTGAGTCCTTTGCTATGGTGGGGTTATTTTCGGCTATATTGTTTTTTGTCGCCCTTTGGTTGCTTGAAAAAGGCTCGAGGTTAAGAAGTTAATGAGTGATTACACCTTTACTGAACTTGGCAAAGAGACCCGTTATAGCGATAGCTATGACGCCAATCTGCTCTGCCCTATACCCAGAGTAAAAGCTCGACAATCTGCGCATGCCCCAGAATCTTTGCCCTTTGTAGGGGTTGAT
>JBNAAJ010000089.1:0-518 GCA_049631145.1 Porticoccaceae bacterium
GATCACGTTATCCCTCTATACACACCCGAGTGCCGTGAGTGCAATTTCTGTCTTCATCCCAAGACCAATTTGTGCCAAGCCATCAGAGAGACTCAGGGACAGGGCTTGATGCCTGACCACTCCAGTCGCTTCACCCTAGATGGCGAACCGATTCTCCATTACATGGGCTGCTCGACATTCTCCAACTTCACAGTATTGCCTGAAATTGCAGTCGCGAAAGTGCGTGAGGACGCGCCTTTTGACAAGATTTGCTACATCGGATGTGGTGTTACAACGGGTATAGGCGCTGTGGCTTTCACAATGAAAGTCGAAGCTGGGTCAACCGTTGCCGTCTTTGGTCTAGGAGGAATTGGGCTGAATGTTATTCAGGGTGCCCGCATGGTGGGTGCAACGCGAATTATCGGTGTCGATTTAAACCCAGCAAAGGCGGTTTTGGCCCGCCAGTTCGGTATGACTGATTTCGTAAATCCGAGTGAGGTCGAAAATGTTGTTGATCACCTGATTCAACTGACAGGTGG
>JBNAAJ010000090.1:0-518 GCA_049631145.1 Porticoccaceae bacterium
CGCTATGGTTAACTGATTGTGCAATTTGTCACGATCGAGCGTTTCATCAACCTGATAGTCAAAAAGCCGTGATGCCAAAAAATCAGTGGGTGGCAGTTGATGAAGTAAAGAGGGTAACGGTAAAACTAGCACCGTCTTTTTGAGTGTTGGCAGTTCACTCAGTATTTGAATACGATCAGAAATAATATCTTGGTGAGGCGAAAAAATATCATAAGCCAAAGTTTCCCAGTCTGGGAATACCTTGGTATCTACTTCACTATTTTGTAAAAAAAAGGTAATTGCTCTGCGAAGTATTGATGCCTCAGCGGTTGTAGCGGTTATAACAAGAGATATACCACCGTAATTAACGGCATTTTCAGCAATGGCTAAAGCTTGTGCTGTAGAACTAAGGGTTGCCCAATCAGATTGATTGTCAGTAGCTTTACTCATGAATTAGTTTCTCTAATAGGGTGTTGGATTTTACATAACCATTGTCGATTGATCATTCTACTCTACTTAGGTTGTTTGGTTTAAAAAAA
>JBNAAJ010000091.1:0-516 GCA_049631145.1 Porticoccaceae bacterium
TTATCGCACTGATCTTTATCGCGAAGCAGCCAAGCTGTTCAATATCGACTGCCCCAGTCAGGACTACCGCCCCTAGCCCTACACAACTCCAAGCCCAACTTATGTGCAAATGGGGCACTGTCGCAAAGATTATTGCACCACAGAGGTGCGGGCTGACGATGCGATTGGGGAGCCTGGACTCGGCACTAGCCCTCATCGGTTGTTTTTTGACCTAAATTGCCCTTATTTATCCTTAACAGGCCAATTTTTGTGATTTCTAAAAGTTGGCATATATCTTGAATATAGTCTTATACGAGTGCTGATCCGAACGGTCAACTGCCGGCAGCAGGGTAACGATGCCCGCCTCAGGTGTATTCCCCAATACGCTTGCAGGCGGTTTTTTTGGTTTTGATTTTAGCCACTTACATACGAGGTAACTAATTTATGAAAGAAGTATCAACTGCAGCGCACAGAGGCGGCACTTTTGTTCGTGTTATCAGCAAGTCTCTGAGTGCTATCGCATTTTTTGCCACTGCA
>JBNAAJ010000092.1:0-509 GCA_049631145.1 Porticoccaceae bacterium
TGTATGCGCTCAGATAGCGATACTGTCTTTATTAGCTAAGCTTGAGCCAGTGTTAGGTAGTTGGAGTGAAAATAGCCACCTGCTTGAATCCCTTCTCACGCATAAGCTGTGCCTGCAAGCGACTCATAATGCCTTTGTCGCAGTAAAGAAGATAACTACTGGCTTTGTCTAGGCTATTAAACTGCTGTTCGAGGTTGAAAAAAGGAATATTGATTAATTCTACTTGCGGTAGCACCAGTGGCCTCTGCTCCACCTCAGCCGGATGTCGCACATCGATCAATATATCGTTGGGTTCGATTTGCGAGACGGTTTGAATTTGGCTAGATGAATGATTAATGGTAAGGCCTGCGTCATTGTTGGGCTCTTTTGGAGTCTTGATTATAAAGCCGCGTTAAAAGGTGACAGATCAATCAGAGGTGGGCATTATAGCGATACAGCAGAGCATAAATCTAAACAAAATAATTCTTGCACCATTATGGTGCTATTTATCCTGTTTAGCACCAAAGTGG
>JBNAAJ010000093.1:0-507 GCA_049631145.1 Porticoccaceae bacterium
TGACAACAGCCTTTAGCACAGATACACGAGCGTCACCACCAGATGATTTCAATTGATCACGAATATTTAAAACCTTTTTATCGAGATCTTTTTTAGCTTGGCCAATAGTGCC
Source organism: Porticoccaceae bacterium (assembly GCA_049631145.1). Lineage (GTDB taxonomy): Bacteria > Pseudomonadota > Gammaproteobacteria > Pseudomonadales > Porticoccaceae > HTCC2207. The sequence goes on from JBNAAJ010000093.1 coordinate 113, forward strand.
GTCCCAATAAAGATCCCAAGTGATTTTTTCACCAATATAAGTGAAGGCAGTTGTTTTAGCACCATCTGCCAATACACCCGCTTGTTGTAGAGCATCGGTCCACATTTGCCAATCTTCGCCACCCATCACCGCGACAGTATCATCTATTTCTTGCTGGTTGGCGGCCTCAAGACTAAATTCTTGAACCTCTTCTTTGTCGGTATTCACACCTAACATAGTGACATCTTTCCCAACGGGTTTAAGAGTCGAGTTAAATACCTCACCTGTATCAGGATGCTGACGACGCGGCGCAGCAAGACTGTAGATAACTAGATCAACCTGACCTAAATCTTGCTTAATTGTATCGATAGTTTTTTGCTTTATATCGTTGGAGAACGCGTCACCATTAATACTTT
>JBNAAJ010000094.1:0-506 GCA_049631145.1 Porticoccaceae bacterium
GCGCCAGCGGCAGAAGATAAGCCAAAGGCCAAAGCAAAGGCCAAGCCAAAAGCTAAAGCCAAGGCCAAACCAAAAGCGAAGCCAGCTGCCGCAGACAAGCCAGCAGAGGGACCTCGCGCCAGTAATGACCCTCGCCAGCGACCCAAGCCAGTGGCTAAGGTCGAGGTCAGCACTGAGCGGCCCACTATCCCAGCTCCACAGGCTGCGGATTCAAGTACTCCGCTAACCGCAGTAGCAAAACCACCAGTGGCACGGGCATCCAATGATCCCCGCAAAAAGCGCAGCGCTGAAAAAGCACAGCCAAAGACCACTATAGATGATGCTGTAAGCGCGCAAAGTAACGAAAAATCACCAAAGGAGTAATTGTTGCTTGTCAGTGCAAAAAGGCGCTGTATAATCAGCGCCTTCAGATTGTCAGGGTAGAGAAAATATATCCTGATTAGCAGAAACAGGTGGGATGGCAGAGCGGTTGAATGCACCAGTCTTGAAAACTGGCATACGTTAAT
>JBNAAJ010000095.1:0-505 GCA_049631145.1 Porticoccaceae bacterium
TGGCAAAAAATATGGGTAAATCGCAGTATGGCGCCGGCATTGTTAAAACAGAAGCTCGATAAAATTGATCCAAATGACTACCTTGACTGGCTGTGTCCACCACAAAAAACAGAATTTCAGGTGCGGGCAGTGCGGCCTACCGCTAGTCAACGGTTGCAGTTAACGCTATCAGATCAAGATTCGATCAGCTGTTTGCAGCTATCTCGCAGGCATTGGTCAGCTGATGCCGTATGTAGCTTTTCACTAATGCTGCATCCAGCAGACTATTATTTAGGTGCTAACTTTGAGGAAACTAAGTAATGCAGAAAATGGCGCTCTTTGTCGATGTGCAGAATATTTATTACACCGTTAGGGATAGCTATCAGGGGTTTTTTAATTATCAGGCACTTTGGCATAAGCTTTCTCAAGAATTTACCATAGCATCCGCTGATGCCTACGCCATTGAAAGCAATAATTCTAAACAACAAAGCTTTCAGCAAACCCTGAGAAATATTGGCTTTAATGT
>JBNAAJ010000096.1:0-500 GCA_049631145.1 Porticoccaceae bacterium
GCAACGGCTAAACACTTTATTGGAGACGGAGGAACCTACAGAGGAATTGATCAGGGTGATACCCGACTCAGTCTAGAGTCGCTGTTAGAGTTGCATGGTCAAGGCTACCATTCCGCGATAGACGCAGATGTGCAAACGGTTATGGCTTCATTTAATAGCTGGAATGGCGAAAAAATACATGGTCATCGACAACTGCTTACAGAGGTGCTTAAAGAGCAAATGGGCTTTGATGGTATTTTGGTCAGTGACTGGAATGGTACTGGTCAGGTTAAGGGTTGTACTGATGAAGTTTGCGCTCAAGCGATAAATGCCGGTATTGATATGGTGATGGTTCCTGAGGATTGGAAGCCTATGCTGCTAAACACTATTCAGCAGGTCAAACAGGGTTTAATTCCCATGTCGCGCATCGATGATGCAGTGACCCGAATTCTTCGCGTTAAACTGCGTTTAGGACTTTATCAAAAGGGACTTCCTTCAACCCGACAGTTGGCAGGAAAACA